>NZ_LXKR01000028.1:186-578539 GCF_001692375.1 Serratia sp. 14-2641 | reverse complement strand
TACGTAATGACATGGCAGATCTCTCATTCCACGGCATAAGCAGCTCCACTCAGAAGTACTCATACCTATGTTGTAAGTGTCTACCATGTCCCCGAACAAGTGTTCATGATGTCCTCGGTCTGTACAGGGAGAGGGGTGGGGTGAGGGGGATTGCCGCTCTCGGCTGATCAACATCACCTGCCAGAAAGCGGGTTTAATACAGTGAAGGCGAACCCGTAGGGCGCGTTTTGAAGCGGCGGTGCAGCCACAGATATTGCTCTGGAGCGCGCATGATTTCTTTTTCTACTACTTTATTCATGTAGGCGGCGGCGGCCACTTCATCGTCGATTGGGTAGTCTTCTAACGCCGGTTGGATCAGCAGATCGTAGCCACAGCCTTTCGGGCGACGGATCAGCACGACCGGTACCAGCGCCGGTTTGGCCATGCGGGCCAGCATAAAGGTCCCACTGGTGGTGGCGGCCTGATCAACGGCAAACAGCGGGGCAAACACGCTGCCACGTGGGCCGTAATCCTGATCCGGAGCAAACCATACGGCTTCGCCGCGCTTCAGGGCTTGCACCATGCCGCGCAGATCTTTGCGATCCAGCATGGCTTTGTTGGAGCGCATGCGGCCTTTGGTCTGTGCCCATTCCATCGCCTTGTTGTTGTGTGGGCGATACATGGCCATCATCGGCTGACACAGGCCCATCGCCCGGCCGCCCAACTCCAGCGACATGAAATGCACCCCAATCACCAGCACGCCACGGCCATTTTGCTGGGCCTGTTTCAGGTGGTTGATGCCGCTCACGTTGAACCAGCGCTTCACGCGTTTATCTGACCAGAACCAGGCCATGCCGGTTTCCAGCAGACCCATGCCGAGGGATTCGAAATTACCGATAATTTGACGTTCGCGCAGTGCTTCATCCATCTCCGGGAAGCACAGTTCAAGATTGCGGCGGGTGATCGACACGCGGCGTTTCAGAAAGCGCATAGAGGTGCGGCCCATCCAGCCACCGAGCTTGTGCAGCACGGGATAGGGCAGTTGAACCAGCAGGAACAGGACCGCCAGACCAAACCAGGTCAGCCAGTAGCGAGGGTGCAGTAATGCACGTTTAAAAGTTTGTGGACGCTTCATATTAACTCTGTATGCGAAATGGGGTAGAAACCTGTAGCGCATAAAGAAGCGACTCAATAGCGATACCATACTCTGACACCCAGTCATGACGATCGTTTAGCCGTTGACTAAACCTTTACATTCGAAGGGCGGTTCGCATTGCTATTAGCCTTCGGAAGGACGGCTGCTCGCCAGCGAAGGGGGCTCTCGTATTCGTGATTATACCACACAAAACGTGGGTGTGAGAGTGGGTGGGTGGTACGTCCACAAAGGGTTATCCGAGGGCTATTTGGGTATTTCCTGTTAGTTATGTTGATTCTTTGTTTAAACGAGGTATGTCCTTCTATACTGGAAGGAAATGGTTCCTTTCTTTGCATACAAGGATGGTTGATTTGAAAAAGCTTTTCATCACGGCGGCGTTAACCGGTTTTTTCGCCAGTCACCCTAGCTACGCCGCAGACAGTTACCTGGTTTATAACACGAATAATGTTGCCGTCTTCCAGGTACGTTTCTTTGATGTGGGTGATGGCCCTTTTATGCCGAATTATCCGCAGCCAATTGAGTCAACCTGGGATCTGAATAACCAACAGAAAGAAAAAATACTGGATGCGATGCGGTACTGGGCTGAAATTATTACCCCCAGACCCGATCAATTGCCTGCCATCATCAACGTAGGCACTTTTGATGAGGTGAACGCTGCAGGCTCCAGCGAATCGGTAACCGATGGTGTAATCAGCATTACCCAATTGCAGGGGGCTTTGAACGGTATTGATACTGGCGAGCTAACCTTCGGTTCTCATGGCCAATTTATCATGGGAAAAATGGATTTTGATAGTATTCCCTATGTCCCAGCGCAATTACCCCGCTCCGGAAAAACGGATCTGGTCAGTGTTGCCGTTCATGAATTGGCTCATGGGTTGGGTATTTCTAATATGGCCACCGATTGGGCTGGGGAAGGGACATTTACCCCCGCTTTTGACACCGATATGCCTTTTGGTTCCTGGACTGAGCATCTGCGTGATGACAATGGAAATCCGGCACGCCCCGGTCAGGTCATACTGTGTGAGGGGTGTAATAACGCATGGGATCCGCAAGGTTTTGATGTGCGCCTTGATAAGGGGTATTTCGCGGGTAAACACGTGGATGAAGTGCTGGCGGGCGCCATGCCTGGTGTTCCGGTAAGAATGTTGGCTGACGATGGCTCGGTTGACGATAACTATATGAGCCATATCGAGCTGAAAAACAGCATGATGAGCCACCAGAATTACCGCAACTACACCACGTTTATGGAAGCCGAGTTAGCGTTATTGCAGGACATGGATTATCAGATCGATCGGCGTAATTTCTTCGGTTTTTCGCTCTATGGTGATGGGCAGACGCTGGTTAATCGACAGGGTTACTTTTTACGTAACAAGCAGGGCGATGGCTACATCACGGGGCAGTATAATACCGCGACATTGGGCGTTGGCTTGCATGTTTACGGCAGTAATAACCACATCTTCCAGCAAGCGGATCTGTTAACACTGGGCGCCGGTGGGGCTGGTATTCGTATCGATGGGCAAAACAACACGCTGAACGTTGAGCCTGGCACTCGCGTATACGCAGACGGGGTCAATGGCCGCGGCGTGATGTTTGCTTATGGCAAGAACCATAATCTTATTCAGCGAGGCGATGTCCAAGCGCTAGGCGCAAATGGCGTTGCCCTCAGTTTTGATTTTGGCAATAACCTGCTGGGCAACGATGTGGATTACCGGGGATCCTGGATACATTATGTTGGTGGACAGGTTGCAACATTATTGCCGGAGCTACAGGGGGCGCTGGTCAATAATGCGGATATTAGCGGCCGGGTTGCCGCTAAAGGTGCGGCGATTTATATCTCGCCAAACGCGCTGGTCAACAATATCAATCTATTAAATGGTGCCCAGCTGGAAGGGAATATCTACTCGGATTATAACCAGTTGGATGAGCATGGCCAGCAGCGCCTGACCCAGTTTACCTTTGGGCGCCTGGCCAATTTGCAAGGGCAGGCAACCGATCAGGCAGACCCCAATTTCCGGTTCAACTACCGGGGAAATATTGAAGGTATCGACAATCTGGCGCTGAGCACTCGCGGGGGGATCACTTCGCTTAATGGTCACCACCAGATTTACAGCATGTCTATCGCACCAGGCTCCACGCTGGCTGGCAACAGCGATTATACCTTGAACCCGGCGGGCCGCTTTGTGAATGACGGTATCCTTGCGCCAGGTAATTCGTTAGGGAAAATCGAGGTCACCGGCCTCTATCAACAGGGCGAGAATGGACAGTTGCTGTTGGAGGTTGATGGCCGTGGTGGACACGATACCTTGGTGGTCAATGGCCATGCTGAATTCAACGGTCAACTGACGTTCGCACCGCAGCCAGACTGGTATGCAACAGACTGGCGGCTGGATTCGGGCGAGATGTTGAAAGCCACCTCGCAGAGCGGAGAATTCCGCACGGTGAACTGTTTACTCAGCTCGCCTACGCTGGCCTTGCAGGCAACGCCAGAGGGTGAGGATCGTTGGCAACTCGCGATGCTGCGTGCTGACAACGCCTACAGCCAATATGCGCAGGACAACAATGCGCGGCAGGTCGGCCAGGCGCTGGACCACATTGTGTCGGTCGCAGGTGCAGACATCCAGCCGCTGTACCGTACTCTGGACTTTTCTGCCGCTGACGGTGGGAGCATCAGCAGCGCTTTGCCGCAGCTCTCTCCTGCTGCGTACAGTGCGATGTTCGCCAGTTCTCTTCATCGTGAACAGCAGATTACGCGGATTGTCAGTGGCTCTCATCCCACCACGCCAGAGCAGCAGGTTGCAGGCGAATGGCATAGTTTTGCCATACCCTTTGGTGGCGGTTTTTGGCAGCAGCGTCAAGGCGATCGGGTTGGCTATGATGCCAGCAGCTACGGCATAATCTTTGGTGCTGAAAAGCGCAGCGAACAGAATAGCGACTGGGTTTATGGCTTCCATGGTGCGGTCAGTGGGCAATCGGTAACGGTAAAAGCACCAGAAAACGCCACCGGTAAAACCACGGCTTTCGATCTGGGCATCCAGGCTCGTTATGCCGCCGATCGGCAAGCGGGGATGTATTTATTCGGCAATGGTCGGTTTGGCATTGAAGATAGCCGTTTGGATCGCAGCATCAGCGTCGAAACTTATCAGGCGAGCCAACATGCCAGTTGGACCGGCCTGGCGGGTTCTGTTGCTGCTGGTGGCGGCTACCGCTGGGCGCTGAATGATCAATGGAGCGCTGGCCCGGTGGCCGCACTGAATTACACTACCCTGCATCGCCCAAGCGTAACGGAAACGGGCAGCGACAGTAGCCGCCTGGCGCTAGGTTCGAGCACTTTTGATTCTCTGCGCTCCAGCATTGGGGTCAACAGCAGTTGGGATCTACCGCTCTCTTCGGGCGCTGCTATTGCTGCCGATCTGCAACTTACCTGGGATCATGAGTTGCTGGATAGCGACGTATCGCAAGAAGCCTCTTTCGCCAACTACCGCGCGGCGAGCTTCAGCAACAAGAATCAGGTGACTGGGCGTGACTCCATGGGGGTGAAAGCCGGGGTTCGTTATCAAATCAACAGGGATGTGGAGCTGGGCTTGGGAGTAGAGAGCGAGCTGTTCCGTTCTGGTTATGACTCGGTAGCGGGCAACCTTTCGGCCACCTGGCGTTTCTGACAGGCCAGTATGATAAAAGAAAAAGGCGCTTGACCCATGAGGTAAAAGCGCCTTTTTTCAATACGTTAACTGACTAGTATCAGTTCATGCCGTATTTTTTCAATTTCTTACGCAGTGTACCGCGGTTGATCCCCATCATCAGGGCAGCACGGGTCTGGTTGCCACGGGTGTACTGCATCACCATGTCCAACAGTGGCTGTTCAACTTCAGCCAGTACCAGCTCATACAGATCGTTAACGTCTTGACCGTTCAGTTGAGCAAAATAGTTCTTCAGTGCTTGCTTAACCGAGTCACGCAGAGGCTTTTGAGTCACTTGGTCCTGTGAGTTCACGGTTGAAACGGTCAGTACGTCAGAATTTACGCGTTGTTCGAACATAGTTCTGTCAGCTCTTTTTTGTTACGCAAGATTTTCGAAATATGCCTCCAACGCCTCCAGCTGTTCGCTGGCATCCTCTATGGCGTTGAATGTGCGCCGAAACTGGTCATTAGGGGCATGCTCCTGTAAGTACCAAGAGACGTGCTTTCGAGCAATCCGGAATCCCTTGCCTTGGCCGTAAAAGCCGTGCAATTCCCGAATATGCCCTATTAACAAGCGCTTCACTTCGCCAAGTGGCATCGGTGGCAGCAGCTCCCCAGTGTCCAGATAATGCTGGATTTCCCGGAAGATCCAGGGTCTCCCCTGAGCAGCACGGCCTATCATTAGGGCATCAGCCCCAGTGTAGTCGAGCACTGCTCTGGCTTTATGCGGGTCAGTAATGTCGCCATTCGCGATAATCGGAATGGAGACATTCTGCTTAACTGCCCGAATGCTGTCGTACTCCGCGTTGCCGTTGAACAGGCAGGCACGGGTTCGGCCATGAATCGTCAGGGCCTGTATACCACAATCTTCGGCCAGTTGGGCAATTTCTACACAGTTACGGTTCTCTGGTTCCCAGCCGGTTCGGATCTTAAGTGTTACCGGCACATCCACCGCGTTAACCACCGCGAGGAGGATCTGTCTAACCAGATCCGGGTACTGCAGTAACGCAGACCCTGCAAGCTTCCGGTTCACTTTCTTGGCTGGGCACCCCATATTGATGTCGATGATCTGTGCACCGCTGGCCACATTAATGCGCGCCGCGGCGGCCATATCATCAGGATCACATCCGGCTATTTGCACGGAACGGATCCCTGGTTCATCGCTATGTACCATACGCAGACGTGACTTATCCGTGCGCCACACCTCCGGGTTGGAGGAGAGCATTTCGGATACAGCCATCCCAGCACCCATTGCATGACATAAGGTTCTGAATGGGCGATCTGTGATGCCGGCCATCGGGGCCGCAATCAGGCAATTTGTTAACTGGTGGTGTCCAATGCGCATAGACAAAGACTGACCATACTGTGTCCGCAAGGGCGCGTATATTACGCATTTTTTCATTCAGATGAAAGGCCAAACTTTGACCAATCGACAGTTATTGGGCAATAAAAGTGCGCTTATGCACCCTTGATGAAAATATTATGTTTATTTAACAATGTGTTGGATGAGTGCGCTTAATTTTCGTGCGCTAAAATATTCCACTAACGACAGGATTTTATCTTTACGTGCCGGTAATAACAGATCGTAACATCAGGTTATTTGTAACATTCTCAGCTTAATACTTTGACAAACCGGCAAGAATGGTGCTGGGAATTACCGCCGCCCCAGTGAGGGGCAGCGGCAGTTGTCGCTGGCAAAAATCAATCGACGATGACGCGGCCGTTCAGCGGCTGTACTGGGCGATTGTTGTTATGGTGGACTACCGAGTGGAATTGACTGATTTGTTCGGCAGAAGCGCTTACAGGCTGATCTAGCACCAACCAGCTGACCCCTTCAGAACAGGGTGGCGTCGTCAGCGAACCGCTGAAGCGGTAAAAGTTAAACTGTTTCGGCAGCAGCGCTTTGATATCCAGCGGTTTGTTCAGCACGGCGGTCTGATCGACAGCGGCAGGCATTTGTTGCCAGGCCTGCGCCAGTTGCGGATTGGCTTTACCTTGCTGGAACATCAGGGCCAGCACCGCCAGGGCACCGTCTTTGTCCTTGTAGACAAAGTGTGCTTCCAGGGGGAACTGCTTGCCGTCGATCTCGTTTTCGCTCGGGGCGTGGAAATGGAACTGCTGTAGCGTGAAGGTGTCGTTATCCAAGCGCAGGGTGTTGCCTTCGCTGACGTTGACTTGAATGGTGTGCCCGTTGTTGACGATTTGCTGTTTGCCCGGCTGGAAAGCCAGCTCAAGCTTGCCGTGCTGGGTTTTCAGCGCGCCCTGGATGTTGACCGGGGACTGGTTTTTACCGGTTTCACACAGTGAAAAATCGGGTGAAAGCTTACCCCAATGCGCCGGGTCTTCCTGGCCTTCATAACCCCAATGAGCATGTTCTGCGGCCCCGATCGAGAAGCTGGCGGCCAACAGGGTAGCCAGCAACATTTTTCCTTTCATTTCCTAATCCTTGTCCAATGAAAATACCAATTATCCTGGGTGGGCGGCTCGTATGCTGCGGGCCACCTTCACTCCGAGCAGGAGAATACGCCCAGCAAGTGTCGGGATAAACTGGCGGATTCTTAGGAAAAGAAAAAACCATCGGAACTGTTTAAATTTCCGATGGTTTTTGGCAAGCGGGGAAAATGTAACTAGTTGCGTTGGCCGGTGATGCGGCACCATTCTTCACGCTCGGCCACCGGGTCGAGATTGAATTTATCCTGATAGGCTTCGGCTACGCTGGCGGCTTGAGTTGCCAGTACGCCTGACAGGCCCAGATAGCCGCCGGATTTTGGCAGGTCGCTGATTAACGGTGCCAGTTCACGCAGCGGGCCAGCGAGAATGTTCGCCACCACCACATCGGCCAGCAGATCGGCTGGCTGGTCTTTTGGCAGATACAGCTCAAGACGCTCTGAAACGCCGTTACGCTGCGCGTTGTCACGGCTGGCCTGAATGGCCTGGGGATCGATGTCGATGCCAATGGCGCGGGCGGCACCCAGTTTTAACGCGGCAATCGCCAGGATGCCGGAGCCACAGCCGAAGTCGATGACGGTTTTGCCAGCCAGATCCAATCCATCCAGCCATTGCAGGCAAAGCGCGGTGGTCGGGTGTGTGCCGGTGCCAAACGCCAGGCCTGGGTCTAGCATGACGTTCACCGCGTCCGGATCGGGCACGTCACGCCAGCTTGGGCAAATCCACAGGCGCTCGCCAAAACGCATCGGGTGGAAGTTATCCATCCACTCACGTTCCCAGTCTTTATCTTCCAACTGCTCGATTTTGTGGCGGAAACCGCTGCCCAACAGCGGATGCTGTTCAAGTATGGCGACCACTTCGGCCATATCGGTTTCGGCATCATACAGGCCGATCACATCGGTATCGCCCCACAGCAGGGTTTCGCCCGGCAGCGGTTCAAAGACCGGGTTGTCGTGGGTGTCCTGGAAGGTGACCGACACCGCGCCGCTTTCAACCAACGCATCGCTCAGGTCTTCTGCCTGGCTGCCGGTGGTGTTCAGTTTTAGTTGGATCCAAGGCATAACAATTCTCTCAAGAGGGTAAGGACGACGCCAACTGGCGCTTTTCGCCGTAGACGTTACCGAGATAAAACGCCAACAGGCTGAGTAACAGCGAAGGCACAATAGGATGCAATCCGGCCAGTTGCAGGCCGAAGCTGGCTAATAGCGTATAGCATAACGCACCGGTGACCATTGAGCTAAGGGCTCCCTGCGCGTTGGCGCGTTCCCAGTACAGGCCCAGCACCAGCGGCCAGAGGAATACCGCTTCCAACCCGCCGAACGCCAGCAGGTTCAGCCAGATGATCATTTCAGGCGGGCGCCAGGCGGCCAGCAGCACCAGCAATCCGAGGATCAGCGTGGTCAGGCTGGAGAAGCGCTTGATCATCTTCTCATTGTTCATCTGCAGCGGACGCACGCCCAGATAGAGGTCTTTGATGATGGTGGCAGAGGATTGCAGCAACTGCGCATTGATGGTCGACATGATCGCCGCCATCGGTGCGGCCAGGAAGATCCCTGCGGCGTAAGGGGGCAGCACGGTGATCATCAACGTCGGGATCACCTGATCGGGGATCTTCAGATCCGGCAGAACCGCACGACCCAGGGCGCCAGCCAGATGCATACCAAACATCAGAATAGCCACCACGATGGTGCCGAGAATAATACCACGGTGCACGGCTTTGCTGTCTTTATACGAGATACAGCGCACGGCGGTGTGCGGCAGGCCTATTACGCCAAAGCACACCAGGATCCAGAACGAAGCCATAAACGGCAGGCTGAGGATCTGATCGCCACCTTGCGGTGAGACCAAAGCCGGATCGATCTGTTGCAGCTTATCAACGGCGCTGTGTAAGCCGCCCGCCGCATGGATCACCGCAACTAGCAGTAATATCGTGCCTATCAACATCACCAGCCCCTGCATGGCATCGTTCAGCACGCTGGCACGAAAGCCGCCAAACGCGGTGTACAACGCAATGCTGATACCAAATATCAGCAGGCCGGTGTCATAAGGAATACCCGCAGCGGTCTCGAGCAGGCGTGCGCCGCCGATAAACTGAACCGTCATTGCCCCAAGGAAGGCGACCAACAGACTTAGACTGGCTAGCCATACCAGCAAGCGGCTCTGATAGCGGGCGAACAGCATGTCGTTAAGGGTGATGGCATTGTAGCGCCGCGCCAGAATGGCAAACTTTTTCCCCAACACGCCAAGTGAAAGCCACACGGCAGGCAGTTGGATCATCGCCAGCAGCACCCAGCCAAGGCCATATTTATAGGCGGCACCCGGCCCACCGATAAACGAGCTGGCGCTGATATAGGTGGCGGTCAGCGTCATGGCCAACACAAAGCCGCCCATCGAACGGTTACCGAGGAAATATTCACTCAGGAAGTTACCGCTTTGGCGACGGGTATAGGCATACACCGAAAGGCCAAACACCAGCAACAGATAGGCAATCAGCGGCAGAATGACCTCAGTTTGCATCGCTATCCTCCAGGGGGATATCGCGGAAGATGCCGCGTACCATCAGCCAGCACAGGCCAATAAACAGCAGCGGTACCAGCAGGCAGGCCATTTCGAACCAGTGTGGCAGCCCGGTGATCCCGGCGTTGCTGTCTGGCAGATAGGCCGCCAGCGACCAGGCCAGCAGGTAAAACAGCGTCAGGCCCAGTGCCCAGCGGGCTTCGCGGTTAGCTTGAACAAAGCGTTGTTCCATCCGTGCCTCCAAGGGGTTTACGGTTATGGATTGGCAAAGGAGGGGATTTTACGACAAGGGACAGTTTTGCCAAGCCGTTATGTTGGTAATCGGGATAAAAAACCGGCCAAAGGCTGGCCGGTTGATGGCTTTACGCCTGCTGTGCAATAAAATGCTCGATCTGCGCCAGGCTGGATAACCCTTCCATCGGCCCCTTATGGGAAACCGCCAAGGCACCGCTGGCATTGGCATACTGCAACGCTTTTTCTGCGCTGAAGCCGGACAGGAACAGGCTGACAAAGGTAGCGCCAAAGCAGTCGCCCGCTCCGGTCGGATCGACCATCTTGCTGCTATAGCCTGGAGTGTGTAGCTCCTGCGTCTGGCCGTTTTGTTGCTGGTAATGGCTGGCCCCTTTCTCGCCACGCTTGATCACGATATGGCTCACGCCGCTGGCCAACAGTTCCTGCACGATATCCGCTTCCTGTTGGTTTTTGCTGCTGGCAAAGTGATGCACTTCTCCCTCGCTGGGCAGGAAGATATCGGTATATTCGAGGATGTACTCGAAGGCCTGGCTCATCTCAGGGATATTGAGCATCTCTTTGCGAATGTTGGGATCGAACGACACCGTCCCCTTATTGGCCTTGACGATCTGGATCGCCCGGCGCATGGCATCGATGATACGAAATGAGAACAGCGAAGAACCCATAATGTGAAAATGCTGGCACTGGTTCAGCAAGCCCAGATCGATGTGGTCGGCGGTAAAGAAGCCGCAGGCGCTGTTGGGGATATTGAAGATAAAATCGCGTTCCAGCGGGTTGCGATAGCTGACAAATGCCGTGCCGGTCGGGGCCTTGTCGATCACGCTGATGCCGTCGGTGATCACGCCTTCCAGACGCAGGCGCTCGATATTCAGACGGCCAAAATCGTCGTTGCCCACGCAGCCAAACAGCGTGGAGCCAAAGCCAAGCCGCGCCACCTGAGCGGCATAGATAGCCGGTGCCCCGCTGGGGAACGGCCCAAGAAACTCGCCTGGCTGAGTAAATCCCTGATTATAATTTTTTGAAAGGAATTCAACCAGTAACTCACCCATCGTGCAGATGCTAACTGACATAAGTGCCCCTTTATTCCCCGATCGTTTCCCGGTTGGCCCAGGTAAAACATTCGTTATTGGTGTAGCGGATGCTGAAGTCGGATTCGAATAATTGCTGCTGATAATGTTCATTCACGCCACGGTTGGTCACCAGATTATCTATCTGGCTGAGGTGGCCGATAGTTCCGATCGCACTGGCCTGAATGGGCAAATGGGTAATGATGGCGGTTTTATTCTGCGCCTTGTCCAGGCAGCGTTGGTAATGGGACGCCAACAGCGGCTGATCGACATTCAGGATACCTGAGCTGTCCGTAATGCTGGCTTCGAGAATGCAGTGGTTGATGGTGAACTGTTGGATCACGCTATCCAGCGCTTTGCCGCTTAGCGCGGTATGCGAGCGGATCAACTCCCCACCCGCGACGATAATCTCACCGTCCAAAAACTGATCGGCCAGGATTGCATGCTGTAAGTCATTGACGATCAGCCGCAGCTTTTTCAGGCCGCTCAGGAACGGGATGATCTTGCGGCAGATATCGCCATGGCCGAGAAATAGCGTATCGCGATCGGCAATCATCCTGGCGCAGTGGCGGGCGATTTCCAACTGGTTAGCCAGCGTGAGTGGGGGCAGGGCGATCCCTGGTTCGATCGGCTCCGCCAGCGGCTGCGTTGGGGTGGCAATGGCACCGCCAAAGGATCGCTTGAGGTAGCCTTGCTGTTCCAGGTAGCTGAGATCGCTACGGATCGTCACGCCGGAAACCCCTAACTGGGCAGAAAGATCGTCGACTTTGATCTCCCCTTGCTGGCCGACGATTTCAGCAATTTTCAATCTGCGTTTCAGCAGGTTAGATGACTTTCTGGGCACATTCGCCCCCATCGTTAAACGGTAATAAGGGTTACTATATCCTTCATACTTTCTAATTGAAAGTAATACCCACGCAGGCTTTCGTTATTTTGAAAGTCAGGATTAGGCTAGTGTTTAGGTTTATATTTTTATTATTATTCATGTTATTAGGTGATTCTCGATGGAGGGTATACACCCGAGATAGGGTGATCTTAAGCGCACAAACACCGGTACATACCTTATGTTTCGTAATCAACATCTAGTTAGATTACGTTTTGAAAGTTATTTGATAATCTTCGATCCCTGTCACGCTTTTTTGCGCGTTTTCTCTCTATATTCGGTTTCACTTGGAAAGTTTATCTAAATAAATTTTCATTTTGTAATTACCGACTGCGGTATCAGGTGCGGGATCGAGGAGAATCGATGTACATCATTTCAAGCAAGAATATGCTGCAGAAAGCGCAGCAGCAAGGGTACGCGGTGCCAGCATTCAACATCCACAACTTGGAAACCTTGCAGGTGGTGGTCGAAACCGCTGCACAGTATCGTTCGCCAGTGATCCTGGCGGGAACGACCGGCACTTACCGCTACGGTGGGCTGGAAAACATCATCATGATCGTCAAGGCACTGGCGCATGAGTACCAGATCCCGCTGGCGTTACATTTGGATCATCACGAAGAGCCCGCCGATATCTACCATAAGATCAACGCCGGGATCCGTTCCGTGATGATCGACGGCTCTCACTTTCCTTTTGAAGAAAACGTGGCGCTGGTCAAACAAATCGTTGAATACAGCCATCGCTACGATGCCAGCGTTGAGGCTGAGCTAGGCCGCCTGGGAGGCCAGGAAGACGACCTGATCGTGGAAGGGAAAGACGCTATCTACACCTCGCCGGAGGCGGCGGTGGAGTTTGTTGCTCGTACCGGGATCGATTCGCTGGCGGTGGCTATTGGTACCGCGCATGGCCTGTACCAGTCCGAGCCCAAGCTGGATTTTGCCCGCCTGGAACAGATCCGCGATCGTGTGGAAGTGCCGCTGGTGCTGCATGGGGCTTCCGGCCTGAGCGATAGCGATATCCGCCGCTGTATCCGTTTAGGCATCTGCAAGGTCAACGTGGCTACCGAGCTGAAAATCGCTTTCTCGGATGCTCTGAAAGCGTATTTCCACCAGCATCCTGATGCCAATGATCCGCGCCATTATATGCAACCAGCGAAAAGCGCCATGCAACGGGTAGTGGAAAAAGTGATTGGCGTATGTGGCTGTGAAGGAAAGCTTTAAACATTAACAAGTAACCCCCTACAAAACAGCAAGCTAAACAAGCAGAAATAATAAAAACTGAGGATAGATCATGCATAAATTAAAGGTATTAGGTTCGGTGCTGGCCATCGGGCTGGCAGTATTCTCGCAGGCAACGTTAGCCAAGGAATATAAAATTGGTGCATCGCTGCTGACGCAACAGCATCCGTTCTATATTGATCTGGCCGACGCAATGAAAGCGGAAGCCAAGAAAGACGACGTGGTGCTGAACATTTCAATTGCCAATCAGGATCTGAATAAACAACTTTCTGACGTAGAAGACTTTATTACCAAGAAGGTCGACGCCATTATTATTTCGCCGGTGGATTCCAAAGGCGTGCAGGCGGCGATTATCAAAGCGGAGAAAGCCGGTATTCCGGTTATTACCGTTGATGTGGCCGCCGAGGGCGTACCGGTGGTCACTCACGTGGCTACCGACAACTACGCCGGTGGCGTCGAAGCGGGCAAGCTGATGGGCAAACTGCTCAACGGTAAAGGCAAGGTAGCGATTATTGATTATCCGGCGCTGCAATCGGTGGTGGCACGCGTGGACGGCTTCAAGAAAGGGTTGGCCGATACGCCTGACGTGAAGATTGTGGCGATCCAAACCGGCATCACCCGGGCGGAAGCGCTAACCGTGGCGCAGAACATGATGCAGGCGCACCCGGATCTGAATGGCCTGTTTGGTTTTGGCGATGATGCCGCGCTGGCTGCGGTGATCGCCGCCAAATCCGCTCGTAACGACAATATCAAGATCATCGGTTTCGACGGGATGAAAGAAGCTCGCGACGCCGTCGACAGCGACAAGACCTTCGTCGCAGTGATCCGCCAATACCCAGACCAAATGGGTGCCAAGGCTATTGATGCTGCCGTTGACCATCTGAACGGCAAGCCCGTCGCCAAGTTGATCCCAGTTGCACCTGGCGTTTATACCGGCAAATAACACGGCTCGTTAACCCAAGCTTCAGCGGCTAACCATTACCCCAACCCTCTCCCAAAGGGAGAGGGAACTGGCCGGAGTGCTTGATTGGTCCGTGCTGCTTCGGGAAGTGAGTAGTAAGAAGCAAGAGGATTGGGTATTACACAGAGAAACCAACAAACTCGATCGGTCCCTTTCCCCTTTGGAAGAGGGCTAGGGTGAGGGGCCACGTGGGTGGAGGAAATAATGACGGATACGGTGCTGGCGGTAACGGAAATAGCCAAAAGTTTCGGCCATGTTAACGCATTAAAAAATGTCAGCCTGAAAATACGCAAAGGTAAAGTCCATACGCTACTGGGCGAAAATGGTGCCGGTAAATCCACGCTAATGAAAATCCTGGCAGGAATTTATCCGCCGACCAAAGGGGAAATACTCCTCAAAGGGCAAAACGTCACTATTAACAACCCACAGCATTCCAGAAAGTTGGGTATCGCGATTATTTTTCAGGAACTGAGCCTGAGCAATAATATGAGCGTAGCAGAAAATATCTACGCTAATAATGAGCCAACCCGCTTTGGTTTTATTAACGATAGCCAGATGGTGAATGATTGCCAACGCCTGCTGGCGGATTTGGCCATTCCGCTCGATCCGCAGCAAATTGTCGGCACCATGTCGATGGCCCAGCGCCAACTGGTAGAGATTGCCAAGGCGCTGAGCTACCCAGCAGATGTCGTGATCATGGATGAACCAACGTCGTCGCTGAGCGATAACGAGGCCGACATCCTGTTTGGCATTATCGACAAGCTGAAACAGCGCGGCTGCGCGGTGATTTATATCTCGCACCGCATGGATGAGATCATGCGGGTATCTGATGATATCTCGGTGCTGCGCGACGGCGAGTTCATTGCCACCCATGATAAACACCAGACCGATATTCACCGGCTGATTGCCCAGATGGTTGGCCGCGAAATGACCAACATCTACCCGCCACGCATCGGCGAACCTCCTTCAGCAGAGCAAGTGCCGGTGTTGGAAGTCAGGCAGTTTTCGCAGGACAAACTGTTTCATGATATCCATTTCTCACTGCGTGCAGGTGAAGTGCTGGGCTTTTTTGGGCTGGTGGGATCGGGGCGTTCAGACGTAATGAAGGCCATTTTTGGCCTGACCGGCTATCAGGGTGAAATTCGCATTGATGAGGCGGTAGTCACTATTCGCAATCCAAAGCAGGCGATAGAGCATGGTATCGCCTTCGTGACGGAAAACCGCAAGGAGGAGGGGTTGGTGCTGATGCATGACGTAAGCATTAACACCCATCACGTCGCCTTTCAGTATGCGGGTTCCAGCCTGATCAACCATAAGCACGAAGAGGCGAAAACCCAGCAGGCGATCCGGCGGATGAACATCAAGGTCAGTTCGCCACACCAGCTGGTCAGCACCCTGAGCGGCGGCAATCAGCAAAAGATCGTGCTGTCGAAATGGTTGGAAAAAGTGCCACGGATCTTAATCCTCGACGAGCCAACGCGCGGCGTGGACGTCGGTGCCAAGTTCGAGATTTATAACGTCATACGCCAGCTTGCTGCGCAGGGTACTGCCATTATCTTGATCTCTTCCGAACTGCCGGAAGTCATGGCACTCAGCGATCGGCTGGTGGTGATGCGCGCCAAGCAGATCGCCGACGTTTTTGCCACCGCTGGACTCACGCAAACCCAAGTCATGACCGCAGCAACAGGAGTGAAATAATGAGCGATAAAGTGCTGGCCGCCGAGGGCCATTCGGCGTTCAACGGGCCAGGGAAACTGGCAAAAGCCGCCAAGCAGTACGGCGGCATACTGGCGGGCCTGGTGGCCTTGGTGATCCTGTTCAGCGTGATCAACGACAGCTTCCTGAGCGTGAATAATATTACCAATATTATTTTGCAGGTCTCGATCATTGCCATCACCGCCTATGGCATGACGTATGTACTGCTGCTGGGGGATATCGATCTTTCGGTGGGGTCAACCATTGCGCTGGTGGGGACCTTTGCTGCGCTTGGTCTGTCCTATGGCATCCCGTTTATTCTGGTGATCCCGCTGTCGATTATGGCCGCGCTGGTGCTGGGCCTGGTTAACGGTAGCCTGACTGCGCTGGCCGGTATCCCGTCGTTTATCGTTACCGTCGCGACGATGGGCATCTTCCGGGGCATTGCCTATATCGTCACCGACGGCACGCCGATCATGATCAAAAACGAGGCGTTTTTGGCGCTGGGCAACGGCGAGTTCCTTTATATCCCGATCCCAATCTGGATCCTGTTGGTGTTGCTGATCGTCAACCATTTCATCCTGTCGAAAACCACCTTTGGGCGCAAAATTTATATCACCGGCGGCAATAAAGAGGCCGCGATCTATTCGGGGATTAACGTTTCTGCCTTGAAAATAAAGGTCTTTATGATCACCGCCGTAATGGCGGGCATCAGCGGCATGATCCTGGCTTCACGGCTGTATTCCGGCCAGCCTAACGCCGCGCTGAGTTATGAGCTGGATGCTATCGCCGCCGCAGTGTTAGGCGGCACCAGCCTGAATGGAGGTTACGGCACGGTGATTGGCACCATGATTGGTGCGCTGACCATCGGGGTCATCAACAACGGTATGAATTTAATGAACGTACCTTATTTCTATCAAATGGTGGTGAAGGGACTGGTGATCCTTATCGCGGTGTATGTCGACGTCCGAAACAAGAAGAAACGCGGCTAACGATCACAGGCAGATTTGTATAAGGAACGGGACAATGAGAAAAATTTATACCATCGGCGAGATCCTGGTTGAGATCATGGCCGATAAGGTTGGCCAATCTTTTACCCATCCAGGCTTATGGAATGGCCCCTTCCCCAGCGGTGCCCCGGCGATTTTTATCGACCAGGTGACCAAGCTGGGCGGGCAGTGCGGCATTATCAGCTGCGTGGGTAATGACGGCTTCGGCACGCTGAATATCGAACGCCTAAAGGCTGACGGAGTGGATACGCGCGGTATCCGTGTGTTGCCGCATGAGACGACCGGCAGCGCCTTCGTCACTTACCACTCTAACGGCGATCGCGATTTTATTTTCAATATCAAGAACGCAGCCTGTGGGAAATTATCGGCCGAGCATGTGAACGCCGAACTGCTGCAGGACTGCCAGCACTTTCACATCATGGGTTCATCGCTGTTTTCCTTCCATATGGTGGACGCGGTGAAGAAGGCGGCAGGGATCGTCAAAGCGAACGGCGGCACCTTGTCTTTCGACCCGAATATCCGCAAGGAAATGCTCAATATCCCCGAGATGCGTGATGCGCTGCATTACGTGCTGGAGCTGACCGATATCTACATGCCGAGCGAAGGCGAAGTGATGCTGCTGTCCTCCCAAACCACGCTGGATGAGGCGATTGCTCGCTACCTGAAGGACGGCATTAAAGAAGTGGTGGTGAAACGCGGCAGTAAAGGGGCGAGCTATTATTCCGCGGATGAAACCCTGCATATCGACAGCTATGCCGTAGACGAGGTCGATCCGACCGGGGCGGGCGACTGTTTTGGCGGCGCTTACATTGCTTGCCGGTTGCAGGGGCACAGCGTTTCCCAGGCGCTGCGCTATGCCAATGCCTGCGGTGCACTGGCGGTAACCCGGCGTGGGCCAATGGAAGGGACTTCTACCTTCGCTGAAATCGACACTTTCTTGCAGCAGCAACGGACCGTGCCGGTCGGCGCGCTGTAAATAACATTCCAACGTCTTGAATATTCAGTTCAGGACATTGTTTTACCCTATGAATTTCAAGTCACAGCTAGGCGACAAGCTTGTTCATCCCCAGGAGCTTACTTTTAGTAAGTGACTGGGGTGGGCAAGTGCAGGTAGCAACGCTGAGACTTGAAAGGCGACGGGTAAATGAGGCCATAAGCATGAAATCTATTATTAAGCAGCATAAAAGCGGCAAGCACATTGGCATCTGTTCGGTTTGCTCGGCACATCCGTTGGTGATTGAGGCCACGTTGCGTTTTGACCTGGCTAGCCAGCGTAAGGTATTGATTGAGGCCACCTCCAACCAGGTGAACCAATTTGGCGGCTACACCGGGATGAAACCGGCTGATTTTCGCGAGTTTGTGTATGCCATTGCCGCCAAGATTGGCTTCCCGCAGTCACGCTTGATATTGGGGGGTGACCATCTTGGGCCGAACTGTTGGCGGGATGAACCGGCTGGGCTGGCGATGGAGAAAGCCGAACGCCTGATTGCCGATTACGTTCAGGCTGGGTTCAGTAAAATTCATCTGGATGCTTCCATGTCCTGCGCGGACGATCCGGTTCCTTTACCGCCAACGGTGGTGGCCGAGCGTGCGGCGCGGCTATGTGCGGTGGCGGAAGCGGCTGCCACCTCAGAGCAGCGGCAGGCGCTGAGCTACGTGATAGGTACGGAAGTGCCGGTTCCGGGTGGGGAAAGCCACGCTATCGCTCAGGTACACGTCACGCGGCCACAGGATGCCGCCGAGACCATCGAGACGCATCGGCAGGCGTTTGCTCGCTTAGGTTTGGAGCAGGCCATGGAGCGGGTGGTGGGGCTGGTGGTGCAGCCGGGAGTCGAGTTCGACCATTCCACAGTGATCCACTATCAGCCGGAACAGGCGCGCCAGCTTTCCGCCATGATTGAGTCAACGCCGTTGGTGTTTGAGGCCCACTCTACGGATTATCAAACCCCGAAAGCGTTCCGCCAGTTGGTGCGCGATCACTTTGCGATCCTGAAAGTCGGCCCGGCGCTGACTTTTGCCCTGCGTGAGGCGATCTTCAGCCTGGCGCTGATCGAAAAGGAGCTGATCGCCGCAGAACAGCAGAGCCACGTGCTGGCAGTGATCGATAGCGTGATGCAGGATGAGCCCAAGTATTGGAAGAAGTATTACGATCCGCGCCATTCGAAGGCGATGATCGATCTACACTACAGCCTGTCCGATCGGATCCGCTATTACTGGCCTGAAGCGCGCATCAGCGCGGCCATCGACAAGCTGGTGGCAAACCTGAGCGGAGTAGCCATTCCGTTGGGTATGCTGAGCCAGTATTTCCCGCTGCAATTCCCACGCCTGATGGCTGGCGAGTGTGCCGGTGACCCACATAGCCTGATTATCGACAAGATCCAGGAGGTTTTGCGGGCGTATGCCTATGGGTGCGATACCCCTCACCCCATTAAATAAAAAAACACCGCAGAAGTTCTCATGCGGTGTTTTTTATTAGCCCAATATCGTTAACCGATAATCAGGTTTCCTGCAGACCCAGCTTCTTCTCCAGATAGTGGATGTTGGTGCCACCATGCTGGAAGTTTTCGTCGGTCATGATCTTCTGCTGCAGTTCAACGTTGGTTTTGATGCCATCGATGATCAGCTCAGCCAGGGCATTCTTCATGCGGGCAATCGCCACGTCACGGTTTTCACCGTAGGTGATCAGCTTGCCAATCATGGAGTCATAGTACGGCGGCACGGTATAGCCAGCGTAGATATGAGATTCCCAACGCACGCCGAAACCACCAGGAGCGTGGAAGCGGGTGATCTTGCCTGGGCTTGGCAGGAAGGTGTTCGGGTCTTCGGCGTTGATACGGCATTCCACCGCATGGCCTTGGACCTTCACTTCGTCCTGTTTGATCGACAGCGGCTGACCGGCAGCGATACGCAGCTGCTCTTTGATCAGATCCACGCCGGTGATCATTTCGGTAACCGGGTGTTCCACCTGGATACGGGTGTTCATTTCAATGAAATAGAACTCGCCGTTTTCATACAGGAACTCAAAGGTACCTGCACCGCGGTAGCCGATTTCCACACAGGCTTTTGAACAGCGTTCACCGATGTAGCGGCGCAGCTCTGGGGTGATCCCCGGTGCTGGTGCCTCTTCGACCACTTTCTGGTGGCGGCGCTGCATGGAGCAGTCACGTTCAGCCAGATAGATGGCGTTGCCCTGGCCGTCTGCCAACACCTGAATTTCGATATGGCGAGGGTTTTCCAGGTACTTCTCCATATACACCATGTCGTTGTTGAAAGCCGCTTTGGCTTCCGCTTTGGTCATGGAGATGGATTGTTCGAGATCTTTGTCGCCGCGCACAACGCGCATGCCGCGACCGCCGCCGCCGCCGGAAGCCTTGATGATCACCGGATAACCGATGCGCTTGGCGAAGGCACGGTTTTTGTCCATGTCATCGGTCAGCGGGCCGTCGGAGCCTGGTACGCAAGGTACGCCGGCTTTTTTCATCGCGCTGATGGCTGAAACCTTGTCACCCATCAGGCGAATGGTTTCGGCGCGTGGGCCGATGAAGATAAAGCCAGAGCGCTCTACCTGCTCGGCAAAGTCGGCATTCTCGGACAAGAAGCCATAACCCGGGTGGATCGCCACGGCGCCGGTAATTTCGGCGGCGGAGATGATGGCCGGGATGTTCAGATAGCTTTTAACTGACGGTGCAGGGCCGATACAAACGGTCTCATCCGCCAGCAGAACGTGTTTCAGATCGCGGTCGGCACTTGAGTGAACGGCAACGGTTTTGATGCCCAGTTCTTTACAAGCGCGCAGGATACGGAGCGCGATCTCGCCACGGTTGGCGATAACAATTTTATCTAGCATGGTGCGCCTCGTTATTCGATGACGACCAGTGGCTCGTCAAATTCAACCGGTTGGCCGTTTTCTACCAGGATCGCTTTAACCACACCGGATTTGTCCGCTTCAATCTGGTTCATCATTTTCATGGCTTCAACGATGCACAGAGTATCACCGGCGTTCACTTTCTGGCCCACTTCCACGAAGGCTTTCGCGTCCGGGCTTGGGGTGCGGTAGAAGGTCCCTACCATTGGTGAACGAACGATATGGCCACTCATGGCCGCTGGTGCTGCTGGGGTTTCTGCGGCAGCAGGGGCAACGGCGTTGGCCAGAGCAGGTTGCTGCTGCTGGGCTGGCATTGCGTACTGTTGCATCATTGGGTAAGCCTGCACCGGTGCGGCACGGCTGATGCGAACCGACTCTTCGCCTTCAGAGATTTCCAGTTCAGAAATGCCTGATTCTTCAACCAGTTCGATCAGTTTCTTGATTTTACGAATATCCATGAGTGTGATTCCGTACTCTTTTTGTGTAGCAATTAGTGGGTTTTTGACAAACGGCGAACCGCTGCCTGTAAAGCAAATGTGTAGCCATCCGCGCCGAGGCCACAGATCACGCCTACCGCGATATCAGACAGGTAGGAGTGATGACGGAAAGGCTCACGAGCGTACACGTTGGACAGGTGGATCTCGATAAACGGGATCTGTACTGCCAACAGTGCATCGCGCAACGCCACGCTGGTGTGCGTGAATGCGGCAGCGTTAATCAGGATAAAATCCGTATTGCCGCGTGCCTGATGAATGCGATCGATGAGCGCATGCTCGGCGTTGGACTGCAGATGACTCAGGGTGATATCTAGCGCGAGCGCCTGGTTTTCCAATCCGTTAACAATCTCTGCCAGCGTAGCGCTGCCGTACTTTTCCGGCTCACGCGTCCCCAGCAGATTGAGATTGGGGCCGTTCAGAAGCAAAATGTGAAACTTATCCGCCATTGTGCTGGTATCTCCGGCAATAAAACCATCATCGTAGAAAATAACCCGATGTCACCGATTTGTCACCTGTTACGCGCAGATTTTGCTGCAGCGACAGGTTCAAGGTCGGGCATTATAACGATATCGTGGCAATTCGCAGCTAAATACTGGTCTTATCAGCGAAGATATTCAACCCTAAATCAACAAACACCCAGTGCCGCTATTGGATTATGAGGGGTAGAACACAGAAAAGTTCCGCGCCCCGCCAGGGGATTTTTACCGTCAATCTTGCCGGTTTTAGCGCGGTTTACGCCACCACGAGCGAAATTTCTTGTAACGCAGAGCTAACAACAGCAGCGCCAGCGACGCGTAAATAAAAGGCTGCGGTGACAACGTTTTTACCGACCAAAGGTAGTGGATCGGTGCCAGGATCGCCACCAGGTAGACGAAGTTATGCAACTTCTGCCATTTGGCCCCCAATTTGCGCTGCGCCCATAGCGTTGAGGTGGCCGCCAGAGCCAGCAAGATCAACCAGCAGAGGATACCTAGCGTCAGATAGGGGCGGGTTACCAGCTCGCGCCCCAGCAGGCCTATGTTGCTCAGCCCCAATTCCAGCGTCGAGTAGCTTATCAGATGCAGGGTTCCCCAGGCAAAACACCACAAACCCAGCAGGCGTCGGCAACGGATCAGCAGCGGCTGGCGCGCGTAGCGGGCCAATGGAGTGACGAGCAGGGTTGCCAGCAGCAATTTCAACGTCATCCTGCCGGTAAAATGCTGGATATCCTTGGCCGGATCGGCGCTGAACCAGCCCTGATCGACTGACAACACCAGCCACAGAAAGGGCAGGAATGCCGCCAGGTAGATGGCAACTTTTAGCCAGGTGACCTGCTTGGGGGTTAAGCGCACTCAGAAGTTCTCCCGTAAATCGAGGCCGCGATATAGCGAAGCCACCTGGTCCGCATAACCGTTGAACAGCAGCGTGGGCTGACGTTTCACATCCAGAATGCCGCCGGAACCGATAAAGCGTTCGGTGGCCTGCGACCAGCGCGGATGATCGACATGGGGATTCACGTTGGCGTAAAAACCATATTCGTTGGGAGCAGACAGATTCCAGGTGGTTGGCGGTTGTTCGCGGGTCAGGGTGATCTGCACGATAGACTTGATGCCTTTGAAGCCGTACTTCCATGGAGTGATCAGGCGCACCGGAGCACCGTTTTGCGGTGGCAGCATCTTGCCATACACGCCCACAGTTAACAGAGCCAGTGGATGCATGGCTTCATCAAGGCGCAAACCTTCGACATAGGGATACTTGAGGCCACCCCCAATAAAGCGATCTTTCTGACCGGGCATCTGCTCTGGATCGTACAGCGTTTGAAAAGCCACGTAGCGCGCGTTGCTGTTGGGCTCGGCCAGCTTAAGCAGTTTGCCCAACTCAAAGCCAATCCACGGCACCACCATCGACCAGGCTTCGACGCAGCGCATGCGATAAATGCGTTGCTCCAGCGGGAATCGCTTGAGTAAATCGTCGATATCCAGCGTTATGGGCTTGCCGACTTCACCGTCGATTTTCACCTTCCAGTCCGTCGTTTTCAGTGAGCCTGCGTTGGCCGCGGGATCGGCCTTATCCAGGCCAAATTCGTAGAAATTATTGTACCCCATGACTTTTTCTTCCGGCGTCAGCTCCAGCTTGGCTTGCCAGGTTTCGGGCTTGCTGAAGTCTAGCGGTTTGCCTGCTGGAGCCGGGGGGCGATCGTTACCTTTGAACCAGGAAAGCAAGTCGGCCTGCGCCTGGATGGGCAAAGCCAGTGAGGCTGCCGTGATCCCTAGCGCCTGGAGCACCTTGCGCCGCTGATAGAACACGCTTTCCGGCGTGACATCGGCTTCGGTCAGTTTTCGCTGTTGTTTCATTTTTTTCTCCGCAAGTGATGGTGTAAGCATGGCGTGAAAGCCAACTTTCTGCGAGAGGGTGGATGTAAAGAGAGGTAAACGAGAGGTAATTTCTTGTGGGGGTAAAAGCAGGCGCCGGATGCGGCGCCCCACCGATTATGAACGGATTTTTACCAGGGTACGGCCAGTGATCTGATTGTTCATCAGCGCGGTAGCCGCGGCAGGCACGTCTTCCAGCTGAATTTCCTGCGTGGCTTGTTCATAGAAACTTTCTGGCAGAATACCGGCCAGACGTTCCCATGCAGTTTGGCGACGATGCAGCGGCGTGAGCACCGAATCAACGCCTTGCAGACGCACGTTACGCAAGATAAACGGCATTACGGTAGTCGGTAACTGGTAGCCTCCCGCCAGGCCGCAGGCGGCAACAGTGCCGTTATAATTCATCTGCGCTAGCACGCGAGCCAGCAATTTGTCGCCTACGGTGTCGATGGCGCCGGCCCACAGCTGTTTCTCCAGCGGGCGCGGTGTTTCAATATATTCACTACGGGGCAGCACGGTTTTGGCACCGAGGGATTTCAGATAGTCGGTATTGCTGTCGCGCCCGCTGATGGCGGTGACGCTATAGCCCAGAGCGGACAGTAGAGCAACCGCCGTGCTCCCCACGCCACCGCTGGCTCCGGTGACCAGAACGTCGCCGTCCTCCGGTTTCACTCCGCCTTCTTCCAGTGCCATCACGCACAGCATGGCGGTAAAACCGGCGGTGCCGAGGATCATCGCTTTGCGTTCACACAGCCCTTTGGGCAGTGGTACCAGCCATTCGCCGCTAACGCGGGCCTGTTCGCCCAACCCGCCCCAGTGATTTTCGCCAACGCCCCAGCCGGTGAGCACTACGCTCTGGCCTGGCTTAAAACGCGGATCTTTGCTGCTGTGTACCAGGCCGGCAAAATCGATACCTGGCACCATTGGGAAGTGACGAATAATTTTCCCCGTGCCGGTGATCGCCAGGGCATCTTTATAGTTGAGGCTGGACCAGTTGACGTCGACCGTCACATCTCCTTCTGGCAACTGGTCACTATCAATATTCTTGACTTGTGCCAGGGTTTTTTCGCCAGCTTGCTCCAATAATAATACGCGCATGTCATTGTTCCCCGTTTTTTCATATATCATATGAATGTATGGTTCAGTATTGTCTGACTATATGCATAATAAAAAAGCCTGTCCTGATAAAGGACAAAAAAATAGTGCTTAATGGTTTTCTTCGTCGACCAGGCTTGATAGCTTTGTAAAGCTAACCTGATGCTTGGCAAAGAAATTGAAGTCGCTTCATGATTTTTAATATCAGGGTATTGCGTTGTTTTCAATCGAGCAGGAACGGGGCCTTGGCACATCAAAAGGTGGCTCTTCATTTTATCATCGCGCAGAAGGCACAGGGATGAGATTTACAACCAAACTCTCTGCTCTAATCACCCTGCTCGTCGCATTGGCTATGTTCTTGATGCTGATGGGGTGTTCATACAGTTTCTTTTACGTGACCCAGGAGCGCCTAGAGCGCCGTTTTGAAGCCCTGGCCACTTCCATCGATCAGGCAATGCTGCTTCAACCTCTGCAGGCTCAGGATAACTGGCTGCCCTTGGTGATGCGACCGCTAGGCATCGTTGCGATTCATGTCGATACCGAAACCAGCAACCTTTTCTCCTACAGTCTGCCGACCATTAAAGCCCCTTGGGCATCGCTGGCTGGCTACCGCCAAACCTCGTTAAACATGATGCATCATCCCGGCACCCGGGTGAATGTCACCTATCTCGATCCGTTCGCCAGCGACGTGCGTTCATTGCAGTCCACGGCGGCGGTCACGCTGTCAATTGTCATCATGGTGGTGATCCTGTTGTTCAGTTTACGCTGGCTGCGTGAACAGGCAGTAGGTGAAGATCGCCTTGAGCGCCGGGCGCGGCGCATTCTCAACGGCGAGCGTGAACAGGTGCTGAAGGGAGACATTCGCGAATGGCCCGCCAGCGTCAGCGGCGCGTTGGATCGCCTGCTGGCCGATTTGGCCGAAGCACGTGAGGAGCGCAGCCGGGTAGATACCTTGATCCGTGCTTTTGCCGCTCAGGATGCCAAAACCGGCCTCAATAACCGGCTGTTCTTTGATAACCAGCTCACGACTCAACTGGAAGATGTCGGGTCACACGGCATCGTCATGATGGTGCGCCTGCCGGATTTCGATACCCTGCGTGAAATTCACGGCAATGCAGCGGTGCAGGAGCTGATGTATTCGTTGGTCAACCTGCTGTCCACTTTTGTCATGCGCTATCCTGCCGCCTTACTGGCCCGTTACTTCCACAGTGATTTTACCGTTCTGCTGCCACACCGCACGCTGAAAGAAGCGGACGGCATCGCGGCGCAGCTGGTCAACGCGATCGACTCCTTGCCCTCAACGGCGCTGATTGACCGTGAGGCGTTCTTGCATATTGGTATTGTGGCCTACCGCAGCGGGCAGACCACGGAAGAAATCATCGATTACGCCGAACAGGCGACCCGCCACGCCGTATTGCAAGGCGAAAACGGCTGGTACGTCTATGATAGCGATGTGCCAGAGAAAGGGCGCGGCAGCGTTAAATGGCGCACGCTGCTTGAACAGGTGCTGGCGCGCGGCGGCCCTCGCTTATATCAAAAACCGGCGGTGACGGTGGAAGGTGATGTGCATCACCGCGAAATCATGAGCCGGATTTATGATGGCGCACAGGAACTGTTGCCTGCCGAGTATATGCCGCTGGTCAATCAGCTTGGCTTGGCGGAAAGCTATGACCGCCAGCAGATGAATCGGATTATTCCTTTATTGGCACTGTGGCCGGAAGAGACGCTGGCGTTTCCACTATGCGTTGATTCATTATTGCAGCGCAGTTTCCAACGTTGGCTGCGCGATACCCTGTTACAGTGTGAAAAAAGTCACCGCAGGCGAATTCTGATTGAACTTGCAGAGGCAGATGTGTGTCAACATATCGACCGTTTGCGTCCGGTGCTGCGATTGTTGACCGGATTAGGCTGTCGTCTGGCGGTTTCTCAGGCCGGGTTGACGGTGGTGAGTACCTCTTATATCAAGTCGTTACCGGTGGAGATCGTCAAGCTTCACCCAGGGTTGGTAAGGAGTATTGACCGGCGGGATGAGAATCAGCTGTTCGTTCAGAGCCTGACCGGTGCCTGCGAAGGCACTCAAGCGAAGGTTTTTGCCGCCAGCGTGCGTACGCGCAACGAATGGCAGACGCTGAAAGAGCGCGGGATCCTAGGTGGGCAGGGGGACTTTTTCGCTTCGCCGGAGCCGATCGATATAGCTCGCAAAAAATATTCGCGTCGATATCGTGTTTAACCTGATGACCGGGCAAAAATTAACGTAGAATGGCCCGTCTTTTCCTGTGGGCGTCAGTAGGTGCTTACCACCGGTGACAATCAGGAAAAATGTTAGATTTTATGAGCTGTGTTACTGCCGTTTGGTACGTTGATTTGGTGGCTAGCTGAGCCTTTGTTGAGGGATATCAGGCCCCATTCGCTTTCCGTGCATTCGGTCACAAATAACGCAGACTAATTTTCACCGAAGTAGGACGTTTTTGCGCCTTGTCGCTGCTTCGTGTGGTTGGTAAAGTAGGCGGATTTTATTTTCCGCCCCCAGCTTGCAGGATTATCCTTTCGTTATGTTTAAGAAATTTCGTGGCATGTTTTCTAATGACTTGTCCATCGACTTGGGTACCGCCAATACCCTGATTTATGTTAAAGGACAAGGCATTGTACTGAATGAACCGTCGGTGGTTGCCATTCGCCAGGATCGTGCCGGCTCACCCAAGAGCGTTGCGGCCGTAGGTCATGACGCCAAGCAAATGCTGGGGCGTACGCCTGGCAATATCGCGGCTATTCGCCCAATGAAAGATGGCGTGATCGCCGACTTCTTTGTCACCGAAAAAATGCTGCAGCATTTCATCAAGCAGGTTCACAGCAACAGCTTTATGCGCCCTAGCCCGCGCGTACTGGTTTGCGTACCTGTTGGTGCCACCCAGGTTGAACGCCGTGCGATCCGTGAGTCCGCTCAGGGTGCCGGTGCGCGTGAAGTCTTCCTGATTGAAGAGCCTATGGCTGCGGCGATCGGTGCGGGTCTGCCAGTATCGGAAGCCACTGGCTCCATGGTGGTTGATATCGGTGGTGGTACCACTGAAGTGGCGGTGATCTCGCTTAACGGCGTGGTGTACTCCTCTTCCGTGCGTATCGGCGGCGACCGTTTTGACGAAGCCATCATTAATTACGTGCGCCGTAACTACGGTTCACTGATCGGTGAAGCTACCGCAGAACGTATCAAGCACGGTATCGGCTCGGCCTATCCGGATGACGAAGTGCGTGAAATTGAAGTGCGTGGCCGTAACCTGGCAGAAGGTGTGCCGCGTGGCTTCACCATGAACTCCAATGAAATTCTCGAAGCTTTGCAGGAACCTCTGACCGGCATCGTCAGCGCGGTCATGGTTGCGCTGGAACAGTGCCCGCCGGAACTGGCTTCCGACATCTCCGAACGCGGTATGGTGCTGACCGGTGGTGGCGCATTGCTGCGTAACCTGGATCGCCTGCTGATGGAAGAGACCGGTATCCCGGTAGTGGTGGCTGAAGATCCTCTCACCTGTGTGGCTCGCGGTGGTGGCAAGGCGTTGGAAATGATCGACATGCATGGCGGCGATTTGTTCAGCGAAGAATAGTGAGCAGCCCCAGAATGGAGGGATCGTAGCGGATGGCGGCATTAACCTGGCATCTGGTGCGTTCCCCTTTCTGTTGTCGAGGAACGTGCATAATTTATGAAGCCGATTTTTAGCAGGGGGCCTTCCCTGCAACTACGACTTTTCCTGGCAGTGATCGTGGCGATTGCACTGATCGTTGCCGACAGCCGGCTCGGTACGTTCGTTAAAATACGAAACTACATGGACACCGCCGTCAGCCCTTTTTACTTCTTGGCTAATGGGCCGCGTAAAGTTTTGGACAGCGTATCGGAAACGCTGGCTACCCGCCAACAGCTAGAGCTGGAAAACCGTGCTCTGCGGCAGGAACTGTTACTCAAAAACAGCGATAATCTTCTTCTTGGCCAATTCAAACAGGAAAATGCCCGTTTGCGTGAGCTGCTAGGCTCGCCGTTGCGCCAGGACGAACACAAAATGGTCACTCAGGTGATCTCCACCGGTTCAGACCCCTATAGCGATCAGGTAGTGATTGATAAAGGGTCGGACAACGGGGTTTATGAAGGCCAGCCGGTTATCAGTGATAAAGGCGTGGTCGGGCAGGTGGTGGCGGTGGCTAAAATGACCAGCCGCGTCCTGCTGATCTGTGATGCTTCCCATGCGTTGCCGATCCAGGTATTGCGCAATGATATCCGGGTGATTGCCGCAGGCAGTGGCTGTACGGATGACTTGCAACTGGAACATCTGCCGGGCAATACCGATATCCGCGTCGGGGATGTGCTGGTCACCTCTGGTTTGGGCGGTCGCTTCCCAGAAGGGTATCCGGTAGCCGTGGTGTCCTCGGTAAAAGTGGATAACCAACGCGCCTATACCGTGATCCAGGCGCGGCCAACCGCTGGTCTGCAACGCCTGCGCTATCTGTTGTTACTATGGGGCGCCGATCGCAACGGCACCATGCCGCTGCCGCCGGAGGAAGTTCACC
The DNA here is from genome assembly GCF_001692375.1 of Serratia sp. 14-2641. NCBI lineage: Bacteria > Pseudomonadati > Pseudomonadota > Gammaproteobacteria > Enterobacterales > Yersiniaceae > Serratia > Serratia sp. 14-2641. Next base: position 549,299 of record NZ_LXKR01000028.1, on the reverse strand, counting down.
GCGTTGCCAATGAACGCCTGATGCAGATGATGCCGCAGGTATTGCCACCGGCTGATGCCATGGGCCCACCGGCTCCGCTGCCCGCTCCCGCTACCGGTACCGTTCAGCCGCCACCGGTGGGGGCAACCCGATGAATCGCTATCGCAGCAACGGGCGCTGGATTATCTGGCTGTCATTCCTGGTGGCATTAGTGCTGCAAATCATGCCGTGGCCGGAGCAAATCTACATGTTCCGGCCATCCTGGCTGCTGCTGATCCTCACTTACTGGGTGATGGCGTTACCCCATCGGGTTAACGTCGGCACCGGGTTTATCCTGGGGCTGATCATGGATCTGATCCTGGGTTCCACGCTCGGCGTGCGTGCGCTGGCCATGGGCATCATCGCCTATCTCGTTGCGTTCAAATTCCAATTATTCCGCAATATGGCTCTGTGGCAGCAAGCGCTGATCGTCGTGCTGCTATCATTGGCTATGGACGTGGTGGTGTTCTGGGCGGAGTTTTTGGTGATCAACGTCTCTTTCCGCCCCGAGGTGTTCTGGAGTAGTGTGGTCAACGGCGTGCTTTGGCCGTGGTTATTCCTGCTGATGCGCAAGATCCGCCGTCAGTTTGCCGTACAATGAGGTTATAACGATGTTTTCGCTCTATCTTGCTTCCGGTTCTCCCCGTCGTCATGAACTGCTGACTCTGCTCGGCGTACCGTTCGAAGTCATTCTGACGCATACTGAAGAGCAGCGGCAGGAAGGGGAAGCGGCGGAAAATTACGTTCGCCGTCTGGCGCAGGATAAGGCCAGGGCGGGTGTCTCCCTGGCGCAACAGGATTGGCCCGTGCTGGGGGCAGATACTATCGTGGTGTTGAACGGCCAGGTGTTGGAAAAACCGCGGGATGAAGAGCATGCGGCGCAGATGCTGGCTGCCTTGTCCGGGAAACAGCATCAGGTGATGACCGCCGTGGCGATTGCCGATAAACAGGGCGTTTTATGCCAGTTGGTGGTCACCGACGTGACCTTCCGCAATCTGTCACCACAGGATATCTGCGACTATATCGCCACGGGCGAACCGATGGATAAAGCGGGCGCTTACGGAATTCAAGGCAAGGGTGGTTGTTTCGTCAGAACGATAACCGGAAGTTATCATGCGGTGATGGGGTTGCCGCTGGTCGAAACACATGAGCTGCTCAGTCATTTTGTCGCATTACGAGAGGTAAGAACCGGTTGATGCCACCACTAGATTTCCCGTCGCCGCCATAGCGTGAGCACAGGAAAGATAAGGGGCAGGCGCTACACCGGCTCTGAGGAGAAAGCATGACAGCTGAGCTACTGGTAAACATTACGCCGTCGGAAACGCGGGTTGCCTATATTGACGGCGGCATTCTGCAAGAGATCCATATAGAGCGCGAAGCCAAGCGTGGCATCGTGGGCAATATCTACAAAGGGCGTGTCAGCCGCGTGTTACCCGGCATGCAGGCGGCCTTTGTCGATATTGGCCTGGATAAAGCGGCCTTTCTGCACGCCTCCGATATCATGCCGCACACCGAGTGTGTTGCCGGTGATGAACAAAAGAATTTCTCCGTGCGCGATATCGCCGAACTGGTGCGCCAGGGGCAGGATCTGATGGTTCAGGTGGTGAAAGATCCGCTTGGCACCAAGGGCGCACGCCTCACAACCGATATCACTCTACCTTCGCGCTACCTGGTCTTTATGCCGGGCGCTGCACACGTGGGGGTTTCCCAACGTATTGAAAGCGAAGCCGAACGCGAGCGTCTTAAGCGCGCCGTGGCGGGATATTGCGACGATCTGGGCGGCTTTATCATCCGCACTGCGGCGGAAGGGATCGGCGAAGAAGAGCTGGCGCAGGATGCCGCCTTCCTCAAGCGCTTGTGGACCAAGGTCATGGAGCGCAAAAAGCGTAACCAGACCAAGTACAAACTGTATGGCGAACTGGCGTTGGCGCACCGTATCCTGCGCGACTTTGCCGGGGCGGCGCTGGATCGTATCCGCGTCGATTCACGCCTGACGCATGACCAACTGGTGGAATTTACCGGCGAGTACATCCCGGATATCACTAATAAGCTGGAGCTGTATACCGGCAGCCAGCCGATCTTCGATCTGTACGACGTTGAGAACGAGATCCAGCGTGCGCTGGAGCGCAAGGTTGAATTGAAGTCCGGCGGTTACCTGATCATCGATCAAACCGAAGCCATGACCACCGTGGATATCAACACCGGGGCCTTTGTTGGCCACCGCAATCTTGATGAGACCATCTTCAATACCAACATCGAAGCGACGCAGGCCATTGCCCGCCAGCTGCGGCTGCGCAACCTGGGCGGCATCATCATCATTGATTTCATCGATATGAACAATGATGAACACCGCCGCCGGGTATTGCACTCGTTGGAGCTGGCGCTGAGTAAAGATCGGGTAAAAACCACAATCAATGGTTTCTCTCAGCTAGGCTTAGTGGAGATGACGCGTAAACGCACGCGTGAAAGTATTGAGCATGTGCTGTGTAACGACTGCCCGACCTGCCAAGGGCGCGGAACGGTGAAAACGGTGGAAACCGTCTGTTATGAGATTATGCGTGAGATCGTGCGTGTGCATCATGCTTACGATTCCGATCGTTTCCTGGTCTATGCATCTGCGGCCGTGGGTGAAGCGCTGAAAAGTGAAGAGTCACACGCGCTGGCGGAAGTGGAAATCTTCGTTGGCAAACAGGTCAAGGTGCAGATCGAACCGTTATACAGCCAGGAACAGTTTGACGTGGTGATGATGTAATACCCCTCACCCCAACCCTCTCCCACGGGGAGAGGGAGCTGGTACGGTGTCGTGGTTAAGTATGGTGTTCATGATGTGGCTTAATAATCTGTGATGGTCAGGTAAATTTCTGCAACTGATAACGAACTCTTTCGGTCCCCTCTCCCTGTGGGAGAGGGTTAGGGTGAGGGGCACAAGCGTTAGGTTATATATTTGGTCATTAAGGAGAAATGCGTGAGGCGACTGCCCGGGATCCTGTTAGCCACAGGCGCCATTTTGATTGTTGTTGTGGCGTTGCTGATCAGCGGGTTGCGTCTGGTGCTGCCTGAGCTTAACCACTATCGTCCGCTATTGCTGGAGAAGGTGCAGGCGATCGCTGGGGTGCCCGTCGAGGCCGACTTTGTCCAGGGCAGTTGGGAAACCTTTGGCCCAACGCTGGAAGCCCGCAATATCCGTTTGGCCCTGCCAACAAGCAAGATCCAGATCGAGCGCGTCACGCTGGCGCTGGACGTGTGGCAATCCCTGCTGCATTGGCGCTGGCAGTTCCGCGATCTCACCTTCTATCAACTGCAGCTTGATCTTGACGCGACGCTCGGGGGGGAAGGCAGCAATGGCCTTACCCCGAACGGAGTAAGCGATCTGTTCCTGTATCAGCTGGATCACTTTGATCTGCGCAACAGCCGTCTCTCGTTCCTGACCCCATCCGGTTCCCGCGCTGAATTCCACATCCCGCAAATGACCTGGCTCAACAGCTATAACCGCCATCGCGCGGAAGGTCAGATCAGCCTGAGCAGCCTGAATGGCCAGCACGGTGCGGCACAGTTACGCCTGGATCTGCGGGATGAGCAGGGGTTACTCAATACCGGCACCATCTATATGCAGGCCGATGATATTGACATGAAGCCCTGGTTCAGCCGCTGGCTGCAAACCAATACCGGTCTCGAAAGTGCCGATTTCAGCCTGGCCGCCTGGCTCAATATCAAAAATGGTGCAATCTACAGCGGTAATGCCCTGCTTAATAAAGGCACCGCCAGTTGGTCGGCCGGTGGCGATCAACACCGGTTGGACGTCGATAATCTGGCGCTGGCACTGAGCCGTGAGGGCAACGGCTGGCAGGTGCATGTGCCTGCCCTGAACCTGAAAACCGATGGCCAAGCCTGGGCACCGGGAACCCTTACTGCGCTGTGGTTGCCGGAAAATACCCAGTTTATCGGACCAAACCAGAGTGAAGAACTCCGTATCCGCGCCACTGGCATCCAGTTGGAACGGCTGGAAGCGTTACTGCCGACCTTCTCGTTCCTCAGCCCGGAAGTGCTGGAGCACTGGAAAGACTTACAACCTCGCGGCATGCTCAGGGCGCTGGCGCTGGATATCCCGCTGCAACAGCCGGAAAAAACCCGTTTTCAAGCGTGGTGGCAGGATCTGAGCTGGCAACACTGGAAACTGCTGCCGGGCGTTGATCACTTTTCTGGCGCATTAACCGGGGGCGTGGAAAATGGCCGCCTGACGCTGGGGCTGAACAACAGCACGCTGCCTTATGGCGATATGTTCCGGGCACCGTTGGAGATCGGCCGTGCGAGCGGGGCGTTGACCTGGCAAAACAACGCTCAAGGCTGGCAATTGGCAAGCCAAAGTCTGGATGTTCAGGCCAAATCCCTGTGGATTAACGGTGATTTCCGCTATCAGCAACCGGCCAACGGCGAGCCTTGGCTGGATATTCTGGCTGGCATCCGTTTGTATGATGCCGCCGATGCCTGGCGTTATTTCCCTGAACCGCTGATGGGTAAACATTTGGTGGATTATCTCAGCGAGGCGATCCAGGGTGGGCAGGTTGATAATGCTTCCCTGATTTATGCGGGCGATCCGCAGCACTTCCCGTATGAAAAGAACGAAGGGCAGTTTCAGGTGTTTGTCCCACTACGCCACGCGACCTTCCAGTTCCAGCCGGAATGGCCAGCGCTGAACGATCTGGCGATCGACCTCGACTTTGCCAACAATGGCCTGTGGATGAATGCGCCGCAAACCAAACTGGGCGACGCGACGGGTAGCAATATTAGCGCCATCATTCCGGACTATCGCAAAGAACGCCTGTTGATTGATGCCGACGTTGCGGGCACCGGGCAAGCTATCCACGACTATTTCATGCAGACCCCACTTGATGATTCTGTCGGGGCGGCATTAGATGAGCTGCAGGTGGGTGGCAATGTAAGTGGGCGCTTACATCTGAATATTCCGTTGGACGGTGAGTTGGTTAACGCCAGCGGTGAAGTGACGCTGAACAACAACTCGCTGCTGGTCAAGCCGCTGGAGAGCCAGCTAGAGAGAGTAAGCGGCAAGTTCCGCTTCGACAACGGCAACCTGCAGAGCGATACCCTGACGGCCAACTGGTTTGGGCAGCCGCTGACGGTCAACTTCGATACGCTGGAAGGCAAACAGGATTATAAGGTTAACGTTGGGCTGAAAGGCGATTGGCAACCGGCCAAGGTTGAAGGCCTGCCGCCAGAGTTTGCCAAAAAGCTGGCTGGCAGCGCCGCTTGGCAGGGTAAGGTGGCGATCAACCTGCCGCATAAAGGCGAGCCGAACTATGAGATTGGTGTGAATGCCGATCTGAAAAAAGTAAGCAGTCACTTACCTTCTCCCCTGAATAAACCCGCAGGGGAAGCGTTACCTGTTAGCGTAAAAGTGAACGGCGGCCTGCAAGGGTTTATGCTCAATGGCAGTGCGGGCAAGCAAAACCACTTCAACAGCGAATGGCTGCTGGCCAAACAGCAGGTGACGCTGGCACGTGCCGCCTGGCAAACCGGCGGTTCCTCTACGCCAACGTTACCCAAAGATAAATCCCTGGTGCTCAACTTGCCCGCGCTGGATGGCGAGCAATGGCTGGGGCTATTGGCACCCGCGATGAAGCAAAGCAGCGGTGCAGGCAAGGTGGGCAGCTTTGTGTTCCCAACCAGCATAACGCTCGAAACCCCGCAGCTGACGCTGGGCGGGCAGGCGTGGCATAACCTTCAGCTGGCGGTTGTGCAGCAGTTGGCGGGAACGACCGTTACCGCCAAGGGTAAAGAGATTGATGGTAGCCTGTCTATGCCGGATAAGGGCGTGTGGCGCGCGGATCTTGGCTATCTTTACTACAACCCGCAGTTCGCCAGCGGCGACGGCAGTGCTGGCGGAACCAACCCGTTGGATTCGAAGGAGCGGATCTCGTTCCAGGATTGGCCTTCACTGATGTTGCGCTGTAAATCCTGCTGGATGATGGGGCAGAACCTTGGCACGGTTGAAGCCGACGTTAAACACGATGGCGACTCGTTAGTGCTCAGCCATGGTCTGGTAGATACCGGCTATGGCCGTATGAGCGCCACCGGCCTGTGGAAACAGAACGCTCAGGAAGAGCGGAGTGCGTTAAAGGGCAAACTGCTGGGCAGCAAAATCGATCGTACCGCCAGTTTCTTCGGCGTGATCATTCCATTAAAAGACGCACCCTACGATATCGATTTTGATCTGCACTGGCATGGGCAGCCATGGAAACCGCAGATCAACACGCTCAATGGCACCATGAAGGTCGATCTGGGTAAAGGCGAGATTGACAACGTCGGCGGTGGCAGGGCTGGGCAGTTGTTACGCCTGGTCAGCTTTGATGCCCTGCTGCGCAAATTACAGTTCGACTTCCGTGATACCTTCGGTAATGGATTTTACTTTGACTCCATACGCGGCACTATCTGGGCGAAAGATGGCATAATGCATACAGATAACTTTTTGGTGGATGGGCTGGCGGCGGATATTGCCATGAGCGGCCAGATCGACCTGGTGAAACGCCAGATTGATATGCAGGCCGTGATAGCGCCAGAGATCTCGGCAACGGTCGGCGTGGCGACCGCGTTTGTGATCAACCCGATTGTGGGGGCGGCGGTGTTTGCGGCCTCGAAAGTGCTGGGGCCGTTGTGGAGCAAGATCTCGTTTATCCGCTATGACATTACCGGCAGCCTGGACCACCCAAGTATTCATGAGGTGTTGCGTAAGCCAAAAGAGGATAAATCGCCATGAAAAATGCTAACGTTGCGTTATTACAGCTGTGTAGCGGTGAGCAGATACGGGACAACCTGGCCCAGATTGAGCAGCAGATCAAGCAGCTCAATCCCGGGATAAAACTGGTGATGACTCCGGAGAACGCCTTACTGTTTGCCAACTCGGCCGCCTACCGTGAACATGCGGAAACGGAAGGTCACGGGCCGTTGCAGCAGGCGGTGCGTGATATGGCTCGCCGTTATGGAGTATGGTTGCTGATTGGCTCTATGCCATTGATCAGCCGCGAAGATCCGACGCGTATCACCACCAGCAGCCTGCTGTTTGACGATCAGGGCGAAATCCGTGGTCGTTACGACAAACTGCACATGTTCGACGTAGATATCAATGATATCCATGCCCATTATCGCGAGTCGGATACCTATCAGCATGGCCAGCAATTAACGGTGGTTGATACGCCGGTTGGCCGCTTGGGCATGACGATATGCTACGACCTGCGCTTCCCTGGCCTGTATCAGGCGCTGCGTGCGCAAGGTGCGGAACTGATCTCGGTGCCCGCCGCATTTACCCGCGTGACCGGTGAGGCACACTGGGAGATTTTGCTGCGTGCCCGCGCTATCGAGAACCAGTGTGTGATCCTGGCTCCAGCGCAGGTAGGCCGCCACGGAGCCACCCGCCGTACCTGGGGACATTCCATGGTGGTAGACAGCTGGGGCAATGTGCTGGCAGAAAACCCCGACGCGGTTTCCGCGCTGAAAGTACGCGTGGATACCGGCAAGTTGCATACCATCCGCAAACAGATGCCGGTGATGCAGCACAACCGATTCCAGCCGACGCTGATTGCGCCGGTTGAAAACTCCTCCAATAAAGAGTGAAAAAATTATGAGCCTGTCGTTTGTCAGTGAGCAGTTACTCGCTGTGAATAAGCTGAGTCATCAAGACCTGTTCTCCGTATTGGGTCAACTGGCCGAACGCCGCCTCGATTACGCCGATCTCTATTTTCAGTCCAGCTACCACGAAGCCTGGGTGATTGAGGATGGCATCATCAAAGATGGCTCGTACAATATCGACCAGGGCGTTGGCGTGCGCGCGGTCAGCGGTGAAAAGACCGGCTTTGCCTATGCGGACCAAATCACCCTGAACGCTCTGAACCAAAGCGCTCAGGCTGCTCGCAGCATTGTGCGTGACAGCGGCAATGGCAAAGTCCATACGCTGGGTGAGATCGGCTATCAGGCGCTGTATCCTTTGCTCGATCCGCTGCAAAGCCTACCGCGGGAAGAGAAGATCGCGCTGTTGCACCGGGTAGACAAGGTCGCGCGTGCTGCTGACAAGCGCGTGCAGGAAGTGACGGCCAGCATCACCGGGGTGTATGAGCAGATACTGGTTGCGGCAACGGATGGCACTCTGGCTGCGGACGTTCGCCCGCTGGTGCGTTTCTCCGTCAGCGTGCTGGTGGAAGAAGACGGCAAGCGTGAGCGCGGAGCCAGCGGTGGCGGTGGCCGTTTTGGCTATGACTACTTCCTGGAAGTGGTAGACGGTGAAGTACGTGCCGATGCTTTTGCCAAAGAAGCGGTGCGTATGGCGCTGGTCAACCTCTCTGCCGTGGCAGCCCCAGCGGGCACCATGCCTGTGGTACTGGGCGCGGGTTGGCCGGGCGTGTTGCTGCATGAAGCTGTCGGTCACGGGCTGGAAGGTGATTTCAACCGCCGTGGCACTTCGGTATTCAGCGGCCAGATGGGGCAGTTGGTGGCTTCTGAGCTGTGCACCGTGGTGGATGATGGCACCTTGCAAGGCCGCCGTGGATCGCTTGCGATCGATGACGAAGGCGTGCCGGGTCAATACAACGTGCTGATCGAGAACGGCATTCTGAAAGGCTACATGCAGGATAAACTCAACGCACGGCTGATGGGCGTTGCGCCTACCGGCAACGGCCGCCGCGAGTCTTATGCTCACCTGCCGATGCCGCGCATGACCAACACCTACATGCTGGCTGGCCAGTCGACGCCGGAAGATATTATCGCCAGCGTGGAGTATGGCCTGTATGCGCCGAACTTTGGCGGTGGTCAGGTTGATATCACCTCCGGGAAATTTGTCTTCTCCACCTCTGAAGCCTATCTGATCGAAAATGGCCGCGTTACCAAACCGGTGAAGGGGGCCACGTTGATCGGCTCAGGTATTGAGGCGATGCAGCAGATTTCGATGGTGGGTAACGACCTGGCGCTGGATAAGGGCGTAGGCGTGTGCGGTAAAGAAGGGCAGAGCCTGCCGGTAGGGGTTGGTCAACCGACGCTGAAGCTGGATTCACTGACCGTGGGCGGCACGGCGTAATAAGCGCGGTTTACTCTATCAAGCCCTGACCCTTGGTGGGTTGGGGCTAAAGCTAATTACAGCTGGCGCACGATTTATCAAAGAATCAATGTGAAGCCGGATAAGATCCAGCCTGGATTACATGTCTGTATACTCCATATCCTTATGGGGTATGCCATCATCAAGGTATTCGCCGGATACCGTTTTGAAACCGAATCCTTCATAGAATTTGACGAGGTGAGTTTGTGCTGAGAGCTTTATCGCCTTGCCTGGTTCGTCGCCGTGGATTAAGGACATGGTTTTTTCCATCAGCCTGACACCCAGTTTCTGACCCCTGACGGAATCATCAACAATCACTCGCGTGATTTTGGCCGCATCCAGAGAATTACTCACATGTAACACTCTCGCGTAGGCGACAAGCTTGCCATCGCTGTATCCGGCAACGTGAAGGGTGCTATTAAGCAGATCCTGTCCATCAATATCCTGAAACGGGCACGTCTGCTCTACGACAAACACTGCCATGCGCAGCGCCAGAATATCATGCAACTGCTGCGCGCTGAGGCTGCTGCCCTTCAATGCCTGCCAGCTTATTTCCATCTTTAACCCCTACTTTGTTTCTTAACCATGAAATTACGGCCCTGGGCTGATGACGGCCGGAATGATGATAACAGCTAGTCATTCAGTCATAATATCACTCCATAACTTAATGAATATACTGAATTTTACTGTGCGATTAGCTGGATGAATCATGAAGTTTTCTGACAAAGAGGGTGAGTCTGGATCCTAGCAACCTCTCCATACACATCATGGGGGATCGTTGGTGCCAGCCGTCGCAATAGACAGCAACGTCCCCTGATGATAGTAAAGCGAAATCATCAGTTGGCTAAGCTCCTTGAAGTTAAACGGATCCAATGAGGTCGCTTCTTTGATCTGGTTAAGCCGGTAGGTGAGCGTGTTGCGATGTACCCCAAGTTCCCGCGCCGCGTTTGCCAGTTCGGCATTGTGTGCGATATAGGTACTCAAGGTATTGAGCAGCATTTGACCGGTGCCCAGCATCAGCAATTTATCAATTCTCTGTTTGAAATAAAGGGTGAATGAGCTGCTTCTGGCTTCATTCAACAATCCGCTAAAGGCAAACTGCTGGCCGTTAATGACTCGCGATAGTGGTAACGACTCACGAGCATGTTCTATCATCTCTTTGATCATAAATATCGATTGGCGGAAAATTCCGGCAGAGCCAGACTCTATCCCAATGCCAATAGTGTAATGGCTCAGCTGAGTTTCCATAAATGCGTTAATAGCTTTAACTGTGGCATCGGTCTGGTCGATAGCGGTGATAATTAACAGGATCTCATCATTGCTGAGCAATATTACCCGCTGGGATTTTAAAATATGTGAGAGCTTATTGAGGATGTGATCGATGGTTTGCCCCAATAAATGCCCGCCGGTTTCAATATTGATCAATACCGGCAACAGGGGTTGAGAGAGGTCGATTTCTTGCTGTACCAACTGGTGAAGTATTTCCTTTCCTTTCTCTGTGTCGCCCACTTCCAGATACTGTTTTAGCAGCAGATCCCTGATACGGTATTGCCAGTTCATTTCCCGGATAGCTAAAGACTGTTTGATCAACAGTTCCGCCGCCAGGATGGCCAGCTCGGCGTAACGCGCAATCGCGGCGGGATTGCCACTGATACCTATCACCATAACCACCTGATCATCCACAATAATCGGATGATTGATACCGGGTTGCACATTTTTGTACCGGGCGGCCTGCTGAGCATTTTCTATCGTCATACGCTGGCGGCTTTTTATCACCTCAAATGCCACTTCATGCCGCTCACCGATCCTATGTGGTTCGCCCGAAGCGATAATTACGCCCTGATGATCAATAACATTAACGTTATAATGGATAATACTCATCGCTCGTTTCACAATGGTATTAGCCAGCTCTAAGGTGATCAGCATACTCATACCTTTATGATATAAAACCTCTATTATAGTGAGGGGGGTTAAATATAATATTGAATGTTTCTTGCCAATTTCACGATAACCTTATTCACCCATCAGCAGCGCTACGTAGTAAACTTAAAACAATTCAGGCAACTCAATGTGTAAGCCGATGTTTGCCATCCGACCCTCTCTTGGGTAGAGGGCCGGAAATATCTCTTGCGCTAACTTAAGAGACTACCTTTCCCGCTCAAACAGCATAGAGATCCCTTGGCCTCCACCGATACACATAGTGGCTAAGCCGGTATTGACGCCACGGCGCTCCATCTCATACATCAGTTTTACAGCGATGATGGCCCCGCTGGCCCCAACAGGATGCCCCAGCGCAATGGCTCCGCCGTTGACGTTCACTTTCGCCGGATCCAACTCAAGATCGTTAATCACCGCCAATGATTGGGCAGCAAAGGCCTCATTTAACTCAATAAGATCGATATCGAGCACCGACATGTTCAACTTTTGCATCAGTTTACGAGTTGCCGGAGCCGGGCCAAAGCCCATGACTTCTGCCTCACAACCTGCCACTGCCCAGCCTCGGATCACCATCCGGATTGGTAGCCCCAGTTTTTCCGCGTTGGCTCGGGTAGTGACAACTAACGCGGCAGCCCCATCATTGATACCTGATGACGTTGCTGCCGTGACCGTGCCGTCTTTTTTAAACGCCGGTTTCAGCTGCGCATACTTTTCTTTCGGTGTATCCCTTGGGTGCTCATCGGTGGCAAACAGACGGCTGTTCTTGCCTTCACGAACCTCCAGCGGCAGGATTTGCGAGGTAAAATGCCCCTCTTTGATGGCTGCCAAGGCTTTTTGCTGACTGCACCAGGCAAACTCGTCCATCGCCTCACGGCTGATGTGAAAACGTTCCGCGACGAACTCGGCGCTCATACCGTTGTGATAAGGGCCTTCCGGCCAGGTTAAAATAGAGACGATGCCGTCTTCCAGCTCTCCGTGCCCAAGGCGATAACCGTAACGAGCCTTGCGAATATAGTGGGGCAGTTGAGTCATATTCTCTGTCCCACAGGCGACGGTGATCTCGGCGTTACCGGTTTGCAGTTCCAGCATGCAATCGACAATCGCTTGCAGACCCGAACCGCACTGGCGGTTTACCGAATAGGACGTCGTTTCGTTTGGTAAGCCCGCGCGCAGTTGGCAAATGCGGGCGATAAAGCCACTTTCCGCGATTTGCCCTACGTTACCTACCACCACCTCATCAATTTGTGCGGGTTGCAGCCCGGCACGGGCCACGGCCTCACGGATCACCGCAGCGCCCAAATCATGCTGGTGCGTATCTTTAAAGCTACCGCCCATGGTGCCGATCGCCGTGCGTACGCCGCTGACGACAACAATGTCATTTGCATTTTTCATTCGATTCTCCTTACAGCACCATGCCGCCGCCGACGTTGATCACTTCGCCATTGATATAGCGCGCCTCGTCGGACGCCAGGAAGGCCACACAATGGCCGACATCAACCGGATCGCCAGCGAAACCTGCGGGAATTTTGCCGATCATGATGTCCCAGACTTTTTCCGGCACCCCGCGGGTCATGTCGGTTTCGATAAACCCAGGGCAGATGGCGTTAACGGTCACCCCTTTTTTTGCCAGCTCCCGGCAGGCCGTTTTGGTCAGGCCGATCACTCCAGCTTTTGAAGCGGCATAGTTGGCTTGCCCCACATTGCCCAACCAACTGGCCGACGAAATGTTGATGATGCGCCCGCTGGCACGCTCACGCATCCGCAGGGCGGCTTCCTGCATACAGTGGAAGGTCCCTTTCAGGTTGATATCCATCACCAGATCCCAATTCTCTTCCGTCAGCTTGTGCAACATGGCATCACGGTTAATCCCGGCGTTATTGACCAGAATATCTATCGGCCCTAGCTGCTGCTCGGCCGCAATAAATAGCTGATTAACCTCTTCGCGGTTGGCAATATTACAGGCGATGAAAATGGCTTTATGGCCCGCGCTCACCAATTCGGCTGCGGTTTTATTACCGCCTTCCTGGTCGACATCACAAATGACTACGGCAGCCCCTTTTTCAGCCAATACCTGGGCAATGCCTCGCCCAAGACCACGGCTGGCCCCGGTGACGATAGCCACTTTATTCGTTAAACACATAGGGTACTCCTTATCGTTTTAATTCCTGACCACGCTGAATTAGCGCAGAGATAACAAATATGTTTTTACTGTCTGGCCAGCATTTCCTTCAGGCCAAAAGGGGCGTCACAAAATAGTGCAGCATCCATCTGTTTTAATGAGGGGGAAATAAGTGGCATAAATTCCATTTGTTGTAGGATGTCCCGCTCAAGATCGACGCCAGGGGCGATTTCTATCAACATCGGGCCCTGCGCCGTCAGTTCAAACACCGCTCGCTCAGTCACCAAATGCATTTTTTGTTTTTTCTGGCGGGCTATTTCGCCGTTATAGGAAATCTGGTTAATTGACCTCACCAGCTTTTTAACCGAGCCTTCCTGCAGGATGGTTAATTGCCCTTGCTGGAATGCCACCTCCAGCCCCTTGGCGGTAAAGGTGGAGCAAAACACCACGTGGTGTGCATTTTGGGTAATATCGATAAACCCTCCAGCCCCGGTACAGCGGTCTCCCATACGGGTGGCATTGATATGCCCGTTAGCGTCCATCTCGCCTGCCCCCATATAGGTAATATCCACTCCGGCCCCGTTGTAATACAGCATCTGCTCCTGATGGTTAATCATGGCGGTCAGGTTTTTGCCGATGCCAAAATCAACCCCACCGGCCTGAACGCCGCCGTAGATACCTGATTCAACGGTGATGGTGACCGCTTCGCTCACCCCCTCTTCATGGATGATGGTGCCAATAACATCGTTGGGAATACCGGTGCCAAGATTGATCACGCAGTCTGGGGATAGGAATTGGCAAGCGCGGCGGCCAATCACCTTGCGGATGTTGAGCGGGAGCGTTTCCACTTCGCTGGCAGGGGCCACCAGGTTGCCGCAATAGGCCGGATCATAAAACCAGGAAGAGGTCTGACGGTGGTCTTGTTCAGGGTCTTCACACACCACAATGGCATCAATAAAATTGCCCGGTACCACGATCTGTTTCGGGTGCAGGCTCCCTTTTTCCGCCAGGTTTTTTACCTGGGCTATCACCTTGCCGCCAAAGCGTTTCGCCGCCAGCACCGCCTGCAGGATCTCCAGCTTCATGGCTTCTTCCTCACAGGTGAGGTTGCCAGCGGTATCCGCCGTAGTGCCACGGATGATCACCGTATCCAGCGGGATCGCCGGATAGAACAGATATTCCTCTTCGCGCAGGCTGACTACTTCCACCAAATCTGGCAGGGAGCGGGTCAACGCATTCATTTTGCCGCCTTCCAGGCGGGGATCGATAAAGGTACCCAGCCCCACTTTGGATAAATACCCGGCCTGACCGGCCGCCATGGCCGTATACAGATGGACAATCTGCCCCTGCGGCAGACAGAAGGCTTCAACCTCATTGGTGGCAATCTTTTCCATCCACTTGGGTGCCAGCCCCCAGTGCGAACCAATAATGCGTTTTACCATGCCTGGCGGAGTAAAATGCTGATTACCGCGCTCACGATTCGACTGCCCCGCAGAGTGAATATAGGTCAACCCGTGCGGTGCCTTTGTTTCAAGAAAGCGCTTTTCCAGAGCCTTCAAGATCGACTCCGCGGCCCCAATCAATGTCATGCCGATGGTGCACAGGGTCGAACCGTTATTCACTAACTCTGCGGCCTGCTGAGCCGAAATGACTTTATTTCTCATCATTGTTACCTTACTTCTGTGCGGCGGTGCACCATGGCACCGCGTTTTAGGCTCTATTTCTCAATCACGCTATTCATTGCTGCCGGGGGGCATTGATTGGCCGGTTTATCTTTGCTGCCTGCGGGTTGTTTCACCCGCGCAGCCCCGATAATGGCAAGGGTCTGCAGCACGATGGCAAACCACAGGCCTGCGCTTGGTGACCCCGTTCTATCCTCCAGGAGACCGAACACATAAGGCCCGAAGAACCCACCGGTAATGCCAAGGCAAGCCAGTAATCCCAACCCGCCAGCGAGCATAGGGCCGCTCATCAGCGTGGCCGGGTAGGTAAAGATGATGGATTGCACGACGAAGAACATCGAGGCACCGATACAGAAGCCGATCAGCCCTAATACCGGGCCACCCAGTACACCAATCAGGAAACCGACGGCCATCGACATAAAGCCGGACACCAGCATGATGCGTGAGCGAGAAGCGGTATTGGCATATTTGGGCAGGAAGAAGCCACCCAAGGCTGCCGCGATCCACGGAATGGCGGTTAACAGGCCGAGCATCAGGGTGCTCATCTTGCCGTAGCTGTTGATAATGCTGGGCAGGAAATAGGTCAGGCTGTAGACCGAAATCTGATGGGTGAAATAAATCGCCACGATCAGCATGAAGGTCTTATTGGTAAACGCCGTTTTAAAGGAAAACTTCTGGTTCTTATCCACCCCGACCGGTTGCTCTGCAGCCAGCTTGTTTTCAATATACTCAATGTCGGTTTGGGTCAGCCATTTGGCATCGCGTGGTTTATTAGGGAGTACGGCATACACATAAAACGCCAGCAGCACTGCCGGGAGCCCTTCCACGATAAACATCCATTGCCAGCCGTGCAGTCCACCCAGGCCATCCAGCATGAGCAATGCGCCGCCCAGTGGAGCCCCGACAATATTGGCGATACAGACACCGAGCAGGAACATGCCGACGGCTCTAGCGCGATCTTCACGGCCAAACCAGTAGGTAAGATACAGGATGATACCGGGGTACAACCCCGCCTCTGCCGCGCCAAGCAACAGGCGCATGACATAGAAAGAGGTGGGGCCGGTGACGAAGGCCATACCTGCGGAAATCACACCCCAGGTGAACATGATGCGGGTGATCCAGAATCGGGCCCCGACCCGCGCCATGATCAGGTTGCTGGGGATCTCCATGGTGGAATAGGTCAGAAAGAACAGACCGGCTCCCAGCCCATAGGCGGTAGCGGAAAGCCCAAGATCGATGGACATAGACGCTCGGGCAATGCCGATATTGGTTCTGTCGATAAAGCTGATGATATAAACAATGATCAGTAATGGCATCAGGTGTTTATATATTTTTGCATTCGTTATTGCCGCCTGGCTTTTCGATGCAATATCTAACGGCCGGTTTGACATGATAATGACTCCTCCTCGTGATGAGGCGATTAAATAGGGTTGCGTTTTCTGCGTTATTATTAGAGGTGCAGATGGTCTGTTATTCTCATGGTGCGCTCGTTTCCTGGTGTTGACGCACTTATTTGACTCGGTTGGATTTCACGTTGCCTGCGTCAATTTTTGTCGTAATGCTAATTTATCGATTTTGCCATTGGCGTTTTTCGGTAATTCCGCAGTAAAGACGATTTTTGATGGTATTTTAAATTTGGCAATCTTATTTGAGAGCCAATGAATAATATTGTCGCTCACCAAGGGTTTATTCCGGTGCGCCACAATAAAGGCGACGGCTTCTTCTCCGTAGATTTCGCTGCTGTTGGGAACGATGGCAATCTCCTTGACGCCAGGATAATTCGAGATCAGGTTTTCCACTTCAATGCAGTATATTTTCTCACCACCGCGGTTGATCATGTCCTTGCTGCGATCTTTGATATACAGGTAGTTATTCTGATCGAGGCAGGCGATATCGCCGGTGTAGAACCAGCCGTCGTGGAAGAACTGCTGATTGGCCGCCGGATTCTTCCAGTACTGGCTCATGACCACCGGCCCTTTCAGCCACAGATGGCCAATTTCACCGGCAGCAAGCACCTGGAGATTATCGTCGCGAATTTGGCAACTCAGGCCGGGAATGGGTAAGCCAGAACTGCCTATCTTATCGCTGCTGCGCACATCGACCGGGAAAATGCTGGCTGGTGAAGAGGTTTCTGTCAGCCCATAGATCGGCCTGATTTCCGTGGCTGGGAACAACTGCGCGAGCCTTTCGATAATTCCCACGTTCAAATGCCCGGCACCGCAAGCGATCATCCGTAAGCTGGAGTAGTCGCCCGCTTGTGGATACTTTTCTGCTTCTTGCAACAGTAGGATAAACACCGTTGGCGAGCCATGCAGGAAGGTAATGTGATGGTTACTGACGGTTTTTAAAATCTCTTCTGCATTGAATCTTTGCTGCAAATGCAGCGTGCCGCCAAGATGAATAAATAGGCAGAGCAAAGCCGATAGGCCGGTAATATGGCAGATAGGGATCGGCAGGATGGCGCTGTCTTGTTCGGTTAACTTGAGAGCCTGCTGGTAAGCCGTGACAGCAGCAATAAAGTTACCGTGAGTGAGTGCCGCTCCTTTCGGGGAGCCAGTGGTGCCGGAAGTATAAATAATTGCGGCAATGTCATCCGCTACGATGGCGGCAGGCTCTACGGGTTGGATCACCTTTTGGTCATCTGCATTACTGAGCATCAGTTGCCAATCGGCCAGTGACACCACCTGGCTTTGTTGCACGGGTTCCAGCGTCGCCATCCAAGGCTGACTGTTGGGATCGTAAAAAACCGCCTTGGCATTAACACTGGACAGGATGATATGGCTGTCTTGCGATTTTAACTTGGTGCTTAACGGCACCACGATAATCCCCAACGCCATTGCCGCATAAAACAGCGAGCAGAATTCAGGTCGGTTACCCAGAGCCAGAACGATCACATCGCCTTTGGCGAGGTTAAAACTCTCTTTCAGGCAGGCGGAAGATAAATTAACATTATGATTTAACTGGTTATAACTGTATTTATGGCCTTCAAAGAACAGGGCGGTATGCTCAGCTCGGCGGTTAACGCTCTGCTGTAAACTCTGATAGAGGTGTGTGATTTTTGCCTGCTGCATAGGTTGCCCTTCACCGACATTTACTGATGGTGGTGAGTATAGGGAAAGGCAACGGTGCAAGAATGCGCAAAATTTCACATCTTTCTTCGGCAAACAAGGCTGACGCTTTGTATAAAATGCCAACCCGGTGAGGGCAAAAAAATCGATGTTATGACGTGCTGGTTAGCAAATGTTATCGAAAATGATAAAAATTATGATGAAAAAGGTGAGTTACGGGTTTTGCTTTTATGCAGATGCATAAAAGCAGGGGGAGGCGATGACGCTCGGGCTAATCCCCAGCGCGCACCGTCATCACGTTGGGATTGATCACATGGGTAACCGCACAAGGATCGTGTGCTGGTGGAGAAGTGCCCTCCTGAGCCTGCTCATACCTATGGCCGAAAAACGTGAGCAGTTCGGCCACAAATCATGCGCACTTAATTAACCGCCAGCCGCAAAGCCAAATTATGCGGATAGGGGTCAAAGTATTTTTGCGTCAGCAGGTAGCTGTCTGGGTATTCGCCGAGATAATGCTTCAGCAGCGTCAACGGCGCGAGTATTGGCAGCAGCCCCTCGCGATAGTGGAGGATCACGTTATTCAGCTCGCCGCGCTGACGTGAGTTCAACTGGTTACGAAAATACCCTTGAATGTGCATCAGCACGTTGGTGTGGTTCTTGCGCGAGGCGGGCTTTCTCAAGATCGTCATCAGTTTTTCGCGATAAGCCACGAAGAATGCATCCAGGTCTTCCCACTCGTGCAACGAGGCGACAAAGGGTCCAATTTCTCGGTAGCCTGCTTGGTGGTGCGCCAGCAGTTGGAGTTTGTAACGGCTGTGGAAGTCCAGCAGCGCATGGCGGGTCAGGCCGTTGGCCTTCAGGGTGTTCAACTCGTGCAGGGCGAAGATACGCTCGACAAAGTTTTCCCGCAGCACCGGGTCGTGCAGGCGGCCATCTTCTTCGACCGGTAACCACGAGTATTTCTCCAGCAGCGCCCTGGTAAAGACGCCCACGCCCTCTTTACGCCCGCGATTGCCCTTTTCATCGTACAACCGCACGCGTTCCATACCGCAGCTCGGCGATTTTGCGCAGACGATAAAGCCCGATAGTTCGTCCAGATGTGAGAGATAGGAATCCGTGAATTCGGCCATTTTCTCCGTCATATCGTCGTGTGGCGCTTGGCTGAAGTGCAGCCGGAAATCCCCTTCGGTGGTCTGGACCAGGCGCAGAGCCGGACGGGGAGAGGGCAGGCCGATGGCCATCTCCGGGCAGATGGGCTTGAAGGCCACCCACTGCGCCAGCCCGTCCATGACAAAGCTCATGCGTTTATGTCCGCCGTCAAACCGTACGGTCGAGCCGGTTAAACATCCGCTGATCCCAATGACGGGTTGCTTATTCATGTCGCGATCCTCTTACTGTTCTTTTCGGGTGAAGAAAAGCGTCACCTGACCGACAGTGATACCGAATTTCTTCATCTCTGTTTTATTAAAAAGATGCGTGTCATCCTGCAGGTACATCCAGTCATCAAAGTGAAGCAGCCAGGTACTGCCATTGGCTTTCACGTTCATGCTGTAACGCCAGTTAAAGGCATTGCCTTCCGCCACGCCACTGGCCACACCTTCAATATCGCCTGCGGTGCCTTCGTAGCGATTGGGGCCGACGCGACGGATATGCCACACCCGTTGCTGCTTCTCGCCATCGTCATAGACAAAGTGTTCATTTAGCGTCAGCGTGTCGCCGATGACGTTGCCAGTGATTTCCACGTGGAAGCGGCGCAGCTGTTTTCCGCTGCGGTCCTGTACCATGCCCCATGCCTCGGTTTTCCCCTGGAAGTAGTGGAAGATATCGAGCGACGGTTGTTGATGCCGGTAGTCGCTGATGTCTGTGCTACAACCCACCAGAAGCATCATCAGCGCCAGGCCAAGTGTCAGAATGCGTTTCATTTTTCACCTCCGATCAACTGCTGACGTAGTTCGGGATATTGCGTGCGTGGATCGAGCCAGATGGCCAGAAAGTTGGTACTGAAGTCTGCAGACTGGCTGGAGCCGAGCGGGGTAAAGCTTTTTTCTGCCGCCGAGGCGCGATACCAGAACTGCCCCTGCTTACCCTTGAGAACAAAGGTCAACTGTGAGCCCGGCGTGACGTCCGGCCAGAGTGACTGCAGCATGCGCAGCCAGGCTTCGCTCTGTGGTTCTCGCTCCAGGATACCCTGCGCCTGCCACTGGTCACGGGTGGCTTCGACCAACTGGTCGCGATCGATATCGCGTTTGTAGGTAATAATCAGCGCCTGATCCTGCTCCGGCCCGTGATACCGACCATCCGGCGTGCTCAGTTGGGAGGTATAAACGGTAAACGGCCCCCATGTGAGGCTGGCATCACCCACTTTACGCCAGCTTAACCAGTCGGCGGCATGGGCGAAGGGCGCGATGGCCGCCAACCACAGCAGCATCAGTAAAGAGGTTCTCATTGTCGTCTCCCCACCATAATATGGAACAACAGCATCAGAACCAGCCAACCCAGTGCCATCCAACTGACGACGATCAAGGTCGGCTCCCGGAAGGTCATGGCGCCCAGACGTTCGCCAATCACATACGCTACGGGACCGCCAACGGTTGCCAGCAGAGCCAGCATCCACCCCGGCAGCGTGGTCGTGAGGATCAAGTGGGTCCAGACGGTGGCGAACATCAACCACAGCGCTATCATCCACAGGGGTAACAGCGCGTCACTGTTAAAGCCGATCAGCCCCGTCCGCACCCAGAGGGCATCCAGACCGCAGCCCGCAGCGGCCAGCAGCAGGGCGTAAACACGGTGTGCAGGCGACAGCATCAGACAGGCCAGGATCGCCAGGGCGAGCCACAGGAACAGGCCGCGTTCGCGAAATAACACTACCAGCGTCCAGTAGAGATCGAACGCGAGAGCCATCAGCACGACCTGCACAGAGCGGTTCATACGCGCTCTGCGGTCAGTTGCACCACGCTGATGGTGCGTGCGTTAAAACCGGCTTCGCAGTAGCCAAAGTAGTAGAGCCACATACGGCGGAACCTTTCATCGAAACCGAGCTTTTCAATGTCCTGCCAGGCGTGCAGAAAACGCTGCCGCCAGTGCGTCAGCGTGCGGGCATAGTCTGGCCCCATGTCGAACAGATTACGGACGACAAAATCGGTGTGACGCGTCATCAGTTCACTCATTGCCGTGATGCTCGGCAGGAACCCGCCGGGGAAGATGTAACGCTGGATAAAATCGACGCTTTTGCTGTAGTCGCGGTAGCGCTGATCCTGAATGGTGATGGCCTGAATCGCCATTCTGCCGCCCGGGCGCAGGCGCGCCTGACAGGTGCGGAAGAAATCCGGCAGGTAGCGTTTACCCACGGCTTCAATCATCTCAACCGATACCAGTTTGTCGAATTCTCCGGTCAGGTCGCGGTAGTCGCACAGCAGAACCTGTACTCTGTCCTGCAATCCCGCGCGGGCAATCCGCTCTGTAGCCCAGATGTACTGCTCCTGCGACAGCGTCGTGGTAGTGACGCGGCAGCCGTAGTGACGGGCGGCGTATTCCGCCATTGCTCCCCAGCCGGTGCCGATTTCCAGCAGATGATCGCTTGCGGTCAGCGCCAGTTGTTCGCACAGGCGCGCCATTTTTGCCTGCTGCGCCTGTGAGAGAGCCTGGTCGTCGGCGGTGAACAGCGCGCTGGAGTAGAGCAGCTCTTCATCGAGAAAGTGCGCATAGAATTCGTTACCCAGATCGTAATGGGCAGCGATGTTTTCCCGCGCCTGTTTGCGGTAGTTACGTCGCGTCCAGTGGCGAAGCCGCTCCATGGGATTGCCCAGCAGGCGAAAGCCACTTTCCAGCCTTCCCAGCACCTTGCCGTTAAGGGCCAGGATCTGTAAAAGCGGAGTTAACTGATGCGTCTCCCACTCACCCTCCATCCAGGATTCGGCCGCAGCGAGGCTGCCGCCGGTGAGCAGACGCCAATAAACACCCGGCGAGAGGATCTGCACTTCAGCACGCAGCGCGGAAGACTCATCGCCAAAATGTAGGGTCTGCCGTCCTTCACGCACGGTGAGCGAGCCCTCGCGGATACTGCTCAGCAAACGAAAGAGTAGCCAGCGCGCGATACGGGCGTTACGAGGGATATCGGATTCAAGCGCAAAGGCAGGATCGGTCATGAGCGCTAACTCCTTCTAACGGGATGGTTGTACAACGGCACGCGTTTAAGCCACAGCCGTAACGCTTGCCAGTAAATCGCCAGAACGGTTTTCAGGGTCATCAGCGGTATGCGCAGCAACATCGATCTCAGGGTCGCGCGCGTTAGGTGCTCACGGCGAAGCGCGAGCGTGGCGTCGAACACCTTCGACTCCTGATGATTTTCGATATGCATATGCAGCGTTTTACCGGGGGCGTTGAAGCGCCAGTGATAAACCATATCCATCGGATTAAACGGGGAGACATGGAAGGCTTTCGGCTGCGGGCGAGCCGCCTGGCCATCCACCGCGTAGTAATGGCGCTCGTTCCACGGGGTGTTGCGCACTTCGGCCAGTACCCAGCGCAGGATGCCCGTACTGTCATAGCAGTAGTAGAGATTGATCGGATTAAAATGGAAGCCGAAATAACGAAGCTGGGTCAGGAGCATGACGCGGCCATCGGGACGTTCCCCGGTCAGGGTTTGCAGCCGGTCGAGGGCGTTCTCTTTAAGCGGTGTGCCGAGTGGGTAATCCGCATCATGGAAGGCGGCCGCGGCAAATCGATTACGGCGGATCCCCGCCGACGGTAGCGCATCCAGCTCGTCCAGATCGATCCAGGCCATAAACACGTTATAGCGAAAATGGTGTGATTTCGGCTGGAAGCGACGATGGCGTAACACACCCTGGTAAAGGCAGCTGTTCATCTTACAGGTTCTCCCCTGCAGCGATCCCTTTCACCACGTCCAACGCGCTGCGTACCCCATCCTCGTGAAAACCGTTGTACCAGTAAGCTCCACAGAACCAACTCCGTTGGCGGCCGTTAATCTCGCCGCGGCGCGACTGGGCACGCCAGCTTTTCGGGTTGAACATCGGGTGCTCATAGACAAAGCGTTTCCAGACGTAGCGCTCGTCCACCGGCGTTTCCGGGTTCAGGGTGACGCAGAACAGGGGGCTACCCTCAGGTAACCCTTGTAAGATATTCATGTTGTAGGTGACGCAGGCGCTGGCCTGGTCCCGTTCGCTCAGGCGATAGTTCCAGCTTGCCCAGGCACGCTCGCGCACCGGCAGCCAGCGTGGATCGCTGTGCAAAACCACCTCGTTATGTTGCCAGCCAATATCGCCCAGAACCTCGCTTTCCGCAGGAGTAGGATGAGCAAGCATCGCCAGCGCCTGTGAGGAATGGCAGGCGAAGATCACCTGATCGAACGTGTGGCTCGACTGCGCAAGCTGGATTTCAACCCCGTCGTTGTGGCGGATGACCTGCTGCACCGGTGCGTTGAGGTGCAGCGTCAGGCGGTCACCCAACTGGGTCAAAATGGCACGTACGTATTCGCGAGAACCGCCGCGCACCACATACCACTGCGGACGGTGGGTAACATCCAGCAGGCCGTGATGCTCAAAGAAGCGCAAAAACAGCGGAAGCGGGAAGCGGCGCATCTCCTGCAGCGACGAGGACCAGATGGCAGCCCCCATCGGCAGGATATAATGACGCGCGAAAAACGCGCTGAAGCCGTGCTGTTCGAGAAAAGTCTCCAGCGTGGCATTTTCGTTAACATCGCCCGCCAACGCCTCTTTTGCCAGGCGGTTGAAGCGCACGATCTCTCTCAACAGCCCCCAAAACGCCGGATTAACCAGGTTACGACGCTGTGCAAACAGCGAGGTGAGGGTGTGGCCGTTGTACTCAAGCCCGCTTTGCGGATTATGCACGGAGAAGCTCATCTGCGTTTTTTGCCCGCTGATGCCTAGCTCGCTGAGCAGACCCATAAAGCGAGGATAGGTACGGTCATTGTAGACGATAAACCCAGTATCGATGGCATACGTGCCCTGCGGCGTGGTGACATCCACCGTGGCGGTATGCCCACCCACCGTGGGTTCCGCTTCGAAAAGTGTGACCTGATGATGTCCGGCCAGCCTCCAGGCACAGGTGAGCCCTGCGATACCGCTGCCGATAATGGCGATTTTCATGAGCGAACCATCCTGCGCAACAGCCTGCGCTGAAGGAAATTCGGGAGCCCTGAAAGCAGCTTCATGATCAGGCTGAATCCGGTGGGAAAGGCGATGTGCTTTTTCCCTTTCGCCAGTCCGCGACGGATCGCCTTCACGGCATCGTCGACGCTCACCTGGCCGGGCATGGCAAAATCATTTTTACGGGTAAGCGGCGTATCTACAAAGCCCGGTGAGACAACCGTGACGGCAATGCCTTTGGGCTCCCAGTCTAGGCGCAAGCTATTGGCAAACCAGGTGAGGGCGGCTTTTGACGCGCCATACGCCTCTGCTCGTGGGAACGGCAGCCAGTGCGCCATCGAACTGACCAGCGCCACGCGACTTCCTGGAAGGAGCTGGGTCTGAAGTGCGGCCAGACAGTTCACTGGCCCCAGGAAGTTGGTACTCATCACACGTTCCACCAGAGCGGCATCCACCACACCCTGGTCCAGGTATTCGCAGGTTCCCGCACAAAGAA
Source organism: Serratia sp. 14-2641 (assembly GCF_001692375.1). NCBI lineage: Bacteria > Pseudomonadati > Pseudomonadota > Gammaproteobacteria > Enterobacterales > Yersiniaceae > Serratia > Serratia sp. 14-2641. Next base: position 524,756 of record NZ_LXKR01000028.1, on the reverse strand, counting down.
CGATCAGATCGGCCGTGCAATCTGCAAGCGCCAGACGGCAGGCCTCCCTGTCCGTCATATCGAACACGCGTAATCTGATATTCGGGCTGTACTGTTGCAGTGCTTCGAGCCTGGCCCGGTCTCGCCCGCAGGCAATGACGTGGCAGCCGTCATCGGCCCAGGACTTCGCGAGCCCGGCACCAATGCCGGAGCTTGCGCCGGTGATGAGGACAGTCATCATGAGCGCATTCTCCTTTTAACACTTCGCACCGCCCAGCCAAGAAGGGGAAGATGTTCGTAAATCATCTCCCCGGCATCGTAGTAATCGCGCTGGAGAATAATCAGGTTGTCCTGCACATCGACGATTGAGCATCCTGCGAGGACTAGTGTTTCTCCCCCTGAAATCCGCGGGTGAGACCAGTGCATTGCCCAAGTTACGGCAAAACGATGGCCTTCGCAGAGGGGGGTATCGATGGTAAAGCTGCAATGCTTTACGTTGGCCAAGAGATGAGTGAAGTAACGCTGGATCGCCAAAAGACCCTGATGCTCACCAAACGGGTCGCTCAGCCTGGCATCAGCATGATAGATCTCCGCCAACGTAGATGGCGGCTGGTTATCCAGCTTGCTGTAGTAATCAACAAACCGGGTAATGATGGATGGCATAGAGCTCATGAGCCTCACCTGGAAGTGAACAACGTAGCGTTATTGCATAGTTAAAACTTACACAATTATTTCTGTTTGTCCAACTTTGGAGAGGTGATAATTATTTTCTCAGTAGCTTCAACGTATTAAGTTTGCATGCTCATGCTGTTAGCTGCGCAACATGAGCATGCTTTATCTTTAACTTCCTTTGTAGGTCGAGTATCCATACTGGCTTAACAGCAGTGGGATGTGCAGTTTTTCATTGGTCTTGGTGACGGTGAACATCACCGGGATCTCCGGGAAGAACGACGTTTGCTTCTGTTGGTGGAAATAGTCACCGGTTTTGAAGGTCACTTTGTAAATTCCCGGCAGCATATCCTGGTCCTGTGGATAGAGAGATTTAATACGCCCGTCTTCGTCCGTTTTACCGCTAGCCAGCGTGACCCAGCTGTTTTGCTGCTCTTTTTCAAGCGTGACGGTAACATTCGGCGAGGGAATACCTGTCTGTTGGTTCAGAATATGGACGCTCAGCGTGCCAGATGGGGCACTGAATGCGGCAGGAGCCATTGCCAGAGAGGTTAACAGAATAAGACCGGTAGCTTTTTTCATCATGATTTCCTGTAGGGGTTAAAACAAACAGGAAAAAGGTAGCATCCCGGTGAAAAATAAATATTCAAACTTTTGTGATAATTAACGGAAGAACAACGTCAAAGTGTAATGACCTCAAGAGACATCACCTGTTGTTGCCACAGTTCAATCTGTTGTTTGCGGGCGGGGGTGAGTTTACCTGTCATGACAAGCAGCCATTTTCGTTCAGGAAACAGCTCCGGAGCCAGACTGGCAGGCGGAACGGGAAGGACATCAATGTGCTGTCCTTGACCAGTACGCCTGAGCGCTTCCAGCCAGATTTCGCATGGGTCTGACAGGTACCAGCCGGTGATCAGATAGTTATCCCCTGCCGCTTTTTTGTCCCTTTCGAGGCAAAATGAGGTGTAGGAAATGATAATGCCATCCAGGATCTCGCGCAGGGTCATCATCGCCGGAATATTGGCAGAGACTTTACTGCGCAGCGGGCGCAGCACTTCCGTGACCAACTCCGGGCGAGGATATTCGCGGCCAGAAGCGTAAATCTGCTGGCGCAGCGATTCGATTTTTCCCTCTTTAAGCAACTGCAGCATTCTCTCTTGCAGAGTGTGCCAGTTGTTTGTCTGACCTTCTGCCGGGCGAGCCAGCAGGGGTTTCACCTGGCTGATGGTGACCCCTTTTTTTACCCAGTCGAGAATTTTGAGCGCCTGCTGGACATCATCATCACTGTACTGGCGATGTCCACCATCGGTGCGCATCGGTTTGAGCAGGCCGTAACGACGCTGCCAGGCGCGTAATGTGGTTGCGTTTATTCCGCAAAGCCGGGCAAATTCGCCGATAGAGTAAGCCATGAGAGACATCCGATAACAAAGAACACTTTCGATATACTACGCATAATGCCGGCTTGAATGAAGTGTCGGGCGTTTGCACGACACTTTACTCCCAACCGTGCCTCAAACCTCAACTTCACCAATTCTTTCCAACGCATCGACAATCAGATCCCAAAAGGCGGTTTCATCAAGCTTCACTGCCACCTGGGTATGGCAATCCGCCGGGGCCGGGAAGCGGAAGTCCGCGACCGTCATTCCCAGCGTCAGGGTACCGGTCAGCTCAATATCGATGGGCACCTTACGCACCGTCATCACGTTGGGGTTGATCACATAGGCGACCGCGCAGGGATCGTGTACCGGTGGCGAAGTGAACCCCTGTGCCTGCTTATACATATGGCCGAAGAACTCGAGCAGTTCGACGACAAATTTCGCAGGACCGGTGCCAATGGCGGCGATGCGCGCGCTAACTTCTGGCGTGGCCAGAGCCTGATGCGTCAGATCCAGCCCAACCATGGTTAACGGCCAGGGCTCGTTGAACACGATATGCGCGGCTTCCGGATCGATTTTGATATTGAATTCAGCTACTGCGCTCCAGTTACCCACGTGGTAACCGCCGCCCATCAGGACCACTTCCTTCACGCGTGTGGCAATGCGGGGTTCCTTGCGCACCGCCATGGCGATGTTGGTCAGGCCAGCGGTGGGCACCAGCGTTACGGTGCCTGGTGGGTGCGCCATGATGGTATCAATGATCAGATCGACGGCATGGATATCGGCCAGTTGCAGCGTGGGTTCCGGTAGGACTGGCCCATCGAGGCCCGATTCACCGTGGATGTCGGGGGCGACTTCAATTTGCCGTACCAGAGGCCGCGAACAGCCAGCGGCAAACGGCACGCCGGTGATGTTGGCAATGCGCGCCACGGCCAACGCATTCCGCGTGACCTTCTCCAGCGTCTGGTTGCCGACGACGGTGGTTACGGCCAGCAGTTCAATATCTGGGTTGCCCCATGCCAGCAGCATCGCGATCGCATCGTCATGCCCCGGGTCGCAGTCCAGTATGATTTTCTTCATGATTTTTCCTGAGGCAGGGGAATTTTTTCGAGCATAACCTAGAGGCGGGCAGAGGGGTATGACCAGCGGGCCGTTTTGTTAACGTCATCAAAGGATTGAATAAATCTGCCCCAGAAGGGGCAGATTGCTGGCTTAGTCCTCCAGCTTCAGCACTGGCTCTCTTTTCAGCACTACGCGCAGCACGAAGTAATACACGATGCCGATCGCCAGCCAGCTAAGGCCGAGGATCTTGGCTTCGATATCCATCTCGTACAGCACAAAGGCGATGATCGACAGGCCGACCAGTGGGAACAGCAGGTGTTTTACCCAGGCCTTGGACTTCTGGCGGATGATGTAGTGGTTAATCACCGACAGGTGCAGGATCAAAAAGCCCATCAGCGCCCCGAAGTTGACCAACCGGCTCAGGTTGTCGATGCTGCCGTTGAAGTATAGCCCGGAACCGAGGGAGATCACCGCAACCAGCAGGGTGCTGACGTAAGGGGTTTTAAAGCGTGGATGCACCTTTGCCAGGATCTTCGGCAATTGGCGGTCACGCCCCATGGCGAACAGAATGCGGGAGATGGCGGCCTGCGCGACTAACGCATTGGCAATCCCCCAGGAGAGCGCCGTCGCCCAGATGGTGGCCTGCTTTAACCAGGAGCCGCCCGCCAGATTGGCGGTATCGTAGAACGCGGTATCCAGGTTAGTGAAGTTTTGGCCCGCAGCCAAATCGGCGGCAATCCAGGTTTGCAGGATAAACAGCGACCCTACCAACAGCAGCGCATACAGCGAGGCTTTCCCCACGGCATCGGCCCCGCCTTTGCTCTCTTCGGACAGCGTTGAAATACCGTCAAAACCCAGGAACGATAGCACTGCAATCGACACCGCACCCATCACCAACGGTAGGCTGAATTTCTCGGCGTTGTAGAGCGGGTTCAGCGTCAGGCCACCGGAACCTTCGCCGGAATACAGTGCCGTCAGGCCCATCACCACAAAGATGGTCAGGATCACGATCTCTGCCACCAAGATGTAGCGGTTGGCCTTGGCGGTAAACTGGATCCCTACCAGGTTGATCGCGCTGTTGATCACGATAAAGGTCACGATCCACACCCAGGCGGGTACTTCTGGCAGGATCGGGCCGAGCGCCGCCGCGCTGACGATATACAGCAACGACGGCACCAGGATGTAATCGAGCAGGATCAGCCAGCCGGCAAAGAAGCCGACGGTTTCATGGATGCCGCGCTGGGCATAGGCATAGACCGAACCGGAGACCGGGAAAGCGCGGGACATTGACCAGTAGCTCATGGCGGTGAAGAACATCGCCACCATGCCGATCAGATAGGCCAGCGCCACCATGCCCTGTGCGCCTTCCCACACGTAGCCAAACACGCCAAACGGCGCGATCGGTACCATAAAGATCATGCCGTAGATCACAAGATCTTTCAGGGTGAGGGTACGGTGCAGTTCCTGCTTATAACCAAATTGTTCTACAGACATGGCGCTATCCCTAATCCAGCTGGAGGTTTAACTGTTCGGCAACGCTGCGTGGCAGCGCGAAACGGCAGGTTTTCAGCGGATCGACCACCTGACAGATTTGCAGATCGCCGGTGATGCTCAGCAGATTGATGGCGTCGGCCAGCGAGACCTGGCTATAGTCCGCCACGAAGTGCGCCATATTGCGCGTTGCCAATTCGGCCGCCTCGTCCAGCGTTTTGGCGGATGCCAAGGTATATAGCGTATCGGCGGTGCTCATCATTGGGGTTGGCAGCGCGCGGTTTTTGACTACGCTCAGGTTCACCACCACTTCGCCGGGAATTTCCAGCCCGCATACCGAGACTTCGCCATCGCCCATTGCGGCATGCAGATCGCCGAGCGCAAACAGCGCGCCGGGAACGTTAACCGGCAGCCACAGCGTGCAGCCTTCGGTGATGATTTTGCAGTCCATGTTACCGCCGTGGGCATCTGGTGTACCGCAGGAGACCGGCTCTTCGGCCGGGGCGACGCCAATCACGCCGATCATCGGCTTTAACGGCCAACGCACGCCGCCGGGCAGCAATGCGAAGCCGTCTTTCAGCGGCACGGTGCGGATCTGTGGCTGTTGCAACTCATCGCCAATGACGCCCAGGCCTGGAGCGGTGACCATGACTGCCTGATGGCTGGTTGGGGTAATACGTTTAATTTCTACCCGTAACACATCGCCGGGGTTTGCATCCTGCACGTAAACCGGCCCGGTAGCCGGGTTGATGCGGCTCCAGTCCAGTTCGGTGAAGGCGGCCTGTTCGGAGGCGATTTGATCTTCGAAGCAGTCACAGGTTTCAAAACAAACGTCGCTGCCGCTGGGAACGGTAGCCACAGGGGCGTTATCGCGCGACATGGCATATACCACGTGCGTACGTGAGATCTTTTCCATGGTGATTCCTATAATGAATAATGAAGCCTGGTTTTTATTATTTATGGCAATAATGATAATTGGGCGAACCAGCGCCAATTCATCAATAAATCACACCCGCAGGGGCGTAAGCAAGCACGCGAAAGCGGTAGCAGAATGAGCATTTTGGTTGGATTGGCAGGATATGCTTTAAACAATTATTGCGGTGGTTTATTACCCGTAACTATGGCGGAAATTTCCGCATAACCGATCGGTTAACCCGAATGAATACAGCAGAGTTCTCAGTAGAGAATGGGAATCAAATGAAGGTAAATACTTTCGATAATTGGCATTAATAAAATGAGTAATCGTTTTTATAGCAGCAAACGCTATATATCAGCTACAGCAAACTTATTACCCTGGAGTGAACTTCAGGGTAATGGGGAGCTTCAGCGATAGCCCTGATACACTTCCGCCACGCGTTTAAAGTATTCCGTCAGGTAATTGATACACACCTGTACCTTGAGCGGCAGCTTGTCCTTCTCGGTGTACAGTGCGTAAACCGGGCGGGGTTCTGAATGGTAGCGCTTGAACAGGATCTCAATCTCACCGCGTTTAATCTCTTCGATGACCCACATCAGTGGCGCATAGGCAATCCCGGCTCCGGCCTTGAGCCAGCGGATCATGGTTTGTGAATCGTTGGTCACGAAGCGCCCCTGTGGGGAAATGCGCGTGCTGATGCCTTCGGGAGCCATCAATTCAAACTCACTGTCTGGCCGTACGCTGTATTCCAACCAGGAAAAATTCACCATATCCGCCGGTTTTTGCGGTGTCCCGTGTTGAGTCAGGTAGCTTTTGGCGGCACAGACCACCATCGGCATCGAGCCCAGGCGTTTGGAAAACAGGCTGGAGTCCTGTAGTTCGCCGGTGCGGATCACCACGTCCAGGCCATCGGCAATCAGATCCGGGGCCGGAATGCCGGTGACCAGATTAACCGTCAAACCAGGATATTCTTGCAGCATGTCGGCGGTCATGGTTGCCAGAACGTTTTGCGCCATAGTGGAGGAACTGCCGATGCGCAGCGTGCCTATGGGCGTATTGTTCAGCGCATAAAGTTGTTCATGGACCTCGGCGGCCTCCTGCAACATGCGGCGGCAGCCCTGATAGTAGATTTTACCGGCTTCGGTCAGGCCGATACTGCGCGTGCTGCGGTTAAGCAGCTTCACCTGTAGATCATTTTCCAGTTTGGACACTGTCTGGCTGATGGATGAAACACTCATGTCGAGCTGGCGTGCCGCCGCGGTAAATGACCCACATTCAACGACTTTGGCAAACACGGACATCCGTTTTAGTCTTTCCATTGTTCACTCTGGCTTAAAAGTGATTTAGATCACAGATTATAGATGAGTTGATAGTAAGCAGGCTAATATAACGCGTCGGGTGTAAAGATCTTCTGAACGCTTGAGCGTGGTCAGCCATGCCGCGGTATACTGCCGTGGCCGCACGATCCCTCCGGTTATCCATACATTCCCTCTCGCGGAAGCCTGCTGTTAGCTTAACCCTTTTTCAGGTTTATGGCCTGGTCAACTACCAGATCATAACGTTTGGCGTCCGTGCGCTAGAATGTAAATGGAATGTGAAATCAGCAGGAAAAACCCCCGGTGTAGTAAACAATTAAGGATAAAGTGATGAGTTTGCTTCCGGTTATGGTCATTTTTGGACTGTCGTTCCCACCGGTATTTTTTGAGCTGTTAGCGTCGTTGGCCCTGTTCTTCGTCATACGCCGCCTGTTGCAGCCGACCGGGATTTACGATTTTGTCTGGCATCCGGCGTTGTTCAATACCGCGCTGTATTGCTGTTTGTTTTATCTGATTTCGTGTCTTTTCGTTTGAGGCTGCTGTGAAAACTCTGTCATTAAAAATACTTCGCATTGCGATCACCTTGCTGCTGGTCCTGCTGGCGGCCATCGCCGTGTTCAAGGCCTGGGCGTTTTACACCGAGTCGCCGTGGACGCGTGATGCCAAATTCACCGCCGACGTGGTGGCGATTGCCCCGGACGTCAGCGGTTTGCTGACCGACGTGCCAATCACCGACAACCAACTGGTGAAACAGGGCCAGATCCTGATGGTGATCGACCAACCACGTTACCAACAGGCACTGGCCGAAGCCAACGCCGATGTGGCCTATTATCAGACGCTGGCGGCCGAGAAGAAGCGTGAAGCGGGCCGCCGTGTGCGCTTGGGGATCCAGGCGATGTCACAAGAAGAGATCGACCAATCCAATAACGTGCTGCAAACCGTGCAGCATCAGTTGGCCAAGGCGATCGCCGTGCGCGATCTGGCGCAGCTGGATCTGGAACGGACCACGGTGCGTGCGCCAGCAGACGGTTGGGTCACCAACCTCAACGTCCACGCGGGGGAATTTATCACCCGTGGTTCTACTGCGGTGGCGCTGGTGAAGAAAAACAGCTTCTATGTCATCGCCTATCTGGAAGAAACCAAGCTTGAAGGGTTGAGCAAAGGCGATCGTGCCGAGATCACCCCGCTGGGCAGCAACCGCATTATGCACGGCACCGTCGATAGCCTGGCCGCGGCGGTGAATAACAGTAGCAGCACCCCAAACAGCAAGGGGCTGGCGTCGATCGACAGCAATCTGGAGTGGGTGCGTCTGGCGCAGCGCGTGCCGGTAAAAATCATCCTCGATGAGAAAGATCAGCAGCACTCTTACCCGGCGGGTACCACCGCGACCGTGGTCATTACTGGTAAGAACGATCGTAGCATCGACAGCGGCTCGCCGTTTATCCGGCTGATGCATCGGTTGCGCGAGTTCGGCTAATGAACAACCCAACCTTTCTGCGGCTGCGGTTTGCCTGCAAGCTCAGCTTTGCAATCGTCTTCGCCCTGTTTGTCGGTTTTCACCTCAATCTGGAAACCCCGCGCTGGTCGGTGCTAACGGCGGCCATTGTGGCTGCCGGCCCGGCATTTGCCGCCGGGGGGGAACCTTTCTCTGGTGCCATTCGCTATCGTGGCTGGCTGCGTATTATCGGCACCTTTATGGGCTGTTTTGTCGGTTTGCTGATTATCGTTACCTGTGCCCGTGCACCGGTGGTGATGTTGATGCTTTGCTGCGTCTGGCTGGGGGTCTGTGTCTGGATCTCCTCGCTGGTGAAGGTCGAAAACTCCTATGCCTGGGGTCTGGCAGGCTACACGGCGCTGATTATCATCGTCACCTCCGCAACCACCACCACTTCACTGCTGGCCGCGCCACAGTTCGCCGTAGAGCGCTGTAGCGAGATCGTACTCGGTATTCTTAGTGCGATACTGGCCGATTTGCTGTTTTCCCCGCGTTCGATCAAACAGGATATCGATCGCGCGGTAGATCAACTTATAGTGGGGCAGTACAAGCTGATGCAGATGTGTATCAGCGATGCAGAGAAAGAGGAGATCGACCGCGCCTGGAGCGATCTGGTTAAAAGCACCACCGCCATTAATGGGATGCGCAGTCACTTGATGTTGGAGTCGTCACGCTGGCAGCGGGTCAACAGCCGCTTGCATGCGCTGCATACGCTTTCGCTGACGTTGATCACCCAGGCCTGTGAAACCTACCTGATTTTGCTCAATCATCCGGATGTGGTGAAGGAAAATATCCGCGAGCTGCTGATGGTCCCGGCGGAAACCGCGCAGGAAGTTCGCAAGCGCCTGAAGCTGGTGCGTCAGGTGCTGTCAACCAACCGTAGTGATGAACATCTGCCAACGGTCACCGGCTGGGTGGGGGCGGCAACGCGCTATCTGCTGGTGGCAAAAGGCGTGCATACCAACAGCGGCATCAACGCGGTAGAAAACGAGATACTGGCCGGGGAAGTGGTGGTGAAGAGGCCGTCGGCGGAAGGCCACCATGCGATGATCAACGGGCTGCGAGCCTGGGCGGCGACCTCAATAGGCTGCCTGTTCTGGCTGTGGACCGGCTGGACATCCGGCAGCGGCTGTATGGTGATGATCGCCGTCGTGACCGCATTGGCGATGCGTACGCCAAATCCAAAAATGATGGCGCTCGACTTCCTGCTGGGCGTGCTGGTGGCGTTGCCGCTCGGTGCGCTGTTTTATATGTTTATTCTGCCAGAGACCCAGCAAAGCATGTTCTTGTTGTGTCTGAGCCTGGGCATCATGTCCTTTGTCATCGGTATCGAAGTGCAGAAACGCCGTTTGGGCTCGTTGGGCACCTTGGCGAGTACCATTAACATCATCGTGTTGAGCAACCCGATGAGTTTCCATGTCTCCTCGTTTATCGACAGCGCCATCGGCCAGATTATCGGCTGCTTTGTGGCGATGATCGTGTTGTTCCTGATCCGTGATACCTCACGTGAACGTACCGGCCGCACGTTGATGAATCAGTTGGTCAGCAGCGCCGTTTCGGCGTTGACCACCAAGGCGGCGCGCCGTAAGGAAAACCACCTGCCCGCGCTCTATCAGCGCCTGAACCAGCTGCTGATGATGTTCCCGAACGACATTGCCAAATACCGGCTGGCGCTCAACCTGATTATTGCCCACCAGCGGATGCAGATGACCGAGATCCCGGAGCGGGAAGAGCTTTCGGTGTTCCACAAGCAGATCCGCAGCACCGCCGACCACGTGGTCACCGCCAAGAACGATGTGAAGCGGGCTTACTACTACGATCGGTTACTCAAAGAGATGAATGAATATCAACAAAAGCTGGTGGATAACCTCGCTCCGCTTAGCGTCACCGGGCCGGTAAAACGCCTGGCCGATATGCTACATCTCTACCGTCACGCGCTGATTGATTGATATCTTCGGCTTCCCGTCAAGGTCTATACTGAGCATGTTTACGTTCCCCGGTACGGGGGGCTAAAATGCACGCAGGAAGGCCTCACTAACCATAATAATTCCGTATCAATTGCGGTTTTTGCTCGGGCGTCAGGCCTTTTGGATGCGAAATGGTTACATCTTGGTCATCTTTGATTCATTAATTTTTGCTATATATGCAGGGACGGTATGAATAAACGTACGCTTATTGCAATGTTGATTGCTTTGCTGGTGGCGGGGTTCAGTGCGCTGCAGGGGGATGGCGATCGGGCTCTGACCAACGATTCGACCCCGGCGGCAGAGAGCATTGAACAACTGACGCAGCAGCAGCGGGTAGTCAGCTATGTGCAACAGCACCAGCGCCTGCCTGATTACTACATCACCAAAAAACAGGCTCGTGAGCAGGGTTGGGATGCGCGTGACGGTAATCTGTGCAAGGTATTGCCGGGCAAAGCTATCGGCGGCGATCGTTTTTCCAACCGTGAAGGGCAGTTACCGACCGCCAACAACCGGGTATGGCGCGAAGCGGATATCAACTACCAATGCGGCCGACGCGGTGCCGATCGGCTGTTGTATTCCAGTGACGGTCTGATTTATGTCACGCGCGATCATTATAAGAACTTCATGCGGATGGAGTGAGCCGATGGGAAAAATAGAGTTCGATTTTAACCAGATCGCGGACTTGCCAGCGTTCTATCGCCACTTTGCCGAGCGGTTTGCATTGGGTGAAGGATTTGGCGCCAACCTGGACGCGCTGTGGGACGTGGTGACCGGCGACATCAGCCTGCCGGTCGAGATTGAATTTCTCAATCTCAACGCCCGCAGCAAACGCCGCTTTGGTGCCATTATTCTGTTGTTTGAAGAAGCGGAGGAGGAGCTGGAGGGCAACCTGCGGTTCAATATCCGTGAAACGAGCAGCACAGCGATGCATCAGCGGGGATGAACGGGGTCCATCCCGCAGCGATGCCGCTGACGATCACTGTTGTGCCTCGGCCAGCTCTCGCAAGTACTGGAAGATTTGGCGGAATGATTTTGGCGGCTTGTTAGCGGCCTGCTCTTTCTGCGCGTTACGTATCAGGGCGCGCAACTGTTGGCGATCGGCCTGAGGATACAGATCCAGCACGGACGGGATCGCGTCATCACCTTCTGCTACCAGGCGATCGCGCAGCGCTTCCAGCTTGTGGAACAGCGAAACCTGTTGGTTATGGCGGTTCTTCAGCTTGTCGAGCGCGGTCTGGATTGGTTCGACATCGCGAGCACGCAGCATTTTGCCGATCAGTTGGATCTGGCGGCGGCGGCCTTCTTTCTTGATCTTCTGCGCCAGTTCGATGGCGGCACGCAGATCTTCATCCAGCGGGATGCGTTCCAAGGCGTTTTTACCCAGTTCAACCAGTTCGGTTCCCAGATCTTTCAGCGCTTCGGCATCACGTTTAATTTCACTTTTACTGACCCAGATAATCTCGTCATCGTCCTCGTTTTCGTTCTCCGGGACTTCGTCGAGCCAGTCTTCAGGCTGTTTGTTCATGGTAGGCTCCGTTAAAAAGAGGCTAATCCTAACAGGTTGCCGGCTTTATGCGAAATTCCACGCGGTTCCTGTTAGACTCAAAAGTACATCGGGCTGTGGCCAGCGGGCGCAGCCTGAAATTATTTTGGCGCGTTATTGCGCGCAAAACCATGCCGACACGGCACTTTTCTCAACGATTTTCTGATTAAGTATGGCCGATTGATGAAAGTAGTCACCCAAGTTGCAGAGCAGCGCAAAGCGCTGGAACAAGCCGTTTCACAGGCACTGGAGCTGGCACGCGCCGGTTCCGATGCGGCAGAAGTTGCCGTGAGCAAAACCACCGGTATCAGCGTCAGCACCCGCTTCGGCGAAGTGGAGAACGTCGAATTCAACAGCGACGGCGCATTAGGCATTACCGTCTATTACCAAAACCGTAAAGGCAGTGCCTCTTCCACCGATCTTAATCCGGATGCCATTGCTCGCACCGTGCAGGCGGCGCTGGATATCGCTCGTTACACTTCACCAGATCCCCATGCTGGCCCGGCGGAAAAAGATCTGCTGGCGTTTGACGCGCCGGATCTGGACCTGTTCCACCCCACCGAGCTGGATGCCGAGCGCGGTATCGAGCTGGCAGCTCGTGCCGAGCAGGCTTCGCTGGCGGCCGATAAGCGGATTACCAATACCGAAGGCGGCAGCTTCAACAGCCATTACGGTATCAAGGTCTTCGGCAACAGCCACGGTATGCTGCAAAGTTATTGCTCCAGCCGCCACTCGCTCTCCAGCTGTGTGATCGCCGAACATGATGGCGATATGGAGCGGGATTACGCCTACACCATTGGCCGGGCGATGGATGATATGGCCAGCCCTGAGTGGGTCGGCCAGGAATGTGCCCGCCGCACGCTGGCACGTCTTTCCCCACGCAAGCTGTCAACCATGAAAGCGCCGGTGCTGTTTGCCTCAGAAGTGGCAACCGGTCTGTTTGGCCACCTGGTCGGGGCTATCAGCGGCAGCAGCGTCTATCGCAAATCTACCTTCCTACTGGATTCGTTGGGTAAACAGATCCTGCCGGAGTGGATGACCATTGAAGAACATCCGCACTTGCTGAAAGGGCTGGCGTCCACGCCATTCGACAGTGAAGGCGTACGTACCCAACGCCGCGACATCGTCAAAGACGGCGTGCTGGAAACCTGGCTGCTGACCAGCTACGCGGCGCGTAAACTGGGGCTGCATAGCACCGGCCACGCGGGCGGGATCCATAACTGGCGCATTGCCGGTCAGGGCGATGACTTTGCCGGCATGCTCAAACAGTTGGGCACCGGTCTGGTGGTCACCGAACTGATGGGGCAGGGCGTCAGCGGTATTACCGGCGATTACTCACGCGGGGCTTCTGGCTTCTGGGTAGAAAACGGTGAGATCCAGTATCCAGTCAGCGAGATCACCATTGCTGGCAATCTGAAGGATATGCTGCGCAATATCGTCAGCATCGGCAGCGATATCGAACTGCGCAGCAATATCCAGTGCGGTTCCGTGCTGCTGCCGGAAATGAAGATCGCAGGGCAGTAATACCCCTCACCCCAACCCTCTCCCACAGGGAGAGGGAGCTGTCCAGAGTTCGTGGTTGGTCCGTACTGCTTCGGAAAGTCGGGAGTAAGAACAAAGAAAGCAAGGTATTACGCAGAGCAATCAATGAACTCGATTGGTTCCCTCTCCCTTTGGTAGAGGGTGAGGGCTGATATGCTCCTCACAACTCCCCGCTTCAACCTTCCTTACAAATATCAGGTATCGGTTTTACCGTTCCATGCCTATGTTTATAACGGGTTAACTAAAACAATAACTGGAAGGTGAGCATGAAGAAGACATTGAAAGTGTTGGCAGCACTGACGCTGCTAGGAGCCAGTTCATGGGTGATGGCAGCCGAACTGGCCGATGACATGGATACCTTGGCCGCCAATTACAAAATTGTATTGAAAACCGACTCCACCGATACCTTCAAGCAGAGCCTGCAGAATATGCGTGCTGCGGCTATGGATGCCCAGAAGGGCACACCGCCGAAGCTGGAAAGTAAAGCGCCAGACAGCCCGGAGATGAAAGAGTTTCGTCAAGGGCTGGCGACGCTGATCGGGCAGATCGATCAGTCAATGGCGCTGGCGAATCAGGGCAAGCTGGAGGACGCGCGTAAAGTGGCTGAGGGCTTCAAGCAAACCCGCGATGCCAATCATAAGAAATTCCGCTAAACGTCAGTAATGCTTGGTGACCGCCGATGGCGGTCATTGCTATCACCCCAGATAAAAAGACGGCGCCAGCCCTAATACCCGACGGAACATCGCCGAAAAGGCCGCACTACTCTCATAACCCAACTCGATTGCCACCTGGGTAACGCTGTTGCCCGCCGCCAGGCGTGCCAGCGCCAATACCACACAGGCTCGTTGACGCCACTGCGAAAACGACATCCCGGTCTGCTTGCGGAAAAAACGGCTAAAGGTGCGTAGGCTCATATACAGGCTGGCTGCCCAAAGCCCTGGTGGCGCGTGGGCGTCTGGCTGGCGTAAAAAGGCCTCGCACAGAGTGCTGAGCCGGGGATCTTCCGGCAGGGGAATATGCAGCGGTAATGCCTGCATCTGGGCAATCTCATGCAGCAGCAGCGCCACCAAAGCCCCATCCCGTCCTTCCTGCTGATACACCAGCGGCATATCAACGGCAGCCATCAGCAACTGACGCATCAGCGGGGTTACGCTCACCACTTGGCACACCTCGGCGATGGGCGCGATCAGCGCGTCCGGCTCGATATACAGGCTGCGAGTGCTCACTCCCATCATCCTGACTTCATGTGCGACCTGCGGCGGGATCCAGACGGCGCGCTGCGGTGGCACCACCCAATTTCCCTGCCGGGTAAATACCTGCATCACGCCGGTGGCACCATACAGTAGCTGCGCGCGCCGGTGGCTATGCAAGGGCAGCAGATAGTCCGGTGGATAGTCGGTGCCAATGGCAATTACCGATCTTGGCGTGTGGTCGAGGGAATCAATGGCGATATTGCGCATAGCCTGCCTTATCATTTTGGCCGAAACGCTATGATAGTTGACCGATGATAGTGTGCAAGCCATAAGGAGGCCGCCTATCCTGCTAGCTGACCAACGACATTGAGGAGTTGCAGGGTGATGGCTGATATTTTACTGGTGCTGTTTACCGGCTTTTTGACCGGCATGACCACCATTCTGTTTGGTTTTGGCGGTGGTTTTGTGGTGGTGCCCTTCGTCTATCATGTGGTTTCCGCCTCCGGTAATCATGCCGATCAGGCGATGCATGTTGCCGTGGCCACCTCGGCGGCGGTCATGATTTTAAACGCCAGCTATGCCAGCGTTACCCAGTGGCGCAGTGGCAATATCCTGCGTGAAACCATCACTCCGCTGATCTTTTATATCGGCATGGGGGCGGTCATCGGTGCCTTTGCCGCGATGCAGCTTGCAGACTCCGCCATTCGCGGGCTGTTTATTCTCTATATGATGGCGACCATTGCCGATTGTCTGCTGCGCAAAGGGTTCCTGACCAAACCCGCCAAGACGGCGTTATCCAAGACGACGGTGTGGGTCGGTGGGCCATTAATTGGCGTGATTGCCGCTATGCTGGGGGTTGGGGGCAGCGTGATGACTGTTCCACTGTTACGCCGTCAGGGTTATGACATGAAGCACTGCGTTAGTGCGGCCAATCCGCTATCGATCCCGGTCGCGGTGGTGGCGACGGTTTTGTATAGCTATCTCGGCATGGGGAAGGTGAGCGGACCGCATTATTTCGGCTATGTGAATCTGTTGATTTTGGGGTTACTGCTGGTGGCGGGTATCGCGGGGATCGTGTTTGCCAAACGGGTGTTGCCCTTCGTAGATGACAGGCTACACGCCAGAATTTACGTGTTGCTACTGGTGGTGGTGCTGATCGCGATTTGCCTGTAAAGAGGCAAACAGGGCGGCTGAATGGCCGCCCGGAAACCTGACTTAGCGGTGATACTCGCCCGCAGCCTCAGGTTGATACAGCAATTCCAGCACTTCAATGCGGGCTTCTTCGCCGTTTGGCAATTGCCAATTGATCTGTTTACCCACGTGCATTCCCAGCAGTGCTGCACCCAGGGGTGCCATCACCGACAGCTGTTCAGCGCTGTCTTTGAGAGAGGCAGGGTAAACCAGCGTGCGCACATGTTCTTCTGAAGTATGCAGATCGCGAAAACGTACGCGGCTGTTCATGGTGACGACGTGTGCAGGGATCTGCGATGCCGGCACAATGTCAGCGCGATCCAGTTCAGCGTTCAGCGCGGCGGCGACGTCAGTATTGGCAAAGGCTGGCTGTGCCAGTAGCGCATCCAGGCGTTCCGCATCCAGCTCATTAATGGTAATGGTTGGTTTGGTCATTCCACTCTCCAGTCCAATCAAAGGGCGCCCTTTCTGCGCCATAAATTCGGAAAACAACACAAAAGCAACACCCCCGCACCTTTGGGAGCGGGGGTGTGAAAAATGTCGGTTTGTCCTACTGATAGTAGGCTGTTAGGGCCGGAAAAGAAAGAGATCTCGATCACGAAGTTTTTTGCGCCGCGATGCTAACTGGCAACTCTGCGTTGCAAACTCTTTTTGCAATCTCATTTACTTAGCGTAAAAACCCTCGATTTTGCGAAATGGATCCCCTGGCGTCACTTAATTTCCAGTTCGAACTGGAAAAAAACGCGCTACACAAGCAATGCCCCAAGGGTTAGGGTAAAGACATCAAAGAAAGCGGGTAAAGGTAAAGCGCTTTACCGTTAACGGATAAATAGCTGGATCCAGAGGTGACTGCAAAGTGAATGACGGAACTGCTTCGGTAAGTAACAGGGAACAGACTGACATCAGTGAGGCCGCAGCGATTACCACTCAACTGCTGGCCGATATTACCGCCATGTTGGGTGAAGAGAATATTTACACCAATGCGGTGCAACAACAAATGTTGGAATCCCATATCCGCGCGATGGTGTTGCGCTCAATAACGGGTGAACCCTTGCCGGAAGTTGATAAATCACTGTTTGATGAAATTTCTGCCGGCTCAATGCAACTGGCAGAGCGAGTGGTAAATAAGTTTGCCACGCTACCGATTGAAGAGGCGTATCTGCTTTCGGTTCATTTTGAAGTGGCTAAAGATAACGACCAATAACGTTTAATTATTTAACATTATTCAGGAGAAAAACCCCATGGGACAAATTACCGTAGTGATCGGCGATCGGCTGGGTAAAGGCCAGAAAGTAGGCCAAGGCGTTGAAAATGCAGGTGCCAAGGTGATTGTGATCCCTGGCATGGCGGCGGATATGAAGTTGGGTGACGTGATGAAAGCAGAAAATGCGCAACTGGGCATTTCTTTCTGCGGCAGCGGCGGCGCTGGGGCGATCACCGCACAAACCAAATATGGTTATAAATCCAGATATGGTATGCGTTCTATCGAAGAAGGCGTGACGGCAATTAACGAAGGCTGCAATGTATTAGGCTTTGGCTTTATGGATAAAGAAGAATTAGGCCAGCGGCTAGTGGAAGCGTATGTCAAAAAATACGGCAATCCGTAATGAAAGAGACTTATACCACCTCGGTTAACGTGGAGGGCAAAGGCGATAGTAAAGCTAAAGCCTTTGCCGGTGCATTAGCGAATGTACAGGGCGTGATTTTAAAATCCACCAATAATGTTCTGCTGCGTATCGAACCGCAGGATGTCAAAATATTAAAGGCGGAAGAGAGAACCACCAAAGAAAAATTTCTTTTCTTCTTCCTGGCGCGTGAAAGAAAAAGCTATGCCGTTTCATTAGAAATAACCGTGAACGTGACGATCATCAATACCGAAAAGGTGGTCTTCACCCAGAAATAAAAACGTTATATCCGTCGTGTTTCAAGCTATAGCCGCTAGGGCTGCGTCTTGGGATCCACTGGGCATGACATAAGAAGGATATTCTGATGTTTTTAATCATCTTATTTAAGTCGATTATTATCGGCGGGCTGGTTGGCGTCGGTGTAGGGGCCGGTGCCGCACGTATGTTCCACGCACCGACGACGCAGGGTATGGGAGCGTTCCGTACCTTGGGTGAGCTGAACTCCTGCGAAGGCGATCCGGCTTCTCATTTCTCATTTGGTCTGGGCTTCTTCTTCAACGCCTGGGCGTCTTCTGTGGCGGCGGGGGCCTTCACGCAGGACGTTGACCATCGCATCATTCCTAACTGGGGCGCAGCAGCCCTGATGATCAAAAACCGCAACGTTGCGGAAACCATGCACGATCCAAAAAAGATGGCCATCGCGTGCGGGATCATCGGCATTTTGGTCGTGGCCTTCCTTAACACCACCGCTTCGGCAGTGCCTGCGGCCTTGCAGGTTACGGCCATCAAAGTCTTGGTTCCAGCGGCCAACCTGCTGGTGAACACCGTCATGCCGGTGATCTTCTGGCTGGCGGCGATTGAAGCGGGCAAACGTTCTGGCTTCTGGGGCACCATCTTCGGTGGTCTGGCACAGCTGATTATGGGTAACGCCGTACCGGGTCTGGTGCTGGGTATCCTGATTGGCAAGGGCGTTGAGGAAAGCGGCTGGAACAAAGTCACCAAAATCATGATGGTGGCGATTGTGCTGCTGTTCGTGCTGAGCGGCTTCTTCCGCGGCTTTGATATGAAAGTTCTCGAATCCTTCAGCCTGGGCGTGCCTGGCTGGCTGGATGCCATTCATAACACCCTGAGCGGAAAATAAGGAGCTGAATGATGGAAGCACAAGCAGACAAAGGCTTCTGGTATGCCGACTGGTCGTTCCCGATTTTTGTTGGCCTGCTCTCGTCCGGCGTGTTCGCCGGGACACACATGTATTACCTGTATG
This sequence comes from Serratia sp. 14-2641, assembly GCF_001692375.1. Lineage (NCBI taxonomy): Bacteria > Pseudomonadati > Pseudomonadota > Gammaproteobacteria > Enterobacterales > Yersiniaceae > Serratia > Serratia sp. 14-2641. Next base: position 506,127 of record NZ_LXKR01000028.1, on the reverse strand, counting down.
GCATAGGCGCGTTTAACGAAGTGGCTTTCGTTTCCATGCTGCGTGCCGGGATGGACACCGGGGTTTACGGTGCGGTGGCGGCGTTCGGTGCCAGCTTCCTGTTTGCCCGTATTATCGAAGGTTCTCTGGTAGGGATCCTGGATATTGGCGGGGCGATCCAGACCGGGGTTGGCCTTGGTGTTCCTGCGCTGTTGCTGGGGGCGGGGATTGTTTTCCCGGTAGCCAACTTTGCCGCCTCGCTGGTGACTGGCCTGGTCATTGGCCTGGCGATTGGTTACCTGATTATCCTGGCGCGTAAATTTACCATCAATCAGAGCAACTCCACCTACGGGGCGGACGTGATGATGGGGGCCGGTAACTCTTCCGGGCGTTTCCTTGGGCCGTTGATCATCCTGTCTGCCATGGCCGCTTCGATCCCGATCGGCCTGGGTTCCCTGCTGGGTGCGCTGCTGTTCTATATCTGGGGCAAGCCGATCACCGGCGGCGCGATCCTGGGGGCCATGATCTTGGGGGCATTCTTCCCGGTAGCCATTTCTTAATCAAGTCCCAAGCCCTGGGTCAACTGCCCAGGGTTTGGCAAGGAGTAGCGAAGCATGTATGACCTAATCATCCGGCGCGCCAGGCTGGTGGACGACACCCTGGCCGATGTGGCTATTGAGGCGGGAAAGATTGCCGTCGTCGGGCAGTTGGCGGCCGATGCCAGCGCCCACAAACAACTGGATCTGGCGGGAAACTACCGCCTGAGCGCTGGCTGGATCGACTCTCACGTACACTGTTATCCCTCTTCACCGATTTATCATGATGACCCGGACCTGGTGGGTGTGAGCAGCGGCGTCACCTCGGTGGTGGATGCTGGCAGCACCGGCACTGACGATATCGATGAATTCTATGCCCTGACGCGCAGCGCCAAAACCAACGTCTTTGCCTTCCTCAATATCTCGCGTATCGGTCTGCTAAGGCAGAATGAACTGGCTGATATGGCGGATATCAATAAGCAGCAGGTCAAGCAGGCCATCGACGGCAAGCCGGGATTTGTCATTGGTATCAAGGCGCGTATGAGCAGCAGCGTCGTGGGCCAGAACGGCACCAAACCGTTGGTGTTGGCCAAAGAGATCCAGCAGGAAAACCAGCAACTGCCGCTGATGGTGCATATTGGCAACAACCCGCCGGATTTGGACGAGATCGCCGATCTGCTGACCCAGGGCGACATCATCACTCACTGCTACAACGGTAAACCGAACCGCATTCTGACCCCGGCAGGTACGCTGCGCGAGTCGATCCAACGCGCGTTAAAACGTGGCGTGTTACTTGATGTAGGCCACGGCTCGGCCAGCTTCAGCTTTGAGGTTGCCCGCCAGGCCATTGCGCTGGGGATCTTCCCGCACACCATCAGTTCCGATATCTACTGCCGTAACCGTCTGGCTGGCCCCGTGCACAGCCTGGCGACGGTAATGTCCAAATTCTTTACCGTTGGGCTTTCTCTGGCGCAGGTCATTGGCTGCGTGACGGAAAATGCCGCTGCGGCGTTGCGCCTGACCACCAAGGGGCAGCTGAAACCCGGCTTTGATGCCGACCTGACCATTTTTGATCTCCGCCAGGGGCCGCAGGTGTTTGCCGACTCCGAAGGGGAGTCCGTGAATGGCGAACAACTGTTGGTGCCACTGGCTGCTGTGGTGGCCGGGGAAGTCCTATTAACCGATCAAGGAAAAGCCGCTCATGTCTTCAGTCTATGAAAAATATAACTTAAAGCAGGTGATCAATACTTCCGGCCGCATGACCATTCTCGGCGTTTCTACGCCACGCCAGGAGGTGATTGACGCTGTGGATTACGGCCTGAATCATTACTTTGAAATCAAGGATCTGGTCAACAAGACCGGCGCCTATATTGCTGGCCTGCTGAATGTGGAAGACGCGGTGATTGTTTCCTGCGCTTCTGCCGGTATTGCCCAGTCGGTGGCGGCGGTGATCGTCAAAGATAACGCCAACCTGTTGGTCAACCTGCATTCCGCTACGGTGAACGAGCCGCGCGAGATCGTGTTGCCGCGTGGCCATAACGTCAACTTTGGTGCGCCGGTGGATACCATGGTCGCCCTCGGCGGCGGTAAGGTGGTGGAAGCAGGTTATGCCAACGAATGTTCCCCTGAACAGATTGAAGCCTGCATCACCCCGCAGACCGCTGCCATCCTGTACGTCAAGTCTCACCACTGCGTGCAGAAAAGCATTCTCTCCGTCGAACAGGCGGCCGTGGTGGCGCGTAAGCATAACCTGCCGCTGATCGTCGATGCCGCTGCCGAAGAAGATCTGATGTGTTACTACCAGATGGGGGCCGATCTGGTGATCTACAGCGGTGCCAAGGCTATTGAAGGGCCAACCAGCGGGCTGGTGATCGGCAAGAAGCAATACGTAGAGTGGGTGAAGCAGCAGTCAGGCGGTATTGGCCGGGCGATGAAAGTGGGCAAAGAGGGCATCCTCGGCCTGACGCAGGCTATCGAAAGCTACCTGACGTCGGAGAAAACCACCGGTGCGCAAATGGTAGAGCGCATGACGCCGTTTATCAGCCAACTGAATACCCTGAATGGCATCAGCGCCAAAACCGTCTGGGACAGCGCAGGGCGCGATATTGCCCGCGTTGAAATCACTTTTGATGAAGCGGCGTTGGGGATGTCGACTGTGGAAATCGTCCAGCGGCTGAAAACCGGTGATATCGCCATCTATTTCCGTGGCTACAAGGCCAACGAAGGCAAGATTGAGGTGGATGTCCGCAGCGTGAACGAGCAGCAGCTGATGACCGTCTTTACCTGTATTAAAAATCTGTTTACGGAGAACCAAGCATGAAGCTGAAGCCTAATTACTATAAAGACCGCGTTTGCCTCAACGTGCTGGCTGGCTCAAAAGCCAACGCGCAGGACATCTATAATGCGGCGCAGGGGCACGTGCTGGTGGGCGTTCTATCCAAAAACTATCCAGACGTTGAGAGTGCCGTGGCGGATATGTCGCGTTATGCACGCCTGATCGAGAACGCGCTTTCCGTAGGCCTGGGGGCTGGCGATCCCAAGCAGTCGAATATGGTCAGCCTGATCTCCGAGCAAGTCCAACCGCAGCATGTGAACCAGGTGTTTACCGGCGTCGGTGCCAGCCGTGCATTGCTGAAGCAAAACCAAACCGTGGTGAACGGCCTGGTTTCTCCGACCGGCCGTGTGGGCTGGGTGAAGATTTCCACCGGGCCGCTGAGCGCTCATGCAGCGGATGGCATCGTGCCAGTAGAGACTGCCATTGCGTTGTTGAAAGATATGGGCGGCAGTTCGATTAAGTATTTCCCGATGGGCGGCCTGAAGCATCAGGACGAATATGAATACGTGGCAAAAGCCTGTGCCGAGCATGACTTTATGCTGGAACCGACCGGGGGCATCGATCTGGAAAACTTCGAGCCGATCCTGGAGATTGCGTTGAAAGCCGGTGTGAAGCAGGTGATCCCGCATATCTACAGCTCCATCATTGATTCCACCAGTGGCGATACTCGCCCGCAAGATGTCAAAACTCTGCTGGAAATCACCAAGCGGCTGGTGGGGTAAACCCGCGGCCCCTCACCCCAACCCTCTCCCACAGGGAGAGGGAGCTGGTACGGAGTTGGGGTTAGGTGTGGTGTAAAGCAGTGGCATGTTCGATTTGATGTGGCGGTTGGATACTGGAGTTAAGTTGTGGCACGTTCGGTCCCCTCTCCCTTCGGGAGAGGGTTAGGGTGAGGGGCATCTTTTTGTCCCTATCTATCGGTCAAAAGGATAACTATGCGAAACTGGCAGGCTTCGAAATTACGAATCGCTCCGCTGTGGAGCGCGCTGTCCCTGGCGTTGTTGGCTATCGCCAGCCCGGCGTTACATGCTGAGGATGCAATGAAACCCACGTCGTCTCATTTTGCCTATATTGGTACCTATAACCCGAACGGTGAGGGAGTTTATCGCATGCAGGTGGATGCGAAAACCGGGGCGCTGAGTGCCAAGACGCTGGTCAGCAGCCTGCCTAATCCGGCCCAGTTGGTCACCGATGCCAAAGGAAAGACGCTATACGTTGCCAGCGAGGTGGCAGATTTTAATGGCACCCAGCACGGGGGCATTGTCGCCTATCGCATCAACCCACAGGACGGCAGCCTGACGCCGCTTAATCAGGTGGATTCACAAGGTGCGGGGCCGGTTTACCTTTCTCTGACGCCGGATGGCCGTCATTTGCTGGTGGCTAACTATGTCAGCGGCAGCGTTGCGGCGTTCCCGATCGACAACGAAGGCAAGTTGGGTCCAGCCAGTTCTGTGCAACAAGATATTGGCCCTGCGGGCGCTGCCAAACCCGCCGCCGCGGTGGAAGGCAGCTTTGCCATCAGCGATCACAATGGCCCGCATGCGCATATGATCGCCAGCGATCCGAGCGGCAAGTTTGTGTTCTCTACCGATCTGGGGCTGGATCGTATCTACCAGTGGCGTTTCGATGCCGCCAGCGGCAAGCTGACGCCGAACGATCCGCCGTGGATCGCCGCCTCTTCCGCCGGAGCCGGCCCGCGCCACTTCATATTTCATCCAAATGGTAAAATTGTCCTACTAATCAATGAGGAAGCATCTACACTAACCAGCTACCGCTTTGATAGCCAAAAGGGGACGCTGAAACAGTTACATGCAGTTTCAACGCTGCCTGCCGATTATAAGGGGACCAGCTTTGCCGCTGGCATTGCCTTGGCTGCGGATGGTAAAAATCTGTATGTCGCCAATCGCCTGCACAACAGCATTGCGCAGTTCAGCGTAAGCGGTGAGGGTGAGCTGAAACCGGTGGCAGAGACTTGGACGCGAGGTGATTATCCGCGCACCATCACCCTGGATCCGAGTGGCCGTTATCTGTATGCCATGAATCAGCGTAGCGATAACGTAACCCGCTTTAGCGTAGACCAGCTCAGCGGTAAGCTCAGTTTTGTTGAAGGCTACACCCCGGTGGGCAGCCCTTCACAAATAGTGTTCTTGCCAGCTGCGAAGTAACCAGTTGCCCGCCTGACCCCTTAGGCGGGCACGTTCATAACGGAAAGAGAATGGTGAGATTTCCCTACCCACGTTTGGCATCGCTGTTCGATGCCTTGCAGTCCGAAACGTTGCCGCAGGACGAGCTGGCAAAGCGTTTTGCCGTGTCTACCCGCACGGTACGCGCCGATATCACCGCGCTGAACGATATTCTGGAAAGTTATGGTGCGCAGTTTGTCCACAGCCGCGGGGCAGGATATCGCCTGCAGGTTGATGATGAGGCCCGGTTTAGCGCACTCCAGCATCGGGAACGTAAACAGCACGCCACGCCGCGCAGCGCGCAGGAGCGGGTGCATTATCTGTTGATTCGCTTTTTGACCTCAGCCTTCTCGATGAAGCTGGAAGATCTGGCCGATGAATGGTTTGTCAGCCGGGGTACGCTGCAAAACGACATGGCTGAGGTGAGGGAGCGTCTGGCGCATTACCAGTTAACCATCGAGACCAAGCCGCGCTACGGTATGAAGCTGTTTGGTGCGGAAATGGCGATCCGCTCCTGCCTGACCGATCTGTTGTTTCAACTGCATCTGGCGGATGCGGAAAACCCATTGCTGAACAATGACATCCTCCATCAGCCGCAGGTACTGACCTTTGCCGGACTGCTGCACCCATTGCTGTCGCAATATGCCATTCGTCTGACCGATGAGGGCGAGCAATACCTGATCTTCTACTGTGCCGTGGCGCTGCGGCGCATCATGGACGGCTATCCGCTACAGGATTTTGACGTGGAAGACGGTGATGATGCAGTGCGCAAAGCGTCAACCTGGCTGGCGAGTGAATTGAGCAAGGCCACGGGCAAAGAGATTGCGGCGGCGGAAGAGGCCTATTTGCGGGTCAACATCGCTGCCAGAAGAGTGCAGGAAGTACAGCCGACCAAAATCAACGCCGATGACGAAGAGGCGCTGGTGGATTACATCCTGTCCTACATCAACTCGCACTATAACTACAACCTGCAGAACGACAAGCAGCTGCGGGCCGATCTGCTCACCCATATCAAAACCATGATCACTCGGGTGAAATACCAGATCAATATCCCGAACCCGCTGTTGGCCAATATCAAGCAGCATTATCCGATGGCCTATGATGTGACGCTGGCGGCGGTATCGAGCTGGGGTAAACACACGCCTTATACCCTGAGCGAGAACGAAATCGGCTACCTGGTGCTGCATATTGGCGTCGGCCTGGAGCGGCACTACAACATTGGCTATGAGCGCCATCCGCAGGTGATGCTGGTGTGCGATACCGGTAACTCTACGGTGCGGATGATCCAGGCCCAGATTGCGCGCAAATATCCGCAACTGGTGGTGACGCGCATCGTTTCGCTGCGTGATTACGAAATTCTCGCCAGTATCGACGAAGATTTCATCATTTCCAATGCGCGCATCAGCGAGAAGAACAAGCCGATTGTGGTGATGTCGCCGTTCCCAACGGAGTATCAGCTAGAGCAGTTGGGCAAGCTGGTGCTGGTCGATCGTACCAAGCCGTATATGTTGGAAAAATTCTTTGATGCCAGCCACTTTATGATCGTCAACGAGCCGTTAACGCAGGAGCAGCTGTTTAGCAAAGTTTGCGCTCAGTTGGAGCAGGAAGGCTATGTGGGCAGTGATTTCTACCCTTCGGTCGTTGAGCGGGAGGACATCGTTTCTACCCTGCTGGGGGAGGGGATTGCTCTGCCGCACTCTCTGGGGCTGTTGGCGAAAAAGACCGTTGTGGTCACTCTGCTGGCACCACAGGGCATTCCGTGGGGAGAAGGTGGGGTGGCACACGTCATTTTCTTGCTGGCAATCAGCAAAAACGATTATGAGGAAGCGATGGCGATCTACGATCTGTTCGTCACCTTTGTGCGCGAACGTTCGATGACCCGCCTGCTGGGCAGTGACAATTTCGACAGTTTCAAAGCGGTAGCGTTGGACTGCCTGAGCCGCATTTAACGGCTTCCCCCTCTGAAGGCAGAGGGGGAGCACCGCATTAATCGTCTTTCTTCTTGCCGAATATCTTCATCAGCGCGCCGACGATCAGCCCCAGGGCGATGCCGCCTAAAATCCAGTCAACCAAACTCATTGTTGTGCTCCTGCGATCCTATAGTTCTGATTATATTATCATTCAATCAAGAACGCCCCATCGATCATTACTCTCCGTTGCTCGGTAGTGTAGCTGAGCCAGGAATTCTTGCTGTTGGACTTCTCCAGTACGATGGCCAGTTCCGCCTTGCTAAGGGATAGCTCGTCCTGCCAGAACGGGGCGATGGCGTGGCGGGTGATAAAGTCGATCAAAAAGCGCGCCGGGCTGTCCTGCTCTTCAGGGAATAGCCGCAGGGCCAGTTCGGTCATTAATGCACGTTGTTGCGGCTGCTCGCTTTCCCCCAGCAATTCAAGAAACGGCAGCAGCAGGCGGCCGCACACCTGGCCGTGGTGGTAATCACGCAATGCCCCTATCTCACCCGCGATGCCGTGGATCACACCTAAGCCAGCCATACTCAACGTCAGGCCACCCAGATAGGAAGCCTGCATAATCGCTTCGCGGGCTTCATCGCTCTGTTTCAGCACCGGCCAGGCGCAAAGGAAGTGATGGATACCGCTCAACGACATCTCGCGCGACAGGCTGCTGGCGGTCTTGGAAAGGTAGGCTTCAAACAGATGGGTGAAGGCATCGATAGCGCAATAGGCCAGTACGTGGTCTGGCGCTCCCTTCAGCAGGTCAGGATCGAGGATCGCCACCTGCGGCACAAAGTTATTATGCCGCAATGAGGCTTTCACCTTGGTGACCTGAGTATCGGTGATCACTGCGTTTTGCGTTACCTCGCTGCCGGTGCCTGCGGTGGTAGGAATGGCGATCAACGGCAGCGTTGCGCCACTGATTTTGCTGTCACCCACTTTTTCCATGTAACGCAGGGTTGGCAGCGGGTGTTCGATCAGGGCAGCGAACGCCTTGGCGGCATCCAGCACGCTACCTCCACCGATGGCGACCACTCTTTGCACTTGGCCTCGCCAGCGTGCCACCCATTGGTCGATTTCTTGCGGGGAGGCCTCATGGGCGACAATTTCTCTGCCCACCAGCAACGGCGTCAGCGCCGGGGCCAGTTCAGCATAGAGGGGACCGTTAAGAAACGATCGGCAGGTGAACAGCAGCGTAGTGTGCGACTCGGCCTGGAGCAGTGGGATCAGTTGTTGGATGCTGCCCTTGCCAAACCAGGCCTGCCGGTTGGCGATCATCAGACTAGTGGTCATGCTCTCTCCTTGGCGCATTTGGGCATCGAAACCACAGCATAATTCAGCCTGGCTAGGCGAACCAACGCTTTTCCGTCGCTTAACGCGAAATTGTTAAGATATTAATCAACTCGAATTGTGTGGTTAATCGTTGCAGGGGCCTAACTTGTGATTTGATTAACATGTAAACAGTAATACCCTTGCATTCTGGCCAATTGAATGCTTTTTATAGCTTATTGGCCCAATGTCGGTCGCTGATACGTTGCGGAAAGTTGATTGTTAATTTGTTAATGATTTCGGGGGCGAAATGAATATTCAGGTCGAAAGATTATCGGCGGTGATCGACGCAGTAGCGAGCCGCCAATTCTATGCCAGCCTCCTGGTTTATCTGGAGGGCTTCTTCGCCTTTGATAATGCCATCGTCTACGCCTTCGAATATGGTCAGGCACCGCGCTGTCTGATGAAAACCGAGAAAGAAAACAGCGATGCGGTAAACCAGATTTACCAGCAGGGTGCTTACCTTGAAGATCCCTTTTACCAGGCGCTGAACGGCGGCGGCCATGGCGATGTGTTTACGCTGCGGCAACTGGCTCCCTGTGGTTTTTACCAAACGGATTACTACCGTAACTTTTACCGTAAAACCGGCTGGCACGACGAGGCAGGCGTATTGCTGCAACTGACGCCGGAACGCGGACTAGGCATCTTTTTCGGCTCGGCCCGGCAAACGGTCGGCGTGCGTTATCCCCAACTGGCTGACCTGCGTGGCGCGTTGACGCTGGTAAAAAGCGTGGCGCGGCTGCATGGGGAAGTGGTGGTTGCAGCTAATGTGCCCACTCCCTCCGCCCCACTGGTAGATAGCGCAGCCCAGGCGCGCTATGCGTTAAGCCCGCGTGAGCGTGAGATCGTCGATCTGATCCTGAGCGGCAACGGATCGCAGCAGATCGCCGAACGGCTGTTTATCAGCCTGGGCACGGTAAAAAATCATCGTAAGAATATTTACGGCAAGCTGAATATTGGTTCTCAGGCCGAGTTGTTCAGTCTGTTCTTGAGTACCCCCCTGCGCCGTACGGCATAATGTTAAAAAAGTGTTGCGAATATCCCTAAAGGGACATAGCCGCCTGCCCACGCTCTGCTGATAATCCAGGCTAAGGCAATGGGTAAAGGGAGTGCAGCAATGAATAATCAAATCGAATCGTTAACCTACTACGCGGCGACCAAGAAATACGATCTGCGCTTCCCCACGCTGGAAGAGGATCTGGATGTTGACGTGGTGATCATCGGCGGTGGCTTTTCCGGCATTAATACGGCGCTGGAACTGGCGGAAAAAGGCATCACCAATATTGCTATTCTGGAGGGCCGCCACCTGGGCTACGGCGGGACGGGCCGCAACGGTGGCCAGGTGATGGCCGGGATCGGCCACGATCTGGAGAAGATCAAACGTCACGTTGGTCCGGCAGGGTTAGAAACCATCTTCAAGATCAGCAACCTTGGTGCCGGGATTATCCGCGAGCGGATTAAAAAGTACGCCATCGACGCCGATTTCTGCTTTGGTTATGGCTACCTCGGCAGCAACGCCAGGCAAGAAAAGACCCTGCGTACCTGGCTCAAAGAGTTCAAAGCAGTCTCACCGGATGAAGAGATCGAACTCTATACCGGCTCCGAAGTGAAGCAGGTGGTGGGATCTGATGCTTATACCTGTGCGTTGAAACACATGGGGGGTGGCCACGTTCATTCGCTCAACCTGCTGTTAGGGGAGGCCCAGGCGCTAAGTGGTTACGGGGTGAAAATCTTCGAAAACAGCAACGTGCTGAATGTGGAATATGGCCCGCGCATTACCGTGCGTACCGCCATGGGATCGGTACGCGCCAACAAGATGCTGTGGGCATGCAACGGCTTCCTCAACGGCATGGATCCCTTTATCTACAAAAAGACCATCAATACCTACGCCTTCCAGTTAGCGACAGAACCACTGTCTGACGAGCTGATCCACCAGATCAGCCCAATCCGTGGGGCTTACAGCGATATCCGGCCGGTGATCGACTATTACCGCGTCACCAACGAGAACCGCCTGCTGTTCGGCAGCGCTACCCGGCTGGTCGAATATATTCCTTCAGACCTGAAGGCCTGGAACCGCAACCTGATGCTGAAGGTTTTCCCGTATCTGAAGGACGTGAAGATCGACCTGGCCTGGGGAGGGCCGCTGTGTTGCAGCGCCAATCTGTTCCCGCAGATCGGCACCCTGCCGCAGCACGATAACGTGTTTTACGTGCAAGGCTATTCCGGCTTTGGGGTGACGCCGAGCCATATCGTTTGCAAGGTGTTGGCGGAAGGAATGAGTGAGGGATCCGATCGTTATGACCTGATGAGTTCGATCCCGCACGTGGATATTTTTGGCAAAGACAAGCTGCGCCGTGTGATGACCACCGCGGGCAAGGTTTGGCACCAGACTTCCGGCTACTGGAAGGGGCGTCGTTAGTTCTGACCCCCTTATTACTGATCTAAAAGGAAAAAACCATGAAACCATTACTGCTTAAGCAAGCGCTCCCAGAACTACAACAGATTGGCAGCGTCAGCAACCTGGGGGCCACAGTGGTCGCCGGTGAACCTAACGTCGGCGTGGCGATGATTTTTGGCGCCCCAACGGACAACCTGAATTGCGGTGTCTTCAGCTGCACCCGTGGCACCTTCGTGATGGAATACCCGTTTGCGGAACATGCCACGGTATGGGAAGGCACGGCAACGCTGACCAATGAGAACACCGGCGAGTCGGTACAGTATCAGGCCGGGGATTCCTGGTTTGTTGAGAAGGGCACCCCAGTACGCTGGGAAATCACCTCCGATCGTTTTGTGAAGCATTATCTGGCGATTGTCGAAGGCTAACCCGCAAGGAGGGCGATACGATGACGGATATTACACTGTTGCCACAGGTCACGGCATTTCTGGACCGCCAGCAGGGCCATTACATTCATGGGCAATCCGTAGCCGGGGTAGGCGTAGAAAGGTTTGCGGTGGTTAACCCGGCAACCGGGCTGGCTATCGCGCAGGTGAATGAAGGCAGCCAGGCTGAAGTCGATGCGGCGATGCAGGCGGCCTTTGACGCTTTCCACGGTAGCTGGGCACAGGTTTCGCCCTTAGAGCGTGGTAACTGCCTGACGCGCCTGGCCGATCTGTTGCAAACCCATCGAGAGGAACTGGCGCAGCTGGAAAGCCTGTGTTCCGGCAAAACCATTCAGCTGTCTCGCGGGCTGGAAATCGATATGGCCTCGCAGTTCCTGCGTTATTTTGCCGGCTGGTCGAGCAAAATCAGCGGGGAAACGCTGAACGTTTCATTGCCTTCCTTCCAGGGTGAGCAATACAGCGCATTTACCCGGCGTGAGCCGTTGGGCGTGGTGGTCGGCATCATTCCGTGGAACTTCTCGATCATGATCGCCATCTGGAAGCTGGCTGCGGCGCTCACCTGCGGCTGTACGGTGGTGCTCAAGCCGAGTGAATACACGCCGCTAACCATGCTGCGGGTGGCTGAGCTGGCAACGCAAGCGGGCATCCCGGCTGGCGCACTCAACGTGATCAACGGTTCGGGCGCTCGTCTTGGCCCTATGCTTATCGCCCATCCACGCTGTGCCAAAGTGACCTTCACCGGCTCGGTGCCTACCGGGATCGCGGTGGGGAAAGCGGCGATGGAGCAAGGGGTTGTGCGTACCACGCTGGAACTGGGGGGTAAGAATGCCGCCGCGTTTCTGGCGGACGTCTCGGTCGACAAGATGGTCGACGGCATTATCGAGGCGGGTTACCTGAATCAGGGCCAGATCTGTGCCGCAGCGGAACGTTTCTACCTGCCTGCCAGCCATATCGACGAGGTATTGGCAAAGCTGACGCAGCGTTTGGCGGCCATGAAGGTAGGCTCACCGCTGGATGAGAGCACGGAAGTGGGGCCATTGGCCAACGAGGCACATTACCGCAAGGTACTGGCGCTGTTTGACAAGGCACGGGCTGATGGCAGCCAGATCGTCTGCGGCGGTCAGGCGTTGGCAGGTCCAGGCTTCTTTGTTGCACCGACGGCGATCCGCGCTAACGGGCCACATGATGCCTTAATGCGCGAGGAGACCTTTGGCCCGGTGGGCACTTTCCTGGCCTATGAGGACGAAGAGCAGATGCTCGCCATGATCAACGATTCGCCTTATGGCCTGGCCGCCAGCCTGTGGACTAACGATCTCAGCAAGGCGATGCGCATGATCCCGCGGATTGAAGTGGGCACCTTGTGGATCAACATGCACACCTTCCTCGATCCGGCGTTGCCGTTCGGTGGGGTGAAATCGTCGGGGATGGGTAGAGAGTTCGGCAGTGCGTTTATCGAACATTATACCGAGTTGAAATCGGTGATGATGAGATATTGACAGCTGGACGGGCGCAGCTTGCAGCGCCCTACAATAGTGAGGTTATTTGTCGGGGGATCAGTCTTCGTCGAAGCCTGAGTTGAACAGCTCAATCACTGCTGCCAGTGCCTGCTCTTCCTGCGGCCCGGTGGCTTCAATTTCGATCTGGCGGCCCTGGGCGGAATCCAGCATCAGCAGCGCAATTACGCTGCTGGCTTCCGCTTCGGTGCCGCTGTCATTACGCAGCAGCACTTCGGCGTCAAAACTCTGCACCAGTTCAAACAGTTTCATCGCCGGGCGTGCATGCATGCCCAGCTTGTTCTTGATCTCAACCGTCTGCTTGACCGTCATTGTTGTTTACGCTTTTCCAGTGTGCGGTGACGTGATTGCACGTTCTTGCCGCGTGAACGGAAATAATCTGCCAACTGTTCAGCCACGTACACCGAACGGTGCTTACCGCCGGTACAGCCTATGGCGACGGTCAGATAGCTGCGGTTGTTGGTCTCCAGCATCGGCAGCCACTGTTCCAGATAGCTACGAGTCTGGTAGATGAAGTTGTGCACTTCGGTGTGGCGATCGAGGAACGAGGCCACGGGCTTATCCAGGCCGGTCATCGGGCGCAGTTTAGGGTCCCAGTGCGGGTTGGGCAGGAAACGGACGTCGAACACGTAATCGGCATCAATAGGAATGCCGTGCTTGAAACCGAAGGATTCGAACACCATTGTCAGTTCGCGTTCGCGCTTGCCCAGCAGACGGGTACGCAGCATTTCTGCCAGTTCGTGCACCGACATTTCCGAGGTATCGATGATCAGATCGGCACGGGAACGCAGCGGTTCCAGCAGATCGCTTTCTTCATCGATCGCACTTTCCAGCGACAGGTTCTTGGCAGACAGAGGATGCAGGCGACGGGTGTCGCTGTAGCGGCGGATCAGAGTGTTGCGATCGGCATCAAGGAACAGCAGCTGCGGCGTGAAGCTCTCCGGCAGTTGGGTCATTGCATATTCAAACACTTCCGGCGATTCCGGCATGTTACGGACGTCGATGCTTACCGCAGCGGAGCTATTACGTTCGGCCAGCGTCTGGGCCAGCTGTGGCAACAACACCACGGGCAGGTTATCAACGCAGTAAAAACCCATGTCTTCCAACGCCCGCAAGGCGACGGATTTCCCCGAACCGGAACGGCCGCTGACAATCATCAGCACCATGTGGTAACTCCCCTGGCATCTCAATGGCGCTCATCGCCACCGTTAGGATCTATTATCCGGGCCACGGCCCGGATATATCGTAAGTAAAACAGTAGCGTTTTCATGGCGGAAAGTCACGCCAGCCGCTGGTTACTCGGTGATGATCTGATACAGCTCTTCGTCGCTCAGCGCTGCGCGCAGGCGGCGGCACACGGTTTTGTCGGCCAGCCGTTTAGCGACCAGCGACAGCGTATGCAAGTGAGTTTTACATTGATCGGCCGGTACCAGCAAGGCGAACAGCAGATCGACCGGTTGATTATCAATGGCATCAAAAGCGATAGGTTGCTCAAGGCGGATAAACACGCCAACGGCCCGCAAAGTGTCCTCTTCCAGTTTGCCGTGTGGGATCGCGATACCGTTGCCGATACCGGTACTGCCCATACGTTCCCGGGTGAGTACTGCGTCAAACACCACCTGCGAAGGTAGGTTAAGCTGCTTGGCCGCCAGCTCGCTGATAATTTCCAAAGCCCGTTTCTTGCTGGTGCAGTGTACCGAGCTTCTGGTGCACTCGATGTTTAACACCGAGCTTAATTGCATTATTTCGTTGTTCATCTCATCTTCACTTAAAACCGCGTCCTGTCGCTTTATTGCAAGCCTGCTTTACCATTGGAAAGTAGGCTTGCGCTGATAACCTTCATGAAACGGTTTTTCGCCTGTTTAACCCTGATGGCTTATCGGCGCATACCCATACAGGTGCTGCGCCGAGGGTTGCCGTGTAGCCAATGCGACTACGATATGGGCCATTACGCATTGCATAACGGCTCAGAATGTCAGTGTTGCTTTAGTTTGTCTTTATGTTTGTTCAATTGACGCGCCAGTTTGTCGATCAGGCAGTCAATTGCGGCATACATATCTTCTTTTTCCGAGGTGGCGTGCAACTCGCCCCCATTCACATGCACCGTTGCTTCCGCAATCTGCTGCACTTTTTCCACACTGAGTACGACATATACCTGGTTAATGCGGTCAAAATACTGCTCGAGTTTGGCAAACTTGGTGTTGACGAACTCACGCATTGGTTCGGTGATTTCGACGTGGTGTCCGGTAATGTTGAGCTGCATAATGTCTTCCTTCTCTATAGAGGTCAAACCAACTGTTTACGCTGGTTGGACGGCGGGATGGACAAAGACTCTCGGTACTTGGCAACGGTGCGCCGCGCCACCATGATCCCCTGATCGGAAAGCATCGTGGTCAGCTTGCTGTCGCTAAGCGGTTTGGCAGGGTTTTCCGCCGCGATCAATTTCTTCACTAATGCCCGGATCGCCGTAGAGGAGGCTTCGCCACCGCTGTCGGTATTCACATGGCTTGAGAAGAAATACTTCAATTCGAAAATACCACGCGGGCTGTGCAGGAACTTCTGCGTCGTCACGCGTGAGATTGTCGATTCATGCATTTCCACGGCCTGGGCGATATCCGCCAGCACCATGGGCTTCATAAATTCTGCACCCTGTTCAAAGAACGCCTCCTGCTGTTCGACAATACAGCGGGTCACCTTGAGCAGCGTGTCGTTCCGGCTTTCCAGGCTCTTGATCAGCCACTTCGCTTCTTGCAAATTGCTGCGGATATACTGGCCGTCGGCATCGTTGCGCACCGTGTTGCCCAGTGCCGCATATTGCTGATTGATTTTCAGCCGTGGGATGCTGTCTGCATTAAGCTCCACCACCCACTTATCTTGCACCTTGCGTACCAACACGTCCGGGATCACATACTCGGATTCACCGGTATTGATCGACTGCCCAGGGCGCGGATCGAGTGAGTGGATCAACACCATCGCTTCTTTCAGTGTATCTTCTTTTAAGCGAGTTGTTCGCATCAGGCTGCGAAAGTCGTGGTTAGCCAGCAAATCCAGATGCTCGCTGACGATCAGGCGGGCTTCCGCCAGATAGGGCGTGTCTTTGGCGTACTGGGAAAGTTGGATCAACAGGCAGTCACGCAGATCGCGAGCAGCGACGCCGACTGGATCAAAACGCTGTACGCGCTTCAATACCGCTTCGACCTCGTCCATCGTCACATTATCGTCACCCATACTCTCCAGAATGTCTTCCAGCGGTACGGTGAGATAGCCGGTGTCATCGACGGCGTCGACGATCGAGGTGGCGATGGCGGCATCGGTGTCAGAGAACGGCGTCAGATCCACTTGCCACATCAGATAGTCCTGCAGCGTTTGCGTGGTTTCGCCCTGATAGACAGGAAGTTCGTCATCGCCATAGTCGGTACCGGTGCCAGAAGGGGTACCGGCGGTATAGATCTCATCCCAGGTGGCATCCAGAGGCAGCTCTTCGGGCATGTCCTTCTGTTCCAACGCTTCGCGGGTGTCTAGCCCTTCGGTCTCGACGCTTTCTTTGGTGTCGATCTCTTCGTGCTGGTCTTCTGTCTGTTCAAGCAGCGGGTTGCTCTCTAGTGCCAGTTGGATCTCCTGCTGGAGCTCAAGCGTGGACAGCTGCAACAGGCGGATTGCCTGCTGAAGTTGGGGGGTCATGGCCAGTTGCTGGCTGAGCCTGAGTTGCAAACCTTGCTTCATAATCTTCTGCTACTTCCGTTAACGGCGGCCTGTTGGCCTGCCGCTGGAACCTACAGGCGGAACTCTTCGCCCAGATAAACGCGTTTGACCTGCTCATCGGCCAGGATGGCGTCCGGCGTGCCGTGGGCAATCAGCTTACCCTGGCTGACGATATAGGCACGTTCGCACACGTCCAGCGTCTCGCGCACGTTATGATCGGTGATCAGCACGCCAAGGCCGCTGTCACGCAGGTGTTCGATGATTTTCTTGATATCGATAACGGAAATCGGGTCAACCCCGGCGAAAGGTTCATCCAGCAGGATAAATTTCGGGTTGGCGGCCAACGCACGGGCAATCTCCACGCGGCGGCGTTCACCACCGGAAAGCGATTGGCCCAGGTTGTCACGCAGGTGGGAGATATGAAACTCTTCCAGCAGCTCGATAGCCCGATCGTTGCGCTGCTCACTGGTGAGATCGTTGCGGATCTCCAGCACCGCCATCAGGTTGTCGTAAACACTCAGGCGGCGGAAGATAGAGGCTTCCTGCGGCAGGTAACCGATACCGCGGCGTGCGCGGGCGTGCAGCGGCAGGATACTGATATCTTCGTCATCGATCACGATGCGCCCGGCGTCGCGCTGAACGATGCCGACCACCATGTAGAAAGTGGTGGTCTTACCGGCACCGTTTGGCCCCAGCAGGCCGACGATCTCGCCAGATTTCACTTTCAGGCTCACGTCTTCAACGACTTTGCGGCCTTTGTAGGCTTTCGCCAGGTTTTCTGCGATGAGTGTTGCCATAAGTAATTAGTTACTCTTCTTTTGACCGTTTTTGTCTTGCAACTGTGATGGCACCAGAACCGTGGTCACGCGTTTGCCTTTATCGCTGAACGCCTGCATCTGCTGCTGTGGCACCAGATAGGTAATACGGTCACCTTTCACGTTGCTATCGAGCTGTTCCAAATAGGCGTTGCCGGTGAGGGTGATCAGCTGCGTCGCGACGTCGTAACGCACTTTCTGCGCATGGCCTTTCACCGGCTTGCCGTTGTCCTGCATCTGGTAGAAGGTTACCGGATTGCCGAACGCTTCAATATAGGTTTTGTTCTGATCGCCACCCGGGCGCGTGACCACGACCTTGTCGGCCTTGATCTCGATGGTGCCCTGCTTGATCACCACGTTGTCGGTAAAGGTGCTGACGTTGCTCTGCATATCCAGCGACTGTTTCAGCGAGTCGATACTTACCGGTTGGTCAGAGTCGGATTTCAACGCCAATGCGGGGGAGCTGGCGGTCAAAACGAGGCTGACGATCAACAGATTACGGAGTTGGCTTTTGGTTCTGAATTTCATAGTTGGTCTTGACCTTATCAATCAGCTCAGCGGTTTTGTTCCGCAGATTACCACGCATTTTCATGCCGTTAGAGGTGAAATTCGTGCCGAACAGGGTCACTTCATCATCAGAAGAAACGTCCTGGGTGACCAGATTAATCTGGGCATTATCGGTTTTAATTTTTTCCAGCTGTGAGGTGGTTGTCAAACTGTTCACCTCCACGTGGCCGTACAGATACAGCATGCGGTTTTTGGTCAGCTTGGCGCGATCGGCGCGTATTGACCAGGTGGCCACGGCATGCTCATCAAACAGCGTCATCACCGGCTGGGTGAACCAGCTTAACTCATCGGCGGTGTAATATTTAACCTCTTCTGCCACCAGCTTGTAGCTTAGCTGCCCGGCCGGATTGTATACCACTGTTACGGTATGCTGGCTCTGATAGGTCGGGTCTTGGTTGTTGACCGGTACCGAATTGTCGTCATCGCTGAAATCGGCCATGTTCCAGCCAATCAGCGCCAGCGCGATCACGGTCAGCAAGAGGGTGATCCAAAGTTTGGTTTTACTCATATTGACAGCCCTTTGGCGTCCTCCAGCTTGTTTTGTGCCAGCAGGATCAGGTCGCACAGCTCGCGTACCGCACCACGGCCACCGTTGATACGGGTGACATAATGGGCGCGAGGTAACAATAATGGATGCGCATCGGCCACCGCGACGGCCAGACCGACTTCGGCCATGACCGGCCAGTCGATCAGATCGTCGCCGATGTAGGCAATTTCATCTGGCATCAGGGACAGTTTATCCAACAGTTCACGGAAGGCCAAAAGCTTATCGGACTGCCCTTGATACAGATGGGTGATATCCAACGTTTTTGCCCGGTCTTCCAGCAGTTTGGCCGAACGCCCGGTGATGATGGCCACCTCGATACCCGAGGTTTTCAGGCAGCGGATGCCGTAGCCGTCACGGACGTTGAAGGCTTTCAGCTCTTCACCGTTATTGCCCATGTAGATCAGGCCGTCTGACAGCACGCCGTCGACATCACAAATCAACAGACGGATTTTCCCGGCGCGGGCCATGACTTCTTCAGCTACCGGCCCGTAACAGGTTTCAACCAGACTCATGCAGTTGGTTCCTTTCATTAAACGACGCCAGCGCGCAGCATGTCATGCATATGTACCACACCCAGCAATTGGTCGCCATCGGCAACCAGCACGGCGGTGATATGGCGTTGCTGCATCAGATTGAGCGCATCGACCGCCAGCAGGTTCGGGCGCACCCGGATACCGCCCAGCGTCATGACGTCGGTGATGTTGGCATTATTCAGATCGATGCCCATATCGAACACCCGGCGTAAGTCACCGTCGGTAAAAATACCGGCGATTTTCATCAGATCGTCGCAGATTACCGTCATGCCCAGGTTTTTACGGGTGATCTCCAGTAGCGCGTCGCGCAGCGAGGCTTCGGGGCTGACGTGCGGAATTTCGTCGCCGCTGTGCATGATATCACTCACGCGCAGCAGCAGGCGGCGGCCCAGTGCACCACCAGGGTGAGACAGGGCGAAATCTTCCGGGGTAAAGCCGCGGGCCTTCAGCAGCGCTACGGCTAACGCATCGCCCATGACCAAGGTGGCGGTGGTGCTGGTGGTAGGGGCCAGGCCCAGTGGGCAAGCTTCCTGCGGTACCTTGATGCACAGATGCACTTCTGCCGCCTTGCCCATCGAACTTTCCGGGTTGTTGGTCATGCAAATCAGTGGGATCTGCTGGCGTTTCAACACCGGGATCAGCGCCAGAATTTCGTTCGACTCACCGGAGTTGGAAATCGCCAGCACGATGTCCTGTGCCGACACCATGCCCAGATCGCCGTGGCTGGCCTCCGCCGGATGCACGAAGAACGCTGGGGTTCCGGTACTGGCCAGCGTAGCGGCAATTTTGCAGCCGATATGGCCGGACTTACCCATACCCATGACCACGACTTTACCGCAGCATCCGGCTATCGCTTCACATGCCCGGGTAAAATCTGCATTGATGTACTGATCGAGCTGGGCCAGGCCATCACGCTCAATCTGAAGCACTTCTTTGCCGGCCTGCTGAAAGTCAAAGCCCGGTTGCAACTGGTTAGATGACATACTCATTCTCAACGGTTAGCCGAACGTACTGAAAGGGTTAAAGAACAGCACTGCAAGATACGCAATAAAGCCACATAATAACAGAGCTCCTGCCAGATGACCGATACGATGTTTGCGGCCAATACACAGCGCGGCAAGCAGGATACCGGCCGCCAGCATCACCCAGTAATCGCGCTGGAAGGCTGCGGGATCGATACTGCCCGGTGATAGCAGGGCAGGGACGCCCAGCACGATCACCGTGTTAAAAATCGTCGAGCCGATGATATTCCCTACCGCCATATCATCTTCGCCTTTTAGTGCTCCGGCGATCGAGGTGGCCAATTCGGGCAGGCTGGTACCGATGGCGATAATCGTCAGGCCAACCACCAGTTCACTCAGGCCAAAGTAGTGAGCAATCACCGAAGCATTATCGATGATCATCCTTGATGACAGCGGCAGAATAATGAAGGCCAGCACCAGCCAGAGAATGGCTACGGTGTTGCTGCTGTCCTGTGGCAGTTCGGCGAGTTGCTCCACCGTCAGGCTGTCGTTGCCTTCACGTTGCGCCAGCCTGGCGATTTTCAGCATCAGCAGAATAAAACCGGTGGCGGCCAACAGCAGCAGTACGCCATCGAACCGGCTCAGGGTGTTATCCATCAGCACGTAGCCGCACAACAGGATAACCCCCAGCATCAGTGGCAGTTCACGCCGTAACACTTCGGAGCGAACCGACAGCGGATGGATCAGGGCCGCCATCCCCAGGATCAGTAAAATATTGGTGATGTTGGAGCCAATCACGTTACCCACCGCCAGGTTGGTCTGCCCATTGAGGGCGGCGGTGACCGACACGATCAATTCTGGCAACGAAGTGCCTATACCGACTATCGTCATGCCGATAATCAACGGGGGAACCCCCAGCGAGCGGCTAATCACCGCCGCACCATAAACTAATCTATCTGCCCCATACACCAGTAAAAATAAACCAACGATCAACAGTACTATTGCGAGAAACATTCAGGGTCCTATATTGGGTATACCCGTCGTCTTTCAAGCTGCGGCTTGAAATCCATAGGGTATGATAATCCCGTTTCGTTGGTTAAAGACCATCATCGGCCAGCTTGCACACCCCTCGTTGCACATAACAACGAATTTTCCCGGCTATACCCGTCGTCTTTCAAGCTGCAACTTGAAATCCAAGGGTATAAAAATCGAACAATTTTGTTTTTTTGCGTTATTTCCTAATTTTGACCGTCTGGAGCCTAAAAGTAAAACCTATGGCATCATTGGTAGCGCATTGAGGGTAAGTTTCGGTAAAAATAGGACGTATCGCCCCTATTGCTTTACCATCACGGATGATTTGGCAAAAAATAGCCTGTACAGGATCAATAAACATGCACCAGAAGGCAGATAATCTGGTCGAAGTGCGCGGCATGAGCTTCTCTCGCGGCGATCGGCTGATATTCGAAGACATCAACCTGACGGTTCCCCGTGGCAAAGTGACGGCCATCATGGGGCCGTCCGGCATTGGTAAAACCACGCTGTTACGCCTGATTGGTGGCCAGTTGACCCCGGACTGCGGTGAGATCTGGTTTGATGGGGACAACATCCCGGCGCTGTCGCGCCATCAGTTGTATGAGTCACGCAAGAAGATGAGCATGCTGTTTCAGTCGGGAGCGCTGTTCACCGATCTGACGGTATTTGAGAACGTGGCCTACCCGTTGCGTGAGCACAGCCGCCTGCCAGAGCCAATCCTGCGTAGCACGGTGCTGATGAAGCTGGAAGCCGTAGGGCTACGCGGCGCGGCAGATCTAATGCCGAACGAGCTTTCCGGCGGGATGGCCCGGCGAGCTGCCCTGGCGCGTGCCATCGCGCTGGATCCGACATTGATCATGTTCGACGAACCCTTCGTTGGCCAGGATCCGATCACCATGGGCGTGCTGGTCAAGCTGATCGATGAGCTGAATAACGCGCTCGGGATCACCTGCATCGTGGTATCCCATGATGTGCCAGAAGTCTTGAGTATCGCGGATTACGCCTATATTGTGGCGGATCACCATGTGATTGCCGAAGGCTCGGCAGCGCAATTACAGAACAATCCTGATGCGCGAGTGCGTCAGTTTCTGGATGGTATTGCCGATGGGCCGGTACCATTCCGTTACCCGGCCGGTGATTATCAGACAGAGCTTTTAGGGGAAGGGAGTAAATAACCTCATGTTTTTAAAGGCGTTAGCGTCGTTAGGACGCCGTGGCATCAACACCAGTGCAGCCTTTGGACGCGCCGGGCTGATGCTGTTCCACGCGCTGATCGGGCGCCCGGAGCCGCGTAAACAATGGCCGCTGCTGCTCAAACAGCTCCACAGCGTGGGCGTTCAGTCTCTGCTGATCATCATGGTTTCCGGCTTGTTTATCGGCATGGTGTTGGGGCTGCAAGGTTACATTGTTCTCACCACCTACAGTGCCGAGGCGAGCCTGGGTATGATGGTGGCGTTATCATTGCTGCGTGAGCTGGGGCCGGTAGTGACCGCTCTGCTGTTCGCTGGCCGTGCCGGGTCGGCGCTGACGGCCGAAATCGGTCTGATGAAGGCCACCGAGCAGTTGTCCAGCCTGGAAATGATGGCGATCGATCCGCTGCGGCGTATTGTTGCCCCACGTTTCTGGGCAGGTCTTATCAGCATGCCGTTGCTGACGATTATTTTTGTGGCCATCGGCATCTGGGGCGGTGCGATTGTCGGCGTGGACTGGAAAGGTATCGACAGCGGTTTCTTCTGGTCAGCGATGCAAGGGGCCGTTGAATGGCGTCAGGATTTACTTAACTGCCTGATCAAGAGCGTGGTGTTTGCCATAACCGTTAGCTGGATTGCGATCTTCAATGGTTACGATGCCGTACCGACCTCTGAAGGGATTAGTCAGGCAACGACAAGGACCGTGGTACATTCGTCACTGGCGGTGTTGGGATTGGATTTCGTGCTGACTGCACTGATGTTTGGGAATTGATTTGATGCAAACGAAGAAGAGTGAAATCTGGGTTGGGGCGTTTATGCTGATTGCGCTGTGCGCCATCATCTTCCTCTGCCTCCAGGTGGCCAATATTAAATCGATCGGTAATGAACCGACTTACCGTATCTACGCCACCTTCGATAATATCGGTGGTTTGAAAGCGCGTTCACCCGTGAAGATTGGTGGGGTGATGATTGGCCGGGTTGCGGCTATCTCGCTCGACCCGAAGACCTACACGCCACGAGTGGCGCTGGATATCCAGCAACAATACAACCAGATCCCGGACACCAGCTCGCTGGCGATCCGCACCTCTGGCCTGCTGGGTGAACAGTATTTGGCGCTGAACGTCGGTTTTGAAGATCCCGAGATGGGCACGACTATCCTTAAGGATGGAGGGACCATTCAGGACACCAAATCAGCCATGGTGCTGGAAGACTTGATCGGCCAGTTCTTGTACAAGAGCGGTGGCCAGGATAGCCCGAATTCACCGGATGGCACCGCTGCTGCTCCGGCACCGGATGCCGCTGCGCATTCCGCTACAACTCATTAATCGAGGAAACCTGCATGTTTAAACGTTTTTTAATGGTTGCCCTGCTGGTAGTTGCTCCGCTAGCTAATGCGGTCGATCAGACTAACCCATACAGCCTGATGCAAGACGCTGCGCAGAAAACCTTCACCCGCCTGAAAAGCGAGCAGCCAAAAATCAAGCAGGATCCCAACTACCTGCGCACCATCGTGCATGAAGAGCTGATGCCGTTCGTGCAGGTGAAATATGCCGGTGCGTTGGTACTGGGCCGTTACTACAAAGACGCTACGCCAGCCCAGCGTGAAGCTTATTTCAACGCCTTCCAGGCCTATCTGGAGCAGGCGTATGGTCAGGCGTTAGCCATGTACCAGGGCCAGACCTATCAGATCGAACCGGAACAGCCCCTGGGCAATGCCGATATCATCGCGATCCGCGTGACCATCATCGATAAAGGTGGCCGTCCGCCGGTGCGTCTGGATTTCCAATGGCGCAAGAATAGCAAAACCGGTTACTGGCAGGCATATGACATGATTGCCGAAGGCGTCAGCATGATCACCACCAAGCAGAATGAGTGGGCATCGACTCTGCGCCTCAAAGGCGTAGACGGCTTGACCCAGCAGCTGCAAGCGGCCGCCAAACAGCCGATCACCCTGGATCAGAAAAACTGATGGCCGCAGCGCTGAGCTGGGTATCACAACAGCAAACGCTGGTACTGAGCGGCGAGCTGGATCGTGAGACGTTATTGCCGCTGTGGCAGCAACGTGAGACGCTGTTGGCAGATAAAACCGTGATTGATGTGGCTCAACTGCAGCGCGTGGACTCTTCCGGTCTGGCCCTGCTGCTGCATTTACGTGAGCAACGGAGCCAGCAGGGAATTGAGATAAAAATTTCCGGCATCACCGATCGGCTGCAAACGCTGATCACGCTCTACAATTTGTCAGCAATAATGCCTGTCGAAACCGCTAGTTAGCCACATTTATGGCTGTTCGACCGGGAAAAATCAGTTAAAGGCCCCTGTTGCTCAGGGGCTTTTTCTTTGGTTTAAGAAAGCGGCGGATTCCACTAAGATAGACGCCAAGAAGTCGCCCCGGGTGACTATGATCCTTCGATGCAGAATTGGATACTATGGAAAATAGCGAAATTAAAGACGTGCTGATGAAGGCGTTGGCACTGGAAGAAGCGCATGTGACCGGCGATGGCAGCCATTTTCAGGTGATCGCCGTGGGTGAACTGTTCGCCACCATGAGCCGCGTCAAGAAACAGCAAGCCGTTTATGCGCCGCTGATGGAATACATCGCGGACAACCGCATTCATGCTTTGTCGATCAAGGCATATACCCCAGAAGAGTGGCAGCGGGATCGCAAACTCAACGGATTTTAAGGCTGTTTGCCCAGCGGGCAGGCAGCTCAGAACAGATAACAGAGAGTAGTTAAATGGATAAATTTCGTGTGCATGGCCGGACCCGTCTTAGCGGTGAAGTGACCATTTCCGGGGCGAAAAACGCCGCCCTGCCGATCCTGTTTGCCGCCTTGCTGGCGGAAGAGCCTGTCGAACTGCAAAACGTCCCGAAGCTGAAGGACATTGACACCACCATCAAACTGCTCAGCCAGTTGGGTACCAAGATCGAGCGCAATGGCTCGGTCTATGTTGATGCCAGCGGCGTGAACGAGTTTTGTGCTCCCTACGATCTGGTGAAAACCATGCGTGCCTCCATTTGGGCATTGGGGCCACTGGTAGCGCGCTTTGGCCGTGGCCAGGTATCGCTGCCAGGTGGTTGTGCCATCGGCGCACGTCCGGTTGATCTGCACATTACTGGCTTGGAGCAGCTGGGTGCTGAAATCAAACTGGAAGAGGGCTACGTCAAGGCCTCTGTGGAAGGGCGCCTGAAGGGGGCACATATCGTGATGGATAAGGTCAGCGTAGGTGCGACCGTCACCATCATGAGTGCTGCAACCCTGGCGACCGGTACCACCATCATCGAGAACGC
This sequence comes from Serratia sp. 14-2641, assembly GCF_001692375.1. NCBI lineage: Bacteria > Pseudomonadati > Pseudomonadota > Gammaproteobacteria > Enterobacterales > Yersiniaceae > Serratia > Serratia sp. 14-2641. The sequence continues at coordinate 480,822 of NZ_LXKR01000028.1, read as the reverse complement.
GGCACGTGAGCCGGAAATCGTCGATACCGCCAACTTCCTCAACACGCTGGGTGCCAAAATCAGCGGCGCGGGCACGGACAGGATCACCATCGAAGGCGTTGAGCGCCTGGGTGGCGGGGTTTACCGTGTGCTGCCAGACCGTATCGAAACCGGTACCTTCCTGGTTGCCGCTGCCGTTTCCGGTGGTAAGGTGCTGTGCCGCAATACCCGTCCAGATACTCTGGATGCGGTGTTGGCCAAACTGCGTGAAGCCGGGGCCGATATCGAAGTGGGTGAAGACTGGATCAGCCTGGACATGCATGGCAAACGCCCGAAAGCGGTAACCCTGCGCACGGCTCCACACCCTGGTTTCCCAACCGATATGCAGGCGCAGTTCAGCCTGTTGAACCTGGTAGCGGAAGGGACCGGTGTGATCACCGAGACGATCTTCGAAAACCGCTTTATGCACGTGCCTGAGCTGATCCGTATGGGCGCACACGCTGAAATCGAGAGCAACACCGTGATTTGCCACGGCGTAGAGCAGCTTTCTGGTGCACAGGTGATGGCGACCGATCTGCGGGCCTCTGCCAGCCTGGTATTGGCGGGTTGTATTGCCGAAGGCGTAACGGTGGTGGATCGTATTTATCACATCGACCGTGGCTACGAGCGCATTGAAGACAAACTGCGTGCGCTGGGTGCCAATATCGAACGTGTGAAAGGCGAGTAATCGACAGTTTTATCCTTTTTGTGCGAATAAAGCCCGGCTTGCCGGGCTTTTTGCTGTCAGTTATTATCTTCCGGGAACTCACCCACCGCCATATGCAGCGTAATACGTTGCCCATCGCGCAACACCACCACCGGGATCTCCGTCCCAGGGCGGATCTCCGCCACCTGGTCCATCGTCTCCAATACCGACACCGCCGGTTTGTTATCGACGTTAATGATGATGTCATTAATACGGAACCCGGCATTGGCGGCTGGGCCGTTAGGGGTAATTTCTGTCACGATGATCCCCTGCAGGCGATCAATGCCGGTCGCCGAGGTGCGCACCGGGATAATCTCTTTGCCCTGAATACCAAAGTAGCCGCGGATCACCCGGCCATCACGGATCAGCTTATCCATGATCTTGGTCGCCAACTCTACCGGGATAGCAAAGCCTAGCCCCTCTGGCGTTTCGCCATCGGTGATCTTGTCATAGGTCAGCGTGTTGATGCCCATCAGCTCACCCAGGGAGTTAACCAGCGCACCGCCGGAGTTACCCCGGTTGATTGAAGCATCGGTTTGCAGGAAGGTTTGTCGCCCGGTAGTGCTCAGGCTGATACGCCCGGTGGCGCTGATAATGCCCTGGGTAACGGTTTGCCCAAGGTTGTAAGGGTTACCGATCGCCAGCGCCACATCACCGATGCGAGCGGGGCGTGCGGTATTGATTGGGATCACTGGCAAGTTGCCCGGATCGATTTTAAGTACGGCCAGGTCGGTCAGGCTATCGGAGCCGACCAATAACGCCTCATAGCGGCGACCATCTTGCAGTACGGCGGTGATCTGCTGGGCGTCTTTGATTACGTGGCGGTTGGTAATGATGTAGCCGCGATCGTTCATGATCACACCGGAACCCAGGGAGAGCACGTTGGTCGCGCCGCTGATGTTGCGGTTGTAGATGTTGACGACGGCAGGGGCAGCCCGGCGCACGCCGGTGTTATAGCTGGCCGGCGTTTGATCGCTGGTATTCTCAGATTTGCTGGCGAATATGTTATTGGCGGAACGCAATACGGGCAGGGCGGCCAGCAGTATACCGGCAACGACCAAACCAATAACAATAGAACGCAAGAGCTTAGCAAACATAGAGTTTTAGTTAGTGTTGGGGAAGATGAACGGAGGATAGCACGACTTAACCGGGCGCAGTATGCTGGCGCGCCCGGTTTCGCAACAAATTAACGCAGCAACAGATAAATGTTTTCGTCGCCACGTACGATGTTCAACGCCATCACCGCCGGTTTAGCCTCAAGCAGTTTACGCAGTGCGTTGATGTTTTCAACGCGCTGACGGTTGACGCCGATGATCACATCCCCTTTCTGCAGGCCAAACTGCGCCGCCGGAGTGCCTTTATCCACCTTGTCGATCTTCACGCCTTTATCACCGTTTGGCAGCGCACCGTTGGTGAGAGAGGCACCTTGCAGCGCAGGCGACAGCGTTTCGGCATTGGTTGATACGCTTTCGCTGTTATCCAGGGTGACGGCAACCTCCATGGGTTTGCCTTCACGCAGCAGGCCTATTTTAACGGTAGTGCCCGGTGCGGTGGTGCCCACTTTGGCACGCAGCTCGGCAAAGCTGCTGATCGGCTTGCCATCCAGGGAGACCAGAATGTCACCGGCTTTGATCCCGGCTTTGGCTGCGGCGGATTTTGGCATTACTTCACTGATAAAGGCCCCGCGTTGGGCATCCGTATTGAATGCTTTCGCCATATCGGCGGTCATTTCACTGCCTTTGATGCCCAGCAGGCCGCGCTTCACTTCGCCAAACTCAATCAGCTGCTTGCTCAGGTTCTGTGCCATGTTACTTGGAATGGCGAAGCCGATACCGATGTTGCCGCCGCCCGGTGCCAGGATCGCGGTGTTGATACCGATCAGCTCACCATTCAGGTTCACCAGCGCGCCGCCGGAGTTACCACGGTTGATGGAGGCATCGGTCTGGATGAAGTTTTCCAGCCCTTCCAGGCTCAGGCCGCTTCTGCCCAGTGCGGAGATGATGCCGGAGGTCGCCGTCTGACCAAGGCCGAACGGGTTACCGACGGCTACGGCGAAGTCGCCGACGCGCAGCTTGTCGGAGTCAGCGATTTTTACCGCCGTCAGGTTTTTGACATCGCTGACCTGCAGCAGGGCAATGTCAGACTGTTCGTCGCGGCCAATCAGCTTGGCGTCATATTCGCGGCCATCATTGAGCTGCACGCTGATCTTGTCGGCGTTGTTGATGACGTGGTTGTTGGTGAGGATGTAACCCTTCGCCGCGTCGATAATCACACCGGAACCCAGCCCTTCAAACGGGCGAGTGCTTTCTTTCGGTGTAGGCATGTTAGGGCCAAAGAAGAATTTAAACTGTTCTGGCAGCTGTGGCTGGCGCTGTACCTGAGTGCCTTCTACACGCACGCTAACGACGGCGGGCAGCACTTTTTCCAGCATCGGCGCCAGGCTTGGCAGCGACTCACCAGCAACGGCGGCAGGCATGGCTGCGTTAGCTGCAGGGACGGAGGCAAATGTCAGGCTAATGCTCATTGCTAATGCACTAAGAATTAAAGATCTTTTCTTCATTGGTTATAGCTCTCTCAAAATCTGCCGGTGAAATTTTTGACGATACTGCCATAGCAATACCATTTGTGTAGTGTAGGACAATGAATTTACGCGAAAAGTTCACTTAATCGTCAAGAGTAAGCATAGTCAGGGCGGGGAATTAGGGACGAACAAAGTGAACAACCCGTGGGGTCACCCCACGGGTCAGTATAACGGGGAATCAATTACCGCGTGGTGCGCCGCGCAGCAGGCCGGAGGCCCCTTCAGAATAGTCACGTGGCATTTCCACTGGCGCCTGATCGTTATCCGCTTCCGCTTCGGTCAGACGATAGCGGAACGGGTTGTCCTGCATCGGCAGATCCGGCAGCAGGTTATTGGAGCTTTTCGCCATATGTTGATACAGCTGGCGATAGTCGCGCGCCATGTTATCCAGCAGTTCGGCACTGCGGGCAAAATGGCCAACCAGCTCCTGACGGTACTCTTCAAGCTCGGTTTTGCTTTTATCCAGTTCGTTTTGCAGCACCTGTTGCTGACGTAATTTACTGTTACCAAAACGCATCGCTACCGCACCGATCACGATACCGACCACCAAACCAATCAGCGCATACTCCCAGGTCATGATGACTCCTATTTTGACTTCGTTGTTCCGCAGGGATTTTTTCACTTAATAATATCCACTATAACCGTTAACCTTGTCCGAGTGGAATCCTGATAAGCCAATACCTGCAGTTTGCAGGGGTTTTCTTGGGGTACAACGCCGATAAATGTGGCGATCAGGGTGCGAAGCGGCTGCCATCCGCCGCGAAAATCGGATAAATAAATTCTCAGCGTTGTTAGGGATTGCGAATACATGCAGGCACAGTCACCGTTATCACGCTACCAGCAGGCGCTGGATGCGGGGGAATATCAGGCCGATGCGGTTCAGCGCCAGGCCGTCACGCAGTTGGATCAGATCTATCAGGCGTTGCAGCAGCTCCCGGCTCCTGCCGCCGCTAATGCTGGCAAGCGCCGTAACCTGCTTAGCCGTTGGTTAGGTAAGAGTGAGGAAACCACCGCGCAGCGGCCGGTACAGGGGCTGTATATGTGGGGCGGCGTTGGCCGGGGTAAAACCTGGCTGATGGACCTGTTTTTCCACAGCCTGCCCGGCGATCGCAAACTGCGGCTGCACTTTCACCGCTTTATGCTGCGGGTGCACGAAGAGCTGACGGAGTTGCAAGGGCAGGAAAACCCGCTGGAGATCGTCGCGGACGGCTTCAAGGCGCAAACGGACGTGCTGTGTTTTGACGAGTTCTTTGTCTCCGACATCACCGACGCCATGCTGCTGGCAACGCTGTTGCAGGCGCTGTTCGCTCGCGGCATTACGCTGGTGGCTACCTCTAACATTATTCCAGACAACCTGTACCGTAACGGGCTGCAACGCGCACGCTTCCTACCGGCGATCGATTTGATCAACGAGTATTGCGACGTGATGAACGTGGATGCGGGCATCGATTACCGGTTACGTACTCTGACGCAGGCCCATCTGTATCTGACCCCGCTCAATCAGCAAACGCAGGACACGATGGATCACATTTTCCTCAAGCTGGCGGGCCACGCCGGGGAAGAAGCTCCGGTGCTGCAAATCAATCACCGGCCAATGCCTACCTTGCGTGCTGTGGAAGGGGTATTGGCGATCGATTTTCATACCTTGTGTGAAGAGCCGCGTAGCCAACTGGATTACATCGCATTGTCACGCCTCTATCACAGCGTAATGCTGTATAATGTGCGCATTATGGGGCCGCTGAAGGAAAACACTGCCCGCCGCTTCCTGGCGCTGGTGGACGAATTCTACGAGCGCCACGTCAAACTGGTGATCGCTGCCGAAGCTTCGATGTTCGAGATCTACCAGGGTGAACAGCTGAAGTTCGAGTTTCAGCGTTGCCTGTCCCGCCTGCAAGAGATGCAGAGCGAGGAGTATCTGAAGCTGCCTCATCTGCCGTAAACGGCGCCGGGCCTGGCTTTCAGGCCCAGTTTCATCCCCGGTTATCGTCGCCAAATCGGTCCCCTGCGTTAAATCCGTTTTCCCGGTAAAAACAGGTCGACCTTTGTGAGCGACTTCTCTATAATCTTGCGACCCCACGTTACAACAAAGTTTTTTTCCCAAAACTTTGTATAGTGCCGGCAATGGCTATTCGAAGGGGTAGGTTTGCTGGACTTGTATGGTCGTGTGAGCCTCAACTGTTTTCGAGCGTTGGGTGAACACCTACGTGTAACTAAATTATTGGGTAAGCTTTCTAATGAAAACTTTTACAGCTAAACCAGAAACCGTAAAACGTGACTGGTATGTTGTTGATGCAGACGGTAAAACTTTAGGCCGTCTCGCTACTGAACTGGCTCGTCGTCTGCGCGGCAAGCATAAAGCGGAATACACCCCGCACGTTGATACCGGTGACTACATCATCGTTCTGAACGCAGAAAAAGTTGCTGTAACCGGCAACAAGCGTACAGACAAGGTGTATTACCACCACACCGGCCACATCGGTGGTATCAAGCAAGCGACCTTTGAAGAGATGATTGCCCGCCGTCCTGAGCGCGTGATTGAAATCGCGGTTAAAGGCATGCTGCCAAAGGGTCCGTTGGGTCGTGCAATGTTCCGTAAACTGAAAGTTTACGCGGGCACCGAGCACACTCACGCGGCACAGCAACCGCAAGTTCTTGACATCTAATCGGGATTATAGGCAATGGCTGAAAATCAATACTACGGCACTGGTCGCCGCAAAAGCTCCGCCGCTCGCGTTTTTATCAAGCCGGGCAGTGGTAACATCGTTATTAACCAGCGCAGCCTGGAACAGTACTTCGGTCGCGAAACTGCCCGCATGGTAGTTCGTCAACCGCTGGAACTGATCGACATGGTTGGCAAATTCGATTTGTACATCACCGTTAAAGGTGGTGGCATCTCTGGTCAAGCTGGCGCTATCCGTCACGGTATCACCCGTGCACTGATGGAGTACGACGAGACTCTGCGTGGTGAATTGCGTAAAGCTGGCTTCGTCACTCGTGACGCGCGTAAAGTTGAGCGTAAGAAAGTCGGTCTGCGTAAAGCACGTCGCCGTCCGCAGTTCTCCAAGCGTTAATTTTTTCTGCTTCGGCAGGACGATTTACGCGAAAAACCCGCCTCTTTGGCGGGTTTTTTTATGCCTGCAATTAGATTAAAATTCATTAAAATCAGTGAGCTAGGTGATAAATCAACGCATAGCCACCACAAAACAGTCAAAATCTGGTAAACTATCATCCACTTTTGCGCCTGTTCGCCGTGCAGTGCTGTCAGTCTACCTCCGGGGCCGTTTTCCAGACCTAAGGTTTATCTGTGAGCTGCTGGCTTGCGGTCACGATTATTCAGGATAGCAGCCTGAGATACCCAATCAATTTCACGTCGCAGCCAGGCGGCAACAACGCAATGGCTCGTGGAGTGATGGGTATTTTGGCTATTCGCCGCATTTTCTAGATAACTTGGAGGTTTTCATGGCTGTCGCTGCCAACAAACGTTCGGTAATGACGCTGTTCTCTGGCCCGACCGACATCTTTAGCCATCAAGTACGTATCGTACTGGCGGAAAAAGGCGTCAGCGTCGAGATCGAGCAGGTAGAACCCGATAATCTGCCGCAGGATCTGATCGACCTCAACCCATACCAAACGGTACCGACGTTGGTCGATCGCGAGCTGACGCTGTATGAATCCCGTATCATCATGGAATACCTTGATGAGCGTTTCCCTCACCCGCCGTTGATGCCGGTGTATCCGGTGGCACGTGGTGAAAGCCGTCTGATGATGCTGCGTATCGAGAGAAACTGGTACACGCTGATGTACAAAATCGAGCAGAGCAACGGCCAGGAAGCTGAATCAGCACGCCGTCAACTGCGCGAAGAGCTGCTGGCGATTGCGCCAATCTTCGGCCAGACCCCGTATTTCATGAGCGAAGAGTTCAGCCTGGTAGACTGCTACCTGGCCCCGCTGCTGTGGCGTTTGCCGCAACTGGGTATCGAACTGAGCGGTGCCGGCTCCAAAGAGCTGAAAGGCTACATGACCCGCGTCTTCGAGCGTGATGCATTCCTGGCCTCTCTGACCGAAGCCGAGCGCGAAATGCGCCTGCAGACTCGGGGCTAAGCATCATGGATATGTCTCAGATGACCCCGCGCCGTCCTTATCTTTTGCGGGCATTCTATGACTGGCTGTTGGATAACCAACTGACTCCGCATCTGGTCGTAGACGTAATGCGCCCAGACGTGCAGGTTCCGATGGAATTTGCACGCGATGGTCAGATTGTGCTGAACATTGCTCCGCGTGCCGTAGGCAACCTGCAACTGGGTGACGACGAAGTGACCTTCAACGCGCGCTTTGGTGGCGTACCTCGTCAGGTGCTGGTGCCAATGGCGGCCGTGCTGGCGATTTATGCGCGGGAGAACGGGGCTGGTACCCTGTTTGAACCGGAAGCCAAGTATGAAGATGAAGGGGCTTTCGAAGGGCTGGAAGAGGTGTCTAGCCCAACGGGTAGCCTGATGTCAGTGGTTGATAGCGATCCTCAGGATAGCTTGGAAGACGATAACGGCCCTGATGATGAACCGCCTCAGCCGCCACGCGGTGGTGGCCGTCCGGCGTTGCGTGTCGTGAAGTAAGCTACGGCAGGCAGGGAAAAAGGTGCAACTCAGGTTGCGCCTTTTTTATTGCCTGTAGATCGGCAAGTTGGGTATCCGGAAGGTAAAAGCAAAGGGCCGGCATGCCGACCCTTTGGGAGAACGTAGAGGTGTAAATCACACTTCCAGATAACACATGATGCCTTCGGCAGCTTTGCGCCCCTCGGCAATCGCGGTAACCACCAGATCGGAACCGCGAACCGCATCACCACCGGCGAAGATCTTCGGGTTGCTGGTCTGGAAAGCATTATCGACCGATTCCGGTGCCACGATGCGGCCCTGCTTGTCCAACTGCACGTCGTGCGCAGCCAACCAGTCCATCTGGTGCGGGCGGAAGCCAAAGGCCATCACCACCGCATCGGCGTCGATCACGTGCTCAGAACCTGGCACCTGTTCGGCAACCTGGCGGCCATTGGCATCCGGGGCACCCAACTGAGTACGCACCATCTTGACGCCAGCGACGCGTCCCGCGCTGTTAAGCTCAATGCTCAACGGCTGCAGGTTGAACTGGAACTCGACCCCTTCCTCACGCGCATTCTTCACTTCGCGTTTGGAACCCGGCATGTTCGCTTCATCCCGGCGATAGGCACAGATGACCTGAGTCGCGCCCTGACGAATAGAGGTGCGAACGCAGTCCATGGCGGTGTCACCACCACCCAGCACCACCACACGCTTGCCTTCCATGCTGACATACGGCTCGTGCTGTTCTGGCTGGTAACCCATCAGCTGCTTGGTGTTGGCGATCAGGAACGGCAGCGCATCGTACACGCCCGGTGCCTCTTCGTTTTCCAATCCACCACGCATCGATTGGTAGGTACCTACGCCGAGGAACACCGCATCGTATTCGCTCAGCAGCGCATCCATGGTGATATCTTTACCGACTTCGGTATTGAGCTGGAACTCGATACCCATCTCGCTGAAGATGCCGCGGCGTTTTACCATCACCTCTTTTTCCAGCTTAAAGGCCGGAATGCCGAAGGTCAGCAGGCCGCCGATTTCCGGATGACGATCGTAAACCACCGCTTTGACGCCGTTACGGGTCAACACGTCGGCACAGGCCAGGCCCGCCGGGCCAGCGCCAATAACGGCCACCCGCTTACCGGTTGGGTGCACGTGGGACATATCCGGCTTCCAGCCCATCTCGATGGCTTTATCGCTGATGTAACGCTCGATATTGCCAATGGTCACCGCGCCAAACTCATCGTTCAGGGTACAGGAACCTTCGCACAGGCGATCTTGCGGGCAAACGCGACCACATACTTCCGGCAGGCTGTTGGTCTGGTGTGCCAGATCCGCCGCCTCCATGATGCGGCCTTCATTCGCCAGCTTCAGCCAGTTCGGAATATAGTTGTGAACCGGGCATTTCCATTCGCAATAGGGGTTGCCGCAGGACAGGCAACGGTCGGCCTGTGATTTCGCCTGGGTTTCCGAAAAGGGTTCATAGATCTCTACAAACTCAATTTTGCGGATCTTCAGCGGTTTCTTTGGCGGATCAACGCGCTGCAGGTCGATAAATTGATAAACGTTCTGACTCATTCAATGACCCCTTACTGCGCCTGAACCCGCAGCTCGGCTGCGGAACGACTACGGTGACCCAACAATGCTTTGACATCACTGGACTTCGGTTTGACCAGCGCAAACTTCGGCGCCCATACCGGCCAGTTAGCCAAGATCTCTTCTGCCCGTGATGAACCGGTCAACTGCACGTGTTCGGTGATCAAACCGCGCAGGTGCTCTTCATGGATCGCCAGTTGATCGACGTCCAGCACTTCCACCAGTTCCGGGTTGACGCGTTTGCGGAACTCGCCGTCTTCGTCCAGTACATAGGCGAAGCCGCCGGTCATGCCCGCACCAAAGTTGATGCCGGTCTTGCCCAATACGCAGACGATGCCACCGGTCATGTATTCACAGCCGTTATCGCCAATGCCTTCGACCACGGTAATTGCCCCGGAGTTACGCACGGCGAAACGCTCACCGGCACGGCCTGCGGCGAACAGCTTGCCGCCGGTTGCGCCGTACAGGCAGGTGTTGCCGATGATGCTGGCCTCGTGGCTGCGGAAGGCAGAGCCCACCGGAGGGCGCACGGCGATACGGCCACCGGCCATGCCTTTACCGACGTAGTCGTTGGCATCGCCGGTCAGGGTCAGCTCAACGCCGCCGGCATTCCACACGCCGAAGCTCTGGCCTGCGGTACCGGAGAAATGTGCCTTGATCGGATCGGCAGCCATCCCTTGGTCGCCATGCAGCGTGGCAATAGCCCCTGACAAGGTCGCGCCGACGGAACGATCGGTGTTACGGATATCGAAATAGAAGGTCTTGCTGTGCTTGGCCTCGATATGCGGTTGTGCCTGTGCCATCAGCTCCTTGTTCAGCACGCCCTGATCGAACGGCGGGTTGCTGCTTTCGGTGCAGTGCAGGGCTTTGCCCGCGTGTGGCGTGGCGGTTTTCAGCAACGGCGACAGATCCAGCTTGTTCTGCTTGGCGGAGATCCCGTCGAGCTCGGTCAGGAACTCGGTGCGACCAATCAGATCGACCAGTTGGCTGACGCCCAGCGTAGCCATGATCTCGCGGGTTTCCCGCGCGATGAACTGGAAGTAGTTGGTCACGCGTTCTGGCAGGCCGTGATAGTGATCGCGGCGCAGTTTTTCATCTTGAGTTGCCACGCCGGTCGCGCAGTTGTTCAAGTGGCAGATACGCAGGTATTTACAGCCCAGTGCGACCATCGGGCCGGTGCCGAAGCCAAAGCTCTCTGCACCCAGAATGGCAGCCTTAACAATGTCGACGCCGGTTTTCAGGCCACCATCCACCTGTAGGCGGATTTTGTGGCGCAGGCCGTTGGCTACCAGCGCCTGCTGGGTTTCCACCAGGCCAAGCTCCCACGGACAGCCAGCGTACTTAACCGATGACAGCGGGCTTGCGCCGGTACCACCGTCGTAACCGGCAATGGTGATCAGATCGGCATAGGCTTTCGCTACGCCGGTGGCAATGGTGCCCACGCCCGGCTCGGAAACCAGCTTCACCGAAATCATCGCCTTCGGGTTCACCTGTTTCAGATCGAAAATCAGCTGTGCCAAATCTTCAATCGAATAGATATCGTGATGCGGCGGAGGCGAGATCAGGGTAACACCCGGCACCGAATAACGCAGTTTGGCGATATACGGCGTGACCTTATCACCAGGCAACTGACCACCTTCACCCGGCTTGGCACCTTGGGCGACCTTTATCTGGATCACGTCGGCGTTTACCAGATAGGCTGGTGTCACACCGAAGCGGCCAGAGGCCACCTGCTTGATACGGGAAACCTTGTTGGTGCCGTAGCGCGCCGGATCTTCACCGCCTTCACCGGAGTTGGAGAAACCGCCCAGGCTGTTCATGGCAATCGCCAGCGACTCATGGGCTTCCGGGCTGAGTGCCCCGATGGACATGGCGGCGGTATCGAAACGTTTGAACAGCGATTCGGCCGGTTCAACCTGATCGACCGGGATCGGCGCGCCTTTCGGGGTGATCGCCAGCAGATCGCGCAGTGTGGCAATCGGGCGCTCGTTCACCAGCTTGGCATAAGCCTGGTAATCGCTGTATTCACCGCTGTGCACCGCTTTTTGCAGCGAGTTCACCACGTCTGGGTTATACGCATGGTATTCGCCATTGTGGACGAACTTCAGCAGGCCACCTTGATCCAGCGGCTTGCGTTTCAGCCAGGCGCGTTTGGACAGGTTTTGCAGATCTTGCTGGAAGTCGCTGAAGCTGGCACCGCCGATGCGGCTGACCACGCCCTGGAAACAGAGATCGGACAGGTCACGGTGCAGGCCGACGGCTTCAAACAGTTTGGAACAGCGGTAAGAGGCGATAGTCGAGATGCCCATTTTGGACATGATCTTGTACAGCCCTTTATTGATGCCGTTGCGGTAGTTGAGCATCACGTCGCGGTATTTCTTGTCGATCGCCTGGCTATCGACCAGCTTGGCCAGCGTTTCGTAGGCCAGATACGGGTAGACAGCGGTGGCACCGAAGCCCAGCAACACGGCGAAGTGGTGCGGGTCGCGGGCGCTGGCGGTTTCAACGATGATGTTGGCATCGCAGCGCAGGTTCTTGTCCACCAGACGGGTCTGGATCGCCCCCACCGCCATTGGCGCGGGTACCGGCAGACGCTGGTTGCTGATGGCACGGTCGGACAGTACCAGCAACACTGCGCCGTCACGGACTTTACGTTCCGCTTCATCGCACAGGGCATGGATGGTCTGCTCCAGATCCTGCTCCGCCGGATCGAAGGTCAGATCGAGGGTGTCGGCACGATAATATTCGCCTTCCAGCGTAGTGAGCTGCTTGAAGTCTGAATACAGCAGGATTGGCGATTTGAAGCTCAGGCGGTGGGCCTGGCCTTCGGCTTCGCAGAATACGTTCATCTCGCGGCCGATGCTGGTAGCCAGAGACATCACGTGGGCTTCACGCAGCGGATCGATCGGCGGGTTGGTGACCTGAGCGAACTGCTGGCGGAAATAGTCATAAATGATGCGCGGACGGCTGGAAAGCACGGCGAACGGGGTGTCATCACCCATCGAACCGGTAGCTTCCTGGCCGATCTCGCCCAGTACCCGGATCACCTGGTCCAGCTCTTCGCTGCTGTAGCCGAACTGCTTTTGGTAGGTTTCCAGCGTGGCGTCATCCAGCTCGCGGCTGCCCACCTGATCTTCCGGCAGGTCTTCGAACGGCACCAGACGTTTGACGTTCTTCTCCATCCACTCTTTATACGGGTGACGGCTTTTCAGATCGTTGTCGGTTTCGGCGGAGTGCAGGATCTTGCCGCTGCGGGTGTCGATCACCATCAGCTCGCCTGGCCCGACGCGGCCTTTTTCAATGACCTCATCCGGCTGGTAATCCCAGATTCCAACTTCCGAGGCACAGGTGATCAGCTTGTCTTTGGTGATGACGTAGCGCGCCGGACGCAGACCGTTACGGTCAAGGTTACAGGCGGCGTAGCGGCCGTCAGACATCACGATGCCCGCCGGGCCGTCCCACGGCTCCATGTGCATCGAGTTGAAGTCAAAGAAGGCGCGCAGATCGGTGTCCATATCCGGGTTGTTCTGCCAGGCCGGTGGCACCAGCAAACGCATGGCACGGATCAGATCCATACCGCCTGCCAGTAACAGCTCCAGCATGTTATCCAGCGAACTGGAGTCGGAGCCGGTTTCGTTAACGAAAGGCGCGGCGGCTTGCAAATCCGGGATCAGTGGGGTCTGGAACTTGTAGGTACGGGCACGTGCCCACTGGCGGTTACCGGTGATGGTGTTGATCTCACCGTTGTGCGCCAGATAGCGGAACGGCTGTGCCAAAGGCCAGCGCGGCACGGTATTGGTTGAGAAGCGCTGGTGGAACAGGCAGATGGCCGATTCCAGCCGCAGATCGGCCAGATCCAGATAGAAGCGTGGCAGATCGGCTGGCATGCACAGACCTTTGTAGATCGTCACCAGGTTGGAGAAACTGCACACATAGAAGCTGTCGTCCTGGACGCGCTTCTCGATACGGCGACGGGCCACAAACAGGCGGCGTTCCATATCGCGTGGACGCCAGCCCGCAGGGGCGTTCACGAAAATCTGTTCAATACGCGGCAGGGAAGAGAGGGCGATTTCACCCAGAACGTCCGGGTTGGTAGGAACTTCGCGCCAGCCGACGATCGACAGCGTTTCGTTCTGCAGCTCTTCTTCAACAATGCGGCGGCTGGCACGGGCTTCCTCTTCGTTCTGGCTGAGGAACATCATGCCAACGGCGTAGTTCTTGGCTAAACGCCAGCCGCGCTCTTCCGCCACCATGCGGAAAAAGCGATCGGGCTTTTGCAATAACAGGCCGCAACCGTCGCCAGTCTTGCCGTCAGCAAGAATTGCACCACGGTGTTGCATACGGGCCAGTGCGTGAATAGCGGTCCTCACCACTTTGTGGCTAGGTTCGCCTTCTATGTGGGCGATCAGGCCGAAACCACAGTTGTCCCTCTCATGGGATTTATCGTACAGCATATCAGTGAACCTCCCCAGGCTCTGTGTGACTCTTACAACCCACTGCGAAGGGCCTGCTCAATTTCAGGCAGAAGTCCAATCAGCAAGGTTAATATCGCCAATCTGCTTTTCCGCCCTCCATCAATGGCCTCTCGTGACGGTTCTCACAAGTGGTAAATGACTTGTTTTAAGAGGGAGTCTTAAATTACTGCATAATTATGACGAGACGTTTGCCCGTCCAGAAAGCTTCCAGCGGACCTCCAACTTAGCGAGAAAGAATACGCAGGTCAAATATGGGCTTAACAAGGTTTTTGATGGCTTGCATGAGGTTTATGATGATGAAAAATAAGTTTTTTCAGACCTTTTTGGCGCGATGGAAAGGCAGGGGAAGTGCCGCAAAAATGTGAGCTGTCTCACTATAGTGCAATGCCTGAATCTCTGCACCATGCTAGTGCTGGCGGCAATGCCAGAATTTTATTCTGGTAAATTTACATTTATTGTTGTTTATAACTATTTTTCATCGCTTTGTCATAAAGCTGTTAACAGTGCGCTGAGGATTAGAAACTTTCATCGAGATAAAAATGATTTTATTTGCACTAATAATGAATAGTTATGCCTACGGCGGCCTTTGGGGAAAAGCGTTGATCCCTGTCATCGCGGGAAAAGCCGTTTCTTATTAGCATAACGGCCTTCAAACACAGAGAGACACCAAGATTATGCAGTTGCCGCAATTAGTCAATATGTTTGGTAGCGATCTTCAGCGCCGTTATGGGGAGAAGATCCACAAACTCACGCTGCACGGTGGGTTTAGCTGCCCAAACCGCGACGGCACGCTGGGGCGCGGCGGCTGTACTTTCTGCAACGTGGCCTCTTTTGCCGATGAGCAGATGCAGCAGCAAAGCATTGCGGAGCAACTGGCCATTCAGGCGCAGAAAGTTAACCGGGCCAAGCGCTATCTGGCCTATTTCCAGGCCTATACCAGCACCTATGCCGAAGTCGAACTGTTGGCCAACATGTACCGACAGGCGCTGACGCAGGCTGAGATGGTGGGTATCTGTGTCGGCACCCGGCCAGACTGCGTGCCAGAGGCGGCGCTCGATCTGCTGGCAGGCTACCGTGAGCAGGGCTTCGAGGTGTGGCTGGAACTGGGGCTGCAAACGGCGCACGATAAAACGCTAAAGCGCATCAACCGTGGCCACAATTTCTCCTGTTACCAGCAGACCAGCCGCCTGGCGCGGGAACGCGGCCTGAAGGTATGCAGCCACCTGATCGTTGGCTTGCCCGGAGAGACTCATCAACACCATTTGGCCACGCTGCAAGCGGTGGCTGAGAGTGGGGTAGACGGCATCAAGCTGCACCCGCTGCATATCGTCACCGGTAGCACCATGGCACGAGCCTGGCAGGCGGGGCGTTTGCCTGAGCTGTCGCTGGAGGATTACGCATTCAGCGCCGGGGAAATGATCCGCCATACGCCGAAGGAGATTATCTACCACCGCATCTCGGCCAGCGCCCGTCGGCCCACCCTGTTGGCACCATTATGGTGCGAAAACCGTTGGAACGGCATGCAGGCCGTCGGCGGCTATCTTCAGCGGCATGGTGGCCAGGGTTCGGCTTTGGCCGCAGACCAGCAATACCTGCCTTAAAACCCCGTTCTCAGGTTACGAATTGCAACCATTCCCACAGTTCACAGTAAGGTTTCTTATCTTAACCGCATTTTACGGTATGATTTGAGAGATTATGTCTGTTGGGAATGGCTCATGAAGCAAATCCGGGTGTTAGCCCAGTACTATGTTGATTTGATGGTAAAACTGGGGCTGGTGCGCTTTTCACTGTTGCTGGCTTCAGCGCTGGTGATACTGGCGATGGTGGTGCAAATGGCGGTCACCATGCTGCTGCGTGGTGAAGTGGAAAGCATCGACGTGGTGCGCTCCATTTTCTTCGGCCTGCTGATCACGCCGTGGGCGGTTTACTTCCTTTCGGTGGTGGTGGAGCAACTGGAGGAGTCGCGTCAGCGCCTGGCTCGGCTGGTGGATAAGCTTGAGGAGATGCGCAATCGCGATCTCGCGCTGAACCAGCAGATGCAAGAGAACATCAGCCAGCTCAATCAGGAAATTGCCGACCGTATCAAGGCGGAGCAAGATCGCCAACAGGTGATGGATAAGCTGACCGAAGAGATGGAGCAGCGCGAACAGGCACAGGTAGAATTGGGCCAACAGTCGGCATTGCTACGCTCTTTCCTCGATGCTTCCCCCGATCTGGTTTACTACCGCAACGAAGAAAAAGAGTTTTCCGGCTGCAACCGGGCGATGGAGCTGCTGACCGGCAAGAGCGAAAAACAGCTGATCGGCCTGACCCCCTTTGATGTCTACAGCAAAGAGATCGCCGAAAAAGTCATCGAAACCGATGAGAAAGTTTTCCGCCACAACGTCTCCCTGACCTATGAACAATGGCTGGTGTACCCAGACGGTCGCAAGGCCTGTTTTGAACTGCGCAAGGTGCCGTTTTACGACCGCGTGGGCAAACGTCATGGGCTGATGGGCTTTGGCCGCGATATAACCGAGCGTAAGCGCTACCAGGACGCGCTGGAGAATGCCAGCAGGGAGAAGACCACCTTTATCTCAACGATCAGCCATGAGCTTCGTACGCCGCTTAATGGCATCGTCGGCCTGAGCCGTATTCTGCTCGATACCGAGCTGAACGATGAGCAATTGAAGTATTTGAAAACCATCCACGTCAGCGCCATCACCCTGGGTAATATTTTCAACGACATCATTGAGATGGATAAACTCGAGCGGCGTAAGGTCCAGTTGGACAATCAGCCGGTCGACTTTACCGGCTTCCTGGCGGATCTGGAGAACCTCTCCGGCCTGCTGGTGCAGCCGAAAGGGCTGCAGTTCGTGATGGAACCCGAGTTACCGCTACCGGAGAAAATCATTACGGACGGCACGCGCCTGCGGCAGATCCTGTGGAACCTGATCGGCAACGCGGTGAAATTCACCCAGCAAGGCCAGATCGTGGTGCGCGTCAGGCGCGAAGAGCAGGAACAGATCGTGTTTGAAGTTGAAGACTCAGGCATGGGGATCCCGCAGGATGAGCAAGACAAGATTTTCGCCATGTATTATCAGGTCAAAGACCAGAACGGCGGGCGTCCGGCGACCGGCACCGGGATCGGTCTGGCGGTCTCCAAACGGCTGGCGCAGAGTATGGGCGGGGATATCACGGTAAACAGCGTGCAAGGGCACGGTTCTTGCTTCACCTTGACCATCAAGGCGCCTGCGGTAGAGGAAGTGGTCAATGAGGTCCAGACGGTGGAAGAAATGCCGCTACCTGCGTTGCATATCCTGCTGGTGGAAGATATCGAACTGAACGTGATCGTGGCCCGTTCGGTGTTGGAAAAGCTGGGCAACAGCGTTGCGGTGGCCATGAACGGCCGCGATGCGTTAGCCATGTTCGACCCGGACGAGTTCGATCTGGCCCTGTTGGATATCCAACTGCCGGACATGAGCGGGCTGGATATCGCCCGTGAGCTGCGCGAGCGTTATGCGGGCCGCTCGCTGCCGCCGTTGATTGCGTTGACAGCTAATGTCCTGAAAGACAAGAAAGAGTATCTTGAAGCGGGCATGGACGATGTGCTGAGCAAGCCGTTGTCGGTACCGGCCTTGACCAAGATGATCAAACATTACTGGGATCATCAACCCCAACATACCACAAAGAAAACGGAGCAAAAGTCGATGCAGATTAATGAATCGTTATTGGATACTGCAATGCTGGAACAGTACATGGATTTGGTGGGGCCGCAGCTGATCCATCAGAGCCTGGCGATGTTTGAACAGGTGATGCCGGGGTATCTGGCGGTGCTGGATTCCAACATGACCGCGAAGGATGAGAAAGGGATCACCGAAGAAGGGCACAAAATCAAGGGTGCCGCTGGCTCCGTCGGGCTAAAACATCTGCAACAGCTGGCCCAGCAGATCCAGACGCCAACGTTACCAGCCTGGCAAGACAACGTACAGGAGTGGGTCGATGAGCTTAAGCAGGAATGGCGCAATGATGTGGCGGTGCTGCGAGCTTGGGTAGAGAACGCTGAAAAAAAATGACCCCAGCCGAGGCCGGGGTGCGCGAATATTGCGCCAACACCAGGGAAATCATTAACCTGCGTATTGGTTTTTAGCGTTCTGGTAGAGCAGGTGGTACAAAATTCGTATACATCATACAGCGAACAACATAGCAAATGTAAGCGCTCTTGTTAGAAGAATCATTAAAATATGTGATGTAGTTAGTATTTGTCGCCTCTGGGCCTGCCTTTGCCGGCGGTCCTGGCTGGGAGAATGTCGATGAAACAGGTCGCTGTAGTGCTGAGTGGTTGTGGTGTTTATGACGGGGTAGAAATCCATGAGGCGGTGCTCACCTTGCTGGCTCTGGATCGTGCCGGTGCGCAGGCGGTCTGCTTTGCACCCGATAAGGCACAACTGCATGTTATTAATCATTTATCCGGCGAAGAAATGCCAGAGAGCCGCAACGTTTTGCTGGAGTCGGCACGCATCGCTCGTGGCAAAATTCAGGCGCTTTCGCTGGCCGATGCCGAGCAGTTGGATGCCCTGATTGTGCCCGGTGGATTTGGTGCGGCGAAGAATTTGAGCAGCTTTGCCACGCAAGGGGCGGAATGTTCAGTAGATCCCGATCTGTCTAAGCTTATTCTGGAAATGCATAAGAGAAACAAACCAATGGGTCTTATGTGCATTGCTCCAACGCTGTTGCCGAAAGTTCTCGATCAACCGTTACGATTGACCATTGGTAACGATCCCGATCTGGGGGAAGTGATTGATGCCATGGGCGGTGAGCCGGTGATCTGCCCGGTAGATGACATCGTGGTTGATATTGAAAACAAGGTTGTCACGACCCCGGCCTACATGTTGGCCCAGTCGATCGGCGAGGCGGCGCAGGGGATTGATAAGCTGGTGTCACGAGTGCTGGATCTGGTGGAATGATAAGGTTTTCTCGTAAATCGTGGATTGTTCGCCTGTGGTTTTGGTTTAAGCGAGGCGTTCTTGCGGTTATTGGCCTGTGGCTGGCGGGGATCATTCTGTTCGCTTTTCTGCCGGTGCCGTTTTCTGCGGTGATGGTGGAGCGGCAGCTCGGTGCCTGGCTGAGCGGGGATTTCGGCTATGTGGCGCATTCCGACTGGGTAGCGATGGACGATATTGCCCCCTCGATGGCGCTGGCAGTGATGGCGGCAGAAGATCAGAAATTCCCCGACCACTGGGGGTTTGATGTTGCGGCCATTGAAAAGGCCATCAGCCACAACGAAAAGCGGCCAACGCGCATCCGCGGTGCTTCTACCCTTTCTCAGCAAACGGCAAAGAACCTGTTTTTGTGGGACGGGCGTAGCTGGGTGCGCAAAGGGTTGGAAGTTGGGTTAACGGCGGGTATTGAGCTGGTTTGGACCAAGCGGCGAATTTTGACGGTGTACCTGAATATCGTCGAGTTTGGTGACGGCATCTTCGGCGTGGAAGCGGCGGCTCAGCACTTTTTCCACAAGCCGGCAAGCCGCCTGACGGCGTCTGAAGCTGCCCTGCTGGCGGCAGTGCTGCCTAATCCGCATCGTTTCAAGGCCGGTGCCCCTTCGGGGTACGTGGTTCAACGCCAACAGTGGATTATGCGCCAGATGCGCCAGTTGGGTGGGGAAGGATTTCTTAAGGCCAACGATCTGAAATAATGCCCCCTCACCCCAACCCTCTCCCACAGGGAGAGGGAGCTGAACGGAGCGCGTACTTGCCCCGTGCGGCTTCGGAAAGTCGGGCGTAAGAAGAAAGATAGGTCATTACTCAGAAGAGGCAACGAACTCGATCGGTCCCCTCTCCCTGTGGGAGAGGGTTAGGGTGAGGGCAGCGGACAACGCCGATCTCACCCCGACTCACGAGATTATTTAACGTAGGTAAACGCTGTTGTCACGTGCTTCACGCCGCTAACCTGGCTGGCAATCTGCGCCGCAGACTGGCCTTCCTGCTGTGTCACCAAACCTAACAAGAACACTTCGCCGTTTTCGGTCGTGACCTTCACGTTCGAGGATTTGACGGTATCGCTGGTCAGGATTTGTGAACGCACCTTGGTGGTGATCCAGGTATCGGAAGAGGCGGTGCCCAGGCTGACCGGTGTGCCCTGGCGGATCTCGTTATACACTTCAGCGGCACCATCGACGCCAAGTGCGATCTGCTTCGCCCGGCTGGCGAGCTCGGTGGTAGGAGCCTGGCCGGTCAGCAGCACTTTGCCCTGATAGGCGGTAGCTACGACACGGGCTTCTTTCTTCAGTTGCTGATCTTTGCTGATGGCATTTTCGACCCGGGCTTCCAATGTGCCGTCATCGACCTGTGTGCCTACGGTGCGTGGATCGGTCGCCGTTTTGGTGGCAACCGCGGCGCTGCCAACGACAACGCCCGCGACGCAACCCTGCAGCAGTAGGGCGCTGAACAGCACTGCAAATGTGGCTCTTAGCTTCATCTCGGTTCCTCTAATCGTCCTGGTGGGGGAACAATGTGTTATCAATCAGGTCGCATAGGCAATTGACGGTAAGCATATGCATCTCCTGAATGCGTGCACTGCGGTGAGAGGGGATACGTATCTCCACGTCCTGCTGGCCAAGTAAACCCGCCAGCTCTCCGCCATCGTAGCCGGTAAGCGCAACAATGGTCATATCACGCGTTACCGCAGCTTCGACCGCTTTTACAATATCACGGCTATTGCCGCGGGTGGAAATCGCCAGCAGCACGTCACCGGCGTGGCCGAGTGCCCGCACCTGTTTGGCATACATTTCATCATGCAGACGATCGTTGCCGATGGCGGTCAGCACCACGTTATCGGCGTTTAGCGCGATCGCGGGCAGGCTAGGGCGTTCGGTTTCAAAGCGGTTGATCATGCAGGCGGCAAAATGCTGAGCGTTAGCCGCCGAGGTGCCGTTGCCACAGCACAGGATCTTGTTGCCGTTCAATAACGATTGAACCAGGGTCATCGCGGCACGGGATATCGCGTCAGGTAGGGCTTCCGCCGCCGCAATCTGGGTTTGGATACTCTCGGTAAAACAGACTTTGATTCTATCCAGCACGTTGTTTTAATCCACTAGGTCAAAGGGCCGGCATACACCGGTCAACAGGGTTTAATCCGCATTGAAGGCATTGGGTATCCATTCTAACTGGCTACCGGTAATGGCTAAAACATCAAAACGGCAAGATGATGTGTCAAAACTGGCTCCTCGCCCTGCCAGCCAAACGGCGGCGGCATGCAGCAATCGCCGTTGCTTGCGGTAAGTCACGCTGGCCGCTGCGTCACCAAAGGCGGCGTTGCGGCGGTAGCGGACTTCGACGAACACCCAGGTTTGACCATCACGCATGATGAGATCGAGCTCACCCCCACGTACCGCCACGTTGGCAGCGGTGAAGGTAAGCCCGGCGCGCTCCAGGTATTGGCGGGCCTGGATCTCATAGCCCGCTCCCTTGGCGCGTTGACTCAGGAGACCGGAACGACCGAGCCCTGGCGGTATTGCAGCCAAGTCAGTTTCCTGGTGATCACACAGTTAGGTGAAGATGTCAGCACACCCGTGGTGCCTGAAACCTGGAATCCTGGCAACTGGCGCATTTGAGCAAAGTGGTTGGCCAATGTCCAGGCATCCATCCCCATGGCGTAGAGACGCACCAGGGAGTAGTCGTTACGGAATTTGGCGGTGGCTTGCTGCTGCAACTGTGGATTGGCCCCTGCCAGCAGAGGAATATCACTGAATTGCAGGCCTTCCATTTCCAGGCGGAAGTCCGGGCCAGCGCCGGCCTGATAGCTGCGCGAGCTGGCAAACATGGCTGGTTTGCTACGAGAGCTGGTGGTCATGTCGATCATCGGCTTGATCAGCGTCAACTGGTCTTGCGTGGCGACGATATACACCGAGTCTACGCCGCCGCCTGTGGAGGCCGGGATATCGCTTGGTGGCGCTGGAATAGTCAGGCCAGCGATAGTCACCGACTGCTGCGCTGGAGCCTGTGAGGCCACCGGGGTGCCGCTCATGCGGATCCCACCGCTGTTGACCATCTGACGTAGCTCACCGGCAGAACCAATCCCTTGCTGCAGCACGGTCTGGCCACCGAGTTTCTGCCACTCTTCGGTGAAGGCTTTGGCAATGCGATCGCCAAACGCGCCGCGTGGCAGCAGCAGTAACGGCTGGCGTTTTTGCTGTTCCCAGATATGGCGGGCGGCGTCGCGGGCTTCATCCTCCGGTGACAGGGCGAAGTAACAGATATTCGGGCTGTCCTTTGGCTGCTCAGGCTGGTTGAGTGCCAGCACGTTCAACGTCGTTGAGGTGCTGGCGAGTTGATCAACTTCGGCCTTCAACAGCGGGCCCACGATCAGGGTTGCGCCATCCTGCTGGGCTTGAGCCAACAGCGCTGGCAGAGGCTGGCTGGTGGTGTCGTAGACCTTCACCTGCCCGCCGGTTGCCGGGGCTGGAGTGACGGGTACCGGAGCAGGGGTAGCAGGTTGTACTGCGGCTACCTGAGTTGCATCCGCCGCCGGGGCTGAAGTACTTACGGCACCGTTGGCATTGTCTGGCGTAGCTGCCACAGTCTGGTCTGGATTAACGGTTGGTTGCGGTGCCTGAACCGGCGCGGCGAGCGTTATGCCACTTTGCGCTGCGTTAAAGCCCTGTTGGATCGCATCGGCAAACACCTTGGCCTGGCCGTTCAGCGGCAGCAGCAGGGCGATATGCGAAGTTGAAGCCTGGGTGAAATTCAGCACCTGATTCAACTGCGTTGGCAGGCTTTTCGCCGCCGGATTCTGCGGATAGCGGTTCTGCCAGTCTTTGATCCCGGCCTTCAGCAGATCGGGATCCTGACGGTTGTCCTGATAGACTCGTAACAGATCCAGCCAACCTTGCAGCACGTTTTCGTTGGCGTTAATCACCAGGCTGTTCATGTCGGCCGGTTTCAGGCCAAGCAGCGTTTGCCAGGTTTTATCCAGGTTATCCTGATGAGCCTGGCCGCTTAGTAACGGCTCCTGGGCAATATAGGCGCGGATCAGCGGCAGTGAGGCTTGGCCCTGATTTGCCGCGATCTGCGCCTGATACAGGCGAACCAGCTGATTTGGTGACAGCGCGCTGCTGTCGATGTTATTCAGCGCATCGCGTGCTGCGCTCAAATTCTTGTTGGCCACCTGCAGTTCTGCGCTCAATAGCTGGTGCTCAAGCTGTTGTGTAGCCGTCAGGTTTTGCGGCAAGGTGCTCAGTTGCTCGTTGGCCTGCGGCAGCTTGCCTTCGCGAGTTAATGCGCGAATCGCAAGTAATTGCCAGTCAGCCTTGTTATCATCGCTGCTTTGCTGCAACTGCTGCAGATAGTAATCAGAGTTGGCACTGGCTTCGTCCTGGATATTTGAGGGCGGAGTTTGTGGAACCTGACTTGGACAACCAGCTAACAGCAAGGCTGCCAGTACAACAGGTACTAATCGCCCTGCTTTGGTACGAAGGAATGTTGAGGAAAGCATACTGTATCCAGTGATGTTTTTTTCAAGATGCTCAATATTAAATCGGCAATCCGGATGAAACAATGAATCAACACCAACAATCAGCTATTTCTGCCTCGACACTGTACGTGGTGCCCACCCCCATCGGCAACCTGGGGGATATGACTCATCGGGCCATAGAGGTACTGAAAAGCGTCGATCTGATTGCGGCGGAAGATACGCGCCATACCGGGTTGCTGCTGCAACACTTTGCTATTAGCGCGCGGTTGTTTGCGCTGCACGACCATAACGAACAGCAGAAGGCGGACCAACTGCTGGCAAAATTGCAGGAAGGCCAAAGCATAGCACTGGTGAGTGACGCAGGCACGCCACTGATTAACGATCCGGGTTACCACTTGGTGCGCCGTTGCCGTGAAGCGGGGATCCGCGTCGTGCCGCTGCCGGGCGCCTGTGCTGCCACCACCGCGTTGTGTGCCGCCGGTGTGGCTTCCGATCGTTTCTGCTATGAAGGCTTCCTGCCAGCCAAAACCAAAGGCCGTAAGGATACCCTGCTGGCGCTGGCAGAGGAACCGCGAACGCTGATTTTCTACGAATCTACCCACCGTTTGCTGGAAAGTTTGCAGGACATGGTTACCGTGTGGGGGCCGCAGCGTTATGTGGTGCTGGCGCGTGAACTGACCAAAACCTGGGAATCGATTCACGGTGCCCCAGTGGGGGAACTGCTGGCCTGGGTGCTGGAAGATGAGATGCGCCGCCGCGGGGAGATGGTGCTGATTGTGGAAGGCCACAAGGCACAGGAAGACGATTTGCCGCTTGAAGCGCTGCGTACCCTGGCTCTGCTGCAAAAAGAGTTGCCGTTGAAAAAGGCGGCAGCGTTAACCGCAGAGATCCACGGCGTGAAGAAAAATGCGCTGTATAAACATGCGCTGGAGCAGCAGGAACAGTAAAGCGGTTGACCTACAGGCGCTGCAACGCTACTATCCGCGCCGGAGTTGACCAGACAGTCGCCGCTTCATTGCCGTCCTCTTCAGGGGAGACAGATGGAGGGGAGGAAAGTCCGGGCTCCATAGGGCAGGGTGCCAGGTAACGCCTGGGAGGCGCAAGCCTACGACTAGTGCAACAGAGAGCAAACCGCCGATGGCCCGCGCAAGCGGGATCAGGTAAGGGTGAAAGGGTGCGGTAAGAGCGCACCGCGCGGCTGGCAACAGTCCGTGGCACGGTAAACTCCACCCGGAGCAAGGCCAAATAGGGGTTCACATGGTACGGCCCGTACTGAACCCGGGTAGGCTGCTTGAGCCAGTGAGCGATTGCTGGCCTAGAGGAATGACTGTCCACGACAGAACCCGGCTTACCGGTCAACTCCACTCCTCTTTAAAAACAGTGGGTTGGTGTGTCCCAAGCGTATTTCATGTCACAGTGATAGACACCTGGGATACACCAACCGTTGTTCACTTCATTAAAACAGATTTGCCCTTCAATTAAAGACAACATCGACAGTTGCTGAGGCGCTGACGTTGCCAACCGGTAATGTACTGCCCCCGGAACAAAGCCGCCAGGTGAGTTCATTTGGAAAGCTCACGTTGCCTGCACCTGTACCTATTGAACCTAATCTTATAGGATCACTATTAAACTTCAGCCCTCCTGTCGAATTGCAGGCTCCATTGTCAACGCCGGCTATTCCCGTTATTTCACCCGTGATATAACCACCTCCCTCATTGAGGGGCAACCGAGCGGCTTCGCCGTCGAAAAAACCTGAGTTGGACTGAAATTTCACGTTAATATTCGCTGAAGGATTAACGCTACTTTGTGTGCAACCCACCTCCAGATTGTCGTTCACTCGTCCTAATTCAGTCCTGATAGTCGAATTATGTTCAACCTCGCCAAAGTCGATCGAATTGTTAATATTAATCGAACATTGGCGTGTGGACACTTTAATCTGAAAGCTCGCAAAATAGGCATACGCATTGTTCGACGGTGCTATGACTCTGGACTTAAAAGACATAATAGGAACAGTGTATATTCCATCTTGTTGAGTCCCGTCGGTGATAATGATCCAATCGCCTGTCACTGAGCCCGAACGCTCGCTACCTACCTGGAAAAAATTGCTCACAGGAGATGACCTAGGTGTCAAACACCAGGCTGAATCTGTAACCTGTGCAGCCAGAAAGTTTGCTCCGTTTCCACTGATTATCCCCTTCGTTTCTGGTTCACCAAGACTTCCACTCATGGTTTCTTGTACTCCATTATCTAACTTATAACTGATAGTGAAGGTTGTCCGCGGAACCACAAAAACCCCTTGAGCAATTTTCAATGCTTGTATTCCGTTAATATCAGTCATTTGGGTATTATTGTAACAATTCACCGAATTAGATATGCCGATAAAAGCGTAAGTTGGATCGAGATCAGTAAGGAATTGGCTGAACGGTGGTGTGGTAAACTCAGCACTAATAGCTGGACCAAACCATTGTCGACTACCACTGCCAATATCAATTGTGACTGCCTGCGATGGCATAATAGCGCCCAACGACAGCAGACAAAACCCTACTTGTAACCACGTAAAACCAGTGGCGTTTATTTTATCTGTCACTGTGTTTAACCCTCTATAAAGTGAATGCTCGGTGCTTAACATGTTAAACACCACAACGTAATGGCAAATGACGGATAGGATTAGCCGCCGACGGGGCTGGCGTGTTCGTCAAATTAAACGCTACATTGCATTGCTGGCCAGTATCCTTACCCCATTTAACCTGTAGACGACCACTTTCCGGCAGCCCGCTGAGGTAGACCTGCCCGGCATCGCCAACAATACTGGTATGTGGCTCTTCACTCGCGCTCCCTTCAACGGCAACCACGGCGCCGAAAGGTACTAATCCACTACTGTGACTCAAGGTGATCACTGCCTGATAACCGATGCGCGTGGCAAAGTTAGCCTTAACTACCGCGCCTTTAGTCGGATAGACATTTTGGCTTGAGTGGGTCATATCAACGCTCTCTGGGAGGGTTGATGGGTCCAGGCTAATATTATTGCGCTGATAGTTTGAGAGATAAGGCACTACCGCATAACCACGGCTGTCCACCCGATTATTACCGCTCATCACCTTACTTCCCCCGGCGCCTGGCGCACTCACTAAGGCAACGGTATCACCCAGAGGTTGACTCAATGTAACCCCTTCGGCATGTGCCACCACCCCGCCGCTGGCATTCATATTCACTGCGCTATAGCCACTACCATAGCTATATCCCATATTCGCGATGCCCTTGCTGCCACGATAACCGGTATTCACCGATCCCATGTCACTGCTGCCGTCGTTAGACCAGCCTTGTGTCACGCCGTAAGAAAGGCGGTCATCCATGGCGGTCCCATTGATACCTGCCTGATGCTGAACGCTGCCTTGATTGTTATTGGTCATCTGATAACTGGCAAAGCTGCGGTCAGCCAGTGATGAGCCACTGAACAAGCTTAAGGGTACTTGAACGTTCATCGATAACTGTCTGTTCTCCGGCCAGCTGTTGTCACCTTTAATGCGATCAATGCTGTAATTCACACCGTAAGACACCCCTCGGTAGCTATTGGTATAACCCGCAGTCAGGTTGTTGTTGACCTTGCCGTTGTCCCAAAAGTTATCCCGCATCCCAGAGAGATAGAGCGACCCTAAATCACCCATATTCTGCGATAACCGCAGTTGGTAACTATTACGCTTACGGTCTTGTGACCAGGGAAGTTGATCGTCACGTAGTTGGTAGCCATTGTTGTTAACATCGGAAAAACTGTAATAGTCACGGGTCGAGTAACGCATCGTCGCGACATCTATGGATGTGCCGGTACTGGCAATATTCTTGGCATAGCGCAACCGATAGGATTCTCCCCGCTGCCGGTCATCCATGTCCTTGAGTTTTGCGTTCGAGTGAGTCACATCCGCAGACAGAGCCCCAAAACTCCCTAACGACAGCCCGCTCCCCACTACGCCTGAGAAGTAATCATCTGCGACCAGCCCGCCGCCATACAGAGTGAGGTTATAGGGCAGGCCATAAACCAGAGTGCCTAGCCCGAAGGTTGATTCCTGCGAGCCAACCGTAGTGCTGCCATTATATTTGCCACCGGTCAGCTCATACTTGAAGGCACCTGGGCGTAACATTACCGGTAGTGTTGAATAGGCAACCGTCTGGGTGCGAACCGAGCCATCAGCTTCGGTTATCGTTACCGTCAAATCACCAGAAGAACCACTTTGCCCCAGGTCCGTGAGCGTAAATGGACCTGGTGCAACATAGGTTTGATAAAATATGTTGCCATTCTGGCTTACTGTTACCCTGGCATTACTCTGCGCAATACCGGAGATAACCGGTGCAAAGCCTCGCAGGTTATTGGGCAACATCTCCTCGGTTGAATTCAGTTTGACGCCACGAAACGGAACACTGTCAAAAATATCCCCTCCGCTGCTGCTTTCACCGGCCAATATTTCCGAGTGCCAAGGCTGGATATCCCGCTGTAGGTAGGTATTGATAAACTGGGTGTCTTGCGTACTTTCACCCGCACGATTATCACCATTGGTCGTGTTCCGGCTATGGATAATAAGGCTGCGTAAACGCCAGGCATCAAAGTTCAACCCCGCGCGTAAATTGGCAAAGAAGTTTGTTTGCTCTGATGTTCCCAGATCGGATTGGGAAGAACGTCGGCTACGGCTGCCGTTCAAATTATAATTAAGCAAAAATGCCGGAATACCTTGATTCCACAATGAGGGATCCACCTGATTGCTACTATTCGGCTGCATGGCAACTTGGGGGATACTGAGATCCAGCCGCAACTTGGCCAGTGAAAATTGCACCTGCGCATGAGGGATCAAGGCAGGCAAATCCTCCACTGGTTGATCCAATGGCAAATTTGAGAAAGTCGCCAGTGCAGTAGTGTTCACACCTAACTCATTCAATAGCTCTGGCGTGAGGGATGGCTCAACCTTGCCCCCTGCGCCTTTTTTGAAAGTGATATTTTGTTCGCCGCGCTCAGTTTGGTTAACAAATATCGTCACCAGATAGTCCCCTTCGGGCACCTGACCGGTAGTTTCAAATTGAGTCAGATCTACTTTTGCCGACTGTTCTTGATCAAGCATTAGCAGCCCGGCATCAAAATAATCCCTGCCCCAAGCAGGCAAGACAGACGTAAATAATATTGCACCTGTGAATATAGGTGATATTTTTACCCTTCCAACGTATAGTTTCATGATATTCAGCTCAACCTGGTGTTTATGTTTTGCCAATACGCTGCATTGGAATTAAAAACATAGGATTTACCAGCAGTTAAAGTAGTTCATCGATAAACGGGCTCTTAATGCGGAGATAAGCCAGTCAGTGATTTTTGTTGCGCTAGTGGCGTATCCCATGCTGTCTCATCGAGCAATTGCCACTCAACTGGCCCCTTGGTTCCCGCAGGCAAGTTATAACGTTGCTGCCCTTTGGGTGGGACCATCAGGCGCATAGCCGCCTTATCGAACAAGTGGTTACCGACTTTTAACCGGGAAAATGTCAACCAAAACGGCGTAGGATTCTCAGCAACCAGCGTATTACCCTCCAGATGGAAGCGTAATTGTGGGGCTGCACCGGCTACCCCACTGTCCGGCAGACCGGATGGGCGATAAAAGAGTTTGAGATTGCTGACGACAGCTAACGTTAATTGGCCACCGTTTTTCGACGTATTCTCAGGTTTTGACGGTATCGCCTTAGTGGCAATATAAAAGACGGACTCCCTATCCTGCGGTAACTCCCCTCCCGTGCGGCGAATACGCAAGGTTAAATCACTATTAGGCTCTAGCCGTTGTAGTGGCGGGGTGACAATAAAAGGCATAGAGGTAGCGACTTTACCCTGCGGTACAACACCGCCAGTTTGCGGATCCATAGCACGGATCCAAGATTGCATTAAAAAAGGCTGATCGCTTTTGTTATAGACGGTTAATGCAACCCCTTGGCTGGCTTTCTCCGGGTAAATAACCCGCATCACATAAAATGAAATACCTTTGGATTCAGCCTGATTGGCGCTCACCGATAAACTGTTCAGCATCAGTAAGCCTCCTGTCATTATTAATGATAGGCGAGTAAAGAAACTTTTCATTTATTCCCCATAAATTATGGTGGTGAATATTCGCATTTCGGCGAAAGTATCCCGTAATCGGTAATCATTCGCCAGTCAGCCATAGCCAACGGTGAAGTCACTGGATAAATTTGATTGCCATGAGGAGCAATCATTGCCGGGTGCTGTTTGAAACTGACTGCGCTTTGATTAATATTCAATTGGCCCAGCGTTAAAAAATAGGGTGTGGGGTTATCAACACGCACACCATTAGCGACTTGGGTAAACTGTAATTTGCAGTAAGCCTCTTCCGGGGGCATAGTCAATCCCGCAGGGCGATAGAACAGCTTAATAGAAAAACGAATTCCCATTGATAGCTGAGCCTGCTCTGTAAACTCGGAGGTTTTAGCTGGGATAGCCAGAACAGATAAATAAAACACCGACTCATGTTGCTGTGATAATTGCCCTTCATTTTGGCGCATAATACGTAGTGAGTTGCGGCTATTAGGCTCTAGGCGAAATAATGGCGGCGTCACGATAAATGGAGCAGCCTGTTGATTATCTTGGCCCAACTGTACCAGAGACTGAATTAAATACGTTTTATCTCCGCTATTCTTAATCTGGACGGTACGCGCCCGATCGGTTTCATTAAATATGACCCGCGTTTGTCCAAGGCTTATTCCGCCATCAGCAGCAAAAACGATATTTCCCCAGAGGCTAAGGAGTAAGCCGCTGATAATTTTCAGGTCTCGGAAACAAAGGGCTTGGGTCATAATGAGCTCTTAATCGTAAAGAAAATTAAAGGTCACTCGAGCAACGAGTTTACCGGCTGTGGGATGACACCCCCCAGAGTCAATACAAGCGACCCCTGCGGAAAACGCCATGGTGGCACCTGCGGCTGGCGGAACTATCCCCTGAAATTGCAGTTTGTCACCATCGCGAACGGCATTCGTCTGTTGAGTTAGCAATACACCAACCCCTTGGGCCTCTGAGTCAGGATCACGAAATAGCCATTTACCGTTATTGTTATCACCATTCCCAGTGACTTGGATTACCGGTTTTTGGTGGTTGGCTCCCGTCCCGCTACAATTTTGTACTGCCAGAGAGAAAGTATCGGATGCAGCAACGGCTCCCGATGACAACGAATTTGCCTGGATGCTTCCCAACTGCAAAATCTCTTTATCTAGCTTGATTTCGCAAGTTCCAGGAACAATGGTTGCGCGGAAATCCGCTGTTTCAGCCGCTTGTCCCTGTATAGTGACAACACAGATGAGAAGGCTCGCGTTACGGCACCATTTTAGTAAAGGCATCGATACCTCCAAGGTCGTTAATTACCCGCCAGTCGACCTCCCCTTGTTTGACTTTGGTCGCAAAGATGTGGCTACTGAAAGGGGCAATCATATTGGCTCCAGGGCTTGCCAAAGACAGCGCCTCTCCGCCAAAACGGATGCCGGCAAAGTTAATAAAATAGGGTGAGGCGTTATAAACCTGTAATCCCTCTTTCACTAAGGTAATTTGTAGGTTCTTATGCGCATCGGTGACGGACGGGGTTAACCCTGAAGGGCGATAAAACAGCTTGATAACATTCGCCACGCCCAGTTTTACTTCACCACCCACTTTCTGCTGTTGGTCATCTTCTGTTCCAGCAGTGCTACTTGGTATCGCCCGTGCATTAATATAGAAAACCGACTCACGGTCACTAGGTAAAACCCCACCATTAGCAGAAATCCGAATCTGGTTGCTACTATTGGGTTCCAGGCGAAACAGTGGAGGGCTCACCAGAAAAGGTGCAGCTCCTTTCCCATCAATAGCAGCACTGACGGTGGCATGCACTAAATAAGGAGAGTCCGATTGCGTATTGCGCAAAGTGAGTGACACACTTGGCGCTCCCTCTGGGTAAATGAGTCGAGTGTTACTAATACCAAATCCGCCGGCTTGTACGGTTTGATTCGCCGCCATACCAACAAATAGCAAAGACAGTGTGCGAAATAAAAATCTCATGGTTCAAACTCCTCTTGCCTGATGGCAGGGAGTTATCGTCACCTGCCATCAGAAATGGTTAGTTATAAATAAAGCTAAATGTGATAGGTACACTAATATTTTCATTTGCGATGGCTGAGATATTATTTGTTGCCAACGCGACGCTTAAAGGAATCGACTTTTCAAAGTCGCCAATTACTGGCGTGCTACCCGCAGTTCCGACAGGAATGTGGTCTCCACTTTGCAAGATGGTGCCATTATGTTTGACCATGACCCCGATATTGGATCTATTATTGGTGTTAAAGATATTGTTGTCGCCACCACTTAATGTCGAACCCGCAATGCGCAAACTCGCGGTATCACCCTCCGCTAACGGCTCCTCACAATTCGAAATTCTCACATCAAAACTTTGTGCGGTCGTATCAATAAAACTATTGGCGACGGTGAAAACATCTTTTCTATGGTTACCCAGGTTCAATCGATCGGTCACGGAAACATCACAGGTCGCAGTGACGATGTTAGCTTCTATCGTGATCATGGCATTACTCGAAGAACCAGCTGCAAGGGCCGTTCCAGTTGAGGCTAATAGTAACAAAGCGGCTGGTGACAAAGTTAAAAGTGTTGTACGCATGGTTTTATTTCTCCAGTAACTCGTTGATTAAGGATTTTGAGTGTGCCCTAGAGGGAGCGATAAACTTAATGATTTAGTCTCATTAAGGTTTAGTTAAGACTCTTCAGGTTTTTCTTTAACGAAATCTTGTTTTAACAAATTGATTTAAAAGGATTTATCATCATTAATAAGTGTGTTATTTAAAAAGAGAAATGTAGAATTTTAGCCTGAAAATGTTTGAAGCATGTCCTCTAAGTTCTCCTGCGGAGGCTAGTTTTTGAAGCCAGTTGCTTGCACATAATCGTCTTATCCAAAAGCGTGGGAATAAAGTTGATAGTTGTCTAAGTATGAATGGAGAAAATATGAGGAAAAGTGACCAGCAATGAAACTCTCAATGTGCAGATAGATATCTATTACTAAAAGTATTATTTCTACTCATCTTTTAAAAAATTAGAGCAGTATACATAGGGCATTGTTTTGGTTGAGATGTAATAACTTC
Source organism: Serratia sp. 14-2641 (assembly GCF_001692375.1). Taxonomy (NCBI): domain Bacteria; kingdom Pseudomonadati; phylum Pseudomonadota; class Gammaproteobacteria; order Enterobacterales; family Yersiniaceae; genus Serratia; species Serratia sp. 14-2641. The sequence continues at coordinate 448,263 of NZ_LXKR01000028.1, read as the reverse complement.
CATTACGATTCTTAGCGAAGAAAAAAACCATAGGGTAATCATCAACTAAATAAAATCGAGATAACATCAGGTCTAAAAACAAGGATTCGTCCACATCATTGGTTTCAGTCACCCAGTTTTTCTTTGATGTTAATAAAAAATCATCATTAATCGTAGTCACATCAAAAAATGTTCTTCGGCTTACCGTGCCTATTCTTTCATTGTTTTTATAAACAATGCCATCAATATAGACAATGCCATTTTTATCATTTATTGAAAACTCGAGCGTCAGTTCTGTCATTAACCCCAGTTCTTCTCTATGAATGGCCATGTTCGCATTGCAAATAATAATATCACTTTTATCAACCCTAAATTTCAATAGTAAAAATAAAGCTGAAGAGACAAAAGCAATAGAGAGTATTATTTTTAATATAAAGTAAAATTTATTTGCAAAGGCGGTGTCTTTCATTAAATAAAAACCTTATTGTTTTAAGCTTATTGCCCAGACTTTACTTAAAAATAGTTGTTTCTTGTTTTCATCAATATGCGAGCTGATAAATTAGAGTAGCAAGTAAAGCATAAGTTAAAAAATAGTATAAATTATAGAGTCTTAATAAAAGAGTAGTTAATGAATTCATGGAGAGAGGCCCATGCCAAAGCGGCGATCAAGTTCTATATCTGGTTGTAATTAAAGATAATTATATGATTTTAGTATAGGTAAGTCACAACTCATACGGAGTTCGGATGGGGGGGGATTTTAACGTAGGGTTATCTAATTAAGATTTGATTAATATTCAGATAACCTTAGAGGAAAACTATGGCATAGAATCGAATAAAACAGTTAAATTCTCTCTGTTTTAAATAGGAACGTCTATGCCACCGCTTAAGTAGAACTCTCAATAAACTAATCCTTATTGCAAAGAAAACTCGCCACATCATTAGATTCAATAATATAATTATTATTGTTAACTCGATAAATGGAAATTAAGATATTACTACCAACCTGAGACATAAAACTAGGTAGCATTTTCTCAAGATCTGTTCGGCTCACTTCATCTGAAAGACTAATCTCAATTGCAGTAAAAGTCAAAACCGTTTTGCTATCAATATCGGAGATGTCAAATAATATCTTACGGGTTAATTGATAAGGGGTGTTATTATTAGTAACAACGCCATTGATAATCATATAACCATTTTTACTATAAAAATTAATCTCAACATTAGACTTAATGTTGAAATCTTTACTATACGTATAATGAACGCCGTGGCAATTAAGTTTTTTATTGTTGTCGTCCACTAAAAAATAAGCATAAGCGATAGCTGAAACAATCATGATGACAGCGATGAGAATCGGGAGTGTATATTTAGTGTTTAATTTCATTTAAACCACCATGATTGACGAATATTTCAGTTTTACAATTATTTTTCTTGCTATAATTGACTTCATGCTCACAAGAAATGACTGATATTGTAGGGTGCCTTGATGTGTAGTTTAAGTAAATATAAGGGTACGTTTTACACTCTAATGATTGTGTACTTAGAAAAGCGTTGATTTTCTCTTGACTTCCCAAGTTATGTAATTCAGTGCTGGTAAATATACTGCATTCATCAAATTTTGATAAAAATGTGAAGTTTTTAGGATAATCCATTATTCTTTTAGGAATGCTTTTGTTAATAAAATAAATAACAATCCCAAATAAAATAAACATAGAGGTGACCAGTAACACAATATTATGTTTTTTATATTTACTTTGGGTTGTTAAGTTTTCATCTTGGCGATGAGGGGCAATATTTTCACTAATAACGTCATTAACTTCATCTTCAGGGTCAATATCGACTTCGCACTCTGCAACTTTGGCGACCGTAAAGATAAATCCTTTGCCTCTTACCGTCGTGATCGTGTCCCCAGATAACCCTATATCTTGTAATGCTTTTCGCAGTAATGAAATATTTTGATACAAGGTATTTGGTGTGACATTGACACCATTATCACCCCAAGCAATTGAATACAAATCACTTTGAGATATTATCAAACCAACACGATTGACAAATGCCTCGAGTAATTGTGCTGTTGGTACGTTGATTTTAATGCGAGCACCACTCAACGAAGATGAGAGGGTAGCACTTTCAGGGTGAAATGAAATATTATCATTTATAGTATAACATTTACTCATGCCAATTGTGTCCAATGATACGTATCAAAACTTTATTATAGATAGTCATCAATAATAAGCAATACCATCTGTGTGTGATGAACACGAGTGCGTCACATGTTGTAGGCACGGCTTTTGTGCAATCACATCACCTCTATATCGATTTTCTCAATTTGAAGGGTAAGTCATCGGGTTCAATAAGGGCTTTGATACCTTGAGTCTCAAAACTATAAGGTGTGTTTTCAAAGTGGAAAGTGACGGGTTGATAGCAGGATATTTGAGAAAGACTGGTATGCATGATGCCACCAGTCTGGGATCGCCTGGCGGTACTATTGATTTATGCGTAATACAGAAGAAAGCCAAACCGACGGTAGCAACATTATCTTTTGATGTTTAGTCGGGTAATTTTTATGGCATTGAATATTAATAAATCTATAGAAATTATGGCATGCGGTCAGAGATACACATGAGCTATTAACCCCATGTGTATGCTGCGGGAGTCAGCTGTTGGGTTTGACTAGTGGGTTTACGGGCCATACAGATAACCCGCGTGACGAGAGTCGCGCGGGGTTTTTCTTTATCTATATCCTACACTGGCAAATCAATCAGCAGTGCACGTAGCGGCGCTTCGGCCTGGATGGTGAGGCGGTTTTCCTCGCGGATAAACGCACCATCTCCACAGGTCAGGCGCTGGCTCTGGTGATGGTCGCCATTGACCTCAACGGTACCGTAGATCGATTGCAGGTAGGCACGTGGCCCATGCAGAGTAAGCGTCTGCTGTGCTCCCGCCGGTAAGTTCAAATGATGTATCCAGACCTGTTGGCGCAGTTGCAGGCTGCCTTGGGCACCATCCGGTGAGGCCAGTAGCGTATAGGGCTGATCTGGCAGGCTCAAACGCTGCACACGCTCGTTACTGCGCTCCGGACAGGCATCTAGCCACAGTTGCATCCGGGTCAGTGGCGTGCTGCTGCTGACGTTCTGTTCGCTATAGCTAAGCCCCGGTTGCGTAGCCAGCAATAACGCCTCTCCTGCCGCTGCGCGTACGGTATTGCCGTCGCTGTCCCGGTATTCGGCTTCACCCTGCAGGATCAGATTCAGTATATCTACGTTGGGATAGGTGCGTGGCTGGAAGGCGGCACCCGGTGCTAATACCTCTTGATTCAGTACCCGCAGCGACGCATAGCCCATCAGTTTGGGATCGAAGTAGTGGCCAAAGGAAAAGGTATAACGAGCCTGCAGCCAACCAAAGTCAGCTTGCCCGCATTGTTGTGCTGTTCTGCATGTGATCATGGCAATCGGCTCTCTAAATTCATTCTCTTGATGGTAAGCATCTGGACGGCGGATTGTTAGCCAGTTAATCTGGTCGGTATATTCAAATTTCCTGATAGAGAGTTTCGATGGCCAGAGATCGGGCGTTAACGCTTGAAGCGCTTAGGGTTATGGATGCGATCGACCGCCGTGGCAGCTTTGCCGCCGCTGCCGATGAGCTGGGGCGAGTGCCTTCGGCGCTCAGCTACACCATGCAAAAATTGGAAGAAGAACTGGATGTGGTGCTGTTTGACCGCTCCGGACATCGCACCAAATTTACCAATGTTGGGCGTATGCTGCTTGAGCGTGGCCGCGTACTGCTCGAGGCGGCAGACAAGCTGACGACCGATGCAGAGGCATTGGCACGAGGGTGGGAAACCCATCTCACCATCGTCAGCGAAGCGCTATCCCCTGCCTATAAGCTGTTCCCCTTGGTCGATAAGCTGGCGTTGAAGGCCAATACCCAGGTTTCGATCTTTACAGAAGTGTTGGCCGGGGCATGGGAGCGGTTGGAGCAAGGGCGGGCCGATATCGTTATTGCGCCGGATATGCACTTTCGCGCCTCTTCTGAAATCAACACCCGCAAGCTGTATAAGGTGATGAGCGTGTACGTTGCCGCACCGGAACATCCGATCCATCTTGAGCCGGAGCCGCTGTCGGAGCTGACTCGGGTGAAATACCGTGGTATTGCAGTGGCAGATACTGCGCGGGAGCGGCCAGTCTTGACGGTACAATTGCTGGATAAACAGCAGCGCCTGACGGTGAGCACCATCGAAGATAAGCGCCGCGCCTTGCTGGCTGGGCTGGGGGTTGCCACGATGCCTTATCAGATGGTGGAGAAGGATATCGAGCAGGGGCGCTTGCGCGTGGTAGGGCCGGAATATAGCCGTGAAGCGGACATTATCATGGCCTGGCGGCGCGACAGCATGGGCGAGGCTAAATCCTGGTTCCTGCGTGAGATCCCGCGCCTGTTTGCACGCGAGGAGAACCAGTAACTTCTACGCATTTTCGCATTGTGTCCCCTCACCCTAACCCTCTCCCACAGGGAGAGGGGACCGATCGAGCTACAAGTAAACTCCGTTACTCGTCTTTTACCCATTAGATCTTGCACCTGAACAAGGCGCCATTGCAGCACCCTCTCCTATTTGGGGAGAGGGCGGGGGTGAGGGGGGCAGCGATTGCCGGGCTTCAGACTCACAGCAATCTGCAATTAGCCAAAACGCACATCGCGCCCGTGGGGTTCATCCAGATCCTGCGCGGGGCCGATCGAAATGATCCCGTGCGGGTTGATGGTGGCATGGCTGCGATAATAGTGGTTGCGGATATGCGCCATATCGACCGTTTCGGCAATCCCTGGCATCTGGTAGATATCGCGCAGGAAGCCGTAAAGGTTGAGATAGTCGCTTATGCGGCGTTGGTCGCATTTGAAATGAGTGACGTAGACCGGATCGAAACGGATCAGCGTGGTCCACAGGCGGAGATCGGCCTCGGTGAGTCGATCACCGGTTAGATAACGCTGTTGGCCGAGGATCTGCTCAAGCCGCTCCAATGAGGCGAACACGCCGTTCACCGCTTCGTCATAGGCTTCCTGGCTGGTAGCAAAACCGGCCTTGTACACCCCGTTGTTCACCGAATCGTAAATCCAGCCGTTGAGCGAATCGATCTCCTCACGCAGTGCTGCCGGGTAGTAATCTCCAGCCCGTGCGCCGACGGCGTCGAAAGCGCTGTTGAACATGCGAATGATATCGGCAGACTCATTGCTGACGATGGTCTGTTGCTGTTTATCCCACAGCACTGGCACGGTAACGCGGCCACTGTACTTCGGATCGGCCCGTAGATAGAGCTGGTAAAGAAAATCGGAGTGATACAGAGCATCGCCGGTTGCTGCCGGGAAATCCTGGCCGAAGGTCCAGCCGTTTTCCAACATCAGCGGATGCACCACGGAAACCGGGATGATTTGCTCCAGCCCCTTCAATTTGCGCATCAGCAGGGTACGGTGTGCCCAAGGGCAAGCCAGGGAAACATACAGATGGTAGCGATCTTGCTCGGCCTTGAAACCTGCTTTGCCATGCTCTCCCGCAGCGCCATCTGGGGTGACCCAATTGCGAAACTGAGAGGTTGAACGCTTGAAACGGCCCCCGGTGGATTTGGTGTCATACCAGGTGTCTTGCCAAACGCCATCAACGAGTTGTCCCATGAGGTCCTCCAAAATATCCGAGAGTGAAAGTCAAAAGGCCCGGCATGAAGAGCCGAGCCTTTATACCCGTCGTCTTTCAAGCTGTAGCTTGAAATCCGTAGTGTATGCTTTATAAGCTTACCACTTTTTGTTCAAAATGCGGTCAATGCTGAAGCCGCCAGGGCCTGCAACCGCCAGTACGATGAAGCCACCGGCAATGGTCAGGTTTTTCATAAACATCAGCTGGTTCACGCCTTCAGCAAAGTTGGTGTGGAACAGCAGCGCGGTCAGGATGGTGAAACCGGCAGTGAACAGCGCCACGGTACGGGTCAGGAAGCCGAACAGAATTGCCAGGCCACCGCCGAACTCCAGCAGGATGGTCAGTGGCAGCAAGAAGCCAGGTACGCCCATCGACTGCATGTATTGTTGGGTGCCAGCATAGGCATCACCCATTTTGCCGTAACCTGCAACGATAAACAGGATTGGCATCAGAATACGAGCAACCAGCAAACCTGCATCTTCTAATTTCTTCATCATTAACTCCAAAAAGTGTTGTTGCTTGCCAATCTTGGCATTGGTACCGCCAGGGGGGCTTTAGCCGCCATGTCCGGTTGATGGAGTGAATGTTAGACGGGAATGCTGCGGGTTGTTAGCAAGTAAAACTGTCGTAATTTTTCAAAAAATCTGAATATTAAAAACTCTATAAAAGTAGTTATAAATCATTCAATTAACGATTAATAAGATGTGTTTGGATAAAATCCATGCAAATAAAAGGGATTACCAACGGGATAATTGAACTTGTTACAGCGCGGTTATTTTTTGGGAAGGGCGTTACGGATCAGACGAACGGTGCCCCAGACGCTGAGCGCCCGCCGTGACCAGCGGATCAACTTGCTAGGATGGCGTATGCCGTACAGCGCGATCACGCTGGAACCGATAGCCATATATTTACGCAGCCCATACAAGGTCTGCCAACTGCGATCGAAGGATTCGGTTTTTTGTAGCCACTGGCTTTTGTTGGCGGCCAGATCCAGGCGTTGCTGCTGGATCTGCCGGATGAGTTGCTCTTTTCTGCGTTCACGGTACTGGCGGTGATTCATGTTTCTCCTCCAGTTCAGCACGATCGAGTTCCAGTTGCTGACGTGTTGCCCCTAACAGTGTCGAACGGCGAGCCTTGGACAGGGTCCAGACGATGCCCACAACGGCCAGGAACAGCAGAACGGCGGTAGTCGTACCCAACGCCATCAGGCGATAAGCGGGGTCGATGGCCCAGAAGATGAGGATTAACAGGCTCATCAGGCCGAAGGCGGTAAACAGAAGGGTAAGCCCCGCCATCATCAGCAACTGAATGAGGTTGGCTTTCTCCTCTTCCAGCTCGATAACGGCCAGACGCACCCGGGTTTCCACCATGCCGACCATAATGGTGACAATCCGTTGGGCGATATCCAGGACCCCTTTACCGGGGCCCTGTGCGCGCGTTTGCGGCTGCTCTGCCATAATCAGCGGCGCGCGAGCAGAACGCCTAACACCACGCCAACCGCGGCGCCGATACCGATACCGGTCCACGGGTTTTCACGCACGTAATCATCGGCCTGGCCAGCCATCTGCTTGGTTTGGTGAGCCAGTTTGTCACCGGCATCGCTCAGACGGGCACGGGTTTCTTTCAGTGCGCCTTCTGCTTTGGAGCGCAGTTTGTCCAGTTCAGCTTTAGGTTTATCGGTGGAAGAGTTCAGCACTTCTTCCAGCGTATCGGCCAGGGACTTCAGTTCAGCGCGTAAATTTTCTGCATGTGAATCATGTGCCATTTCGATAACTCCTTAACATTAACTTCGACAGACTTTTAACATAGCGGATTTATTCACTTAAGCAAAGGGCTTATCCCCGGTGGATATCACTAACCAATGTCATTAACGGTTGGTAAAATCCCGCCAGATGGGGCTCTTAGCGATAAATCCGCTAATATAAAAAATTATTCGGCCTGCGCGGCTTTCAGCTCTGCCTGGGCTTCTGCCAGCTTTCTCTGCTTGTTGGCGATTTTATCTGCCTTGCCGGTTTCCTGAGCCTCTTTCAGCTCCTGCTCACGCTCGGCCACTTTCTCCTGCTTATCAGCAATCTTCTTCTGGCGATCGGCTTGTAAACCGGCCTCGGTGCAGTGGGTCTGTACTTCGCTCAGGGCTTTCTGCAGGCCTGCCACGCGGTGGCTGTTGCCGTGCTTAGTGGCATAATCGATCTGGGTCTGGATCTCCTGGGCTTTGCTGGCACAAGTCTCAACCGCTGCCTGTGAAAGCGCAGAAAAAGTGAACAGGGGGATGGCCAGTAACAATGTGTGGCGTAATTTCATGATTTCAATTCCTTAATGCTGGGAGATAACAAGGATGCTCCCGGTTTCCTGCTGCCCAAGGGGCAGTGCGACAGGTGGCCTACGCGGCTGACCCATGCAGACAATCAGCATAGTCACAAATTGCGTAGAACCCCAAATGTAGGGGCGCTGCATGCTGCGCCCGATTAGCCGGATGTAACGACAGCTAAGATAATCCCTTAAATGGGAAAGGGATTATCCCAGATTAAGTGGCGCGCGTGCAAATTTACGCACCCAGCGGCCGGGGAGAGGAGACTCGTTCAGGGCAATGGTATAACCGGGGGGCAGGATGTTTTCCAGGGCTTCACGGGCCAGCAGTTGCTGCTCAGGGGAGTCCAGGCGGATCACCAGGCCATCGCCCTCCGGTGTAATGCTTTTGATGCGGATACCGCGTTCATCCAGGCGCTGATAGACGTAAAAACCATCTGGCAACGATAAGCCCTGCTGAACCACGTGAATACGCAGCTCGTTTTCCGTACGTAAAATGTATGGCGCCAGCACGGCGGCCAATGCCAGCAATAGCAATGAAAGCATCAGCGCGTATTGCCAGCGTGGGCGTTGGGTTCTCACGCGTCTTTCCCTGCACGGTCGGCGCGCTTTTTGCGCCACAGCACCACTAGCGAACCGACCAGCCCGGCGACCAGTAGCACCAGTGGCAGCATCATCAGGCCGAACATCAACTGGTCTTCATACTTGCGGAACATCGGGGTTTTCCCGAGGGCAAAACCGACCGATACCAGGATCAGAACCCACAGCAGGCCGCTCATCCAGTTAAAGAACTGGAAGCGTGCGTTGCTCAAACCGGACAACCCGGCAATGGTAGGCAACAGCGTACGGACGAAAGCCAGGAAACGGCCAACCAGCAGGGCCGACAGGCCATGACGGTGGAACAACTGGTGGGCACGCTGATGGTAATGGGCCGGTAGATGAGCTAGCCAGCCCTGTACCGTAGGCGTATTGCCTAGCCATCGGCCTTGTATGTAGCTAACCCAGCACCCCAGGCTGGCTGCGGTGGTCAGGATAAGAATGGTCACCGGGAAATTCATGGTGCCTTTGGCGACCAGGACGCCGACCAGGATCAGCAGGCTATCACCCGGTAGGAAGGCGGCGGGCAGCAGGCCATTTTCCAGAAATAAGATCATAAACAGCAAGACGTACAGCGTCCAGACCAACGAGGGGTTGGCCAGCGTTTCAAAGTCTTGCTGCCATAAGGCATCCAACAGTTGCTTAATGATATCCATCCGGTGTTCCTAAAAACGTCATTGTTATTTTCGTTCAGCGGCTGGGGGCGGTAAGCTCGCGGAGGGCCTTGGCTGCTGAAGATGATGAACGGTGTTGCTTTATTCTTTGGTTCTATACCCGTCGTCTTTCAAGTTGCAGCGTTGTTATCTGCACTTGCTGTAACTTGAAATCCATAGGGTAAAACGGGGCGACACCGGATCATGAGTGATACGTTAGCGAGCCACGGTAAAGTATATTGCTCTCTTTCCAACCCCCGAGCCTGCTTTGTTGCTGCGGGAAGTTCAGCGTCCAATTGACCTGCCGCAACCGGTTAGGGGCTGGGTTATCTGCCTGCGGTTGTGGCCACAGGCGGTAGCCCAGATCCGTTGCTAAAGTATAGGCCGGAACCGATTGGGACGGGGCCTGCAACGAGCTGGGATAGGAATGCATCCGGGGCAAAGACAGCAGTAGTTTGCTGAGGGGCTTGCGGCGGAGTTCACTGTGCGGACGGTAATCCTGATCGTAGGGGGAAACCACATGCTCATCAAATAATGCCTGAGCACTTAACGCGGAGGCTAAGGCTGCGGTTTGTGCTGCATAGAGCTTTGGGCCGGAGACCGAACCGGTCCAGCAGGAAAGAGCAATAAGCATGGCAAACAACCAGCGCATGTATTCGCGTTCCACCCCAAAGTCCGTCGATAAAAAAGTGGGCTAACTCTACCAAAATAGCACGATTGGCAACAGGGAAATCTACGTGGTCGCTGGGGAAATATCGCGCAGTGGGCGGCTGTACCGGGATCGATTCAGCCGTTTTTACAATACCTGACATTCGGTGCGATTTCTTGACGCCAAAACCCTATTTGGTGGTGCTGGCCATGTTATCCAAATGGATCACCGGATTCTCGGCAAACAGGTAGCGATCGGCGTTGTATTCGAAATCGTCGGTGGTGGCATTGAACAGCATCTGCTTGGTGTTTTCCAGATGTTGCCACATGGCCAGTTTGGCACCGTGAGGATCTTTACGTATTAGCGCTTTAAGGATCTCATCGTGATCGTCGCACCAACTGGCAATGGAACGCTCATCGATATGTTCGTGCAGTTTGATCCAGTAAGGGTTGCTGACACGCTGAGCCCACATTTTTTCCACTATGGTGGCCATGGCGGTATTCTGAGTCGCCAGCGCCACCTGAACGTGGAATTTGAGATCCCACTGCGAATCGCGGAAGCGATCCTCTTTGCGCGCCTGCTCCTGGATCTCCATCAGTTGGACGATATCCTGCTTGGTCACCTGGGTGGCGGCGAACTCGGCGATGTTACTTTCGATCAACTGGCGTGCCTGTAGCAGTTCAAAAGGCCCAGAGGTAGCGAATTCGAGGCTTTCACCCGGTACTACCAGGTGCTTCTGCTGGTTGGAGATCACATGGATGCCCGAGCCTTTGCGCACTTCGACGTAACCTTCCACCTCCAGCATGATGATCGCCTCACGCACCACGGTGCGGCTAACGTTCATCTCTTCTGCAATATAACGCTCGGCTGGCAGTTTCTCACCGACCGGGTAGACCCCGCCCTCAATGCGCCGTTTTAGCTCGGCGGCCAATTGCTGATAAAGGCGTCTGGTTTCAGTGAATTCCATAGTGAATACTCGGTGGTAGAAGGGCGTGATGCCATAGGACCTGTTATACCACTTATCCGTTGTAGCTGCTAGCGAGTCAGATGCGAAAAGCCCGGCACAAAGGCCGGGCTGTGGGGGTTAGCTGCTGGCATCTGCCGTTTGTAATCGCTCCTGTTCCAGCTCGGAAACCGGCTTGTTTTGCAGCACGGTCCAGATCACGATGGCGGCCAGGATATCGAACACCGACAGGGCAGCGAACAGCGGGCTGAAGCCCATGGTGTCAGCCAATGCGCCGACCACCAGAGCGAACATGGTACTCGCCGTCCAGGCGGCCATCCCAGTCAGCCCATTGGCGGTAGCGACTTCGTTGCGGCCAAAGACGTCCGACGACAGGGTAATCAGCGCACCGGACAGTGCCTGGTGGGCAAAGCCCCCGATGCACAGTAAAGCAATGGCGACATAAGGGCTGGTGAACAAGCCGATCATGCCTGGGCCGATCATCAACACTGCGCCCAGGGTGACCACCAGTTTGCGTGAGACGATCAGGTTGACGCCGAAATGCTTTTGGAAGAATGGCGGCAGATAGCCACCCAGGATGCAGCCGAAATCGGCGAACAGCATCGGCATCCAGGCGAACATGGCAATTTCTTTCAGGTTAAAGCCGTAAGCCTTGAACATAAACAGCGGGATCCAGGCGTTGAAGGTTCCCCAGGCGGGTTCTGCCAGGAAACGCGGCAGCGCTATACCCCAGAACTGGCGGTTACGCAGGATCTGCCAGGCGGACATCTTCTTGGCGTTGCTGGTCTGGTGGTGCGCTTCCTGCCCATCCAGAATGTAGCTGCGTTCTTCGGTACTGAGTTTCTTCTGGTCTTTCGGGTGCTTATAGAAGATCAGCCAGCAGATGGCCCAGATCAGGCTCAAGACACCGGTAATGATAAACGCCATTTCCCAGCTGTGCGCCACAATCGCCCAGACCACCAACGGAGGAGCGAGCATCGCGCCCACCGAGGAACCGACGTTAAAGTAACCCACCGCGATGGAACGCTCTTTGGCTGGGAACCATTCGCTACTGGCTTTCAGCCCGGCAGGGATCATCGCTGCTTCGGCCATACCGACCGCACCACGGGCCATCGCCAGACCGACCCAGCTGTTGGCCAGCGCGGTGCCCATACAGAAGATGGCCCACAGGATGGCAAACATCGCATAGCCGATTTTAGTGCCGAGCACGTCAAGGATATAACCTGCAACGGGCTGCATCAGGGTATAGCAGGCTGAATAGGCGGCAACAATATAGGAATACTGTTGGGTCGTGATCCCCAGTGAACCTTCCAGCGAGGGGGCTGCGACGGACATCGCATTGCGGGTCAGATAACCGAGCACGGTACCGATAGTCACCAGGCCGATCATATACCAGCGTAAGCCTTTAATTTTACGCATCCCAAATCTCTCCCAGTCTAAAAATTTCGGCCACCGGCAAGCCTGTGGCGGTCATGGTGGTGATTCCCTTTCATCTGGTTGCCGGTATTCCGCTTACCGACGCCGTCCTGCGCATTGCCATTGAACCGTGGTTATAAACCAGTAGCAGGGTGGCGAGAAGATAACTTGTCATACAGATTTAAAAGTTGAGTGATATCACAAAAACCATTATTTTTTTAAGTGATAATGCTTGTCATCATAAGGCATTGGTTTAATGAGAGTCGTCTGGATAGGCGCTTGGAGGCCGTAATGATGGGTTAACCAAGGTAAAATTTCGCTAGACTCTACGATAAATTGGTGTGATAACTTTGCAAAAGTTGACAGCAAGGCTAGCCAGGAAAACGGTGAGGAACCCATATGGCCACGTTTTTGAGCGATGATTTCTTGTTAGACAGTGAATTTGCCCGCCGCCTGTATCACGACTATGCAGCGGATCAGCCTATTTTCGACTATCACTGCCATTTGCCACCGCAACAGATTGCCGAAAATACTCGTTTTAAGAACATGTACGATATCTGGCTGAAGGGCGATCACTATAAGTGGCGCGCGATGCGCACCAACGGCGTGGCTGAACGCCTGTGTACCGGCGATGCCTCTGACCGTGAAAAATTTGATGCCTGGGCGGCAACGGTGCCGCATACCATCGGCAACCCGCTGTATCACTGGACGCACCTGGAACTGCGCCGTCCGTTTGGCATCACCGGCAAGCTGCTCTCCCCGACTACCGCAGATGAAATCTGGCAGCGCGGCAATGAACTGCTGTCGCAGGAGGCTTTCAGCGCTCGCGGCATCATGAAACAGATGAAGGTGAAAATGGTGGGCACCACCGACGATCCGATCGACGATCTGCGCCACCATCAAACCATCGCCGCCGACAGCAGCTTCGATATCAAAGTATTACCAAGCTGGCGCCCAGATAAGGCCTTCAATATTGAAGCCGCTGGGTTTAATGACTATATGCAACAGCTGGAAGCCGCCGCAGATACTTCCATCAACCGCTTCAGCGATTTGTGCGATGCGCTGAAAAAACGCCTGGATCACTTTGCCGCTCACGGTTGTAAGGTTTCCGATCACGCGTTAGACGTGGTGATGTACGGCGAGGCCGATGAGGCCACGTTAGACAAGATCCTGGCCCAGCGCCTGCGCGGGGAGCTGCCAACTCCACAGCAGGTTGCCCAGTTCAAGACCGGCGTCCTGCTGTTCCTGGCTGCTGAATACCAGCGCCGCGAATGGGTGCAGCAATACCACATCGGTGCACTGCGTAATAACAATAGCCGGATGTTCACGACTATCGGCCCAGACATTGGCTTCGATTCTATTAACGATCAGCCGGTAGCCGAATGCTTGTCTCGCCTGCTGGATGCTCAGGCCAGGCAGGGTGCGCTGCCGAAGACCATTCTTTACTGCCTGAACCCACGGGATAACGAAGTGATCGGCACCATGGTCGGCAACTTCCAGGGCGAAGGTACGCCGGGCAAGATCCAATTTGGTTCAGGCTGGTGGTTTAACGATCAGAAAGACGGTATGCAGCGCCAGATGACGCAGTTGGCACAGCTTGGGTTACTTAGCCGTTTTGTGGGCATGTTGACCGACAGCCGCAGCTTCCTTTCCTACACGCGTCACGAATACTTCCGTCGCATCCTGTGCCAGATGATTGGCCGCTGGGTGGAAGATGGCGAAGCACCGGCGGATATTGCGTTGCTGGGTGAGATGGTGAAAAACATCTGCTTCGACAATGCCAAACACTATTTTGCTATCGAATTAGCGTAGTTACAGCTCGAGGTTGGTTTATGCAAAGCATCATAAAGATCCATGCAAAAGATAATGTGGCGGTCGCACTGTGTGATTTGGCAGCTGGTGACCAGCCTGTCTGGGAAGGGCAGGCGATCGCACTGGCGCAGGACGTTGCTCGGGGGCACAAGTTTGCCCTTGAACCGATCGCTGCCGGTGAGATGATCGTCAAGTACGGCTTGCCGATCGGCTATGCGCTGGTGGCCATCGCAGCGGGCGAACATATCCATTCGCAAAATGCCAAAACCAACCTGAGCGATCTCGACAGCTATCAGTATCAACCGGATTTCCAGACCTTACCGGCGCAGGCGGCAGATCGTGAGGTACAGATTTACCGCCGCAGCAACGGTGAGGTAGGGATCCGCAACGAACTGTGGATCATCCCAACCGTGGGCTGTGTGAACGGCATCGCTCGTCAGATCCTGCAACGTTTTCTGAAGGAAACCGGGGAAGCAGAGGGGATCGACGGCGTGCATCTTTTCAGCCACCCTTTCGGCTGCTCACAGCTCGGCCAGGATCATGAAAATACCCGCACCATGCTGCAAAATATGGTGCGTCACCCCAATGCCGGTGCGGTTCTGGTGATTGGCCTGGGCTGTGAGAACAACCAGGTGGATGCTTTCCGCAGCACCTTGGGTGAGTTTGATGAACAGCGCGTGCGTTTTATGGTCTGCCAGCAACAGGATGATGAAGTTGCCGACGGATTGGCACATTTGCATGAATTATACCAGATTATGCGCGACGATCGCCGCCAGCCGGGCAAGCTCAGCGAGCTGAAGTTTGGCCTGGAATGTGGGGGATCGGACGGTTTATCGGGGATCACAGCCAACCCGTTATTGGGCTGCTTCTCGGATTATGTGATTGCCAACGGCGGCACCACGGTGCTGACCGAAGTGCCAGAAATGTTTGGTGCCGAGCGCATTCTGATGAGCCGCTGCCGCGATGAAGACACCTTTGAAAAAACCGTCAGCATGGTCAACGACTTCAAACAGTATTTTATTGCCCACGACCAACCGATTTACGAGAACCCTTCACCGGGCAACAAGGCTGGAGGCATCACCACGTTAGAAGAGAAATCTCTGGGTTGCACCCAAAAAGCCGGGCAGAGCCAGGTGGTGGACGTGTTGAAATACGGTGAGCGTCTGCGTCTGCCGGGGCTGAACCTGCTGAGTGCGCCGGGCAATGATGCGGTCGCTACCAGCGCGCTGGCGGGAGCCGGGTGCCATATGGTGCTGTTCAGCACCGGGCGGGGGACACCTTACGGTGGCTTTGTGCCAACGGTGAAGCTGGCGACCAACTCGGAGCTGGCGGCGAAGAAACCGCACTGGATCGATTTTGACGCAGGCCGCCTGATCCACGGCTTGCCGATGGCGCAGATGCTGGAGCAGTTTGTCGATCTGATCGTGGACATTGCCGATGGCGCTCCGGCGCGTAATGAAGTGAATGATTTCCGCGAGTTGGCGATCTTTAAAAGCGGTGTCACGTTGTAAAGCCTAGCCAGCGGGAGTAGCATAAAACGGCGTTTTGTTTTAAACGCCTTGCTACTTCCGCCCCAGGATCTCCCTAATGACGTTTTATTGGTTTGCGCAGTCCGTTGGCGTGCTGGCTTTTTTGGTAGGCATCACCAGCTTCTTTAATCGCGATGACCAGCGTTTCAAACTGCAGCTGTCGGGCTACAGCCTGATTATCGGCATCCACTTTATCCTGATGGGGGCGAATGCTGCAGGGAGTAGCGCTCTGCTTAGCGCCTGCCGCAACCTGGTCTCGATGAAGACTCGCAGCCTATGGGTGATGTGGATCTTCATCTGCCTCACGCTCATCATCGGTTTATCCCGCTTTCACCACTGGATCGAAATACTCCCGATCTGCGGTACAACCGTCAGCACCTGGGCGTTGTTCCGCACCCGCGGTTTGACCACCCGCTGCGTAATGTGGTGCTCAACGGCCTGCTGGGTTACCCACAACATCTGGCTTGGCTCGATCGGAGGCTCGCTGATTGAAGGCAGTTTCCTGCTGATGAACGGTTTCAACATTATCCGTTTCCGCCGCCTGCAACTGCGTGGCATCGATCCTTTTGCGGTCGAAAAAAAGGCGCCCGTTTCAGAGGGGCGCCAGCCAGTTAAGCAATAAAGTGCAGGTTGCTGAGATTTCCTCCATTCTTCCAACAGAGCAGAGACTCTCAGCTCCCTCTCCCTGTGGGAGAGGGTTGGGGTGAGGGGACTTAACGAACTTTCAGCGGATCTTCATTGGCCAGACGCTGGTCTTCCGCCTGACAGGCTGCTGCGGTAAACAGCACGTCGGTGGAGGAGTTGAGCGCGGTTTCAGCCGAGTCCTGCAGTACGCCGATGATAAAGCCGACGGCAACGACCTGCATCGCAATTTCGTTAGGAATACCGAACATGTTACAAGCCAGCGGGATCAGCAACAGTGAACCACCGGCCACGCCGGAAGCCCCACAGGCGCAGATCGCAGCAACCACGCTCAGCAGCAGTGCAGTCGGCACATCGACAGGAATGCCCAGCGTATTAACCGCCGCCAGCGTCAGCACGGTGATGGTGATTGCGGCACCAGCCATGTTGATGGTCGCCCCTAACGGGATAGAAACCGAATAAGTATCTTCGTTCAGATTCAGCTTTCTGCTCAGTTCCATATTCACCGGAATGTTGGCTGCGGAACTGCGGGTAAAGAAGGCGGTAACGCCGCTTTCGCGCAGGCAGGTGAACACCAATGGATAAGGATTACGGCGGATCTTCCAGTAAACGATCAGCGGGTTCAGCACCAACGCCACCAGCAGCATGCAGCCGATCAGCACGAACAGCAGTTGGGCATAGCCCCACAGTGCGCTAAAGCCGGTATCGGCTAGGGTCGACGCCACCAGGCCAAAGATACCCAGCGGCGCAAAGCGGATCACCGCACGAACCACCATGGTCACGGCATGGGACATGTCGGTAATTAGCGATTTGGTGGTATCAGAGGCATGACGCAGTGCCAGCCCCAACCCCACGGCCCAGGCCAGGATGCCGATATAGTTGGCGTTGATCAGTGCATGGAATGGATTCGCCACCACGCTCATCAGCAAGCCTTTGAGCACTTCAACGATGCCACCCGGCGGATTGATATCGGTGGTGCCCACGGCCAGCGCCAGCGTGGAAGGGAAAATAAAGCTGATCACCACGGCGGTAAGCGCGGCGGCAAAGGTACCCAGCAGGTAGAGGAACAGGATGGGGCGGATATTGGTTTTTTGGCCCTGCTTATGGTTGGCAATGGAGGCCATGACCAACACCAGTACCAGCAGCGGTGCCACCGCCTTCAGCGCGCCAACGAACAACGAGCCGAGCAGGCCAACGGCTGCTGCAGCGGCTGGCGAAACCAGTGCCACCACAATGCCCGCTACCAGGCCGATCAATATTTGTTTAACCAGGCTGCCCTGAGTGATGCGTAGTAATAGTTTATTCATGATGCGCTTGCGTTTCCGCTCCCTGAGAATGTGATGTACAGATTGCTGCGCCTCGGCTGAAACGTGGCCGGGCAACTTATCGTCATATCTGTAACTAAGTATGTTTGCTATGCCAGTATTCAGTAAACGGGGGATCTTGAAAAGGGGAGATGATGAAATTACCTGCATGGATCAATGATTGATAACATGCTGTTTACATTTGTGTGATCGTCATAACATTTGGCGTTTATGGCTATTTGCCAAATAATTGCGGGGCGTCTAGCGCCCCGGATAACAGATTATGGTGGCCAACCTCAACCGACCCCGGCCAATGGCTGCTGGGCCCCAAGGCTGGCGACAAAGTCTTGCAGTAACAGCTGGCTGAATGGCGTATCGCTAACCTGTTGTTGTTTAAGTTGATAAATTTTCTGCTTGGCCGGTTCCAACTCGCTGAGCCAGCTCAGGTAGCGCTGCATGATCGCCCCGTTAAATTCCGGGTGGAACTGGGTGGTCAGGGCGTTATCGCCGTAACGCAGGATTTGGCAGGCGTCCTGTTGCGAGCGGGCAAGTACTTCAGCCCCTGGCGGCGGCGTTAATACGCTTTGCGCATGGATCAGGTTCACGTTGAAGCGCGCAGGCAGGGGAGCCAGACGCTCATCTGAGCGGGCAGCGGGTAATAACTCGATCTCGAGAGTGCCAACCTCCATGCCCTGCGGGTGGTAGCCCACCTCACCGCCCAGCGCATAAGCCAAAAGCTGGTGGCCATAGCACACGCCAAAGATCGGCAGATTGATTTGCATTGCCTGGCGTAACCATTCTGCTGCGCGTTCGCTCCAGGGAAGCCGTTCGGTCACCATAGCTGCTGAGCCGGTGATCACCACTCCGCAGTAATCTTCTGGGGGCAACGGTGTCTCACCGGCTAGGACGTGCACGATATGCACGCGATCTGCATCGATATTCCCTTGTTTTAGGAACATTTGCTCAAAATTGGCCTGCTCCTGCTGGATCATCTGCGGTGCATCACCGGTTTGCATCAACAACAGCGGTTTCATTTTATTCTCCGTCAGCGGGGAACACTACGCCGGTCTGACGGCGGATCTCCGTCAGCAGGCTGGCGACGATCAGGGAATTTTCCAGGCCCTCATGCTCGACCTGCCGTTTTTCTACCAGTTCGGCAAACACTTGCGCTTCATACAGCATGGTATTGATGTGTTGCGGCTGGGTCAGTACCTGGCTATTTTCACCGCGAGGCGTCAGCACCACGCCTTGGGCTTCGGAGATTTTTTCGATCACCAGCGTGCCCTCTTCGCCCTGGATCTCACTCGGAATGTCCGAGTTGCTGACCTTGGAATGGCTGATCACCACGTCAAAGTCACCGTAGTTCAGGCACACGCTGCCGTGGGCATCTACCCCGGTATCAAGCAATGTTGCACTAGCCAATACCGACTTCGGTGCACCAAACAGCGCCACGGTGCTGGCCACGCAGTAATAGCCAATGTCCATGATCGAGCCGTTGGAAAAGTGCGGGTTGAAGGTGTTCGGGTTTTCACCGGCCAGGTAACGGGGATAGCGGGAGGAGTATTGGCAATAGTTGATAAATGCCTTACGCAGTTTGCCAATCTTCGGCAATGCCTGTTGCAGGATAAGAAAATTGGGCAAGTGGGCGCTTTTGAACGCTTCAAACAGTACCACCTGATGTTCCCGTGCGCAGGCCACCAACTGTTCCACTTCGCGCAGATTTGACGCCAGCGGCTTCTCGCAAATCACATGCTTTTTATGGCTCAGGAATAGCAGAGATTGTTGGCAGTGCAGAGAGTTGGGGCTGGCAATATACACCGCATCAATCACGTCGGATTGCGCCAGCGCTTCCAGCGAGTCAAAGAAGTGTTCGACCGAATAGTTGGCGCCAAAGGCCTGCGCCTGTTCGAGCTTACGCGAATAGATGGCGGTCAGCCTCATCTTGCCGCTTTCGTGAGCCGCATCGATAAAACGTTCGGTGATCCAGTTGGTGCCGACAACAGCAAAGCGAATCATGGGTGACTCCAGTTTCCACAGGAAGATAGCTCAAGGAACCAGATTATCACGCCGCAGAGAATAGGCGAATATTTGCTTAAAAAGGCTTATTACTCATAGAGTTCGCCGAATAATGAGAGATGGGTCAGATACAGACGGGTATCAAACTCCAACTGGTGATAGCTGGGTTCCATATGGCAGCACAGGCTGTAAAACGCCTTGTTGTGGTCTTTCTCTTTCAGATGCGCCAACTCGTGGACTACGATCATGCGCAGGAAAGGTTCTGGGGCGTTTTTAAACACCGTCGCCACGCGGATCTCGGCTTTGGCTTTCAGTTTGCCACCCTGCACCCGGGAAATGGCGGTATGCAGCCCCAAGGCGTGCTTCATCACCTGGATTTTGCTGTCGTAGGCTACCTTGCTCAGCGGTTGAGCATTACGCAGATACTGATTTTTCAGATCGACGGTAAACTGATAAAGCGACTTGTCGGTGGTGCAGCCATGCACCTGCGGATAGCGTTGCAACAAAACCTCGCCCAGCCGCTGTTGCTTGATGAGTTGTTGCACCTGCATTTGCAGATGATCGGGGTAGCCTTGCAGGTAGCTCAGTTCGGACATGTTATTCAGTATTCAGTGGTAAACCGGGGCGAGCATTGTATGACGTTTTCTTGCTCAAATCCCCTAATGGGCAATTAATCCCAAAAAACATTTTACTGCCGAGCGTTTTTAGGGGATAAACAGCCCAAATTTATCATTCAGGAGGGGCAATGAGCCAACTCGATCTGGGAACACAGCAACTTGAGCTGGAGCGTTATCCCCAACAGGAAGAAGCCACCCAGCTGCAGGCGTGGGAAGCGGCGGACGAATATCTGCTGCAACAGTTGGAAAATGTCGACATCGGTGAACGCCCGGTACTGATTTTCAACGACAACTTTGGCACGCTGGCCTGTGCCCTGCATGGCTATAAGCCTTACAGCATCAGCGATTCTTACATGAGCCAGTTGGCGACGCGCCATAACCTCAAGCTAAATGAGCTCGATGTTGAGCAGGTCACCTTGCAAGACAGCCTGGCCGAACTGCCTGCCAACCCGGCGGTGGTGTTGATCCGCATCCCGAAAGCGCTGGCGCTTCTGGAGCAGCAATTACGTGCCCTGCGTGATGTGGTGGCACCCGATACGCTGATCGTGGCCGGTGCCAAAGCGCGTGACGTGCATACCTCGACCATGCAAGTGTTTGAGCGGGTGCTTGGCCCAACCCGCACCAGCCTGGCCTGGAAAAAGGCCCGTCTGATTTATTGCCAGGTAGCTGACATCGTGCCACCGGCAGCGCCAGAAACCACCGACTGGCTGCTCGACGGCACGGACTGGCTGATCCACAACCACGCCAACGTGTTCTCACGCGGTAGCCTGGATATTGGCGCACGCCTGTTCCTGGAAAATCTGCCGAAGGATTTGCAGGGTCATATTGTCGATCTCGGCTGTGGCAACGGCATTATCGGGATGCGTGCCTTGGTGCAGAACCCGCAAGCGCAGATGACCTTCGTCGATGAGTCTTACATGGCGGTGGCTTCCAGTGAACTGAACGTGGCGCACAACCTGCCGCAAGAGATGGATCGCTGTCAGTTTGAGGTGAACAACTCGCTGGCGGGCATTGAGCGTGAAAGCCTGCAGGCAGTACTGTGCAACCCACCGTTCCACCAGCAGCATGCGATCACCGATCACACCGCCTGGCAGATGTTCTGCGACGCCAAGCGCTGCCTGCAAGTGGGGGGGGAGCTGTGGATCGTGGGCAACCGCCATCTGGATTACTACCAGAAGCTGAGGCGTTTGTTCGGCAACTGCACCACCGTGGCCTCCAACCAGAAGTTCTTGATCCTCAAAGCGGTCAAGTCTGGCGCGCGTTATTAATGTAGGGGCGCAGCATGCTGCGCCCGTTAAATCAATGGATTACAGTGCCATGGCCAGCCGCGTGCCCTGATCGATAGCGCGGCGGGCATCCAGCTCGGCAGCCACGTCGGCACCGCCAATCAGATGCACCGTTTTCCCCATCTCCAGCAGCGGCTGCTGCAATTCGCGGCGCGGTTCCTGCCCGGCACAAATCACCACCGTATCTACCGGCAAGCAGCTTTCCTGCTCGGCACGCAATATATGCAGACCTTCGTCGTCAATACGTTGATAGTTCACGCTATTGAGCATTTTCACGCCACGTACCGCCAGGCTGGTGCGATGGATCCACCCGGTGGTTTTACCCAGGCCTTCACCTACCTTGCTGGTTTTGCGTTGCAATAGGAATATCTGGCGTGGCGAGGATGGCACTTCCGGCCCTTGGGCACTCAGCCCCCCGCGCTGCTCTAGTTGTGAATCGATCCCCCATTCGCGGTTAAACGCTGCCAGATCCAGGCTACTGGAGGTGCCATGCTGGCTGAGGTATTCGGCGACGTCGAAGCCAATTCCCCCAGCCCCAATGATGGCGACCCGTTGCCCAACCGGCTTTTTATCGCGTAAAACATCGAGATAGTTCATCACCTTGGCGTGTTCGATGCCCGCAATGGCTGGCATACGCGGTACGATGCCGCAGGCGAGGATCACCTCATCGAAATCCGCCAGATCCTGCGCTTGCACCTGCTGCCCCAGCTTCAGTTGCACTTCATTGAGCGCCAACTGACGGCGGAAATAGCGCAACGTTTGGTGAAACTCCTCCTTGCCGGGGATTTGCTTGGCGATATTGAACTGGCCACCGATCTGCTCGGCGGCATCAAACAGGGTTACCTGATGCCCGCGGCTGGCGGCGGTGGTGGCAAACGCTAACCCGGCTGGCCCGGCACCCACCACGGCCAGTTTTTTAGGCGTTGCGGTAGCGATCAATGGCATTTCAGTTTCGCGGCAGGCGCGAGGGTTGACCAGGCAGGAAGTGAGTTTGTGATCGAAAATCTGATCCAGGCAGGCCTGATTGCAGCCGATGCAGGTGTTGATTTCGTCTGCACGGCCTTCAGCGGCTTTCTGCACGAACGCCGCATCTGCCAGGAACGGGCGTGCCATGGACACCATGTCGGCACAGCCATCGGCCAAAACCTGCTCCGCCACCGCCGGATCGTTGATGCGGTTGGTGGTGATCAGCGGGATCTTCACTTTGCCCATCAGCTTGCGCGTCACCCAACTGAACCCGGCGCGCGGCACCATGGTGGCGATGGTGGGAATACGCGCTTCGTGCCAGCCAATACCGGTGTTGATCAACGTTGCGCCAGCCTGTTCTATTGCTACGGCAAGCTGTTCGATCTCCTGCCAACTGGAACCATCCTCCACCAGATCGAGCATCGACAGGCGGTAGATCAGAATAAATTCCGGCCCGGTCGCTTCGCGCACGGCCCGCACAATCTCGACGGCGAAACGCATGCGGTTGCTGAAGCTGCCGCCCCATTGGTCGGTGCGCTGGTTGGTGCGCGAGACCAGGAACTGGTTAATCAGGTAGCCCTCAGACCCCATGACTTCCACGCCGTCATAGCCAGCCTGCTGTGCCAATGCTGCGCAGTTGGCGAAGTCGGCAATGGTTTGTTCAACTTCTTGGGTAGTCAGCGCCGCTGGGCTGAATGGGTTAATCGGCGCTTGCAGTGCGGAAGGGGCGACTGGCTGTGGCTGATAGCTGTAGCGCCCGGTATGCAGGATTTGCAGGGCAATCTTGCCCCCAGCCTGATGGACAGCCTCGGTCACGATCCGGTGATGGGCAACCTGCTGCGGCTGGTTCAGGACCGATGCTCCGCGATACACCACGCCTTTCTGATTGGGAGCTATACCGCCGGTCACGATCAGGGCGACACCGGCAGCGGCCCGCTCGGCATAGAATGCCGCCATACGCTCGGGGCCATTAGGCAGTTCTTCCAGGCCGGTGTGCATCGATCCCATCAGCACCCGATTTTTCAGGGTGGTGAAGCCGAGATCCAGCGGCGCAAGCAGGTTGGGGTAAGCACTCATTGCAGTCTCCAATCGGGTTTATCGTTATAGTTATAGACGACCCTCAAGTGGTCGGATGAGATAAATTTAGCCGTTGTCGGCGTACTTGGGAAACGCGGATGTGCTGAATGTGATAGACCTCATGTTTGCAATCGGTATAAAAGATCGGCTAACATCGGCTCGCCTTATCCCTTTTCTCTCTGCGGAGCCATTACCGAAAATGAACAACCACACCTGCTGATATCTGGCCCTATACCGAGCACGCTCGTGCCGTATGGGGAGGTTTTGATTTCATTCAGGAGTGCTTATGGCTCATTTTGCGCAGTCCCCTTATTTCGTTTTACATCAATTAACCTGTCAGTTTGCCAATGGCGAAACGCTGTTTGGCCCGCTTAATCTGGCCGTTGAACAGCTGCATTGTGGCCTGGTGGGGCGTAACGGCGTGGGAAAAACTCGCCTGCTACGTCTGATTGCCGGGCTGGATCAACCCGCGTCAGGTCATATTGAGACGCAGGCAACCTTTGCCTATGTGGCGCAGCAGCCGCACTTCACCGAACAGACGACCTTGGCAACGTTGCTGGGCTACGGTGAGGTGTTTGCCGCCCAGGCCCGTCTTGAGCAAGGTTGCCCACGGCTGGACGATATCGATCGTCTTGAGGGCCAGTGGGATCTGGCGGATCGCTTGAGCACGGCTTTTGCGGCGGCGGGATTGTCTGATTTTGATCCGCAACGGCCAGCCAGCGAACTGAGTGGTGGCGAACGTATGCGTGCGGCTTTGTGTGGCGCGATAATGTCGGGGGCTGATTTCCTGCTGCTGGACGAACCGACCAATCACCTCGATAGCACGGGCCGTGAATGGCTGTATCAGCAATTGGGACAGTGGCGCGGCGGTCTGTTGATTGCCAGCCACGATCGGCAACTGTTGTCACGGATGCAGCGGATTGTCGAACTGACTCCCGAGGCATTACGTAGCTACGGTGGCAATTATCACGAATACCATCGGCTGCGGGAGCAAGAGCAACAGGCGGCGCGTGCCCAACTGGAACATGCCGCGTTGGAAAGACGGCGCGTCCGCGCTCGCCAGCAAAAAGAACACGACAATTACCAGCGTCACTCCGCCCGTACGCTGAGAACCGTGGACTCGCTGAATATCGCCTCTTTTGAGAAAGCTGCCCTCAAGGGGGCTGCCCGCGACACGATGGGTACCTTGCGTAAACAGCATCAGGGGCAAAAGAGCACGCTGGATGAAGCGGTGCGCGAGGCGAGGGAACGGGTTGAAGAAGATAACCCGGTGATGCTGACCTTACCGGGCAGCGCGGTAGCCGCAGGTAAGCAGGTGCTGGTCCTGGAGCAGTTACAGCTGCCGTTCGTCACCTTGCCACCGCTCGACTGGCGGATGGATGGCCCGATGCGCGTGGCCATCACCGGCCCGAACGGCTGTGGCAAATCCACGCTGCTGAAGGTGATCCTGGGGCAACTGGCTGCCAGCGCTGGCCATTGCCATTGCTCGGTATCGCTGGCCTACCTCGATCAAAACCTGTCCCAGCTCGATCTGACGCGCTCGGTGGTCGATCATCTAGGTTTACAGGATACCCCGCTAGCCGAAGGAGTGTTGCGTAGCCAACTGGCGCAACTGCAACTGAATGCCGACCGGGTTACGCTGCCGTTGGCGGCATTGAGTGGTGGAGAGCGGTTGAAAGCGGCGCTGGCCTGTGTGCTGTGGCGGCGTGAGCCTGCGCAACTCCTGCTACTGGATGAACCGACCAACCATTTGGATCTGGCCTCATCGCAGGCAATTGAAGCGGCCTTGGCGGAGTTTCCTGGTGCGATGCTGGTGGTGTCGCACGATGAGGACTTCTTACAGGCGCTGCGATTGACCCATCGTTTGTTTTGGTCGACAGCGGGTTGGTGCTTTCAAGCAATGTAACCCCGCCTGAGGGGCCAAGCTGGGGAGTTTTTGGTATACTTAAGGTCATTTTGTGAGGTTTCGAGACAATGACTATGACTCCAGTGGCAACAGCAGCCGAGGTAATTTATTACAACGGCACTATCTTCACCGCAGATGCGGAAAATCGTGTTTGTAGTGCGTTGGCGATAGGGCAGGGATACATTCTTGCGGTAGGGACTGATGATCAGGTGCTTGCGCTGGCGACCCCCACCACCGAACGCATCGATCTGCACGGCAAAATGATGATGCCGGGCCTGATCGACAGCCATATGCACCCATTCTGGGGTGGCAAACAGCTCAAGGGGTGCAGCCTGCACTATGCGGCGCTGACGGTAGAGCAGACCTTGCAGCATATACAGGACCATTTGGATAAATATCCGGCTGGCGATGACGAATGGCTGACGGTGCGTGCCTGGCAGCGTCAGGCGATGATCCCGGTTGGCGCGGACATGAGCCGTGCGCTGCTGGACTCTCTGAACACCCGCCGCCCGGTAGCGTTGTTCGCTAACGATTGCCACACGCTGGCGGCTAACAGCCGTGCGCTGGAGATGTTGGGCATTGATGAAAATACGCCAGTGCCGCCAGATGGCAAGATCGCCCGCGATGCCGATGGTCAACTGACCGGGATCCTGGAAGATGCTCCGGCCATGCGCGCCTTTGACAGCATTCCTTCCGGCACGGCGGAACAGAACGTGCAGGTGGCGGCTCATGTACAGCAGGTACTGCATGAGCAGGGCGTAACCACGGTGATGGACACCCGCGTGTTTGCGGAACAACTGGAGGCTTTCGCCGTATTGCGCGATCGCGGTGAGCTGACCTTACGCGTGCTGGGAGCTAAAGAAGTTACGCCAGACAGCGTACAAGGGCCGGAAGACGCTGCCCGTGCGGTGCAAGAGGTTGTCGCCTTTGCCGAACAGTGGAGTAGCCAGCCTTGGACGCCGCAGGCCGGGATCTCTGTTGGCCATCTCAAGCTGTTCGTCGACGGCGTGTTGCAGCCACCGACTATGACGGCGGCGCTGCTAGAGCCTTATCGTGAACATCATGGGGAAGCCAAGGGTGAGCGTTATGGCGATCTCTACTTCACCACGCCGGTGCTGAACGCGCTGATCGTCGAGTGTGGCCGCGTTGGCCTGCATCCGCATACCCATACGGTAGGCGATGGCGCAATCGAGCAGGTGCTGGATGCGGTTGAGCTAATGCGTGCTGCCTGCCCGGGCAAGGATATCCGCCCAGGGTTGGCTCATAACGAATTGGTTGCGCCGCATCAGTATGCGCGCTTCGCCTCTTTGGCGGCAACGGCGGTACTTTCGTTCCAGTGGGCCGGTTTACCGGGCGTGTTGATCGATGAAGAGCGCGAGATGCTGGGTGAAGCCCGTTTCCCTCACCTGGAGCCCGCGGCACGCTTCCTGGATGCCGGTGCGCGGCTGGCCTATGGCAGCGACTGGCCAATCGATCGCCTGGATGAGTGGTATAACCTGCAGGTGGGGATGACCCGCCGCGCCTGGGATAGCGAAGGTAATCCCGCCGGGCCACGCCTGGACAACGATCGCGATCTGACCCTGATCGAGACGCTGCGCGCAGCCACCATCGATGCGGCCTACATGATCGCCAAAGAGCAGTACATTGGCTCGCTGGAAGTTGGCAAATTTGCCGATGCGATCGTCCTGCACCATAATCTGTTTGAGCAACCGGCAGAGAAACTGTACCAAACCCGCATCGAGCGGACGTTGGTTGGCGGGAAGATCAGCTATCAATCCTGATAGCAATGTGAATTAAGCGGTCATTTTACCTGGAGGCGTTGCATGCAGCGCCTCTACAAATTCGGCAACATTGCCATGAAGGGTAATTTTTACCGCTTTTCCTCATCCTGCAAACAATAAATCAACGGGTTATGCCCCAGTTCTTTACCTATTGCTACCCGGTTTTCTGAAAGCGGATTGTTAGCTTCCCCGGCAGCCTAACTTGTGCCAGAATCCGTCCCCTTGTTTTTACCGCAGCGAATCAAATAGCCTATTGGGATTGGCCCTGAATAGCGCTGAGCTGCGCCAGGAGATGATACGGTAATGCCGCAAAACATTCGGTTGCAACGAGTTCTTAAAACCCCCGCCCTGGTTGCGTTTGGCCTTGCCTATATGGTGCCACTGGGCGTGTTTACCACCTACGGTCAGGTTACCGTGTTAAGCCAGGGCCACTTACCCGTCGCTTATCTGGTTACCATCGTGACCATCCTGTTTACCGCCCTGAGCTATTGCCGGATGACCAACGCCATGCCGCTGGCAGGTTCGGCCTATTCCTACGTACAGCGCAGTTTTGGTGGTAAAACCGGTTTCCTGGTAGGTTGGGCGCAGATCCTCGATTATCTGTTCCTGCCGATGCTTAACTATCTGGTTTTAGGTATCTTCTTGCACGAGGCATTCCCATCGATCCCTGCTTACGTGTTTATTCTTGGCTCCATTGCCAGCGTCAGCGCGCTGAATATTCTGGGCGTGCGCCTGCTTAGCTCGGTGAATTTCACGCTGATTGCCTTGCAGATGGTGTTCATCGTGCTGTTTATCGTGCTGGCATTTAGCGAGGCTGACCTCAGCCCGGCGTCATTGATGAAGCCGCTGCTGGTGGATGCCGGTGACTTCTCTGGCCTGATCGCCGGTGCTGCGGTGTTGTGCCTGGCCTTCCTGGGTTTTGATGCCATTGCCACCATGGCCGAAGAGGCCGCCGACGCCAAACGCACTCTGCCGCGCGCGATCCTGATTACTGTGATCTGTGCCGGTGGCATCTTTGTTGCCGTTTCCTACGCCGCGCATCTGGCCTATCCTGACTGGCAATCGCTGATCCCGCATCAGGACACCGCCAGCCTGATTATCTCGGAACACGTGGGCGGCAAGTGGATGTACAACTTCTTTATGGCCACTTACCTCACTGGGGTGTATGCCTCTTCCATGTCTGCACAAACCGGTGTCTCACGTATTTTCTACGCCATGGGGCGTGAAGGCGTGTTGCCGCGCAAAGTGTTCTACCATCTGCACCCTCGTTTCCGCACTCCGTGGCGCGCGATTGTGTTTGTCGCCATCATCTCGTTGCTGGCGCTGTGGATGGATTTGAGCATGGTGGTGTCGATGATCAGCTTTGGCGCACTGGGGGCATTCACCTTCGTTAACCTCAGCGTGATCAAACATTTCCTGATTAACCAAAAACGCCGTGGGCTGAACGCGATGTTCAAATACGGCCTGCTGCCGCTGATTGGCTTCGGTATGTCAGTGTGGTTGTGGGTCAACCTGGATCCCGAAGCGCTGAAAGTGGGCTTCACCTGGCTGTTTGCCGGCTTTATTTATCTTCTGTGGTTGACCAAGGGGATGCGTCAGGATCCCCCATCCACCCAGGATGATATCGGCGATCTGCTGGATTGATAGATTACCCCTCACCCCAACCCAGAGGGTTGGGGTGAGGGGCTTATACACTCCAACAACACGTCAAACGCCGCCGCCATTTGTTCTTCTGGCACACAAGCAAAGCCCATCAGCAGCCCGCGTCGCGCGTTTGGCAGCATGTAATACCGTGACAACGCTCTTACCAGCACCCCGCGTTCATTGGCCGCCGCAGCGATGGCGACATCGTCTGCATCATCTGGCAGGTTGAGCACCAGATGCAGCCCAGCGTTGCTGTTGAACTCGCTCAACGCCTGCTTACCCAGATGCTGTTCAATCAACGCGGTGAGGAACCCACGCCGCTTGGCATACAGCAACCGCATGCGGCGGATATGTGCCGTATAGTGGCCTTCTTGAATAAACTGCGCCAGCGCCGCCTGAATGATCAAATGACCGCCACGATAAAGCTCGGCGTGAGCCGTTTTTAACTCGTCCATCAATGGCTTGGGGAGCACCACATAGCCCAGCCGCAGGGCCGGATAGAGCGTTTTGCTGAAGGTGCCGATGTAGATCACCGGCGCATCGGCTTCCAACCCCTGCAAGGCCGGGATAGGTTGGCCAGAGAAGCGAAATTCACTGTCATAATCATCTTCCACGATCCAGCCGCCAGCCGCACGGGCCAAAGCTAGCAGCCGTTGCCGACGAGCCAGGCTCATGACCGAGCCCAACGGGTATTGGTGCGAAGGGGTGACAAAAATCAGCCGTGGCAAGGCCGCCGGTTGTTCTGGTGGCACCATCCCGGCCTCGTCCACCGCCCAGGGGCAGATATTGACGCCGTTCATGCGCAGGATATTGCGGATCCCCCAATAGCCAGGTTCCTCGATCCAGGCGTCATCTCCAGGATTACACAGCATGCGGGTGACCAGATCGATCGCCTGATGAATGCCTTCGGTGATCAGAATTTGTTCCGGCGAGCAGCGCACCGAACGCGACACCCGTAGATAGTCCACCAACGCATGCCGCAGCTCCGGGCTGCCGCCCTGGTTGCTGTAGGTTAAGCGCTGTGAGGTCGGGCGGCGGCTGATGCGTGCCTGGAGTTTGCTGAAGATGTGATGCGGGAAAGCATTCACGTCGGGGACGCCGGGAATAAACGCTCCCCACTGTTTCGGGCTAGCGCTGGCGTGTTGCAGTAGCGTGATGCCACGTTGTGACAGCTCGGCACGCCGTTGCTCACCGTCAACGGCAATCGGCTGGCTGGCGGTGGATAAACAGCTGTCGGGTACCGTTTCTGCGACGAAGGTTCCACTTCCCTGGCGCGAAAACACATATCCTTCCGCCAGTAATTGTTCATAAACGGTTAAAACCGTATTACGTGAGAGGCCCAGCTCTTTTGCCAGATCGCGTGACGCCAGCAGGCGGCTGGAAGGGGGCAGGCTGCCGTCCAGAATACTGGTACGAATGGCATTGTATAACCGCTTGTGCAGTTTATCATCGGGCTGCTCGCCGAGGCGTTGCAGCAGCAGGTCACCACTCAATGAGCGCAATTGGATCCCTCAATTAATCGTAACTGGCACTCGATTATAGGGCCACATCAGGTGTAAATAAACGCAATGTTTCACGTTTGTGAACAAAACCGATAACTGGTCCCGCCCGGAGAGAACAGCATGAAAAACGCAGAACTGAATCAACGTCGTCTGGCCGCTACCCCAAGAGGGATTGGCGTGATGTGTGGTTTTTACGCCGAGCGTGCAGAAAATGCCACCCTGTGGGATGTGGAAGGCAATGAGGTGATCGACTTTGCCTCGGGCATTGCGGTGCTCAATACCGGCCACCGTCATCCCAAGGTGATCGCCGCCATTGAAAAGCAGCTTCAGGCGTTTACCCATACGGCATACCAGATCGTGCCTTATGAAAGCTATATTTCGCTGGCAGAGCGCATCAACCAACGTGCTCCGATCGAAGGCACCTGTAAAACCGCCTTCTTCACCACTGGCGCAGAAGCGGTAGAGAACGCGGTGAAGATCGCTCGTGCTTACACCGGGCGCCCAGGCCTGATCACCTTCGGCGGTGGATTCCATGGCCGTACCTATATGACCATGGCGCTGACGGGTAAAGTGGCCCCTTACAAGTTGGGCTTTGGCCCATTCCCTGGCTCCGTTTTCCACGGCCAGTATCCGAATGCGCTATATGGTGTCAGCACCGAAGATGCCATGAATAGCCTGGAACGCATCTTTAAGGCCGATATCGATCCTAAGCAGGTTGCCGCGATCGTACTGGAGCCGGTACAGGGGGAAGGTGGCTTTAACGTGGCTCCGGCAGAATTCATGCAGGCGCTGCGTACGCTGTGTGACCAACACGGTATCCTGCTGATCGCCGATGAGGTGCAGACCGGCTTTGCCCGTACCGGCAAGCTGTTTGCAATGGACCACTATGCGGTGAAACCGGACCTGATCACCATGGCGAAGAGCCTGGCTGGCGGTATGCCGTTGTCTGCCGTGGCGGGCCGTGCTGAAGTGATGGATGCCCCGGCCCCTGGTGGCCTTGGTGGTACCTACGCCGGTAACCCATTAGCCGTTGCTGCCGCGCTGGCGGTATTGGACGTGATTGAAGAAGAACAACTGTGCCAACGCTCCCAGCGTTTGGGGCAACATTTGGTGGAAGTGCTGCAACAGGCACGTAGCCACTGCCCGGCGATTGTGGATATTCGCGCGCTGGGTTCCATGGTGGCAGTAGAGTTCAACGACCCGGCAACCGGTAAACCGTCGCCGGAGTTTACCCGTCAGGTACAGCAAAAAGCCCAGGAAGCAGGACTGTTGCTACTCAGCTGTGGGGTGAACGGTAACGTGATCCGTTTCCTGTACCCGCTGACCATTCCTGATGCCCAGTTTAACCAGGCGCTGGCAATCCTTTCCCGCGCGCTGGCCCAATAAGGAGCAATATTCATGAAACTGCAAAACCCCGATCTGCTGCGTAGCCAATGCCTGATTAACGGCGAGTGGTGTGATGCGCGCAGTGGCAAACGTGAAGCCGTGATCAACCCGGCCAACGGAGTGGAGCTGACAACGGTGCCTCTGGTGAGCGCAGAGGAAACCCAGCAGGCAATTAACGCCGCGCAGCAGGCACAAATCGGCTGGAAGCAACAGACCGCCAAGCAGCGTTCCGTATTGTTGCTGGCCTGGGCCGATAAAATCATGGCGGCTCAGGAAGATCTGGCGCAGCTGATGACCGCTGAGCAGGGTAAATCGCTGGCGGAAGCGCGTGGCGAAGTGGCCTATGCTGCCTCGTTTATTACCTGGTTCGCTGAGGAAGCCAAGCGTGTAGACGGCGCCGTATTACAGGCACCACAGGCTTCGCAACGTCTGGTTGTGGTGAAACAACCTATCGGTGTCTGCGCGGCGATCACGCCGTGGAACTTCCCGGCAGCGATGATCACTCGTAAGGCGGCTCCTGCGCTGGCCGCAGGCTGCACCATGATCGTCAAACCGGCTGAGCAAACGCCGCTGACCGCATTGGCATTGGCGAAACTGGCGCAGGATGCCGGTATTCCCGCAGGCGTATTGCAAGTAGTAACCGGCGAAGCGGCTCAGGTGGGTAAAGTGCTGTGTGACAGCCCGGTAGTACGCAAGCTGAGCTTTACCGGATCGACCGAGGTTGGGCGCATCCTGATGGCGCAATGTGCGCCAACCATTAAAAAGCTTTCGTTAGAACTGGGCGGCAACGCACCAGTGATTGTGTTTGACGATGCGAATCTGGACGCGGCCGTTGCCGGGATCATGGCCTCCAAATTCCGCAACAGCGGGCAGACCTGCGTTTGTGCCAACCGTATTTACGTGCAGGACGGCATCTACGATCGCCTGGTGGATAAGCTGGTGGCCGCGGTTGAACAACTGAAAGTCGGTGATGGCACACAGGAAGGGACAACGCAGGGGCCGCTGATCGATGAGGCTGCGATAGAAAAAGTGCAGAGCCACATTGATGATGCGCTGATCAAAGGGGCACAGATCGCGACCGGCGGGCAGCCGCATGCGTTGGGCCGTACCTTCTTCCAGCCGACGGTGGTTACCGGTGTGACCCAGCAGATGCGCTTTGCCAAAGAAGAAACCTTTGGCCCGGTTGCACCGCTGTTCCGTTTCCATGACGAAGCAGAAGCTATCGCGATGGCCAACGATACCGAATTTGGTCTGGCTGCTTACCTGTTTACGCAAAACGCCGCCCGTCAATGGCGGGTGCCGGAGGCGCTGGAATACGGCATGGTGGGCATCAATACCGGTTTGATCTCCAACGAGGTAGCGCCTTTCGGCGGTATCAAACAATCTGGGCTGGGGCGCGAAGGCTCCCGCTACGGCATCGAAGAGTATCTGGAACTGAAATACCTGTGTATTGACGTGAGCTGTTAACCCTCAAGACTTGAACGCTCCCCGGTGGCTTACGCTGGGGAGCGTTTCCTCCGAGCAAGAAGTGATGTTTCTCACCGTTGAGAACGGCGGCGTCGTGGCCGCCGGTTTTTTTAGCTCCGCATTTTCTCTGGTAATGCCAACCACGCCTGCACCGATGGGCGCTGCCACTGTTTTTGTGCATAGTGGCGCAGCGGTTCCGGTACCTGATCGCCATGTATCACTAGCCGGTTGAGCATCAGAGCCAGGTCGGTATCGGCGATACACCATTCGTGGAACAGATGATCCTGGCCGTGGCTCAGCAACTTTTGCGCCGCAGTCAGCAGTTTGTTGGCTGCCCGTTGGGCATCCGCACTCAATGGGGCAAATTTACCCGCGCTGAAAATTACCTCGGTTGGGCGTTCGGCCCGCAACGGCAACAGATCGCTACGCAACCAGGCCTGGATCTCACGGGCTTTGGCGCGCTGTTTGATGTCACGCGGGTAGAGCGGATGAGCTGGGTGGAGTTCTTCCAAATATTCCTCAATGGCGGAAGACTCGGAAAGCTGGAAGCTACCCATCACCAACGTCGGCACCCGCAGCGTTAATGACAGGCTGCCGTAGGCCTGGCTTTGCTGTTCCCCCAGTGAAAGATCCACCGGCTTGACGGTAAACGGCATGCCTTTCTCCGTGAGCGCCACAAAGGTCGACATGGCATAGGGGCTGAAAAAGTCGCTATCGGTGTAGAGAACAGTGGCCGATGGGTTCATACGGATCCTTGAGGATGGGAAAGGTATTTGGAATCATTGGCGAAGGATGCAATAAAATCAAGGCGATGGCCGATGATTAATCGTAATGGCGTATTAGGCACCGTGATGGCGGCTGGTAATCAGGAGTCACTGACCAGGATTATCCCCAGCCGATCGATTAACCCAACGACCTGCTGGCTATCCAGCTGTACTCCCTCCAGATCAACCTGGCGGATATCCATCTCCCCTAGCTCTGCGCCGGTCAGATTGCAGTGGTTGAAGGTGGCGGCCCGCCAGTCAAACTGGTTGAACTCCCCGCCGGACAGATCGGAGCCAATAAAGCTGGCACCCAACACGTTAGCGCCACTCCAGCGGTTTTCCCACAGCTCACATTTCTCCAGCACCACCTTGGAGAAGTTGCTGTAGTTCAGATTGCTTTTGATGATAAAGGCGCTGCAAAAATAGCTGCGCTGCGAAATCATGTTCATAAAGCTGGCGCCACGGAAATCAGCCCCCTGTGCCTTGCATTCGCGGATCTCCAGGCCGAGGGCCTGGGTATTTCTGAAATCGGCCAGTGAGAGATCGCAGCTTTTAAAGCTGGCATCTTTCAACACCGCGCGGCTGAAGTTACACCCGAGCTGGGTCTCTTCGTCATAGAAAACGCAGCCGATAAACTGGGTATCAGTCAGATCGGTGCCGGAGAAATCGCAGTTCAGAAACTTGCCGTTGGTGATGATCTCACCACGGAATTGATCACGGGAAATTTTGGCAGAATGCAGCAGTAAGGGTTGCATGTTGTTACCTGTTTTTTTATACAGTTTATGGTGATACTACCTGAGGTTAACGGTGAAGGGAAATAGTGTATAAAGCAGTCAGCTTGCTTGATGGCGTTGGGTTTTAAATAGGGGTCTGTGCTCTCTCCGCCTTAACTCTTTCTTAAGCTTGCATCGCTACACTGCTCATTATCAGTCAGAGGGGCGCGATTATGAGTATGCATATCCAGGCACCGTACCAGCTGTCGTTTGCTGAGGACCATGAGCACAGGGCCTTATTACAGGCTTATATACAGCATGAATATGGTCGGCAGTTTAATGCGCTCATTCCTCACTTCCTGCCTTATCTGTTAGGCATGTACCGCGCTGATGGCGTTCTGGTTGGTGCCTGTGGTCTGAACCGTGCTGACAACTCGGCGCTGTACCTTGAGCGTTATCTGGATGCGCCGATTGAAGAGGTGGCTGTCGCGCAGACGGGAATAATCTTGCCACGTAACCGTCTGGTTGAAATAGGAAATTTTGCCTGTTCTGAATCCGGAAATGCCCGGATCATGTTTGCGGCGATTTGCCGGCTACTCTACGAAAACCAATTCGAATACGTGGCATTTACCGGGACCAAAAAGTTGAGAAATATCTTCCACCGGTTGCACCTGACCCCTCTGGAACTGGCCCCTGCATTGCCGGATCGAATGGGTGAGGATGCCCAGGCCTGGGGAGAATATTATCAGGGACAGCCCTGTGTCATGGTTGGCGATCTTAAACAAGGCCGCCAAATTCTGAGTGAAACCAGCTTATTGCTTTCATTGTTTGGCCCCATGCCGGATATCTTTCCCGTGCAAATGAGCGTGCTGCTATGATCCTTTTTGAGCGAATTGAACACATTGCGGTCATAGATGGCTCTCGCCCTGCGTTATGTGATAGTCAGCAGAGCATCAGCTACGCTGATTTATTGCGGCAAACCACCTCTCTGGCCGAGCGACTCAGTAATGAGAAAATATCGCGGCTGGCCCTGTTTTTGAATAACGGCCTGGAGTGGGCCATGATCGATCTGGCTTGCTTGTTAGCCAATATTGTCATTATACCGGTGCCCCTTTTTTTCAGTGCCGAACAACAAGACTGGTTGTTGGAAAGTAGCGGTGCCGATGCCTTGATTGGGCCTGCCCGGCAAGGGTGGATAACGGCCCCCTTCCTTGATTACCCTTTGCAACGTCGGCAGCCACTATCTGTTGCTGAATTACCCGCTAATACGGCCAAAATCACCTATACATCAGGGACAACCGGGCATCCCAAAGGGGTATGTTTGAGTCAGGAGCACTTGATGCAGGTCAGTCTGGCGCTTGCCGAGCGGGTTGCTGCGGCAAACATACAGCAGCATCTGACATTGCTGCCACTGTCGACC
This sequence comes from Serratia sp. 14-2641, assembly GCF_001692375.1. Lineage (NCBI taxonomy): Bacteria > Pseudomonadati > Pseudomonadota > Gammaproteobacteria > Enterobacterales > Yersiniaceae > Serratia > Serratia sp. 14-2641. The sequence goes on along the minus strand of NZ_LXKR01000028.1, from coordinate 412,189 downwards.
TTGCTTGAAAACATTACCGGGCTGTATGTTCCGTTGCTCAGTGGCGTATGTAGCCGTATCCCCTCGCTGGCGGAAGTGGGGTTGACAGGCTCTAGCCAGTTTTCCGCTCAGATCCTTGCCCAAGCCATTACACAATGGCGGCCGCACAGTCTGGTATTGGTACCTGAATTGCTGCGTCTATTCGTCATGTTGTGCACCCACAACCCAGGGTTGGCGGAGAGCCTGCGTTTTGTTGCCGTCGGCGGGGGTAAGGTTGCTGCGGATTTAGTGGTTAAATCGCATCAGTTGGGTTTGCCGGTTTTTGAAGGGTATGGCTTATCAGAATGCGGCTCGGTTGTTGCCCTCAATGCGCCAGGGCGTGCATTGCCTGGCTCGGTGGGTGAACCGTTACCGCACTGCCGGATAACCATCGCACCGGATGGGGAGATCTTGATTTCTGGCGCGACAATGCTGGGATACCTGGGGGAACCTGCTGCAAGATCCCCGGTGGCAACTGGCGATCTCGGCCATTTTGATGCCCAAGGCTTCCTTCATATCACCGGCCGCAAAAAGAATATTCAGATCACCGCCTTTGGCCGAAATTTTTCACCGGAATGGATCGAGGCAGAGGCTCAGCTTTTTCCAGCAATATCCCGCATGGTCATCTTTGGTGATGGTTTACCCGTAAATGTTGCGCTGATCCAAGTGACAGCCGGTTATGAAAGTAGCCTTGCCGAGCAGCTATCACAACTTAATGGGAGGTTACCTGACTATGCACGGATCCATCATTATTTTTTGGCACAGTTAACGGTTGAAAACGGTTTATTAACCACCAATGGGCGCCCGAAAAGACAGCAGATTTTGTCCACCTATCACACACGTATTCATCAGTTAATCGCGGGAGATATCACATGAGTTTTTATCAATTGTTACAGCGAGAGACGGCGGTGGACAGAGAGAAGCTCCTTTCCGCCCCGGTCATAGAAGCTTGCCGCTGCGGAAATATTAATGCCGAAATGTATATCGCCTTTTTGACACAGGCTTTTTATCATGTCAGCCATACCGTGCCTTTATTGATGACAGCTGGCGGCCGGATGAACTCAGAATATGAATGGGTTCGCGGAGCCATTGCCGAATATATTGATGAAGAGTATGGCCATCAGGAATGGATATTAAATGATATCAGGACGTGTGGCGGGGATGCCGAAGCGGTCCGTCATGGCCAGCCGGTATTGGCAATCGAGTTGATGATTGCGTTCCTCTACGACCACGTCTCTCGCCTCAACCCTATGGGTATTTTCGGTATGGTGCATGTCCTTGAGGGCACTAGCGTCGCCATTGCCACCACCGTTGCCGAACAGCTTAAACAGGGACTGGGATTACCAGAGAAAGCCATGAGTTACCTCAGCTCGCATGGGGAACTGGACAAAGAACATCTGGCCTTTTTTGCATCATTAATGGACCAGGTGGAAAAGAGCGAAGATCGTGCCGCGATTATCCATACTGCCAAAGTGGTCTACCAACTTTATGGCGACATGCTGCGTGGCCTGATGGAGCCAGCACAATGAGGCTCAACAACAGCCGTATTTTGCTTACCGGTGCCAGCGGTGGTATTGGCCAGGCACTGGCTCATGCCTTGGCAAAGCAGGGGGCTTGTCTGATATTACATGGGCGTAATGAAACGGCGCTCACCGCGTTGCTTAACACATTGCCCCACCCGGAAAAACATCAGGTTTGGATCGCCGATCTTGGCGATTTCACGCAATTGACACAGCAAGTTGAGCTGCTTTGCCAACAACAGCGTATTGATATCCTGATCAACAATGCCGGGGCCAATCATTTTGCCTGGCTTGAGGATCAAAGCGAACAACAAATAATGCAGCAGTTAGCCGTAAATATTCAGGCTCCAATATTATTGACTCGGGCTTTACTGCCTTATATAGACCGGCCCGGCATCATTATGAATATCGGTTCCAGCTTTGGCAGCATTGGTTATGCCGGATATAGCGTGTATTGCGCGAGCAAGTTCGCGCTGCGCGGTTTTAGTGAAGCACTCGGCAGAGAACTTGCCGGTTCATCCATTAACGTGCTCTATTTTGCCCCCCGGGCGACCCAAACCACGCTTAACTCTGCGGCTGTTAATGCCATGAATGCTGAGTTAGGCACCAAAAGTGACAGTGCTGAATGGGTTGCTGATGAGGTGATTGTTGCGTTAGACAAACAGATTAAACGACGATGGTTGGGTTGGCCAGAGCGGTTCTTTGTCAAACTTAATGCACTGTTCCCAGCAGTGGTCGATAAAGCGCTGGCTAAACAGCGGCATATTATTGCCCGCCATGCCAATGCTGCCCTTGAGAAGAAGGACTCGCGATGAAAAAGTTATTGTTGGTGTTGACGCTCTTTGGTAGTACAACCGCTGTTGCCCAGAGTGATTTGGCCGATATTCAGAACCAATGGGCAGTTTGCCAGTATCAGGTTGCGGCGAAACAGAAAGAAAGCTGTCTGGAACAACTCAGCGCCGTTGCGGATAAAGCCAGTGCAGCTAACGGGTCACGCGCAGACCTGTTGATCTGGTCTGCGATCGTCAAGAGTAGTTGGGCCGGTGAGAAAGGGGGGCTGGGTGCTTTGGAACTGGCCAAAGAGGCGAAAATGAAGTTGGAACTGGCAATAAAGTTGGATGCCAAGGCGCTGGATGGCTCAGCCTATACCAGTCTTGGCGCCCTCTATTATCAGGTTCCTGGCTGGCCCATTGGCTTTGGTGATGACAAGCAGGCTGAACTGTTGTTGAAACAGGCTTTACAGATTAATCCAACGGGTATCGATCCCAACTATTTCTACGCTGACTTTCTGATAGATCAAGGGCATAAGGCACAGGGCAAACTCTATTTACAGAAAGCACTGGCGGCCCCTGCCCGCCCAGGCAGAGAATTAGCCGATAAAGGCCGCCATCAGGACATTCAACAACGACTCGATAAACTTTGATACTACGGGTCCATAAAGGGAAACAAAATGCACCGGGAACGACACAGCATGGAAAAAATAGGCTGGCTGCGGGCCGCTGTTCTCGGTGCTAATGACGGGATAGTGTCTACCGCCAGTCTGCTGTTGGGCGTAGCGTCGGCTAACGTAACTCAGCAAAGTTTGCTCTTGACTGGAGTGGCTGGCTTGGTAGCTGGTGCGATGTCGATGGCAACCGGTGAGTATGTTTCAGTGTCTTCCCAGGCTGATACTGAAAAGGCCGCGCTGGCTGAAGAGCAAGCTGAGCTGAATAGCGATTTTCAGGGTGAACACCGGGAGTTAACCTCGATTTATGTCCATCGAGGGCTTGATTTGGCTCTGGCTAAACAAGTGGCAGAAAAACTGATGCACCATGATGCGCTAGGCGCCCATGCGCGTGATGAGCTGGGGATCTCAGAAATCACCACCGCGCGTCCTTTACAGGCCGCGTGGGCTTCAGCATTGAGTTTTGCTGCCGGGGCAATATTACCGCTATGTGTAGCGGCCATCGCGACAACTGAATGGACCATCCCCGCCATTGCCTGCTCAGCATTGGTCTCACTGGCGGTGCTTGGGGGCGTTTCGGCCAAAGTGGGCGGTGCACCCATAGGCCCTGGAGTGATGCGCATTACCTTCTGGAGCGCATTGGCCATGGGGGTGTCATCGGGGATCGGGGCGTTATTTGGTTTGGTTACGGGGTAAGGGGTAAACCAATAGCGCGATATTTTGCTCTGCGTCGCAGTCACTCAAAAGTACGGCCTTTCTCAAAGGGATAATTCCTGTGGATAGTGTTAGGTATAAAAGGGAGCTGTATGTTCCGATAAAGCCAAGGTCAAATAGAGTTTCATTTAATTTTGATTAAATATAATATCATTTATTTATTATTATCATTAAAATAGTACCTGCCATTTATTATTTTAAGTTTAATTGATTTGTCTGATAACTTACAAAGCAGTTTTTAGTGGAATTTATGCATTACTCACAATCTAATTGATTTAATTGCTTTAGTATCTTTTTGAAATTAAGTGATCGCTGTCTTATTCTGAAAATAAAAAAGGACAACAGCGGTTTTTTTATATAAATTAGATAACGTGAAGAAACTATAACTATTTGACACGGAGGGTTTTTTATGGAGCTTTTAGACGAGCTACAAAGTCTTTCAGCTAAGATCAAACAACAGGCTGTAGTTATTCAAACTGAAGAGGCTACAAAAAGCGCTTTCGTGATGCCATTCATTAATAAAGTGCTTGGTTATGATGTTTTTGACCCAACGGAGGTTACTCCGGAGTTTATCTGTGATGTTGGGATAAAAAAAGGTGAGAAAATAGACTACGCCATTTTGAAAAACAATGAGATTCAGATACTTGTTGAATGTAAAAAGATTGGTGAGCCGCTAAACGTTAACCATGCTTCGCAATTGTTTAGGTATTTCCATGTAACCAATGCGAGGATATCCATTTTAACTAACGGGCAAATATATAAATTTTTCACCGATCTTGATGCTCCTAACAAAATGGATGAAAAGCCATTTCTTGAGCTAGACTTGTTGGATATTGATGAAAATGTGGTACCTGAGATAGCCAAACTAACCAAGTCAACATTTGATGTAGAGTCAATAGTAAATGCGGCTGGTGAGTTGAAGTATGTAAGTCAAATCAAGAAAATAATTTCAACTCAGTTTAACAATCCTGAGGAAGATTTTGTAAAATTCTTTGCGTCCAGAGTCTATGATGGAATTTTAACACTAAAAGTACGTGAACTCTTTACCTCTTTGACTAAAAAAGCGTCCAGTCAGTGGTTAAATGATCAGGTAAATGAACGTCTTAAGTCTGCAATCAGTGGGGCTCAGCAGCAGCCTTTAGCAATTGAACCTAAAGACGAGATTGTTGAGCAAGCGTTAGTAGCTGTTGAAGATGATGATGGTATTGTAACCACTGAAATTGAGATTGAGGGTTTTCATATCGTTAAATCTATAATTCGTACTGTTGTTGAGCCAAGTCGAATTACTTATCGCGATACTAAAAGTTATTTCGGTATATTACTTGATGATAACAATAGAAAGCCTATTTGTAGACTTCATTTTAATCGGAGTCAGCTGTATGTCGGTTTGTTTGATTCTGATAAAAAAGAAACTCGTTATCCAATAGAATTATTGGATGATATCTACCAACATGCTGAACAACTTAAAATTACGGCGGAAGGTTATAATTAATTAGTGAAGAGTGGCTATGTTCATCATGGCCACTGATTAATATTTTTTTTGGGATGGGTAATTAGTTAATTTATTATTTTTAGCAAGCATGAAAAATCATTTTTATTCATTTATTTGGATTTGGCCTAATCAACACATTGTCACGGTTTCATACCGATAGCGAAAAAATGCCTTGCAGAATAAGCGCCGATAAACCATCATTTGAAACGATGTTTCACTTCCTTGATACAGGCCAACCTTGAACTTACACAGGCTACTGCCCCAGCGCGTTGCCAAGACGCATTGGTATGCCAAGCGAAAAAGCTATCGGGTGCTCTTTTGGCGCGAAATCACGCCACTGGCGGTACCGATCTTTCTGGAAAACACCTGCGTACTGCTGATGGGGGTGCTCAGCACCTTCCTGGTGAGCTGGCTCGGTAAAGAGTCGATGGCAGGCGTTGGCCTGGCAGACAGCTTCAACATGGTCATCATGGCCTTTTTCGCTGCGGTGGATCTGGGCACCACGGTGGTGGTGGCCTTTAGTCTTGGCACTCGCGATCGTAAACGGGCACGGGCGGCGGCACGCCAGTCGCTGGTATTAATGACCGTACTGGCGGTGCTGCTGGCGGTTGGGATCCATTTGGCCGGGCAACAGATCATTAACGTGATCGCCGGTGAAGCCACGCCCGAAGTCAAAGCGCTGGCGCTTTCTTATCTGCAAACCACCGTCTGGAGTTATCCGGCAGCCGCCATCGCCCTGATTGGTAGCGGCGCCCTGCGTGGGGCTGGCAATACCAAGATCCCACTGCTGATCAATGGCGGCATGAATATCCTCAATATTCTCATCAGCAGTACGCTGATTTATGGGGTATTTAGCTGGCAAGGCCTGGGTTTTGTTGGCGCGGGGCTGGGGCTGACCATTGCCCGCTATATCGGCGCGATCGCCATTATTGCCGTTCTGGCGGTGGGCTTTAATCCGGCGCTGCGTATTACGCTCAAAAGCTATTTTACGCCACTCAACAGCAGCATACTGCGTGAGGTGCTAGGGATTGGTATTCCCGCCAGTATCGAATCGGTGCTGTTCAACGCTGGCAAGCTGCTGACACAAATGTTTGTGGCGGGGATGGGGACCAACGTCATCGCCGGTAACTTTATCGCTTTCTCTATCGCGGCCCTGATTAACCTGCCGGGGAATGCCTTGGGATCTGCTTCGACCATTATCGTCGGTAGGCGTCTGGGGAAAGGGCAAATTGCTCAGGCTGAGCGGCAGATGAAGCACGTCTTTTGGCTGGCGACGATTGGCCTGACGGTGATTGCCTGGGGAACCGCCCCCTTTGCCGGGCTGTTTGCCTCATTTTATACCCAGGAAGACGATGTTAAAGAGGTGGTCAAAATCCTGATTTGGCTCAACGCCGCGTTTATGCCGATTTGGGCCGCGTCCTGGGTGTTACCCGCCGGGTTGAAGGGCGCACGTGATGTCCGGTTTGCCATGTGGGTGACGATGTTGGGCATGTGGGGCTGTCGAGTGGTCGCTGGCTATATCCTGGGCATCGTGCTTGGTATGGGCGTGGTGGGTGTCTGGCTGGGGATGTTCTTGGACTGGGCCGTGCGTGGAGTCTTCTTCTATTGGCGTATGGTCAGCGGGCGCTGGTTATGGAAATATCCACGCCTGAGAAAAAACCAGCCAGAGTCAGCCGAAGAACAGCCACCAAGCTAACGGTATTTTATTAGCCTGAGCCGGGTTGGCGGTATCAATCCATTGTCGGCGGTAATGTTTTGGTGTAAGACTGATGCCACGATAAATGATCTAAAGGTGCACCATGGATGGATTGATATTTATCGCTGGCTTGGCGTTGTTCCTGTGCCTGGTGGTATTACCCATTTCTGTGGTGGTATCGCTTGGCCGTGGCAACCGTAACCAGCGGGAAATTGCTCAACTGACACTGACCATCACCCAGTTGCAAAAACAGGTGGATGACCTTCGGTTCGAGGAAACCGGGAGATCTCGGCCAACGCCAACGCCCGTTTCTCAGGCGCAACCTGTGGCTGTGAAGACAAGGCATGACTTTGCGGCGCATGCGGCACAACAGTCTACCGTTAAACCCGCAGCTGACATGGCCGCTCCCCCTCCGGTTATATCGCCATGGGAGTCTGCAGTTCCAAAACCAGCCGCACCAGTAACAACCATCCCTCACCCACCTATTGCTGATAAACCCGCCATTGATAAGCCACAGCAACCGAAAAACGACCTGCTCAGCGGGCTGGTGGGCTGGTTTATGCAAGGTAACCCGCTGGCGAAGCTGGGTGTCTTGCTGCTGTTCTTCGGTTTGGCCTACCTGATGAAATACACCGTTGAACGCGACATGTTGCCTATTGAGTTCAGGTTAATGGGCGCGGCGGTGGCGAGCGGCGTTTTACTGTGGTTTGGCTGGCGTCTGCGTGTTAAACAGACGATGTATGCCCTGATCCTGCAAGGGGGCGCGGTTGGCGCGCTCTATATCACCGTATTTGGTGCCTTCCGGCTTTATCAGCTGTTGCCACATATGCTGGCATTTGGCTTGATGCTGGTGATCTGCGCCGCCAGCGTGGGCTTGGCCGTATTGCAGCGCGCCCTCAGCCTGGCGATGCTTGCCAGCATTGGTGGCTACCTTTCACCGTTGTTGCTGTCCACCGGTGGCGGCAGTTATATCGCGCTATTCTCCTATTACCTGCTGCTTTCGTTGGGCATTTTGGCGATCAGCGTCTGGCAACCGTGGCGGCCACTTAACCTGCTGGGCTTTGTTTTTTCCTTTGGCGTTGCCGGGCTGTGGGGGATCAACAACTACCTGCCGGAATACTACCTGGGTTGCCAGCTGTTCCTGATTGCCAATATCGTGATTTTTGGCGTGCTATGCCTCGCTTTGACTCTGCGTGCTCAGTTGCCTGGCGAGAAGATTATCGATGGCGCGCTACTGTTTGGCCCACCGTTAATCGGTTTTGGCATGCAGTATCTGATTGTTCGCCACTGGGAGTTTGGCCCGGCGTTCTCGGCGCTGGGCTTCGGTTTGGCTTACCTGTTACTGGCCTGGGCAGCATTGAAGCGCTACCCATCCCTGGGCCGTATGTTGGCAGTCTCCGGTTTGGCGCTGGGCGGGGTGTTCACTACGCTGGCGATCCCATTGGCACTGTCTGCTGAGTGGACATCCATGGCTTGGGCGCTGGAAGGGCTGGGCATTCTGTGGCTTGGTCGTGAGCAAAAGCAAATCCGCATGAGCCTCAGCGGTTCTGGTCTGTTGGTGCTGGCCTTGGCTTCTGCCCTGGTCGCTCTTGGCGCTGGAATGACGACGCTCTCCTTTACGCTTGTGTTCGCCGTACTGGCATTAACTTGGCTCGCGGTGGCATTCCTCTGGCGCGATCTGGAGAGCGACGCCGCATTCAGACAGGTTGTCAGCCGTTCCTTCCTGGCTGGCGGCATCCTGCTCTGGCTGGTTTGCCTGCTCGGTTTTGCTGGCCGATTGCCGCTCAACTATGGTTATGGAGCCTTCCTGACGATGGCCTTGTTGACGCTATCCGTAGTGCTGTGGCGTTGGGCAGCACAAAGGCTGGCCTGGCTCGAACTGCGTTATAGCATTTGGCTGCTGTGGCCGGGCATGTTGGCCATGTTGATGTTCCAATTGATTGACCTGGATTCCTTGTTGGCCTTCGGCTGGCCGAATCTGGTCTGGCTGCTGGCCTTGCCTGTGGCGTACTGGTTGCTGAAGCGCGAAGCGGGTACCTTGCCGTTACTGCGCCTGCAACAGGGATTACATCTGTCGCTGTTCTGGATGGTGGTATTTGCGTTGGGCTATGAAGTCTTTTGGCGCACGATGCGCTTGCCATGGGGCATGGATGAGTGGCGGCTGGGGCTGCAAATGGGCTTCATCTCCCTGATCATTTTGGCAACTCATGGTGCACTGCGCAAAGGTTGCTGGCCGTTTGCCGAACATCGTCAGCTATATGGCGCAATTGCGCTGGCCCCATTGGCGGCGTTGGCTCTGCTGCTGTTGCTGGTAGGCAACGTGTTTGATGGGGTCAGTCTAGGCTGGCATTATTTGCCGCTGTTGAACCCGTTAGAAGAGGGCGCTGGTTTTGCACTCTTGGCGCTGGTGACTCTGGGGCTGTTTGTCCGGCGGGAATACCCGCAATTCGCCGTATTGCTGAAACAGGCGCTGCCGCTGTTTACTATCGCGGTGCTGTTCTGGTGGGGCAATGGGGCGGTCCTGCGCGCGCTGGCCTATTACGCCGATATTGCCTGGCGGGCTGATACGCTCTGGGGCTCGCGCTTGGTACAGACCACCTTCGCTTTGCTGTGGATGCTGATAGCGCAGATCGTCATGGTGTGGTCAACCCGCTGTGGACAACGTGAGGTCTGGTTTGGCGGTGCGGCGTTGCTCGGTATCGTCATTGTTAAATTGATGCTGGTGGATAGCGCCCGGGGTGGTGGATTGGCTCGTGCCATCGCGTTTATCGGCGTGGCGATACTGGTGTTGATCGTGGGATATTTTTCCCCATTGCCACCCAAAGCGGTGCGCGGTAAGGAACCCAATGTGGCAAGCGAACGAGGGAATGTATGAAAGTAAAATTGAATAACGGGTTGCTGCTGGGGTCACTTTGTCTGGCTGGTGTAGCCAATGCGCAGTCGGTGGCTGAAAAACCGCAGGATTTCGCCTATGGCATCTCGCTAGCCACTGAAGGCAGCGCGCCGTTTTTCCGTATTGAACTGCCTGAGGCAGTGTATACCGAGAGCGTTTGGCCAGATCTGCGCGATGTGCGGGTGTTCAACAATCAGGGGCAGGCCGTCCCCTTTGCGCTGGCCGCGAACGTCACCACTCAGGAGAATAGCCAGACTTTCCCTCTGCGCCTGTTCCCAATGAATGGCAAAAGGGTTACCAATCAGGAACAGCAGGTGATTTCGTTAAAATCCGCAGGTGGTGTTGAAGTGACCTTGCCAGTGGATAGTGACAAGCCAATGGGGAACACCTATCTGCTGGAGATCCCGCAGCATGAGGGTAACTATCCCCGCCTGACCCAGCTGAAACTGGCCTGGGAGCGTCTGCCCGAGAATTGGCAGACCCGCGTTAGCCTGTTTTATAGCAGCGATTTAAAAGACTGGTCGAGCAGCGCTGAGGATGTGCCCTTGATGGATCTGGTCTCCGGCAGCGATCGGTTGCTATTGGATACCATCGATCTCGATGACTATGCCAGACCTCGTTATTTGCTCTTGGTGTTCAACGATGCCAAAACGGCCCCTGATTTGAAGATCCAGTCAGTACAGGGGATTGCGGCCTCCAGACACACCGAACAGCAAAGGATCGGCCTGACCTTTAACCAAAAAGCCATTTCGGCCAGTGAGGCTGAATATAGCTGGCCGAATCCTCAGCCCTTGAACAATATCAGCATTCGACCGACGCAAGGGAATACGGTGCTGCCACTAGAGATCGATTACCGCAGCGCAGCCAGTGACAATTGGCACCCTCTGACCAAGCAGGTGGTGTTCTCGGTGAATGGCCGCACCGCAGAGGCAATCCCGCTGAACGGCTTACTAGTGCAGGGTATTCGTTTGAAAGGCATCAACCAGCAATGGGGCGATTCGCTGCCAGAGGTTAAGGCGGAGCGCGATAGCCAAACCTTGATATTCAATGCCCAGGGAACCACACCATTCCTGCTGGCGTGGGGAAATAAAGCGGCCCAGCCTCAGGCGATCCCTTTAGATAGCCTGATCCCGGCAGAGCTGCGTAAAGCGATAGATGCCGATGCATTGCCAGAAGCTGGGTTGCAATCTCAAGTGACCCTGGGCGGCACCGAACGCTTGAGCGCGGTGGATGCCGCAGAAGAGGCCAGCATGTGGAAGAAAGGCTTGCTCTGGCTCCTGCTGGTTCTAGGTGCGGGTGGTTTGGTGTTGCTGGCCTTGAAGCTGTGGAAAGAGGTTCAGCAGAAGCCGTAATAGGGCAGGTGATTGTTGATTGATGGGATGAAAGACAAGGGGTGACGCAGTTTGCGTTGCCCCTTGTGCATTAGGGCGCGCCGCTGTTTGGATTGCTGGTCTTTTCCTCATTTGGCTATAACTCATACCTTGCCCAGGATCTAGCGTAAGCAGTAATTTTGCTATTTATTACAGTTATATAGATTTTAAATCTAACCTATGGGCGTTGCGTTATAATGGTATAAACTCAGAGGATCGCCCTTTTTGTCACGTGGCTGTTGCTTTTTTAATGCAACGGACTCGGAGCTGGGCACCGGATCGGTTTCACATCCCTCGTGAGGGAATAAATCTAATGCAGCAAAGTTGACTTCCATAGAGGTGGTATGAAGTACATCATTAATGGCGTTGTAAAATACAACCCCTCTGACGACACGCTGCATTGCCTTGATAACAGTGTGGATATAATCACCTTGGCTCGCTCAACCAGTGAGCTTTTTTTGTTGTTGCTCAACCATAATGGTACCCCGCTAAGCCGGGAGTCTATTTTAAATGAGCTATGGGAAAAGAGAGGGTTGAGCGCTTCCAGCAACAACTTGAACAACTATGTCTCGATGTTAAGAAAGGCGCTGCTACAATGCGGTTGCCCTGATTTAATTACCACTATTCCCAAATACGGTTTTCTATTTGAGGCTGAGGTTGTAACGGTTGTCGAAAATGACAGTACACCCGAGGAAAAACAGCCGATAGAAAACAACCATCTGGAAGTCCCGGAAGTACTTGCTAACCATCAGGTACCGCAAAAACGTAGCCACCGCCCTCGTTTTTTTATGTCAAGAAAAACGAAAGTCATGGCTATCATACTGTCTTTATTAGTGATTTATTTTTCACCTGGGATTTATAACAACTTTAGATTGCAGTCGGTAAGAACCGAGGTGTTTCGCCTCGATCAATGCCATTTTTACATTACAGATGATAAAACTCGCAGAATGGACAATGCCAGCATCATTAGCTCGATTAAAGTTATTGCTAAAAATGAGAAGCTGGACTGTAAACGTCAGGCCAATGTTTATTACTTTGCTGATAAAAAACTGGATGCATCAGGGCATGTGATCATGAGTGATTTATTAAGCTATTGTCCATTTAACAGTAACGCGCCTTGCGATAACTACTATTTATCTAAACATGAAAACGAAGATGAAAATGAAAGTTAAGTTATCTCTGCTCTTGCTATTGCTGGCGACTGCTGTTTTTATGGGCTACTGGGGTTGGAAGGATCTAGCTCTGGATAATGGCTTTGAATGCCGTGGCCGGGTACATGCCAAGCTGATTGCCAACGCCTGCAATAAAAGCAGTGTGGTGGATGTTTTCTTATCCATGCACGGTAACGGAGAGGGATATCTGCTGGTTGCTGGTACCCACTCGTGCCCAAAGACGACCTTGAAAACAATCAATGGTGTCGTTGATTTTACCTACACGAGAGAAGGGAGTTATTACTCCATGCATATGGGTAAACGCAGTCCTGAGATGATTGAGCTTTTTGAAGTGCTTAATCACGACGATATCAAAATTAAGGTTACCGAAGTGAATAATGACGATTACATCATCTCTTTACCGTTCGAAACGCTGATGATGTGTACGGAAGATTAAGTCGTTCCCTGCCGGATTATCTGCCTGATTTTTCGCCTCACTCCAACACTCTTCCCAACGGGTAGGGCAGCCTATGATGCGTCAGTATAGAAGCACTGATTGCCCTTTCGCTGCGTGGTAATCCCCTGCACACCGCAGCATCATGCCAATGGGTATGCAAGCAGTAACATAACCAACACTCCCAGAGTTAAGCCCTCCTCAAACCTACCTATCTATTGATTGGTTACCACCGAACGTTGAGTAGGTACACCATTAATTAGATTTAAAATCTATTAAAATAATTAAATCAGAATTAAAATCTATTGTTATTTGGTTTATTGAAATATATCACCAAAAAAAACATCTCAGTGTTAGGGTAACTCCGGTCAAAACGATGAGGTCTCACCTCGTCATCAATAGGAAGCAGGAGAGCCCCAAACGTAATAGCACAGGTTAATAGTGAAAAATAAATACGGTCCACAGCTTACCGTCATCACAACCAACTTTCGATAATCGCGCATGAGGACTTCTGCTTGCTCGTAAACGCCTGCGCGCTATTAAAGGTGAGAATATGTCATACACAATAAATTCAGATTTATCTTTTGAAAATGAAATGCTTGAACTCAATGGAAGGCAATTGATTTTTAAATCTTTGAACCAAGAGATTTTATTAAGCAAGCAGCAATCAAGCCTGATTTTTTGCTTGCTTAATGAGATTAATGAGAAAGAAGAAATTATCCGCTATGTTTGGGGCGACGAAGATAACAAAAAACGTGAGAACAACTTTAACCAACTTATTTTCCAATTGAGAGCACGCTTTGCTAGCTACGATTTGCCATCAGATCTTCTAATCGCACTACCACGCTATGGGCTCTGTTTAAATAAAAAATGGCTTGAGATCTCAAGTTTTCATCGCCAACGAATGGCCTATATCGTTAATGACCATGCCGCTTATCTTTAAACACCAATCCCATTCTCACTCCTCTTCAAGTTACGGCAGCTAAATATTCAAGCCGTAACTTGAAGGCTCAAATATTTCATTATTTCCTCTTCGTTCGCTAACGGAAAACCAGCCGGTACGCTATGCCATGGCCTGGATAACAAACTGGCGGCCTTTCTGCTGTCTAAAATTCAATTATCCCCTATAGGATTATGCTTGTAACCCTAGATAGCCTCTGGATTTTTCTTTCCTTACCCATATAGCCCGCTAAAAGAATTATAAAAATTGACGACTTTTAACATTAAAATTAGATATAGATATGAATTCAGAATAAAACACCAATTTAAACATATTTTGCAATATTTAATAGCGATGATAATCTTGTTGGTGTTACTATCATGCTATCTGATTCAGGTGAGAGTGCGCGACAGTGTTGAAGCCATAATAATCACGCTCAGATTAACCTTGGTTGAAATGGTTTTATTTCATGGTATCAAAATCATGCCATGGAAATACTTCCCGTATTCTTTCCGAATAACGCAGAGAACTATCGAATTAGCAAACCCTGATGGCAGTATCAATACCATCAAGGTTTGGTTAATACACCTGTCATTATTTTCAGGTGATTTCACACGTAGCCATGATGGTTACGTTACATATCGGGCAACCGAAAGCAGTCTTTCATCCTATAAAGGAATATAACACCATGCGGAAAAGCATTTTCTCTCTGACTCCAGCAGCGCTGGTATTACTGGCCATTACAGGTAACGTTCAAGCAGCATCCAACGCCCAACTAACGGTTACCGGCAACGTCGTCGCCGCTACCTGTGACGTTTCGCTGTCTACCAACAATCTGGACCTGGGTAACTTCTCCCCTGCGCAGTTTACCGGCGTAGCCACCCCAATCCCAGCTAGCCAGAAAACCTTCACCGTTGGTCTGAGTAATTGTGAAACCCCGGTTGCAGCGGCAGACCAGGCGAGCCTGGTTATTTCCGGCCAAACGCTGGCGGGTAACCCAAACCTGTTCAACACCACGGGTACCAACACCGGCATTATGCTCAATGAAGTCTCTGCCCCAACGGCTTACTTCACCAATGGTCAGAAATTGTCGGTAGCCACTGCAGGTGAGACTCCAGCAGCCGGTGACTTTAACGCTAAAACCCTGAGCCTGCAGGCTGGCCTGGCGTCAACCAGCATCGATAAAACCGACATTGGCTCCGTCAGTGCGCCAATTCTGTTCAGCTTTGCCTATAACTAAGCACGTCTCATAACGGGTAGCCTCGGCTGCCCGTTATTTCCCCCGCCAGGAGTTCATCATTCAATGCGCCAACACCTCTTTCTTACCGTGATGCTGGCATTGCTGTCTTGCTCACAGGCCGTGCTGGCCGCTGGGTTTGGCATCAACGCCACCCGTCTTATTTTTCCACAAGATGCGGGGAATATCTCCGTCTCGGTGCGTAATACCCAGCCAGCGCTAGCTTATCTGGTACAAGCCTCACTTAGCCGGACGCCGAACAGCCGTGAACCGACACCTTTTACGGTGACACCACCGCTGTTCCGCCTCGAACCCAACAGCGTCAACCAGATCCGTATCACGGGTGATGGTTCCGCTTTGGCCAAAGATCGCGAATCGGTATTTTATTTTCATGCCACGGCGATCCCCGCCAGTAAAACTCCGGTGGCCAATCAGCCAACCACGGGCGTACAGGGTGCCGCGCAATTCGGCGTGGGTAATATTATCAAACTGTTTTACCGCCCTGCCGGGTTACCTTCCACCTCTACCGTAGCACAAAAGAATTTACAGTTTGCCTTGGTGAATAATGGCCTGCGGGTAAGCAACCCATCACCTTACTTCGTCAGCCTGGCTGGCCTGACCTTCGCTGGTCAGCCGTTCAAATTAGAGACCCCCGAAGCGTTGATGCTTGCCCCGTTCGGTACGCACACCTATCCCACATCGGTAAAGCGTGGTGCCATTGAGTGGCTGACGATTAACGATCAGGGAGGCGTAGATGCGTTCAAACACTCGCTACCGTAAAACCCCCGTGCTGTGTGCTTCATTGTGTCTGTGGGCCGGGTTGGCTGGTAATACGGCTCAGGCCGTGATGCTAAACTTTTCCGCTTCGATTGTGCAGGGGACCTGTTCACTGAGCCTGGATAAAAGCGTGCTCTCATTGGGTGAGGTTTCCCAATCGCGCTTGCGCAGTGGAACCTTGATGAATCTGCAACCCGTTACCCTCAAGGCCAGCAACTGTATCGGTGGTACAGGCGGCACCCAGCAGCCGGTGATCTCAGTCAGCGGTGTTGGCCAAACTCAAGACGGTAAATGGCTGTTTCGCAGCGATGAGTCTGATGCCGGTGGTGCGGGCGTGATGTTGGTGCAAAGTGCCACGCCACCAGGTTACGGCGATATTGAGGTAAAAACCGGCGATGCTTTTCCGCTGGCGGCCATAGGCCAAGCCCCCGTCGATAAAGAATTACCGTTCTATGCTGGCATTAGCTGTGGCGGCAGTAGCGGCTGCGCAACCCTTAAACCCGGTGCGTTCACTGCGCATATCGTATTTAAATTTGCCTACCGCTGAGGTTGTTATGTCGTTGTTGTGTCCTTTATTTACCGTGCTGTTATTGCTCTGGCCGGTATGCTCGGCGTTCGCTGCGGCCAACGGCGGCGTCAGCCTGAACCAAACCCGGGTGATCTTTGCTGCCGGGGACAAGGCACAAACCCTAACGGTAAAAAATACCGGTTCACAAAACTATCTTATTCAGAGCCGTATCCAACGCGATCTTCAAGGCCAGGGCGCTGCCCCCTTTATCGTCACCCCTCCTTTATTCCCGCTGGGGCCAAAGAGTAAGCAACTGCTGCGTATTTTAAAGCAGGGTGAGGCATTACCTACCGATCGGGAGTCGCTGTTCTATCTCTCGGTGTTGGCTATCCCGGCGCACACGGAGCCTGCATCTGGCGATGCCCGCTTATCCATGGGCTTTGAGTTTACGATCAAACTGCTATATCGCCCCCAAGGCTTAAAGATTGCCACACAAGATGCACGTTGCCAGCTGCAATTCAGCCGCACGCCAAACGGGATCCGGGCTGAAAACCCGACTCCCTATTTCCTGACGTTTGGATCGTTAGCCTTCGACCATGATGCGCTCGATTTGAATACGCTGCCCTCAATGATCGCTCCAATGAGTGCCGAGACCTTTCCGGCCTCCAGACCGGTAGCTCGGGTGCACTGGCAGGCCCTTACCGATGCTGGTGATTTGTCGCCATCTTGTCAGCAAACCCTATTATCGCAATGAGAGCCCCAATGAAACTCGTGATAACCCCCTTGATGTGGCTGCTGTGCAGTTTGCTCAGCACTATTGTCAATGCCGCGCAAGTTGAACCAAAAGGGATCTCCTTTTATGTCCTGCGCGTGATTTACCCCGAAAGCGCCAGCAAAGGGGTCACACTGACGGCTTATAACAAAAGTGCCTCTCCCTATCTGATGCAGTCATGGGTGCGCCCGGTGGATCAGCGTACCGGTGATGTTGAGCTCAGCCACGGTGGCCAAACGAAGGTACCTTTTATCGTCACCCCGCCGCTGGAACGCCTGGAGGCCAACGGTGAATTGACGCTGCGTATCCGTCGCAATGGCGACCCTCTGCCCAGCGATCGGGAATCGGTATTTTTCATCTCAATGAAAGCTATCCCCGCCAGTACCAAAACGGACTCCGCGCAGCGATTTGGCCAGATGGCGATCACCGTGGTCAGCAACATGAAGCTGTTTTATCGCCCGGAAGGGCTGGCTAAACGGGCCGTTGCAGATGTCGCCTCCCAACTCCGTTTCCGTCGTGTGGGCAACGAACTCATCGCTGGAAATCCAACGCCTTACTGGCTCACCTTTTCACGCTTGAAAGTCGGCACTACCGCATTGGATAAATCCACTCTACGCCTGATGGTGCCCCCCAAAGGGCAACAGCGTTATCCCTTGCCCGTAGCGGCCAAGGGTAACGTGGAGTGGCAACTCATTGATGAAGATGGCTGGGATACCTTAATCAACCAGCAGACCTTATAGCCTTTTTTTTGAGGGTAATGGATTGCTCCACACTATGGAAAGACAAGCCATGAACAAATTTCTTGATTTTGCCAAGCATGCTCCTACCCTGCTGGGGGCCCTGTTACTGGCAGAAACCTTCCCTGCGTGGGCTCGCGATTACTTCGATCCGGGCCTGCTATCATTGGGGGGGAGCTTCCCGGCAACTACCGATCTCAGCGTGTATGAAACCGCAGGCCACACTCCCGAAGGAAATTATCTGGTCAATCTATGGGTGAATCAGGTTGACCACGGCCAACAGACGGTGTCGTTTAAAAAAAATGCACAAGGAAAAGTTCAACCAGAACTGACACCGGACTATCTCAACACATTGGGAGTCAATACTAGCGCATTACCGGCTTTTATCGGGCTGGCCAAGGATACACCGATTAACGATCTGGCCGAGGTTGTTCCGGATTCCCAGATTCGTTTTGATTTAGCGCTGCTACGCCTGGATCTCAGCATTCCCCAGATAGCCATGCAGCAAAATGCCCGGGGATCGGTGGATCCTGCACTGTGGGATAACGGCGCACAGTCATTACTGATGAATTACAGCCTGAGCGGTAGCCGTAGTTGGCAACATGCTCAGGCTGGAGTCGAGAAAAGCGAGCAGAGCAATCTGTTTGCCGATCTGCGTAGTGGGCTAAATTGGCAGGCATGGCGTTTACGCAGTAATTTGACCTATACGCGTAATGAGAACAGCAACGCAACGCATTCATCAAGCAGCCAACAATTCCAATTTTCAAATACCTATCTGCAACGAGATATCGCGGCGCTGCGTTCGGAGGCCTTGGCGGGTGAAAGTAGCACCGGTAACGAGGTGTTTGACAGCATCCCATTTCGCGGTGTGCGATTAAATTCCAACGAAGAGATGTTGCCCAACAGCCTGCGCGGTTTTGCACCGCTGATCTCTGGTATTGCCCAAAGTAACGCTCGGATCACGGTGAGCCAGAACGGCAACGTGGTGTATCAGGCCTATGTCGCCCCAGGGCCGTTCCGCATCAACGATCTGTTCCAGGCCAGCCAGGGCGGGGATCTGACCGTCACCATTACCGAGGCAGACGGCAGTGTGCGCACCCAGACCCTGGCCTATTCCGCGTTGCCGGTGATGCAGCGCCCTGGCGCGCTCAAGTATGAGTTCACCACAGGTCGTTATAATGGGCAAATAACCAACAGTAACCAGCAAGCCGACTTTGCCCTGGGGACCCTGATGGTCGGCTTGCCGCATAACATCACGCTGTACGGTGGCGGGTTAATGGCAAAAGACTATCTCTCCTTCGTGGCCGGTACTGGGTTCTCTCTGGGTAAGTTTGGCGCACTTTCGGCTGACGTCACCACCTCCAGCGCCAAACTGCGCGGGCAGGACAACCAACAGCAAGGGGCCTCTTACCGGCTACGCTATGCCAAAAGCCTGGTGGATACCGGAACTTCACTGGATCTCACTGCCTACCGCTACTCCACCCGCAATTACTCTAGCTTCGCCGATTTTAACAGTCAGGGCTATCAACTTAATGACGATCAAGCCCCTTGGACGTTAGAGCGCCAGCGCTCCAATTTTCAGATTCAGATCAGCCAACAGCTGGGGACCTATGGTGCGCTGTACCTTTCCGCCTCACGCAATGACTTTTGGGGCAACGATCGTGTCAATAACACGCTTTCTGCTGGTTATAACGCCAGTTTTAAGGGGGTCAGCTATGGATTGGCCTACAGTATCGATCGGATCAAAGGCGACGGCAGTTGGCCAGAGAATCGCCAGCTTTCGTTGAATGTGCAACTCCCTCTGGCACTATTCAGCCCTACGCCAGCATTAAGCCGTAGCTACGCCAACTATCAGATGAGCCACAACAGTCAGGGCAAGGTTCAACAGCAGGCCGGGATCAGCGGCAATGCGCTGAATGACCGCCTTTCTTACAACCTGATGCAGGGCTGGTCGAACTCTGATAACAGCAGTAACAGCAGCACCCTGAATACCGGTTACCAAGGCAGTAAGGGGATGGCAAATCTGGGCTACAGCTACAACAGCCGCTACCGTTCACTTAACCTCAGCGGCAATGGCAGCCTGGTGGTGCACCCACAGGGCGTTACGCTAGGCCAGATGCTCGGCAACGCAGTCGCCGTAGTTAGCGCACCCGGTGCCGGTGGGGTAGAGGTGATGAATGGTGGCATCCGTACCGACAGCCGTGGCTACGCGTTGGTGCCCTATCTTTCAACCTACCAGCACAACAGCATCAGCCTGAACCCTACCACCCTGCCGGATGACGTGGATATGACGCACTCAAGCGTCAACGTTTACCCCACCAAAGGGGCGGTGGTGATGGCCAATTTCGCCACACGTATTGGCTACCAAGCCCTGGTCACGTTGCAGCTCAAAGAGAGTGTCATCCCTTTCGGCACCGTAGTCACGGTTGGGGCTGGTAACAGTAAGGAAACCCATACCGGCATTGTTGGCGATGCAGGCCAGGTTTACCTCAGCGGGCTGCCAGAAAAAGGCACGTTGACGGCCAAATGGGGCAAAGGTGTCAACCAGCAATGCCAGGCAGCGTTCAACTTGACGAAAACCCCGGCCCCTACGGCCAGTAATCCGGTACGACAATTGACACTGCACTGCACACCGGCTCGGTAAACATCATGGCTAATGGCATTAATACCATGACAGGAGAAACATCAAGATGATTAAAATAACTCAAACCCTATTCCGGTTTGCGTACCGGCTCCGCCCAGGGCTTTACCTGTTGACCTTGTTATCACCCCCGGTAATAGCGGAAACCATCACCATTGGCAAAGGTAGTGGAATAGTCTGGGAAGGAATGCCGTTTAACGTCACGTTGAGTGGCCCTCTAAAATACAGCGGGCTGATGACTAAATATCCATTAATGTCTATAACCGATACCCAGAGTTATGGCCTGCCAGCGAGTGCTGTGAAAATGATAGGTGGCTACAAGGCTTACCCAATCGCGCCAGGAGTAGGGGTAGTGCCAAAAGCGATAGGGACAGCAAGCTATTACACCAGTAATATGGTACCCGTTACCTATTCCGCAACCTTGGGTTTACCAGAGAGCCGTGGAACTGGTGCGAACAGCCATCTTACCCCCCCAGTAGATCGCGATTGGGCGATTTCCCCATCGAGCACTAGCATAGGCAATTTTTATAGCCCAACGGCTCCACGCACCGTTAATATTAGTGGTTCCTGGTTGATGGTCACAGACGGTAGCCAAAAAGCCACGGAGGTGACCGTGAAACCTATGTATGCAGCAAGCTTTTCCCCATACAGCACAGGAAGCGGTTTCGCCATTATCCTGCCTGAAAATCTAGAGTTACGTATCTCCAATCTGGAATGTACGGTTAACACCCCCACCCAGATTAATTTTGGCCCGGTGGCGCACGATCCTACCGCTGGTGCTGAACTGGCTTCACTCTCTTATCCGATAACTACCCAGTGTAATCAGGAGTCTGACCGGGTTAACGCGAATATCAATCTGCAATTTCGTGCCATCAGCGGTCTTTATCAAAACGCGCCAACCAAGCTTTCCCTGACCGCTGACGGGGGCTATATCACTGGGGAGATCGATAATGGCGTAACCGGCAGCGGCAGGTGCACGATAGCTAGTGGTGTGCCGTTTGATAATCAGGCGATCAGGATCGGCAGCATCACCAATGCACAAGCGAACCTGACTCTGGCTAACCAGGTTACCTGGCGTCTGTGTTCCGGTGGCTCAAAACTGCCAATGGGTAACGTCGATGCTGCCGCAGAAATGTTGGTGACGTTTAACTGACGAGTTTTCTAAAAGAAAGTGGCTGGTTATATTTGATAACAAGGAAAACAACAAGATGATTAAAATACTCCAAACCCTATACCGGCATGCATCCCAGTATCGTGTAGTGTTTTATCTGTTTGCCTTGTTATCACCCCCGGTAATAGCAGAAACCATCACCATTGGCAAAGGCAGTGGAATAGTCTGGGAAGGAATGCCGTTTAACGTTACGTTGAGTGGCCCTATAAATTACATCAAGCATCTACCTGAACTTCCATTACTTTCTATAACTAACTCTCAGTATTATGGCCTGCAAGCGAGTGCTGTGAAAATGATAGGTGGCTACAAGGCTTACCCAATCGCGCCAGGAGTAGGGTTAGTGCCAAGAGCGATAGGGACAGCAAACTATTACACCAGTAATATGGTACCCGTTACCTATTCCGCAACCTTAGGTTTACCCGAAAGCCGGGGAACCGGTGAGAATAGCCATCTTCTCCCCGCAAGAGGTTACGATTGGGCGGTTCCCGCATCGAGAGATCCTATAGAAAATTTTTATAGTCCATCGGCTCCACGCACCGCTACTATTAGTGGTTCCTGGGTGATAGTCACCGACGGTAGCCAAAAAGCCACGGAAATAACCCTGAAACCTATGTATGCAGCAAGCCTTTCTGGATCTTCCTCAGGAGATAAATCTGCCGCTATTCTGCCAGCTAATATACAGTTACGTATCTCCAATCTGGAATGTACGGTTAACACGCCTACTCAGATTAATTTTGGCCCGGTGGCTCACGATCCTACCGCAGGTGCTGAACTGGCCTCACTCTCTTATCCGTTAGCTACCCAGTGTAATCAGGAGTCCGACCGGATTAACGCCAATATCAACCTGCAATTCCGCGCCATCAGTGGCCTTTATCAAAACGCGCCGACCAAGCTCTCCCTGACTGCAGGTGGAGGTTATATCACTGGAGAGATTGATAATGGTGTAACCGGTAGCGGCATTTGCACGGTAGCTAGCGGTGTGCCGTTTGATAATCAGGCGATCAGGATCGGCAGCATCACCAACACACAATCAAGCCTGACGATGGCTAATCAGGTTACCTGGCGTCTGTGCTCCGGCGGCTCAAACCTGCCAATGGGTAACGTCGATGCTGCCGCAGAAATGTTGGTGACGTTTAACTGACCAATTTAATGCAGGAAGGTGGCAGGCTGTTTCCGGGATTACCATAAGCTGATACAAAAAAGCCACCTCGTGAGAAGTGGCTTAATCTTATGATTTTAAAGCTAAAATTTGGTGGCCCCTACTGGACTTGAACCAGTGACCAAGCGATTATGAGTCGCCTGCTCTAACCAACTGAGCTAAGGGGCCAGGCGGCGTGATTATACGGTAATCATGGGATACAGGTCTACACCCATAAAACCATATGATGTTTTTATGCACAGTTCTAGCCTGTTGTAATTGCAGGCAGATTTTGCGATAACCGCTGTTAATTCCTTTTAACGGACTGGTGATACTCATGGAACTCTTGGCGCCAAACCTACAGGTGGTGTTCTGCGGCATCAATCCTGGCCTTTCCTCTGCCCATCAGGGCTATCCCTTTGCCAACGGCAGTAACCGCTTCTGGAAGGTGATCCATCAGGCGGGTTTCACCGATCGCCAGTTGGCACCGGAACAGTGGCTACAACTGCAAGATAATGGCTGCGGGATCACCGCTCTGGTCGCGCGCCCAACGGTTGCTGCCAGCGAACTGTCACGTGATGAGCTGCGCGGTGGTGGAGAGGTGCTCAAAGAAAAAATTCTGCGTTACCAACCGCGTGCTTTGGCGATCCTGGGGAAACAGGCGTTCAGCAGTGCGTTTGGCGTGCGTAATGCAGCCTGGGGGCGTCAGGAGATGATGCTGGGTGAAACCGAGGTGTGGGTACTGCCTAATCCCAGCGGATTGAACCGTGCCACGCTGGAGCAGCTTACCGAGAGTTACCGCGAGCTATTCCTGGCGCTGAAATAAGGCATAAAAAAACCCCGGCGAGCCGGGGTTCTTACGAGGTCGTTAGATCTTAGTCATCCAGGAAGCTACGCAGCACTTCTGAACGGCTTGGGTGGCGCAGTTTACGCAACGCTTTGGCTTCGATCTGACGAATACGCTCACGGGTAACGTCGAACTGTTTGCCCACTTCTTCCAGCGTGTGGTCAGTGTTCATATCGATACCGAAACGCATACGCAGCACCTTCGCTTCACGTGCGGTCAGGCCAGCCAGGACGTCGTGCGTGGCAGAACGCAGGCTTTCAGAAGTGGCAGAATCCAGTGGCAGCTCGAGGGTGGTATCCTCGATGAAATCGCCCAGATGTGAATCTTCATCATCACCAATCGGCGTTTCCATGGAGATCGGCTCTTTGGCGATCTTCAGCACCTTACGGATTTTGTCTTCTGGCATCAGCATACGCTCGGCCAGCTCTTCCGGCGTTGGTTCACGGCCCATCTCTTGCAGCATCTGGCGCGAAATACGGTTGAGCTTGTTGATAGTCTCAATCATATGCACCGGAATACGGATGGTACGTGCCTGGTCGGCGATAGAGCGGGTGATAGCCTGACGGATCCACCAGGTGGCGTAAGTTGAGAACTTGTAGCCACGACGGTATTCAAACTTGTCTACCGCTTTCATCAAGCCGATGTTGCCTTCCTGGATCAGATCCAGGAACTGCAGGCCACGGTTGGTGTATTTCTTGGCGATCGAGATAACCAGACGCAAGTTGGCTTCAACCATCTCTTTCTTCGCGCGGCGGGCTTTCGCTTCACCAATCGACATACGACGGTTGATGTCTTTCACCTGCTCGATGGTCAGGCCGGTTTCTTCTTCGATCTGACGCAGTTTTTGCAGGCTGCGCTGAACATCTTCATTAACGTCTTTCAGCTTCTCTGACCATGGTTTACCCATTGCCAGTGCCGCTGCGAACCAGGTGTCACTGGTTTCGTTGCCGGCGAACAGGGTGACGAAGTTTTTCTTCGGCATTTTGCACTGCTCAACGCACAGCTTCATGATGATACGTTCTTGCGTACGAACGCGATCCATCATGGTACGCATGCTGTTGACTAGGAAGTCGAACTGTTTTGGCACCAGACGGAACTGCTTGAACACTTCAGACAGCTTCAGGATCTCTTCTGCTGCGCTGGCGTGGCTGCGGCCGTTCTTTTTGATAACCAGACGAGTGGCTTCGTACTGATCGCGCAGATCGGTAAACTTCTGGCGCGCCAGTTCAGGGTCGATGCTGTTGTCGTCTTCAGCTTCGTCTTCTTCGTCTTCGTCTTTTTCGTCGTCGTCCTGCTCTTCGGTGGTTAATTCAGAACCGATGTGCGTTGCGGTAGGTGCGATGTCCTCTTCCGCGTTAGGATCGACGAAGCCGGTGATCAGATCGGACAGGCGTGCTTCGCCAGCCTCGACGCGATCGTACTGCTCCAGCAGATAGGTGATGGCTTCAGGGTACTCAGCAACCGAGCACTGCACCTGGTTGATGCCGTCTTCGATACGCTTGGCGATGTCGATTTCGCCTTCACGCGTCAGCAACTCAACGGTACCCATTTCACGCATGTACATGCGCACTGGGTCAGTGGTACGCCCGATTTCAGATTCTACGCTGGACAGCACCTGAGCGGCAGCTTCTTCCGCATCTTCGTCTGTGCTGTTGGTGTTTTCAGCCAGCAGCAGGTCATCGGCGTCCGGTGCTTCTTCCATCACCTGGATGCCCATGTCGTTAATCATCTGGATGATGTCTTCGATCTGATCGGAGTCGACGATATCTTCCGGCAGATGGTCATTGACCTCAGCATAGGTCAGATAGCCTTGCTCCTTACCACGTTGGACAAGAAGTTTAAGCTGTGACTGCGGGTTTTGCTCCATAAGACGGTATCCACACTTCAGAGTATTTGGGTTGGTGTCGGTCGGCGAAACCGCCAACAATAGCATTTGGGGCGTTTTTGTTGTTGCCGCGGCCCACTGTGGCGGCATATTGCAGGGCTCTGCCCTCGCATTTATCGGCACTTAAGCCGTTTGGTATTCAGTCTTTCTTCGCCAATGCCAGCTGTAATGACCAGAGTTCCTTGCGTTCGTCTGCATTCAGGCCATGCGTTCTGTCACGTGCGATCAAATCTTCCTGACGTTTTTCCAGCACCGAGTCATAGAGATTCGTCAGAGTATCTAAAAAGTGTTGCTCAACTTGTTCCTCAACGATCATATGGTTCCATGTCGCCAAGGTTTCAAGCTGCTGGCTCAATTTGTTATCTCGGTACAGCTCCAGCAACTGGCCGGTAGTCAGGCCCGGCTGGGCTAAACAGGTCTGCACCAGTTCAACAAATAGCGGTAAACCCGCCTGTTTAGTCTGCTCGAGCCCTTCCAAGGAAGGGATAAGTGTAGCCAAACGCGGATTTTGCACCAGTAATCCTATCAGTATACGCATGGTTGTGCGTTTTAGCTGGGGCGCCTGATAAGTATTCGCATTTTCCGCCTGTTTGGGCATCAGCTTGTCGAGCTGGCTATCGTCCAGCAGGCCCAGTTTGCTGCCTAGCTGTTGGCGCAGGTAGAGACGCAGTGTCTCGCCTGGCACCTGAGTGATCAGCGGTAGAGCCAAGGTACTCAGTTTGGCACGGCCATCCGGGCTGCTCAGGTCGACCTGCGGCATCAACGTTTCAAACAGGAAAGTGGAAAGCGGCTGCGCCAGCTCCATTCGCTGTTCGAAGGCGTCTTTGCCTTCTTTACGGACCAGGGTGTCCGGGTCTTCGCCGTCTGGCAAAAACATAAACCGTAACTGACGCCCGTCGTTCAGATAGGGCAGTGCGGTTTCCAACGCGCGCCAGGCGGCTTCACGGCCAGCCCTGTCGCCGTCGTAACAGCAGACAACGTTATCGGTGGCGCGGAACAGCAGCTGAATATGTTCAGCCGTTGTCGAGGTTCCGAGTGAGGCAACGGCATAATCAATG
The DNA here is from genome assembly GCF_001692375.1 of Serratia sp. 14-2641. Classification (NCBI taxonomy): domain Bacteria; kingdom Pseudomonadati; phylum Pseudomonadota; class Gammaproteobacteria; order Enterobacterales; family Yersiniaceae; genus Serratia; species Serratia sp. 14-2641. The sequence goes on along the minus strand of NZ_LXKR01000028.1, from coordinate 385,726 downwards.
CCATATTGCGCTAACGCCACCACGTCCATATAGCCTTCGACCACCAGCAAACGTTGCGGGTTGGCATGGCTCTGCTGTGCTTCATACAGGCCGTACAACTGACGGCCCTTGTGGAATACTTCGGTTTCCGGCGAGTTCAGGTACTTGGGCATACCGTCGCCCAGTACGCGCCCGCCAAAAGCGATTACCCGCCCGCGTTTGTCGCGGATGGGGAACATCACCCGTTCGCGGAAGCGATCGTAAGTGCGCCCTTGATCGTTAGTCACCAACATTCCGGCATCGTTCAGTGCTGCCCGGCTGTCGGTATCACGCCCGAAACGCTTTAACGCATTATCCCAACCGGCAGGTGCAAAGCCGATGGCAAAATGGCGGATAACGTCGTCACTTAATCCGCGCTGTTGCAGGTAGTTACGCGCCTGCGTCCCGTTGGATTGATGCAGTGACTGTTGATAGAACGTGCTGAGCTGTTCCATCAGTTGATATAGGCTTTGACGCTGATGGCGTTCGATTGGCGTCGGTCCGGTGCCTGCCTCGTAAGGCACTTCCAGCCCGTGCATGGTGGCCAGTTCCTCAATGGTTTCGACAAACTCGAGTCTGTCGTAATTCATCAGGAAGTCGACGGCGTTACCGTGCGCTCCACAACCAAAACAGTGATAAAACTGTTTGTCGCCATTAACGGTGAATGAAGGCGTTTTTTCGTGGTGGAACGGACAGCACGCGTGATAGTTCTTGCCCTGCTTTTTAAGCTTTACCCGGGCGTCGATCAGATCGACGATGTCGGTACGAGCCAGCAAGTCATTGATAAATACACGCGGAATTCGTCCAGCCATAAGCCCCTGTTACGATTGCCTATAAACGAGAACAAGCCGCGCATTCCTTTCGGAAAGCACGGCCTTCGTATGCAACTACTCGGTCTGCGTGTTCTTGAAAAAGAAAAAAATCACGCGGTGGGGTTACCCCCGAAGGATTAATACAGACGAGTGCGGCGTGCGTTTTCGCGAGCCAGTTTCTTCGCGTGGCGTTTTACTGCAGAAGCTTTAGCGCGTTTACGTTCGGTAGTCGGTTTTTCATAGAACTCACGACGACGAACTTCAGCTAAAACACCTGCTTTTTCGCAGGAACGCTTGAAACGACGCAGTGCAACGTCAAATGGCTCGTTTTCACGTACTTTAATTACCGGCATGTGCCTCTCACCTCAATAGAATTCGGTTTGCTGCTGGCCAAGCGCCAGCCTTTTCAAAATGGTGCGGAATTTTACTTCAATGGATGCTGCTTTGTAAAGCACCATAGCAAATTGAAACACGCCGCGTTCCGGCAAACTCGCGCAATTATGCATCGGCCGCCGATTATAGACTAATCAGAAAAAATTGCTCGTTTTTAATCACCCGGCGGGCAACCTTGTGAATCATCGACATAGCGCACCATCGCGCCCAGGGTGCTGCAGGCTGGCGGTAAATGGCGTTGATTGTGATAAACTGGCGGCCGCACGTGAATGATGGGAAATGTAATGCGCGTATTGGGTATAGAAACGTCCTGCGATGAAACCGGTATTGCAGTGTATGACGATCAAGCCGGTTTGTTAGCCAACCAACTCTACAGCCAGGTGAAACTGCATGCCGATTACGGCGGCGTGGTGCCGGAGCTGGCTTCTCGCGATCACGTGCGCAAGACCGTGCCGCTGATCCAGGCTGCTCTGAAAGAGGCGAACCTGAAGCCTGGCGATATCGATGGTGTGGCGTACACCGCCGGGCCGGGTCTGGTGGGGGCCTTGTTGGTCGGGGCAACCATTGGCCGCGCGTTGGCGTTTGCCTGGGGCGTGCCTGCGGTGCCGGTACATCATATGGAAGGCCACTTGCTGGCACCGATGCTGGAAGATAATCCGCCTGCATTTCCGTTTGTGGCGCTGCTGGTGTCTGGTGGCCATACCCAACTGATCAGCGTGACCGGGATCGGTGAATATACCTTGCTGGGGGAGTCGGTCGACGACGCCGCTGGCGAAGCGTTCGACAAAACCGCCAAGCTGTTAGGGCTGGATTATCCCGGCGGGCCGATGCTGTCGAAAATGGCGCAGCAGGGCACGGAAGGGCGTTTTACCTTCCCACGCCCAATGACCGACCGCCCAGGGCTGGATTTCAGTTTCTCCGGTTTGAAAACCTTTGCTGCCAATACTATCCGCTCTAACGGCAACGACGATCAAACTCGTGCCGACATTGCCCGTGCCTTTGAAGATGCGGTGGTGGATACGCTGGCGATCAAATGCAAACGCGCGCTGGAGCAGACCGGGTTTAAACGCCTGGTGATGGCCGGTGGTGTCAGTGCCAACCGCACATTGCGCAGCAAGCTGGCGGAATTGATGAAAAAACGCGGTGGCGAAGTGTTCTATGCCCGCCCGGAATTCTGCACCGACAATGGGGCCATGATCGCTTATGCCGGGATGGTTCGAATGAAAAACGGGGGTAACCCGGAGTTGGGCGTTACCGTACGCCCACGCTGGCCGCTGGCAGAGCTGCCTGCGGTGTAAAAGCCAAGGGCCGGAATCCCCGGCCCTTCAATCATTCTTCTTTGTGCTCTTCCTGCTCTAAAACACCGTCTTTCTTCTTGCGGAACTTACCCCAGATCTTCCCTTCCTGGCCGCGCCACAGGCGCTGGATATTGTCGTGATGGCGCATCAGGATCAGGCAAGAGAGCATCGCCACCGGGAAGGTAAACTGTGGTTTGAACCACCAGACGTAGAATGGCGCAATCAGCGCGCTGACGATCGCCCCGAGCGAAGAGTAGCCGCTCAGCAGCACGGTCAACAGCCAGGTGCCGGTCATCAGGCCAGTGAGATCCCAGCCGATCGGCGCAATGGCACCGAACGCCGTCGCCACGCCTTTGCCCCCACGGAAGTGGAAGAACACCGGGTAGATATGCCCAAGACAGGCGGCGATCGCCGTCAGGCCAAGATACAGCGGTGGAACGTTGAACGCATAGGCCAACCAGACTGGCAGCATCCCTTTTAGAATATCAAACACCAACACCGTAGCCGCTGCCAGGCGGCCACCGATACGCAGGACGTTGGTCGCCCCTGGATTTCCCGATCCATGTTCACGCGGATCCGGTAGCCTGGCGATCCGGCAAACCAGGATCGCGCTGGAAATTGAGCCACACAGATACGCGAAGATAATCATGCCAAGCGCGGTAGCACTCATAACGCGGTTCCGTTTAATAATGGTCGTTTTACTCGCAACATCTATGGATAATACGCATATTCCGTCGGAAGTGGTATCCGGCAAGGCCAAAAACTGAGAATGACGTGATGGATATCGTATTTATTGAAGAGCTTACCGTGATCACCACCATTGGCGTTTATGATTGGGAACAAACCATTCAGCAAAAGCTGGTGTTCGATATCGAAATGGCGTGGGACAACCGCCAGGCGGCCGCCAGCGATGATGTGAATGATTGCCTGAGCTATGCCGATATCAGCGATGCGGTCATCCAGCACGTGCAGCCCAATCGTTTTGCGCTGGTGGAGCGTGTGGCAGAGGAGGTATCCGAAATTTTGCTACGGCGCTTTAAATCTCCCTGGGTCCGTATTAAGGTCAGCAAGCCGGGTGCAGTCGCGCACGCCAGCCGGGTTGGGGTGATCATCGAGCGCGGCCAGCGCCCAGCCTGACAAGTTGTCACCAATATGCAACTAAAGACCGATATGCTGGTCTGTAACTAGAATTGTTTAAGCGGCAAGGTATTGAACATTGCCGCTTTTTTGTGCTTGTACCTTTAATAGCGTTAAATTTGAAATGGGGTAGTGGTCTGATGGCGGACATGCATTCATTGTTTGTGGCATTTGTGCTTGGGGTAGTTGAAGGGCTGACAGAGTTCCTGCCGGTTTCCTCGACAGGGCACATGATTATCGTTGGCGAATTGCTGGGTTTTACCGGCGATAAGGCAAAAACCTTCGAAGTCATTATCCAACTGGGTTCGATCCTGGCGGTGGTGGTGGTGTTCTGGCGCCGTCTGTTTGGCCTGATCGGCATTCACTTTGGTGGCAAACCGGTGCCTCATGAAGGGCACACGGCAGGGCGGCTGAAGCTGGGCCATATCCTGCTGGCGATGATCCCGGCGGTTGTCCTGGGGCTGATCTTCCACGATGTGATCAAATCCCTGTTTGAACCGAGAAACGTGATGTATGCCTTGGTCGTTGGGGGGCTGTTGCTGCTGGCCGCCGAATGGCTGAAACCGAAAAAGCCGCGCGCGGTCGGGTTGGATGATATTACCTATCGGCAGGCATTTATGATCGGCTGTTTCCAGTGTCTGGCGCTGTGGCCTGGTTTTTCCCGTTCCGGCTCCACCATTTCGGGCGGTATGCTGGTTGGCGTGAGCCGCTATGCGGCCTCTGAATTCTCCTTTATTCTGGCGGTGCCGATGATGCTCGGGGCCAGCGGTCTGGATCTGTACAAGAGTTTGCACTTCCTGACGCTCAGTGATCTGCCGATGTTTGCCGTCGGGTTTGCCACTGCGTTTGTGGTAGCGCTAATCGCCATCAAGACCTTCCTGCAGCTTATCAAGCGTATCTCGTTTGTGCCGTTCGCCATCTACCGCTTTATCGTCGCGGCGGCGGTCTACATGGTGTTTATTCATTAATTCTGGCACCAGCTCGAACGTTTTCTCCTCTCCAATAGTGGGCTCTTGGCCCACTATTTTCATATTACTTGTATTGGCGCATTCGATTGGTCGCTACCAGTGGCTTCAAATTCCATCAATGAGAAAATCTATTGCCGCTTTTATCTGCGGGCGGTATTGCGCCGCATTGCAGAACTCAGCACCCAAAGCACGAACAGGAATACTTGCAAGTTCATGAGCCATTACGGCGTATTCTTTGCCGTCCGTCAGCATGATTACCGGATTCATCCGGTCTGGGCGACTGCTGCCCGGATATTTTTCAACAGGCAACAGTGGGATCACAATGCGACGGTTTAACTGGCCGATAATATCGCTCGTTACATCAAGTAGCAGGGGATAAACGACGCTTTTTCCGGGATTGTAGTAGACGGTGAATTGCATCGTTAAAAAGTCCTGTACTCATCGCTAAAGCAGCCGTGTTCATCATGGAAACGATTTAACGCCTCAAGAGCCCCTCTGTTTTCTTCCTGCCATTTTTTCGCTGCGTGATGACGTAGTTCGGCATCTAGGGCGGCAGTCAAAGTGGCACTAAGGTTAATTCCTGCATCACGTGCCCGGTTAAGCAGGCCTCGTTCTACAGTCATTGTGACGCTTTGTGTATTGCGTACTTTTACTGTCATGGTGTGCTCTCCTGTGATGGGTTACGTGTTATCTACACGGCATCATGCACGCATTATAGCAGGCTATAGCGCGAGGGATCCCCAAATAATGGTGCTGCTTAATCTTGCTCATTTAGCCCCCCCTTCTCCCCCCTTTTGGTCCGACCAATGCCGGAAAAATGTGAACCTCTGGCACAGAAACGGCAAAAAACCAAACAGGCACATTGCATGTTTTTAACAATAAGTTAACTATCGGTTATCAATTATATGACTTCGCCCTGTTGGTACGACCCATTAAGCGGAGGAGTATGTGAATAATCGCGGGAGTTATCTACATGGAAGTCTGGCAACAAGTTTATGATCCCATTGGCAATATTTGGCTATCAAGTGCGATCGCGGCACTGCCTATCGCGTTTTTTTTCTTGGCGCTGATTAAACTGAAGCTCAAGGGGCATATTGCAGCAACGTTAACCGTTGGGATAGCTTTGCTGGTGGCGTTATTCCTCTACCGGATGCCCATTGACCGAGCGCTCGCTGCGGTGGTTTATGGTTTTTTCTATGGGCTGTGGCCGATAGCCTGGATCATTATTGCCGCGGTATTTGTCTACCAGATTTCGGTGAAGACCGGGCAGTTTGACATCATTCGCTCTTCCATTCTCTCTATCACCCCCGACCAACGTTTACAGATGCTGATCGTCGGCTTCTGTTTTGGTGCCTTTCTGGAAGGGGCCGCCGGGTTTGGCGCACCGGTAGCCATTACCGCCGCCTTGTTGGTTGGGCTGGGATTCAATCCGTTGTATGCCGCAGGGCTTTGTCTGATCGTCAACACCGCACCGGTGGCTTTCGGTGCTATGGGCATCCCGATTATCGTCGCGGGCCAGGTGACCGGGTTGGACAGCTTTGAAATCGGCCAGATGGTCGGGCGACAATTGCCGTTCCTGACGATTATCGTACTGTTCTGGATCATGGCGATTATGGACGGTTGGCGCGGCATTAAAGAAACCTGGCCTGCGGTGGTTGTGGCGGGGGGAAGCTTTGCCTTGGCGCAGTATCTCAGCTCCAACTTTCTTGGGCCAGAGTTGCCAGACATTATCTCCTCGCTGGTTTCACTGGTATGCCAGACGCTGTTTCTGCGCGTCTGGCAGCCAAAACGCCTGTTCCGCTTTGATAATGCCGAAGGTGCCGTTGTCGACCAAACGCTGGTGCAGCAGCACTATGGTTTAGGGCAGATTATTCGCGCCTGGATGCCGTTTATTTTCCTGACTGCTACGGTCACCTTGTGGAGCATCCCGCCGTTTAAAGCGTTGTTCGCTCAAGGTGGTGCGCTGTACGATTGGGTGCTCTCTATTCCGGTGCCTTTTCTGGATAAGCTGGTCGCCAAAATGCCGCCGGTGGTGGCAAACATCACGCCTTATGCCGCCGTTTTCAAACTTGACTGGTTCTCTGCCACCGGCACCGCCATTATGGTTGCTGCGATCGCCTCGGTGATTTACCTGCGCATGAAGCCCAAAGATGCGCTCACCACACTTGCTGAAACGCTAAAGGCGTTGATGTTACCCATCTATTCCATTGGCATGGTGTTAGCCTTTGCCTTTATTTCCAACTATTCCGGCCTGTCGGCAACTTTGGCGCTGGCATTGGCGCATACCGGCAGCGCGTTCACCTTTTTCTCACCGTTCCTTGGTTGGTTGGGCGTGTTCCTGACCGGCTCAGACACTTCGTCCAACGCGTTGTTTGCCGCTCTGCAGGCCACCACTGCCCAGCAAATTGGCGTTTCGGATGTGCTGTTGGTTGCGGCTAACACCACTGGCGGAGTCACAGGCAAAATGATTTCACCACAGTCTATCGCGATTGCCTGTGCCGCCGTGGGGTTGGTAGGGAAAGAGTCTGACCTGTTCCGCTTTACGGTAAAACACAGCCTGATTTTCACCTGTATGGTGGGGGTTATTACTACGCTTCAGGCTTACTGGCTAACATGGATGATCCCATGACTGTAAATCTTCAACCCACTTATCCACTTCGCTCGGCCGATCGTTTGGTTGAGCGTATCAAGGTAATGATCCGCGAACGCCAACTGGAGATGGGGATGCGCTTGCCCGCCGAGCGCCAGTTGGCCAACGAGTTGGGCGTCTCGCGTTCCTCTTTACGTGAGGCGATTCAAAAGCTGATTGGTGAAAAGGCGCTCATTAGCCGACGTGGCGGCGGAACCTATGTCTGCGACGAGCTTTCCCCCTGGTCGGAGCAATGCATCGTGGAGCCGCTGAGACCCTTGGTTGCCGACGATCCTGACTATCGTTATGACATTCTGGAAGCTCGCCACGCCATTGAGGCCAGCACCGCCTGGCACGCGGCAATGCGCGCCACCGCCGCAGACAAAGAGAAGCTACAGGCTTGCTTTGACGCCATGTTGGCGCTTCAGGAGAGCGATCATCCTGAACTTGCCGCTCAGGCGGATGTGCGCTTCCATTTGGCGATTGCCGAGGCTTCACACAACGTGGTGTTACTGCAAACCATGCGCGGCTTTTTCGATTTGATGCGCTCCTCCGTCATGCATAGCCGCCAGCGTATGTACACCCAGCCGACGATCTTCACCCGGCTGACTGAACAGCACGAGGAACTGCTGCTGGCGATCCTGGCAGGCGATCCTGAACGGGCGGGTAAAGCGGCAAAATCTCACCTGGGATTCGTGCATTCCACCATTAAAAATCTGCATGAAGACGAGGCCAGGCAGGCGCGTATTACCCGCCTTCCTGATGACAATTCACCGTAACAAGGGAGATCGCTTGATGATTATCTCAGCAGCCACGGACTATCGCGCTGCGGCACAACGTAAACTGCCGCCGTTTCTGTTTCACTACATCGATGGCGGCGCTTATGCCGAACACACTTTACGGCGTAACGTGGAAGATCTGGCTCAGGTCGCATTGAGACAGCGTGTTCTTAAGAACATGTCGGCGCTCAGTCTGGAAACCAAACTGTTTAACGAAACTTTGGCCATGCCCGTCGTCCTTGGCCCGGTAGGGTTGTGTGGCATGTATGCCCGCCGTGGTGAGGTGCAGGCCGCGCGCGCCGCAGAGCAACAAGGCATTCCGTTTACGCTTTCCACCGTCTCGGTGTGCCCAATCGAAGAGGTGGCGCCGGCCATCAAGCGGCCCATGTGGTTTCAGCTGTATGTGTTGAAAGATCGTGGATTCATGCGTAATGCCTTGGAGCGGGCGAAAGCCGCGGGCTGTACCACCTTGGTATTCACCGTGGATATGCCGACACCAGGCGCTCGTTACCGCGATGCGCATTCGGCAATGAGTGGCCCCTATGCCGCCCAGCGGCGCTATTGGCAAGCCGTGACCCATCCTGCCTGGGCGTGGGATGTTGGACTGAATGGGCGTCCGCACGATCTGGGGAATATTTCCGCTTACCTCGGAAAGCCCACCGGATTAGCAGATTATATCGGGTGGCTGGGGGCCAACTTTGACCCTTCGATTTCATGGAGTGATTTGGAATGGATCCGTGATTTCTGGCAGGGGCCGATGGTGATAAAGGGCATTCTCGACGCCGACGATGCGCGTGATGCCGTACGCTTTGGTGCCGACGGCATTGTGGTTTCTAACCACGGTGGTCGCCAACTGGATGGGGTGCTCTCTTCTGCTCGTGCGCTGCCAATGATTGCTGATGCGGTGAAGGGCGATATCACCATCCTGGCAGACAGCGGGATACGCAGCGGATTAGATGTGGTGCGCATGATTGCGCTCGGGGCGGATAGCGTATTGCTGGGGCGAGCCTATGTTTATGCCTTGGCAACCGCAGGCCAGGCGGGGGTGGAAAACCTGCTCGCTTTGATCAAAAAAGAGATGTGCGTAGCGATGACGCTCACGGGGGCGAAAAGTATTGCCGAAATCAGCCGTGATTCGTTGGTGCTGGAGGGGTAGGTAGGGGCGCATACTGCGCCCGTTTTACTTAAGGCTGAGGTTCTTGCTGCTTCTTCCACTCCGCCAATGCCTGCTGACGGCGGCGTTTGACCTCGTCACGGATCGCTAGCCCTTGCAGGCCACTTTCCACCACCTCTTTGACCGAAACCGCGTTGGCGACCTGATAGGCCTGGCGCAGGTAATCGCCTTGCGGATAAGGGTTGTTTTCAAAACCGGTGCGTCCACGGGCATCGGCTTCGCTGGTGAGGATCATCTGCTCTAGCCGCTGCGGTTTACGCCACACGTCGATGGCATCAAACAGTTTTAACAGCGTTTCTGGCCGCAGTTTATTGACCGTGTGGATCAGGTCGTGATACTCCGCTACCAGCTTCGCCAGTTCACGTACTGGATTAGGCACTCGCAGCCGTTGGCAAAGCTTTTCAACCAGCCTGACGCCCGCAGGGCCATGGCCATAGTGATGTGGCCAGAGTTCTTGTGGCGTGATGCCTTTACCGAGATCGTGGCATAGCGCTGAGAAGCGGATATCTACCTCTGGGCTGAGCTGGGCGGCAATCGCCAGCGTCATCAGCGTGTGTACGCCGGTATCAATTTCCGGGTGCCATTTCTCTGGGGCTGGCACGCCAAACAGGGCGTCGATTTCCGGGAACAGCACTTTCAACGCTCCGCAGTCGCGTAGCACCTGGAAATACACCTGCGGGCTCTGGCTTTGTAACGCCTTCTCGGTCTCTTTCCACACGCGTTCCGCCGTCAGGGAGGCCAGTTCGCCGCTTTCGGCCATCTGCTGCATCAGCGCGCTGGTTTCAGGGGCGACGGTAAAGCCCAGCGAAGCAAAGCGAGCGGCAAAACGCGCCACGCGTAATACTCGCAGCGGATCTTCGCCAAACGCGTCGGAGACATGGCGCAACAGGCGGGCGTCGAGATCGGCCTTGCCGTTATAGGGGTCAACCAGTACTCCATCATCACCCCGCGCCATGGCGTTGATGGTGAGATCGCGCCGCAGCAGATCCTCTTCCAGCGTCACGTCCGGGGCAGCGTAGCAGGTAAATCCGGTGTAACCCTGGCCGGATTTACGTTCGGTGCGGGCCAGCGCATACTCCTCATGAGTTTGCGGGTTGAGAAATACCGGGAAGTCTTTACCCACCTGCTGATAGCCAAGAGCCAACAGATCGGCAGGCGTTGCGCCGACCACCACCCAGTCGTGATCCACTACCGGTAAGTTGAGCAGGGTGTCACGGACGGCACCGCCGACCAGGTAAATTTTCACGGTTTAACTCCTATCAATAGCTCTTTTGATCAGATTACATCAATTGGGCAGCGGATGCGTCAGGCAATAAAAAAGCGCCCGTAGGCGCTTAAACTGGCGGAACAGTAATCAGTTCATCCAGCGATTATTCTTGCGGCGCGGGATCAGGTGCGGTAACAGCAGACCGAGCAGCAAACCAACGCCGGCAACGCCGCCGCCGTACATAAACCATTGCAGGATAATGGTGCGCTGTTTGTCATCAAGTTGCAGATTCACCGCATTCACCTTCTTCTGAGCCACAACCAGCTGATTTTTCAGATCCTGGTTTTCCTGCTGCAGGCCGCTGATGGTGCTATCGCTGGCGGCCACCTTCTGTTGCATTTCGGCGGTGCGCTGGTTCCAGCTATTATCAATATTGGCCAGTTTGTCGGTCAGGGTTTTCACCTGCTGTTCCAGCTCTGGCACTTGAGTGCGCAGGCTTGGCGTCTGGCTCAACTGATCCAGTGGGATCCAGACGCTGCGTCCTTTGGAATCGCGGATCTGGCCGTAGCTGGTGCTGTCATTGACGCTCAACAGCGTGACTTCTTCACCGGCATTCAAGGTGCCGACGATACGGTATTGGTTACCTGGGCCGCTATGGACATAAGTATTTAATTCATCGGAGATATAGCGTTTATCTTCGGCATGTGCGCCCCAAGTGATGCTAAAACTTAGCACGGCAAGGCAAATCAGGCGTAATTTCTGCATTATGTCATCGTTTCTGCGTGGATTTATGGAACGATAGTAGAGCGTTCAGTCTGACGGCGCAACGCCAAAACCGGAATGGGAACTATCTTACTATGCTAAATCCCGTCAGTTGCGCAGCATTCTATAACGTAACAGGTTTTTTCTGCAGTTGGCAGAGTCAAGTCAGGGGGAATCGCGGTAAGATACTCTCACTGTGCGTCGTCGGGCTGAGTGCGGCCGGCAGACTCGGCCGCCGTGAAGACTCACGCGAATGCCTAACCTATTGGTGTAAAAGAACTATGAGCGTTGAAATAGAACTGAAGTTTATTGTTTCCCCCGCAGCGATTGCCAGCCTGCCGGAGCGGATTGCCGCCTGGCCCAATCAGCATTCTGCGCCACAGAAGCTGACCAATATCTACTATGAAACCGCCGACAACTTCCTGCGCAACCATGATATGGGCCTGCGTATCCGCGGTTTTGACGATAGCTATGAAATGACCATCAAAACCGCCGGTTCGGTGGTGGGTGGGCTGCACCAGCGGCCGGAATATAACGTCGCCATCGCCAAACCCGCGCTGGCGCTGAAAAAATTCCCGGCGGATATCTGGCCAGAGGGCTGCAAATTGGCTCCGCTGCAAAAGGCATTGCAGCCGCTGTTCCGCACCGACTTTGTACGTGAAAAGTGGGTGGTCACTTACGGCGCAAGCGAGATCGAGATTGGCCTCGACCAGGGGGAAGTGCGCGCGGGTGAACTGGCCGAACCGTTATGCGAGCTGGAGCTAGAGCTGAAAAGCGGTGAGACTGCTGATTTGCTGGCATTGGCAGCCGCATTGGCGGAACAGGGTGGTTTACGCCAGGGCAGCCTCAGCAAAGCGGCTCGGGGCTATCATCTGGCGCAGGGCAATGCCGAACGTGAGTTACGCCCATTAAGCGTGTTGAAGCCAGCTCCTAAATCCACGGTAGAACAGGGCATGGTGGCCGCTTTCGAGCTGGCGCTGAGCCATTGGCAGTATCACGAAGAACTGTGGCTGCGTGGCGACAAGCAGGCACGCCGCGCGGTAATGGAAGCGATCGGTCTGATCCGCCAGGCACTGGTGATCTTTGGCGGATTGGTTCCGCGCAAGGCAAGCACCGATCTGCGCGCTCGGTTGACGGCTTTGGAGCCTTTGCTGGTGGATAAAACCACCCAGCCGCAGGAGCTGTGCTACGGCACGGAGTATCTGCAATGTAAGTTGGCACTCACATCGTGGTTGATCACCGGTGCATGGCGGCCGTTTATCGATGCCAAATCGCAGGCTAAGCTGGATGGTTCATTCAAGCGTTTTAGCGACATCATGCTGGGCCGTAGCGCCGCAGAGCTGAAAGAAGCCTTTACACGCACCCTGAATGAAGATGAATATCAAGAGCAACTGCCCCGTCTGACGCGCCAGGTGTTGGCATTTATTCTGCTTTCTGGTGCCTATCCGGATAGCGAAACCGGGCCGTATATCGACAGCTGGCGCGAGCTGCAATCAGCCATTGCCGAACGTCGGCAGGGTTGGTATGAAGCCAGCCGCAAACAGGCATTATCCCATGCGCCATTCTGGTTAAACGGCGCGGTTCGTTAACTCCAGCGGGCCTGCCGGGCTGCAGGCCACAGAACGGGTCATTCACTATGTTGCCACTCTCTGCTGCGTTACAGCTTCAGGCACAGAACATCGTGCAGCGATTTCAGGAAACTCAGGGCGCGGAGTTGATGCTCAGCGCCGCAGAACAAAGCGTTCTGGCGTCGAGTGATTTTGTCAGCGACATGTTGCTCGGCCATCCTGAATGGTTGGTAACGTTACGCCAGCAGCCACCGGTGGCCGATGAGTGGCAGCATTATGCCGCCTGGTTGCAGGATGAGCTTGAAGAGGTGCAGGACGAAGCGCAGCTGATGCGTGTGCTCCGTCTGTTTCGCCGTGAGAGCCTGGTGCGCATTGCCTGGGCGCAGGCTCAGCAGCTATGTACCACGCAAGAAACGCTACAACAGCTGAGTGCCCTGGCAGAAACGCTAATCGTTAGCGCCCGTGACTGGCTCTATCAAACCTGTTGCCGCGAGTGGGGCACGCCTTGCAATGCCGATGGCGTGCCGCAGCCTTTGCTGATCCTGGGGATGGGCAAACTCGGCGGTGGCGAACTGAATTTCTCCTCTGATATCGATCTGATCTTTGCCTATCCGGAAAACGGCCATACGCAGGGTGGGCGGCGTGAGCTGGATAACGCCCAATTCTTTACCCGCCTGGGGCAACGGCTGATCAAAGCGTTGGATCAGCAAACCATCGACGGCTTTGTCTACCGCGTCGATATGCGTCTGCGGCCGTTTGGCGATAGCGGCCCGCTGGTGATGAGCTTTGCCGCGCTGGAAGATTATTACCAGGAGCAGGGGCGCGACTGGGAACGCTACGCGATGGTCAAGGCGCGCCTGATGGGGGGGCATGAAGATGCCTACAGCCAGGAACTGCGCAAGACATTGCGGCCATTCGTGTTCCGTCGCTATATCGATTTCAGCGTGATCCAGTCGCTGCGTAATATGAAGGGCATGATTGCCCGCGAAGTGCGGCGGCGGGGGCTGAAGGACAACATTAAACTGGGTGCCGGTGGCATCCGCGAAATCGAATTTATCACCCAGGTGTTCCAACTGATCCGTGGCGGGCGTGAACCCAGTTTGCAGGGGCGCTCACTGCTGCCGACGTTGCAGGCGGTTGGTGAACTGGGGCTGTTGACTGCACAGCAGGTCGCTGAGCTGAGTAACGGCTACCTGTTCCTGCGGCGGCTGGAGAATCTGTTGCAGGCGATTGCCGACCAGCAAACGCAAACCCTACCGCAGGACGAGTTGGATCAGGCGCGTCTGGCCTGGGGAATGGATCAGCCAGACTGGCCGTCGTTGATGGCGGTGCTGGAAGCGCATATGCGCCAGGTCCGTGCGGTATTTGATGACCTGATCGGCGACGACAGCCCAGACGTAGGCGAAGATCCCAACTACCAGCATTATCACAGCCTGTGGCAGGATGCGCTGGACGAGAACGAGCTGGCACCACTGACGCCCCATCTGGACGAAGAGGCGCGGCGGCAGATGTTGCGTTCCATCGCCGACTTCCGCCACGACGTGGACAAACGCACCATTGGCCCGCGTGGCCGCGACGTGCTGGATCAACTGATGCCACGCTTGCTGGCTGAAGTGTGTTCGCGCGTGGACGCGGCTACGGCTTTGACGCGCCTGACCCAGTTGTTACTGAGCATCGTGACCCGAACTACCTACCTTGAGTTGCTGGTGGAATACCATGCCGCCCTCAGCCACCTGATCCGCCTTTGTGCCGCATCACCGATGGTGGCCAGCCAACTGGCGCGTTATCCGCTGTTGCTCGATGAGCTGTTGGATACTGCCACGTTGTACCAACCGGTGGCCCCTGATGCCTATCGTAGCGAACTGCGCCAATACCGCCTGCGGGTGCCGGAAGACGATGAAGAACAGCAGTTGGAAGCGTTGCGGCAGTTCAAGCAGGCACAGCACCTGCGCATTGCTGCTGCGGATATCGCCGAGGCGTTGCCGGTGATGAAAGTGAGCGATCACTTAACCTATCTGGCCGAGGCGATCATTGATGCGGTGGTGCAGCAGGCGTGGAAAGACATGGTCGCGCGCTACGGCCAACCAACCCATCTGCATGAACGGGAGGGGTTAGGGTTTGCGGTGATCGGCTACGGTAAGCTAGGGGGCTGGGAACTGGGCTATAGCTCGGATCTAGACCTGGTGTTCCTGCTGGATTGTCCACCAGACGTCATGACGGATGGCGATCGTTGCATCGATGGTCGCCAGTTCTATCTGCGTCTGGCACAGCGGGTGATGCATCTGTTCAGCACCCGCACCTCTTCAGGCATTCTCTATGAGGTGGATGCCCGTCTGCGTCCTTCCGGTGCTGCCGGGATGCTGGTCAGTACCGTCGAAGCCTTTGCCGACTATCAGCGTAACGAAGCCTGGACCTGGGAGCATCAGGCTCTGGTGCGGGCGCGCATCGTGTATGGCGATCCGGCGCTGCACCAGCAGTTTGATGCGATCCGCCGCGAAATTTTGTGCAAACCGCGTGAAGTGAACAAGCTGCAGCAGGAGGTGCGTGAAATGCGTGAGAAAATGCGCAACCATCTGGGCAGTAAACAGCGCGATCTGTTTGATATCAAAGCGGACGAAGGCGGGATCACCGATATCGAATTTATTGCCCAATACCTGGTCTTAGGTTATGCCGCGGGCGAACCGCGCCTGACGCGTTGGTCGGATAACGTGCGTATCTTTGAGCTGATGGCCAATTACGACATCATGCCGGAAGACGAGGCCCAGGCGTTGACCCAGGCCTATGTCACCATGCGTGATGAGATCCACCATTTGGCGTTGCAGGAGCACTCCAGCAAAGTCAGCAGTGAGCTGTTTGCTGCCGAGCGTGAGCAGGTGCGTGTCAGTTGGAGTAAATGGCTGGGCTGAGGGGGCAGTTTTTACGGGTATTGCAGGCTATTATGCTAATATCTGCCGAATTTATTTTTATGACTTGTTTGGAGTTATCGGATGAAAGTTACACTACCTGATTTTCGCCGCGCCGGAGTGTTGGTGGTTGGTGACGTCATGTTGGATCGCTATTGGTATGGGCCGACCAGCCGTATTTCGCCGGAAGCACCAGTGCCGGTGGTCAAGGTTGAAACCATCGAAGAGCGTCCCGGTGGTGCAGCTAACGTCGCGATGAACATCGCCTCGTTGGGTGCCAATTCACGCCTGGTGGGCCTGACGGGGATCGACGACGCGGCGCGTGCGCTGAGCGCCAAGCTCAACGAGGTTAACGTGCGTTGTGACTTTGTCTCGGTGCCGACGCACCCGACCATCACCAAGCTGCGCGTACTTTCCCGTAACCAACAGCTGATCCGCCTGGACTTCGAGGAAGGTTTTTCCAACGTCGATCCGCAGCCGATCATGGAGCGTATCCAGCAGGCATTGCCGCAGATTGGCGCACTGGTACTGTCGGATTACGCCAAGGGCGCTTTGAGCAAGGTGCAGGGCATGATCGCACTGGCACGTGCTGCGAAGGTTCCGGTACTGATCGACCCGAAAGGCACCGATTTTGAACGTTACCGTGGCGCCACGCTGCTGACCCCAAACCTGTCCGAATTTGAAGCCGTGGTCGGTCATTGTCAGAGCGAAGAAGAGCTGGTGACGCGTGGGATGAAACTGGTGGCGGACTTTGAACTGTCCGCATTGCTGATCACCCGTTCCGAGCAGGGGATGACCTTGCTGCAGCCGGGCCGTGAGCCGTTGCATCTGCCAACTCAGGCGCAGGAAGTGTTCGACGTGACCGGTGCCGGTGATACGGTGATCGGTGTACTGGCTGCCGCTCTGGCTGCGGGTAATACGCTGGAAGAGTCCTGCTTCCTGGCTAACGCCGCCGCCGGTGTGGTGGTGGGTAAGTTGGGTACCTCGACCGTCTCGCCAGTCGAACTGGAAAACGCCATTCGTGGCCGCGCCGAAACCGGCTTTGGCGTAATGACCGAGGCCGAGTTGAAAAAAGCGGTAGCGCAGGCGCGCCAACGCGGCGAGAAAGTGGTGATGACCAACGGCATCTTCGACATTCTGCACGCTGGCCATGTCTCATACCTGGCAAATGCGCGCAAATTGGGCGATCGCCTGATCGTGGCGGTGAACAGCGATGCGTCAACCAAGCGCCTGAAAGGGGAAACCCGCCCGGTTAACCTGCTGGAAAACCGTATGGTGGTATTGGGCGCGCTGGGTGCCGTGGACTGGGTAGTGCCGTTTGAAGAAGATACGCCGCAACGCCTGATCGCCGAAGTGCTGCCAGATTTGCTGGTGAAGGGCGGCGACTACCAGCCGCATGAGATTGCTGGCAGTGCTGAAGTCTGGGCCAACGGTGGCGATGTGCGGGTACTGAACTTTGAAGATGGGTTATCCACCACCAATATCATCAAGGCTATCAAGGATGGTCGTGGTTAACTTTATCTATATATCTATACCCTATGGATTTCAAACTGTGGGTAAGCGCAGGTAACAACGCTGCAGCTTGAAAGACGACGGGTAAACAGGGTGGTTTGCAGTGAGTGGACTTAAGCAGGAGCTGAGTTTAGCGCAGGGCGTTGGGTTATTGTCCACTTCACTGCTGGGTACCGGGGTCTTTGCCGTTCCGGCATTGGCGGCGCAGGTGGCGGGCGGCGACAGCCTGTGGGCCTGGCCAATACTGATTGTGCTGGTATTCCCGATCGCCATCGCTTTTGCGGCGTTGGGCCGCCATTTCCCCAGCGCCGGTGGCGCCGCGCATTTTGTCGGCCTGGCCTTTGGGCCACGCATGGCAAAGGTAACCGCTTGGCTGTTCCTGTCTGTGATCCCCGTTGGCTTGCCCGCCGCATTACAAATCGCCGCAGGGTTCTGGCAGGCTACTTTGGGTTGGGATGCCAACGGCCTGTTGCTGGTGCAAATTGTCACGCTGGTGGTGATTTGGCTGCTTGGCACACGCAGCGCCGGTTCCAGTGCTAATATTCAGACCTTGATTGCCCTTCTGGTGATAGCTCTGGTGGGGGCTATCTGGTGGCAAGGCGGGATTACTCCATCCCAAATCCCATGGCCTGCGGTCAGAGATATTTCTCCTCCTAATATGTTCCACGCGTTGGCGGTGATGTTCTGGTGCTTTGTCGGGCTGGAGGCTTTTGCTCATCTGGCGACCGAGTTTCGCCATCCAGAGCGGGACTTTCCGCGTGCGTTAATGCTTGGGCTGTTGGTGGCGGGGGCGGTCTATTGGGGATGTACCGTAGCGGTGTTGCACTTCCATGCTTACGGTGAACATCAGGCGGCGGCCGCTTCGTTGCCGGGGATCGTGGTGCAACTGTTTGGCGAACATGCGCTGTGGATTGCCTGCATCATCGGCTATCTGGCCTGTTTTGCCAGCGTGAATATCTACACCCAGAGCTTTGCCCGCCTGGTCTGGTCTCAGGCCCAGGAAAAGCCTGCTAGCGGTTTAGCCAAACTCTCCGCGGGCCAGGTGCCGGTCAATGCACTGAGCGCGGTGGTCGGTTGCTGCCTGTTGTTCACTTTACTGATCTATACCCTGAAGCTGCCGTTGGATACGCTGCTGGTATACGCCAATGGCATTTTCGTGCTGATTTATCTGCTGTGTATGTTGGCGGGTTGGCGGATCTTGCAGGGGCGTTCGCGGTTGATGGCGATCGTTGGCTCCGCGTTGTGCTTGTTATTGCTGGTGATTATCGGCTGGAAAAGTCTGTATGCGTTGGCGATGTTGGTGCTGATCTGGTTGGTGCTGCCGCGTAAAACGCAGGCGGCGGTCTCCAAGCGATAAGGGCGCATGGTGCGCCCCTTAGAACAACTTATTCGTCTGCTGGCTTGGCTACCGGCGCGGTATTCAGCTTGCCTTCCAGTTCGGTCAGACGCTGTTCCAGCAATGCCAGCTTTTCACGGGTGCGCAACAGTACCTGGGTCTGCACGTCAAATTCTTCGCGTTTAACCAGATCCAGACGGGTCAACTGCGCTTGCAGTACCTGACGGATTTTTTTCTCAACGTCTTCCCCGAATTCACGTACGCCTTTAGGCATCGACTCTTGGACCTGGCGTGCGATCTGTTCAATTTTTTTCGGGTCAATCATGGCGTTTCCCTTTCTGATATTTGGTGGCTGACGCTTAGTGTAATGCGAGTTGCTCGCCGGATAAACTATTACCGTGTTTGCTGCGCGATCCCTCATTACGCGACCGGATGGCTTGAAACACTAAAGCGATGGGGTTATAGTCGAGATGCTTATTCTCAGGGCGGGGTGCAAGTCCCCACCGGCGGTAAATCACCATTCACGGTGAAAGCCCGCGAGCGCTCAACCTATCTCTCAGGAGTGGGTTAGAGGTCAGCAGATCCGGTGTAATTCCGGGGCCGACGGTTATAGTCCGGATGGGAGAGAGTAACGACACCTGTCGGGCGTATGCCCCGCTTGCGTTATTTTTTTGGCTATTGGCATAGCCACTCCTCAAGATCGCCCTGGTTCTGGTAATCCATAATTTTAATGAGGTTTTTTACCATGAATCAGACTCTACTTTCAGATTTCGGCACGCCGGAAGAACGCGTTGAACGCGCTCTTGATGCACTGCGCAACGGGCGCGGTGTGATGGTGCTTGATGATGAAAACCGTGAAAACGAAGGTGACATGATCTTCGCCGCAGAAACCATGACCGTTGAACAGATGGCGCTGACCATTCGCCACGGTAGCGGCATTGTTTGCCTGTGTATCACCGAAGATCGCCGCCAGCAGCTCGAGCTGCCGATGATGGTCACCAACAACTCCAGTCAGTTCCAGACCGCCTTTACCGTGACGATTGAAGCGGCGCAGGGCGTGACCACTGGCGTATCGGCTAGCGATCGCCTGACGACTATCCGTGCAGCCATTGCAGACGGTGCCAAGCCAAGCGATTTGAACCGCCCAGGCCATGTGTTCCCGCTGCGTGCTCAGCCTGGTGGCGTATTGAACCGCCGCGGCCACACTGAAGCGACCATCGATCTGGTCTCAATGGCCGGTTTCAAACCCGCTGGCGTACTGTGCGAGTTGACTAACGATGACGGCAGCATGGCGCATGCGCCAGAAGTGATCACCTTTGCCAAGCAGCATGACATGGTGGTGCTGACTATCGAAGATCTGGTGGCTTACCGCCAGTCGCACGAAAAGAAAGCCAGCTGAGTCGCTGACTGATATGAAAAAGCCGCTGATGAAGCGGCTTTTTTGTGCTTAAAATTCTTTAGCCGATGCCGCTGCTTTGCAACAGCGTCAGGCTAAACCCCATCACCGCCATGCCGCACAGCACGCCATAGCTTGGATTATTGTGTGGATCGATCTCTTTGGCCAATGGCATTAATTCATCTACCGACAGCGCCACCATAATCCCGGCCACCGCAGCCATAATCGACGCCATCACCACCGGTGAAACCATCGGGCCGAGCACCAGGAAGGCCATTACGCCACCCAGAATTTCTGCCATTCCGGAGATCCCAGACCACAGTAGCGCTTTGGTTTTAGAGCCGGTTGCCGCATACACCGGCCCGGCGACTGCCAACCCTTCTGGAATATTGTGGATGGCGACCGCGAGCGCAATGCCCATCCCCAGTTCCAGATCGGCGCTGGCGGTGACAAAGGTGGCAATCCCTTCCGGGAAGTTGTGCAGGCTGATGCCGAGCGTCAGCAGCATGGCGGTGCGCTTCAGGTTATGGGGCTTGATGGGCTTTTGCACCAGGTCTTGCGGGTGTTGGTGTGGCAGCATGCGATCCAGCGCAAAGTAGCCTAACAGCCCGAGCATAAACATGCCGTAGCCAAGCATGGGTGACATGCCGACGGTGTGCAGCGCAGCGGGCAGCATTTCCATCAGCGAGATCAACAGCATAATCCCTGCGGCAAAGCCGAGCGCAAACGCCAGCAGGCGGTTGGAGGGCTTCTGGCCAATAATGCCGAGCAGGGCACCGACAAAGGTAGCGCCTCCGGCTAACAAGGTCAGGATCAGCGGTACAGACATGCATTCTCCTTGTATGCTAATAATATTTATCAGTTTCTGATACTAACAGAGCCAAGTCATAAATCGAGTGGATTTGGTTGATGGTTTCAATCGTTCCAGCCATTCAAATTTCTTGAAGATCACCATCAGGGTTATCCGGCTGCCTCGGTAAGGCAAACAGCGTAATGTAGTCAGCAGAACACTTGTCATGCTAACCAAGGATATTTTATGACCACCTCTCGTATGCCTGCACTCTTTCTTGGCCACGGAAGCCCGATGAACGTGCTGGAAGAAAACCGCTATACCCAGGCCTGGCGTGCGTTGGGTGAGCAATTGCCACGGCCAAAGGCGATCGTTGCTGTGTCTGCCCACTGGTACACTCGTGGGACGGCAGTGACGGCGATGGAACATCCAAAAACCATTCACGATTTTGGCGGCTTCCCGCAGGCGCTGTTTGATACACAGTATCCGGCACCGGGTTCACCAGAGCTGGCGGCAGAGCTGCAAAGCCTGTTGGCCCCGGCGCAGGTGATTGCCGATACCAGTGAATGGGGTTTGGATCACGGCAGTTGGGGCG
Organism: Serratia sp. 14-2641; assembly: GCF_001692375.1. Lineage (NCBI taxonomy): Bacteria > Pseudomonadati > Pseudomonadota > Gammaproteobacteria > Enterobacterales > Yersiniaceae > Serratia > Serratia sp. 14-2641. The sequence continues at coordinate 364,449 of NZ_LXKR01000028.1, read as the reverse complement.
TGCTGATCAAGATGTACCCGCAAGCCGATATCCCGGTGGTGCAGCTGAGCATCGATGGGACTCAACCAGCGGAATACCATTTTGAGCTGGGCCGTAAGCTGGCGGCGCTGCGCGATCGGGGGATAATGATCGTGGCCAGCGGCAACGTGGTGCATAACCTGCGCATGGTGAAATGGCAGGGTGACACCAGCCCGTATCCTTGGGCGGAGTCATTCAACCAGTACGTACGTGATAACCTGGATTATCAGGGCGAACATCACCCGCTGGTGAATTATATGCAGCATGAAGGCGCAGCGTTGTCGAACCCGACGCCAGAGCATTATCTGCCGTTGCTGTATGTATTGGGCGGCTGGGATGGTAAAGAGCCGATCTCGGTACCGATCGATGGGATCGAAATGGCCGCGCTGAGCATGCTTTCGGTGCAGATTGGTTGATGGTCAGGGGGCTATAGCCCCCTATTCACTACACCCCATAACCGCAGGACTCACGGATCACCAGCGAAGGCGGTAGAATGATGCGCTTTGGCGGTTCATCGTTACCCTGAATACGGCTATACAACAGTTCCCCGGCCTTACGGCCAATCTCGCGTGAGGCGACGGACACCGTGGTTAGCCCCGGCTGTACCAGGGAAGCCTCGGTAATATCGTCAAAGCCAATCAGTGCAAAATCGCGGCCTACCTGGCGGCCAAGTTTGCGTAAAGTCTGCATCACCCCTAGCGCCACGATGTCCTGATAGCATAATGCGGCGGTGAGCTCTGGGTATGTCGTAAACAGTTGCTCTGCGGTTTTAGCACCGGAGCTTTGGCTAGCCTCACTGCAAACAATCCATTCCCCTCTGACCTGAATGCCCTTTTCCAACAGCTTGCTGGTATAGCCACCCAGGCGTTGCGCGCGCGAGGTGGAACTGACTGAGCCACCAATAAAGGCGATATGCCGATGGCCCAGATCCAGCAGGTGCTGCGTGGCTAACTGAGTGCCCAAAAAGTTATCGGTACCGACAAAGTCAAAATGAGCGTCCGCAACCGGGCGAACCACCATAATGGCCGGGATCTTGCGGCGTTTGAGCGTTTCAAAGAACAGCGGCGGCGTTTGTCGTGCGGAGCATAGCACCATGCCACTGGCATTGTTCTGCAAAAGCGAGTCGACAAATTTTTGCTGTCTGGGGGCAGACTCTTCGCTGTTAGCCAAAAACAGCATGAGCTGGTGGCGCTCCATCTCCTGGCTCAGCCCGGCGGTCATTTCCGCATAAAACGGGTTGGTGATGTCGTGTAGCAGTAGGCCGACCTGATTACTGCTGCGATTGCGCAGGTTAGCCGCAGTCTGGTTATAGACATAACCTAGCTCATCGATGGCGCTCAGTACGCGCTTGCGGGTTTCATCCGAGATGCGACCACGATTGCGCAATACCATGGAAACCGTGGCGGTGGAGACTTTTGCTTTGGCGGCGACGTCGGCCAGCGTGATGGTGCTCATTTCATATCCTGTTTGCAGGCGGGATCTCACATTAAGGTATAACGATTAACCTTTTGTTGGCAAATGATGAAAATTATTTGTGATATATATCGCAATAACTTGGGCTTTAGTCCGCTTTATCGCCGTTTTTTGAGGTTAATCCCGTTAACCACGCTGTTTAAGATTGGGTTAATCGATTAATCTTTGGTTATGTTTTCAGAGCATAGGCAACAGATCATGTCCGAGCAACATCGTAAAGCAAACTATGACAAATACCCGGAACTGGTGGTGCAGGGGTTTGACCGCGCTGCCTGGCAAGGTTGGCCAGCCGTGGTGCAGGCCATCAGTAGCCATATCGCTGCGCAAGGATTGGCTAAAACCATACTGGTTGTGGATTGCTACCACGGCGTGGATCTGGCGGAGCTCAAGTCGCAACTGATCGATCCCTTGTTACCCGCTCTGGTACTGAACGCCGAGCAGGCCAAATATGATGAAAGCCATATCCACGCGATGATTGAACGTAATCTGACGGATGACCGGGTCTTTGGCGTGTTGTCCTGCCACGAAATGCCGGAGTTTTTTGCCGATGAGGCCGTGCAGCAGCAACGTGCGGCAATCGCGGCCGTCGAAAGCGGCTTGGTGGTGGTGTATGGGCCAGGGGCGGCACTCATCGCGGCAGGGGATGTGCTGGTTTATGCCGATCTGGCGCGCTGGGAGATACAACAACGTTTTCGCCGGGGCGAGTTGGGCAACTGGGGCGTTGCCAACCTGAATGAAGACGTACTGCGCCGTTATAAGCGCGCGTTTTTTGTAGAGTGGCGGGTCTTTGATCGTCACAAAACCCCCTTGTTGCAGCGAGCCAACTTTGTGCTGGATACCAATCAGGCTGGTTCACCCAAGCTGGTAGCCGGTACTGCGTTCCACGCCGGGTTGCAACAGGCCACCCGGCAACCGTTTCGCGTAGTCCCATTTTTTGACCCTGGCGTTTGGGGCGGTCAATGGATGAAGCAACAGTTCGATCTCGATCCGGCGGCAGCCAACTATGCATGGTGTTTTGACTGCGTGCCCGAGGAAAACAGCCTGCTAATGCGGTTTGGTGACGTCCGGGTCGAGATCCCCTCACAGGATTTGGTGCTGCTGTATCCTCGCCCTCTGTTGGGGGAACGAGTACATGCCCGCTTCGGCGCTGAATTCCCGATCCGTTTTGATTTCCTGGATACCGTCGGCGGGCAAAACCTCAGCTTCCAGGTTCACCCCATTACCGAATATATCCAGCAGCATTTCGGCATGCATTACACCCAGGATGAAAGTTACTACATTCTGGCGGCGGAGCCGGGAGCCAAGGTTTATCTGGGCGTGAAAACCGGCACCGACCCACAGGCTATGATGGCCGATCTGGCTGCTGCTCAGCGGGGTGAAAAAGCCTTTGATGATGAAAGGTTTGTTAACCAGTTCCCGGCCAATAAACACGATCACTTCCTGATCCCGGCGGGGACGGTACATTGTTCCGGCGATGGGGCAATGGTGCTGGAAATCAGCGCCACGCCTTACATCTTCACCTTCAAACTCTGGGATTGGGGTCGCCTGGGGCTGGATGGGCAGCCGCGACCGGTACATTTGGAGCATGGCGAGCAGGTGATCGACTGGCAGCGTGACACCGCCTGGGTGCAGGAGCACTTAGTAAACCGTATCGAACCAGTTGCCGAAGGGCCGGGCTGGCGGGAAGAGCGCACCGGCCTGCATGAGCGTGAATTTATTGAAACTCGTCGCCATTGGTTCAATGAACCGGTGTTGCACCATACCGAAGGGCGGGTGAACGTGCTGAATCTGATTGAAGGTGAGGAGGCGATCGTCGATAGCCCTGAGGGCCGATTCGCGCCGTTTGTGGTGCATTATGCGGAAACCTTTATCGTCCCGGCGGCGGTGGGATCTTATCGTATCAGCCCTTATGGCAGCAGCCAGGGTAAGACCCTCGCCACCATCAAAGCCTGGGTAAGGGGATAAACCGATGTTGAAAGTGATTGTGATCTCGCATGGCCCGCTGGCTGAGGCTCTGATGACCAGCGCCAGCATGGTTTATGGCGAGTTGCCGCACACCAGTTACGTCAGCCTCTTTGAGACCGGTGGTATTGAGGCTTTCAAGCAGGATTTTGCCACCGAACTGCAGCGGGTCAGCTCCGGTGCTGATGGTGTATTGGTGCTGTGCGATTTGCTGTGTGGCACTCCTTATAACGTGGCCTGTCGGCATGCGTTTGACCCCAATAACGCTGTGCCGATGGCAGTAGTGACTGGAGTGAATTTCCCCATGTTACTGATGAGTGCCGACTTGCTGGAGGGCGTGGATGTGCAGCATGCCGCACAAGAGTTAGTAGCGCAGGGGGGCGAAACCATCGTGGTTGCCCGCTCGGCGCAAGCAGCACAACCGGACGATTTCTGAGGAAAAATCATGGCAATTTCATTTGTACGTATCGACGATCGGGTGATCCACGGCCAGCTGGTTACCCGTTGGGCGAAGGAGCTGCCCTGCGACGGGATTGTGGCGATCGACGATGAGGTAGCGGCAGATCCGTTGCTGTCATCGGTGATGAAAGGAGCGGTACAAGACACCAAGGTGTGGTTATTCACCGTAGCACAGGCGATAGAAAAGCTGCCGAAGGTGATCGCTAGCGACAAGCAATACTTCGTGATCGGTAAATCGCCGGTCACGCTGCGCAGGCTGTTGGAAGCCGGTATCGATTTAAAAAACCGTAACCAGAAGATCAACGTTGGGCCGATGTCGGCACGGGCACAGACCGTAACCATTGGTCCGAACCAGTCGGTCAATCAAGAAGAGAGCGCTGCCTTCGATTTTCTCAGCGAACGTGGCCACGCGATCGAATTCCGTCTGGTACCCGACGCCAGTCATTTCAGCTGGCTAGATGCCAAAAAGAAACTCAAACAGGTCTGACTGACAGGAGTTAACTATGTGGTTTGAAGCGACGCTTATCGGGATACTCTGCTATCTCGGCGCGCTGAGTAGCCCTTGGCTGCTGGGGCTGACCGGAGGCTGGTATATTCTCAGCCGCCCGTTGGTCTCCGGTATGCTGGTGGGGGCGATCCTCGGCGATGTACAGACCGGTATCATCATCGGTGTTGCGGTTCAGGCGGTATATATCGCCATGGTAACACCAGGAGGATCGATGCCGGCCGATCTCAACTTTGTCGCCTTCCCGGCGATTGCGCTGGGGATACTTTCCGGCAAGGGCCCGGAGGTAGCGGTCGCATTGGCAGCGACTATCGGCATCATGGGCACCGTGCTGTTCAACGCCATGATGGTGCTCAACTCCTATTGGAACCACCGAGCGGACGTGGCGGTAGAGCAGGGGGATGAACGGGGGATCTATCTTAACAGCGCCATTTGGCCGCAGGTGACCAACTTCCTGCTGCGCTTTGTGCCGACCTTTATCGCGGTGTTCTTCGGGGCTCGCTACATCAACGCCTTCATGGACAGCCTGCCCGCGCTGGTGCTAACCACCATGAACGTGGTCGGTGGCATTCTGCCTGCGGTGGGGATTGCCATTCTTCTCAAGCAGATCATTAAAAACTACAGCATGCTGATTTACTTCCTGGTGGGGTTTATCTGCATCGTGTTCCTCAAGCTGAATATGGTGGCGCTGGTGATTGTTGGCGCGCTGTTAGCGCTGATCCACTACAACTATAAGCCGGAGCCGCAGGTCGCCAGTGCACAGGCTGGGCCCCAGGCCGACGATGAGGATGAATTCTGATGGAAACGCCAACACCTAAACTGAATAAACAGGATCTGCGCCGCTGTTGGCGCGCCTGGATGATGTATAACCTGTCCTCGATGAGTTTTGAGCGGCTGGAGTCTTATGGTTTTTGCCTGAGCATGATGCCCGCGCTGAAAAAACTGTATCAGGACAAACAGCAGCGCATTGAAGCCATTCGCCGCCATACCTCATTTTATAATACCGAGCCGCAGCTGGGCGCGATCGTCAACGGTATGGTGATCGGGCTGGAAGAGAAACGGGCCAACGGGGAACCGATTGATGGTGAAACCATCAACACCTTGAAAGTGGGCCTGATGGGGCCAGTGGCCGGGATCGGCGATTCCATGTTGCCGGGGATGTTGATCCCCATCCTGTTGAGTATCGGCATGGCACTGGCCGCCGGTGGCAGCGTGATTGGGCCGCTGTTTTACATTATTGCCTTTAGCCTGATCGTTATCCCTGGCTCTTACTGGCTGTTTATGAAGGGTTATAACATGGGGTCCGGCTCGGTGGAGATGCTGGTCAGCAGCAAATCCTCCCGCCTGCGTGAAGCGCTTTCCCTGCTGGGGGTGTTTGTCATGGGCGGCGTGGCCGCCAGCTACGTCAAGCTGGGTACAGGGCTGGAGTTTATCACCAAGGATGGGGTGAACATTCAGCTGCAACACATGCTGGATGGTATTTTCCCTAACCTGATGCCGCTGATCGTGGTGCTGGCTACCTGGTATCTGATGGCTAAGCGCGGGCTTTCACCGGTGAAGGCGATGCTAGGCCTGCTGGTGTTGGCCGCTGCCGGAGTCGCCTGCGGCCTGTTCTCCTGAACCATCATCCATCGGGCGCAGCCAAAGGTTGCGCCCGTCTTCTATCAAGGTTCAAATCTCTGCCATTTTTCCGCTACGCTGCCCGGCTTGGAAATAAACTGGAAGCGTGCCGGGTCCGTCTCAAATTGCGCATAGAGCGGCTTATCGCTCAGACCAAACTCGGCGTAATGCCGTGGCCCGATGGCGTGCAACCTGCCGGATTGATAATGCGGGTTTTGCTGCCAGACGATGTTATCGCCCTGCAATAATGGATACCATGCCAGCCCTTTGTAGGCCCGTACCGCCTCATACTCAAAGCCGTATTCGCGATCGCACCAGGCGGCGAAGGTCAGTGGCTGATGGGGATCGGCGGAAATGGTAGCATGCGCCCAACCCGGCGGCACCAGCACTTTCTCCCCTGGTCCGGCATGGACGGCAAAGCAGCGTCCTGGGTCCCGTTCGACCCGTTCCTGCATATAGATGATCGCTTTGCCCTGCCAGATTTCGTACAGCTCCGGCGGAGACCAGCCGCTGTGCTGGCTGACGCGGTGAATATGCCCTTGGCTGCGTATCGGTTCACGCCCCAGTTGGCCTTTGGCATAGGTTACGATACCAAATAACAACATGCGCTTTTTTAACTCCACCAGATGTTGCTGCTTGGCCACGTCCATAACGATGGCGTATACCTGCTCTGGGCCATCACAGTCGGGGTCGCGAAGCGAAGGGCGGATTTGATCCAACGTGCGGATCTCTGGCAGCGGCCCTATCACCTCATCCCCATAGCCAAAACCCATCGGCTCACGGGTAACGCGCACGTCCAATCCATACGGCAGCATTAAGTCACTCATATTGGGCCTCCGCTTTCCAACCTGCGCCATCGGCGAACACCCGCAGTTTGAAGCCCTTTGGCTGTAAGGCGCTGTAATCATGCCCGGCCACCGTTGGCCAGACCGCTAGTGCCGAGAGCACCTCATCGCCGGTGTTAATCAGACGGTGGGCGGTGAAGGAGGGGATATGGTGGACGCTGCCAGCAAACACTTGCTCAAGGATGCAGTCACCGTCCTGATGTTGTAGCAACAGCAAACCCTTACCCCGTAACCCGAAGTAGAATTCAGCTTGTTCACGGCGCTGATGGAAGTGCCCACGGGTCATAAAGAACTCGTTACCCACCTTACCCGGTTGCAAGTGCGTAGTGCCGACAAACAACTCACCTTCCAGCGATGGGGAAGGCAGCATTTCAACGCTGTAGACGGCAAACTCTGCTGGCATTGCCTGCCAGGCGTGACGATCGGCAAATATCCCTGCCAGGTTGCCCAGGGTGGTGGATTTATGTTGTACATCAGGTGCGGTAAAGCGCCCATCATGCAGGTTTACCTGCGGCGGGATAAGGGAAGTCAGCTTCATATCTGGTAGCTCCGCCCGAGGAGAACAGACCGTTTGAGTATATGAGGTTAATCGATTAATCACCAGAGAGGACCAATAAAAAAGGCGCGAAAATTTCGCGCCTCAGATCGGGCGCATTGTGCGACGCCCCTTCGGTGACTATGTTCGACCCTACGGATTAACCAAGAATAATATGCGGGTAGAAGCGCGACAGATCCTGGGTGATCAACTCGCGATCTTCACGCAGGCCAATACCGCAAGGCTGATCGTTGACCAACCAACTGCCGATCAGCGTATAGCTGCCTTCAAACTGGGGCAATTGATGGAACTGCTGCACAATCATGCCTTCTTCGCCGTATGGCCCATCTACGCGCGCCACTTCCTGACCGTTCTGGACGATCTGGATGTTGGCACCCTCGCGTGAGAACAGCGGCTTGGTGACGTAATGATCCATCTGCGGATGATCGTCCTCGGCAAAGTAGGCTGGCAGCAGGTTTGGATGATCCGGGAACATTTCCCACAACAGTGGCAGCAGAGCCTTGTTGGAGATAATGCTCTTCCAGGCCGGTTCCAGCCAGCGTACGCCAGCATCTTCCAGCTTGGTGGAGAACATCTCGCGCAGCATAAATTCCCACGGATAGAGCTTGAACAGGTTACTGATAACCTGATTTTGCAGATCGGTGAACTGCCCTTTCTCGCCCAGGCCAATCTCTTCCATAAACAGGAATTCGGTCGGCAGGCCTGCTTCCAGCGCGCAGTCTTGCAGATATTGCACCGTACCGCGATCTTCCTCGCTGTCTTGGCAGCAGGCCAGATGCAGCAGGCTAAAGCCGTGGTTGGCTTGCAGATCGGCGAAACGTTCGATCAGTTTTTCTTGCAGGCTGTTGTACTGGTCAGCGGCGGGATCCAGCTTGCCGGCGTTGATCTGATCTTCCAGCCACAGCCATTGGAAGAACGCTGCCTCATACAGTGAGGTTGGCGTATCGGCATTATTTTCCAACAGCTTGGGTGGATTGATGCCGTCATAGGCCAGATCGAGGCGTGAATACAGCGAAGGCTGATTAGTGCGCCAGGAGCTGCGAACGAATTCCCAGGTGTGCTTGGGGATGCAGAATTTGGTCATCAGTTGATCGCTGTTGACCACCTTATCCACCACCTTCAGGCACATTTGGTGCAGTTCGGCGGTGGCATCTTCAATCTCTTCGATCTGCGCCAATGTGAATTGGTAATAGGCATCTTCACACCAGTAGGGTTCGCCGTACATGGTGTGAAAGGCGAAACCAAATTCGGTGGCTTTTTCGCGCCAGTCTGGGCGCTCGCTAATCGCAACGCGTTTCATGTCTTAACCGCCCATGCTGCGTGAGCTGCTGGAGGTGGCGCTGCTGCGTTGCATGCTGGTCTGTTTGGCCACGGACTCACCGAAGCCACCACGGGTAACGGTATTGGTCACCGCGGGTTTGGGTGCCATTGCGGTTTTGGGTACCGTCATGGAACGGCCGCCTGCGGTTGCCGGGCCATAGCTTTTACCGCTGGCGTCAACAAACTTGCCGTTTGCCGGGCTGGCGGCGTTTTTAGAGGAAAACAGCGGCTGTTGAGCGTAGCCCCCGCCACCCATCATGCGGCCCATCATGTAGCCCGCCATCAGCGGCATCCACATGCTACCACTGCTTTGTGATTCTGCGGCCATGCCAGCCTGTGCTGGAGCCTGAGTACATTGCGCTTCACCGAATTCGGCTACGCAGTCTTCACGAGTGGCATATTTAGGTGCGGTTTTTTCCGCTTCTTTCAGCGCGTTGTTATACGCGGTGGTGCACTGCTCGCTCATCGACGGGTTGGAGGTTGAACAATCGTCAGCATTTTTATACAGGGAAACCGTCTCATCCGCCTGTTCGCAGCCGGCCAGCATAAACACTGCGCTGATCGCCAAAGCCACGGGGGCAACACGGTAGCTGCGCCAGGATTTGCGGAAGGTGTCTTTGTTGATGTTTTTGGTCCGTTTCATCGATATTTATCCCATCATGCGGGCTTTATTCGCCCTTGCCCAGTAGTGGTCGATAGGATAGGGGAAAGATGCTCAAAATTAAAGCTGAAACACCCGCAGGATCCACTCTTTACGCACTTATACGTTACGGTGTGCGCCAGTTCGCTTTACTGCGCATAACTGCAGCAAAAGCGTTACATAATGGAACGTTTTGCCCGAAGCTACGTTCCATTATGTAACGTTTTTTTCCTTACTCGCCAAGCGGCCGGCAGGTCGTATAGTCAGCAACAGAACAATACGTCGATATCACCCTCTGAAATCTGAACGTTACTTGGTTAACGTCTCTACAAGGAGTCAGTTATGTTGAGAATCATTCAATCCCCGAGCAAATACATCCAGGGAGCCAATGCGTTGGCCTCCGTTGGCCAATATGCCAAAGCCCTTGCCGATCATTACTTTGTGATCGCCGACGATTTCGTCATGAAACTGGCGGGCGATACTGTGATGGGCAGCCTGCATCAGCACGGGGTGAAGTATCACGCTGGTACGTTTAATGGCGAATGCTGCCGCAAGGAAATCGACCGCCTTGGCCAGGAGCTGAAAAACCACGGCTGCAAAGGGGTGATCGGCATCGGTGGCGGTAAAACGTTGGATACCGCCAAGGCGATTGCCTATTACCAGCATGTGCCAGTGGTTCTGATGCCAACCATTGCTTCGACGGATGCGCCTACCAGCGCGTTGTCGGTGATCTACAGCGAAAGCGGCGAGTTTGAAGAATACCTGATCTACCCCGCCAACCCGAATATGGTGGTGATGGACAGCGCCATTATCGCCAAAGCGCCGGTACGCCTGCTGGTGGCGGGCATGGGTGACGCGCTCTCTACCTATTTTGAAGCTCAGGCCTGTTTCGATGCCCAGGCCACCAGCATGGCGGGCGGCAAGTCAACGCTGGCGGCGCTCAATCTGGCGCGTCTATGTTATGAAACGCTGTTGGCTGAAGGGGTTAAGGCCAAGCTGGCTGCGGAGTCTGGTGTGGTCACCGAAGCGGTGGAGCGCATCATTGAAGCCAACACCTATCTGAGCGGTATTGGTTTTGAAAGCAGCGGCCTGGCGGCGGCGCATGCCATCCACAACGGTTTTACCGTGTTGGAAGAGTGTCATCATCTGTATCACGGGGAAAAAGTGGCGTTCGGCACCCTGTCGCAACTGGTGCTGCAAAACAGCCCAATGGCACAGATAGAAACAGTGCTGAACTTCTGCCAGCAGGTCGGGCTGCCGATCACCCTGGCACAAATGGGCGTCACCGGTGAACTGACAGAAAAAATCGGCAAGGTGGCAGAGGCCAGCTGTGCCAAGGGTGAAACCATCCACAACATGCCGTTTAGCGTGACGCCGGAAAGCGTACTGGCGGCTATTCTGACAGCAGACAAACTGGGCAGCGCCTGGTTGCAACGCGCATAAATCATCGGGCGCGCTCAACGCGCCCGCTGTTCCCTACAGAGGAATTAACCGTGAAAAAGCTAATCAATCAGGTCGATTCAGTACTTAACGAACAGTTACTCGGCATGGCTGCCGCTCACCCGGAGCTGCAGGTGCATCAGGATCCTGTGTTTGTGACCCGCACGGCGGGGCCGATCCCAGGCAAAGTGGCGATCCTGTCTGGCGGTGGTAGTGGCCATGAGCCGATGCACTGCGGCTTCGTGGGTGAGGGAATGCTGGACGGTGCTTGCCCAGGGGAGATTTTCACCTCACCGACGCCGGATAAAATGTACGACTGCGGCCAAGCTATTGACGGCGGCGCCGGGGTGTTGCTGATCATCAAGAACTACACCGGTGACATCCTCAACTTTGAAACGGCGACCGAATTGCTGCATGACAGCGGCGTGCCAGTGGCAACGGTGCTGTTGGATGACGACGTAGCGGTCAAAGATAGCCTGTTCACCGCAGGCCGACGTGGCGTTGCCAATACGGTGCTGATGGAGAAACTGCTCGGCGCGGCAGCGGTACGGGGTGATGATCTGGACGCGCTGGTCACACTGGGGCACAAAATCAACAACCAAGGCCACTCGCTAGGGATTGCTCTGGGCGCTTGCACCGTGCCTGCGGCAGGTAAGCCGTCGTTTACTTTGGCGGATAACGAGATGGAGTTCGGCGTTGGCATCCACGGCGAACCGGGGATCGAACGGCGGACGTTCACCACCCTCGATCAAACGGTAGATGACATGTTCCATACCCTGATCGATCACGGTGATTACCAGCGCTCGATCCGCGTTTGGGATCGTCAGCAGGGAGAATGGCGTGAAGAGAGCCAGAGCAAACGAGCTTTGACGCAGGGGGACCGGGTGATTGCGTTGGTCAATAACCTGGGGGCTACGCCGCTTTCCGAACTGTACGGAGTTTACCACCGTTTGGCGCAGCGTTGTGCTGCGGCCGGGATCGTCATTGAACGCAATCTGGTGGGGTCATACTGCACCGCATTGGATATGCAGGGGGTTTCCATTACCTTGCTGCAAGTGGATGACGAGCTGTTATCGCTGTGGGATGCGCCGGTGAACACGCCAGCGCTACGCTGGGGCTGAGGAGGAAACATGACATTAAGCAAACAGCAGGTCGTTGAGTGGTTGATGCGTTGTGGTGAGGTCTTTACCCGCGAACGCGATTTCTTGACTCAGTTGGATAGCGATATCGGTGATGGCGACCACGGCCTGAATATGAACCGTGGCTTTAGCAAGGTGGTAGAAAAGCTGCCTTCGGTAGCGGACAAGGACATCGGCTTTATTCTCAAAAACACCGGCATGACGCTGCTCTCCAGCGTTGGTGGTGCCAGTGGTCCGCTGTTCGGCACCTTTTTCATCCGTGCGGCTCAGGCAGCCAACGCCAAGCAGAGCCTGGATCTGGCGGAGTTGAAGCAGGTGATCCAGGAAGGCGCGGAAGGCGTAGCGATGCGTGGCAAGGCAGAGCCGGGCGATAAAACCATGTGTGATGTCTGGGGGACGGTCGTTGCAAGCCTGGGCGAGTCGTTACAGCAGCAGCTCAGCGTGACCCAGGCGCTACAACAGGCCGCCGTTCGGGCGGAGCAGGCAGCACAGGCCACTATCGTCATGCAGGCCCGTAAAGGGCGCGCCAGCTATTTGGGCGAACGCAGCATCGGCCATCAGGATCCGGGCGCAACCTCAGTCATGCTGATGATAAAAACGCTGGCCCAGGTGGTCGAGGAGGCAGGATGATCAATATCGTCGTAGTTTCGCATAGTGCACAACTGGCGCAGGGTGTTGAGCAACTCGCCCGCCAGATGATGCGCGGCGAGGGTTGCAAACTGGTGCTGGCGGCGGGGGTCGATGATGAGCTACACCCGATCGGCACCGATGCGGTGAAAGTGATGGAAGCGATCGAATCCGTGGCTGACGGAGAGGGGATCGTGGTGCTGATGGATCTCGGCAGCGCATTATTGAGTGCGGAAACCGCGCTTGAGCTGCTCGACCCAGAGGTGGCGGCCAAGGTGGTACTGTGTGCGGCACCGCTGGTGGAAGGCACGCTGGCCGCGGTCGTAGCGGCTAACGCGGGCGGTAGCCTGGAGCAGGTGCTGGCAGAGGCGCAAGGAGCCTTGCAGGCCAAGCAGGCACAGCTCGGTGAGGAGATACCCGCCAGCAAGCCACTGAATTTACCGCTGAGTCAGGGAAAAAGCCTGAGTTGGACGGTACAGAATCCGCACGGATTGCACGCTCGCCCGGCGGCGCGTCTGGCAGAGGCTCTGGCTCCTTTTGCAGCGGAACTGGTGCTGGAAAAGCATGGCCAATGTGCCAACCCGCGCAGCCTGAATCAGCTGGCTTTGTTGCAGGTTCGCCACGGCGACACTATCCGTCTGATTGCCGATGGTGCACAGGCTGATGAAGCGCTGGCGGCTTTCAAGGCGTTGGCAGAGCAGCATTTTGGCGAAACCGTATCTGAGCAGCAACTGCCTTCGCTGCACGGTATCCCCGTGGAGGAAAGCGTCAGCAGTGGTCCGATATTCCAGGTATCGAGCTTCTGGCCACAAACGGAAGAACGCCAGCTAGGGGCCGATGACGTGCTCAATGAACAGCAGCGCCTGCGTATCGCATTGCAGCAGACGTTAGACGATTTGAACAGGCTGGCCGATCGCACTGGCAACCTGATCGGCAAACCGCAGGCGGCGATCTTTGGGGCGCACAGCATGCTGCTAGACGATCCCGATCTGCAACAGGCTGCCTTTACCCGTATCGCCCAGCAGCAGTGCAGCGCGGAACTGGCGTGGCGGCAGGAGCTGGAGCAGATTGCCGCCGATTATCGGGCGCTGGATGATGAGTATTTGCAGGCGCGGGAACTGGACGTGCGTGACATGCTGCGCCGTACGCTGAGCCATCTGTCACGGCAGCCTATCCCGGCGATCGTGCTCAATGAGCCAGCGATCCTGGTGATGGATGAGCTGATGCCTTCCGACGTCGTGATGCTCGATCGGCGCATGGTTCTCGGGATTTGCCTGAGCGGCGGCAACGCCTTGTCACACACCGCGATCCTGGCCAAAGCGATGGGGATACCGATGGTGGTCGGCATGAGCGAATGTATGAGCAAGACCCGCAGCGGCCAGAAAGCAATGTTGGATGCGGCGCGCGGAACCTTACAGCTCAGCCATTAACCCCGCTGCTTGAACTGGCTGATATCGATATTCAACTGTTTGACTTTACGCCACAAAGTGGTGCGGCTGATGCCCAGCAGTTGCGCCATTTCGTTAAGCTGCCCGTGGCTGACGTTGGCCACGCGGATAATAGCCTGCAACTCCATTTCCGCCAGCGTCATCAGTGGCATAGCCGGTTGAGAGTCGCTTTCCACTAGCGGCTGATGGCTGAGCAAATGAGCGGGTAGGTCGGCCAGTTGAATATGGTGGCCGTGGCAAATCATCGCGGCGCGCTCTATCACCCCTTTCAGTTCCAGATCGTTACCCGGCCACAGGTACAGACCAAGTTGGGTCATAACGTCGTCGTCCACCCGGAAACGACATTGGAAGTGATGCTCCAGGGCGCGCAGATGGTGCTGAACCAGCAAAGGGATGTCACTGAGGCGCTGGCGTAACGGCGGAATTTGGATCTCAAAGGCCTGCAGACTATAAAACAGCTGGCGGCGGAAGCGGTTCTGTTGCACCAACACTGCCAGGTTGGCGGCGCTGGTGGCGATCACCCGCACGTTCACCGGGATCACGCGGCTGGAATTCATACGCATCACCACGCCGGTTTTTAGCACCTGCAACAGGGCGGACTGCATGGCCAGCGGCAGGTATTCGACCTGTTCAAGATGCAGTGTGCCGCCGTTGGCCAGTTCGAACTTACTGAGTTGGCCCGCTTCTTCTTCATTGGCATCACTGCCCAACAGCTCCTTCAACCCTTGCGCCTCGGGCAGCAACTGGCAGTTTAAGGCGATATAAGGCCCGACGGCACGTTCACTGGCATTGTGGATGGCCTGGCTGACCAGTTCTTTCCCCACCCCTTCTTCACCGCAAAGCAAAATCGGGTGATGGCCCTTCGCCGCCTGCTGACCATAGCGGATCAGACGGCGCATTTCCTGGGTGCCTGAAGGCATCTGTTCGAAGGTGTGGCTGACCCGGCCGATCTGGCTGCTGACGTACTGATGCAGCCTTTCCAAGGGATGCAACAAGGCGATAAAGCTACAGTGCTCACCGTCCAGGATCGGTTTGAGGGTGAGTAGCGCGGCGATAAACTGGCCCTGGCTTTCAAAGGTGACTTCCACATGCTGTAACGGCTGGCGTTGGCTGATGGCGCGGTTAAGCAAGGCCGGTAGCGTCAATAACTGTGCCAGCGGCTTGCCCTGGCTCTGCTGTTCATGCAGCTTCAGCATAGCGGCGGCGCGCGGGTTGATATATTGCAGATAACCCCGGTGATCCCAGGCCATGACACCGTCGTCTACGCTATCCAGTAGCCCGTTGAGCTGATTGAGATGGCGGTTCGATTCGGCCAGCAGGCCGTCGGCGTTCAGGGCATTGCCGATCTCCCGGGCGATCGCCAGGATCAGGGAAAGATCGCCTGCATTACAATCGGCCAACTGGCAACCCAAAGCCAACATACCCCGCTGGCGGCCGCTATTGTCATGCACCGGTGCGGCGCAGAATGACCAGCCATGCAGCGCCTGGCGCACGTGTTCATCGCTATGGATCTGTACCGGATGCCCCTCGGATGCGGCCAGAGAAGGGGCATTGGTGCCGATGTCGCCTTCTGCCCAATAAGCACCAGGCGCAAAACCCAGTTCGAGCAGCTGTTCGCCGGTCGTCTTGTCGCCGCATTGCCACAGCGTACAGCCGCTTTCGTCGAGGATCAGCAACACGCAGTGACGCTGCTCCATATATTCCCAGGCATCCTCCAACGCTGCCTGGCCAAGCGTAATGAAATCATCCTTACGCCGGCAGATCGAGTCGAAGGTGGTGCCCAGAGCACGATGTGGGGCTTTCCACACGGCGGGTTGCATCAGGTGGCTGCAGCGTAGCCAGGAGGCATAAATGGCCGGGGAGGGGCGCAGCTGTGGCGGTAACGCGCCTTCGGTGATCAACCGTTGCCAGAGTGAAGCGTTGTCCATCAGATCCCGTTCAGCAGGTAAACCCAAATAGGGAGTTAATCATAACATTAACCCATTTACAGAGGCTGTGAGGCGATGGGCAGATGCGGGATTATTGGATAAAAAAACGGGACGCGGTAAATACCGGGCCCCGTTATTCGGTAGCTCAAAGCCGCCGCAGATTATCTGCTGGCCGTTGGCCGGGTGGTGCTGGAACCGTCAACATAAGCATCTTGTGCCGCGGTGGGTGGCGCTACCACATCTGGCGCGGTGGAGATTGGCTTGCCTAGTGCTCCGTTAAGCATCATCAGATCGTTTTCGTTCAGCGTGCCGAGCGCGGATTTGATGTTCAACTGGTTGATCAGGTAAGAATAACGCGCATTGGAAAGCTGCTGCTTGGCGTTATACAGCGTGGTTGTCGCATCCAACACGTCAACGATGGTACGGGTACCCACTTCGTAACCGGCTTCGGTCGCATCCAGAGAGCTCTGGGCAGAAACCACCGCTTGTTTATAAGCGCTGATGCTGCTGATGGACGCAGAAACGTTGTTGAAGGAGGAACGCACGGTTTGCACCACGCTGCGGTGTGCGCTTTCCAACTGCTCGCTGGCACCGACGAAGTTGTACTGCGCCTGTTCTACCCGCGAGTTGGTTATGCCGCCGTTGTACAGTGGCACGCTAACGCTGATGCCGACCTGGTTCTGGCCATTAATCGAATCTCTGGTATTACCGTTACCGGAATTGGAACCATGATAATTGGAATTAGTGATCCCGCTAGAGGCGTTCAGGTCGACGGTTGGCATATAGCCAGTTTGTGCCGATTTGATCTGCTCTCGGGCCAGATCCTGGTTTAGGCGGGCAGACAGCAGGCTCAGGTTGCGGCTTTCTGCTTCTTTCAACAGGTTGTTGACGGCATCCGGGCGCTTGGTGCTGAACTTGTTGGTATCCAGCGAGGCCAGTTCCGGGTAGAAGGTGCCGGTAATTTGGCGTAACGATTCTACCGCGTTATCCAGATTGTTGCGGGCGGTCACTTCGTTGGCCAGTACGGTATCGTAGTTGGCACGGGCGTTCTGCACGTCGGTAATGGCAACCAGGCCCACGTTAAAACGTTGGGTGGTCTGATCCAGGGTACGGTAGACCGCTTGTTTATTCGCCTGGGTGTAGGACAGGGCATCGATCGCCTGTAGTACGTTGAAATAGGCGGTGGCCGTATCCAGGATTAATTTCTGTGATGACGTCTGGAAAGTGACGTCGGTGATACCGGCGGCCTTTTCCTGCAGCGTCAGCGCGCGCCATTTGGACATATCAAAGATAGTCTGTGTAAGCGCCAGTGAGCCTTGGGTGGTATTGCTGTTGACGCCATTGTTATCACGGAAACCATTACCGTAGGTATAACCGGCAGATAAGCCAAGCTGCGGCAGCAACGGGCTGCGTGCTTCGTTGATTTTTTCAAACGCCGCATCACGGTCGGCAGCGGTTTTACGCAGATCCGGGTTACTTTCCCTGGCCTGTTTGTAAACCTGCAACAGGTTCTCTGCCTGGCTCATGGTGCTGAAGCCTGCGAGGCTCAGACCAATAAGAAGGGGGAGCAGTTTCTTCATTTGCATTCCTTGTTGTGCAGCAATATTGCTATGTTAGCGCTGACGATAGACGAATAGTTGCCAATTCTAGCAGAGTCTGCCGAGCGCTGAGGGTGGCTTAATGTGCCATCTCACAGAACTTTTACCTTGGTGTACGCTACGTTTACTGACACTGGGCTATTTGCATCGGCGCTACCTGATATCATGGTTCACAATCTAACACAAAGCGGGTGAAGATAATCCCGCCGTTTCTGTCATCAAATCCCTTTATTTTGTCTGCATAATTACACAGGAGAATCCGTAGATGAACCGCACGCAACCTTCACCCGTTACTTTCGACAAAAACGATGTAGAAATTATTGCACGGGAGACGCTATACCGTGGTTTTTTTTCACTCGACTTATATCGCTTTCGCCATCGTCTGTTCAACGGTGAGATGAGCGGAGAGGTCACTCGCGAGGTTTTTGAGCGCGGCCATGCGGCGGTGTTGTTACCCTATGATCCCATCAGGGACGAAGTGGTGCTGGTTGAACAACTGCGGATCCCGGCCATCGATAGCTCAGCTTCCCCCTGGCTGCTGGAAATGGTTGCGGGTATGATCGAAACGGGAGAAAGCGTTGAAGACGTATGCCGCCGTGAAGCATTGGAAGAGGCTGGCGTGGTGGTAGGGCGCTGCAAGCCGGTGCTGAGTTATCTGGCCAGCCCTGGTGGCACCAGCGAACGTCTGTCTATTATGGTCGGTGAGGTTGACGCCCTGACGGCCGAAGGGATCCACGGATTGCCCGAAGAGCATGAAGATATCCGTGTCCACGTGGTCAGCCGCGAACAGGCTTACCGCTGGGTTGAAGAAGGCGCGATTGATAATGCCGCATCAGTGATTGCATTGCAGTGGCTGGCGTTGCACCATGAATCGCTTAAAGCAGAATGGGCCAACTAAATGCAAAAGCGCTATACCCCTGACTTCCCCGAAATGATGAGATTGTGTGAAACCAACTTCGCGCAATTGCGGCGTTTGATGCCGCGTAACGACGAAGTCGATGAAACCGTCACTTATCAGGTGAATGGCGCCCACTATCGTCTGACTATTGTTGAATCTACCCGTTACACTACGCTGGTGCAGATCGAGCAGACTGCGCCTGCGGTCAGCTACTGGAGCCTGCCTGCGATGACGGTGCGGCTGTACCATGACGCGATGGTTGCGGAAGTGTGTTCCAGTCAGCAGATCTATCGGTTTAAAGCGCGTTATGATTATCCGAACAAAAAGTTGCATCAACGTGACGAAAAGCATCAAATTAACCAGTTTCTTGCTGATTGGTTGCGCTACTGTTTAGCGCATGGAGCAATGGCGGTTCCGGCTTGTTAGGTCGACGGAGATAACAAAGGACACCATTTGGAAAGCCTGTTTAGACTGCCCGTGGCGAGTGGGGCCAAGGTCAGGATCTTACAAATAACAGATACCCACCTGTTTGCTGGCAAGAGTGAGACCTTGCTCGGCATCAATACCTATGCCAGCTATCACGCGGTGCTGGATGCGGTGATCGCGCAGCAGCGTGAGTGCGACCTGATCGTGGCAACCGGCGATCTGGCGCAGGATCATTCCCAGGCGGCATACCGGCACTTCGCCGATGGCATCACTCGTTTGCCCGCGCCCTGTGTCTGGCTGCCGGGTAACCACGATTTTCAGCCTGCGATGGTAGATGCGCTGGCCGCAGCCGGTATCTCACCTTCAAAGCAGGTGCTGCTGGGGGACAACTGGCAGGTGCTATTGCTGGATAGCCAGGTGTTTGGCGTGCCGCACGGCGAGCTGAGTGAATACCAGCTGGAGTGGATGGAACGTTGTCTGGAGGCTCATCCAGAGCGCTACACGCTGCTGTTACTGCATCACCATCCGTTGCCTTCCGGCTGCACCTGGCTTGATCAACACAGTTTGCGTAACCCGCATACGCTGGCGGCCGTGCTGTGGCGCTATCCGAAAGTGAATACCTTGCTGTGCGGGCATATCCATCAGGAATTGGATCTGGGTTGGCACAGGCGTCGGCTGTTGGCCACGCCGTCCACCTGCGTGCAATTCAAGCCACACTGCACCAATTTTACGATCGACGACGTTTCCCCAGGTTGGCGCTATCTCGACCTGTTGCCGGATGGCCGGGTGGAAACCCAGGTATTCCGGCTGGAAAACGATGACTTCCGCCCCGACATGGATTCGGACGGCTACTGATGCCTTCAACCTTACTTTACCTGCACGGTTTCAACAGCTCGCCGCTTTCGGCCAAGGCCACGGCTTTCAAAGCCTGGCTGGCGGAAAATCATCCCCATATCGACATGCTGGTACCGCAGTTGCCGCCCTACCCGGCGGAGGCGGCGGAAATGCTGGAAGACATGGTGATGGCGCGGGCAGGCCAGACGATGGGCGTCGTAGGCTCCTCGTTGGGCGGTTATTATGCCACCTGGTTATCACAGTGTTTTGCGTTGCCAGCGGTAGTGGTAAACCCTGCGGTGAAGCCGTATGAGCTGCTGATCGACTATCTGGGGAGCAACGAGAACCCCTACACCGGGCAGCAATATGTGTTAGAGTCACGCCACGTTTATGATCTGAAAGTGATGCAGGTCGATCCCTTGGAGTCGCCGGATTTAATCTGGTTGCTACAGCAAACGGGCGACGAAATTCTCGATTACGGTCAGGCAGTGGCTTATTACACCGCCTGCCGGCAAACGGTGGAGTCGGGCGGAAACCACGCTTTCGTCGGTTTCGAGCACTACTTCCCCCAGATTGTGGATTTTTTAGGGCTATGACGCCGCAGCAACTTCAGCTATCACAGATATACTGAACAGGCAGCGGGCGATTTCGGCACCTTCCCTCAACCACGAAAAAATAATCAACGATGACTCAATCCAGCTATAACGCTGATGCCATTGAAGTACTCAGCGGTCTAGAACCAGTGCGCCGTCGTCCCGGTATGTATACCGACACGACGCGTCCGAACCACCTCGGTCAAGAGGTGATAGATAACAGCGTCGATGAAGCGTTGGCGGGCCATGCCAAGCGTATCGACGTGATCCTGCACGCCGATCAGTCACTGGAAGTGATCGACGACGGCCGCGGCATGCCGGTGGATATCCACCCTGAAGAAGGCGTACCGGCGGTTGAGTTGATCATGTGTCGTCTGCACGCGGGCGGTAAATTCTCCAATAAGAACTACCAGTTCTCCGGCGGCCTGCACGGCGTGGGGATTTCGGTGGTTAACGCCCTGTCCAAACGGGTGGAAGTCAACGTCAAGCGCGACGGTAACGTCTATAGCATAGCTTTTGAGAACGGCGACAAGGTGCAGGATTTGGCGGTGACCGGTAGCTGCGGCAAGCGCAACACCGGCACCAGCATTCACTTCTGGCCTGACGAGCAGTTCTTCGACAGCCCGCGCTTCTCGGTTTCCCGCCTGTCGCACCTGCTTAAAGCCAAAGCGGTGCTGTGCCCCGGCGTTGAAATCTACTTTATCGACAAGCTGAACAACACCGAGCAGCGCTGGTGCTACCAGGACGGCCTGACCGACTACCTGATGGAAGCGGTGAACGGCCTGATCACTCTGCCGGAAAAGGCGTTTGTCGGCAATTTTGCCGGTGATACCGAAGCGGTGGACTGGGCGTTGCTGTGGCTACCGGAGGGCGGGGAACTGCTGACGGAGAGCTACGTCAACCTGATCCCCACCATGCAGGGCGGCACGCACGTCAACGGCCTGCGCCAAGGGCTGCTGGATGCGATGCGCGAGTTCTGTGAATTCCGCAATATTCTGCCGCGCGGCGTGAAGCTGTCTGCGGAAGATATTTGGGATCGCTGTGCCTACGTGCTGTCGGTGAAAATGCAGGATCCACAATTCGCGGGCCAAACTAAAGAGCGGCTCTCTTCTCGCCAGTGCGCGGCGTTTGTTTCCGGCGTGGTGAAAGATGCCTTCAGTCTGTGGCTGAATCAGAACGTCCAGGCGGCCGAGCAACTGGCCGAACTGGCGATCTCCAGCGCTCAACGTCGCCTGCGTGCGGCGAAGAAGGTGGTGCGTAAGAAGCTGACCAGTGGGCCTGCGTTACCGGGCAAGCTGGCGGACTGCACCTCGCAGGATCTGAGCATGACCGAACTGTTCCTGGTGGAAGGGGACTCGGCGGGCGGCTCGGCCAAGCAGGCGCGCGATCGCGAATATCAGGCGATCATGCCGCTGAAGGGCAAGATCCTCAACACCTGGGAAGTTTCCTCAGACGAAGTGTTGGCCTCGCAGGAAGTCCATGATATCTCGGTGGCGATCGGCATCGATCCCGACAGCGAAGATCTCAGCCAACTGCGCTACGGCAAAATCTGTATCCTGGCGGATGCGGACTCCGATGGCCTGCACATCGCCACGCTGCTGTGTGCGCTGTTCGTGCGCCACTTCCGTTCGCTGGTAAAGGGTGGCCATGTGCACGTTGCGATGCCACCGCTATACCGTATCGACTTGGGCAAAGAAGTCTATTACGCCCTCGACGAGGAAGAGAAAGCCGGCGTGCTGGAGCAGTTGAAGCGTAAGAAGGGCAAGCCGAACGTACAGCGCTTTAAAGGGCTGGGTGAAATGAACCCGCTGCAACTGCGTGAAACGACGCTCGATCCCAACACTCGCCGTCTGGTGCAGTTGACCATCGATGACGAGAATACCGATCAGACCATGGCCATTATGGACATGCTGTTGGCGAAGAAACGCTCGGAAGACCGCCGCAACTGGCTGCAAGACAAGGGCGATACCGCCGAGCTTTCAGTCTGATGCCTGTGGGGCCGCAACCGCGGCCCCACGTTTTTACATTGTGCCATCCCTGGCGCACTGCGTGCTGCGCCCGATAACCCAGGGCGGAATGCATGAAAATCACCCTCGAAGAACTATTGGCTTATACCTCCGTGGTCGACAGCGGTTCGATTACCGCCGCCGCCGAGCAGCTTGGCCAAACCACCTCAGGCATCAGCCGGGCGCTGAGCCGTCTGGAAAAAAAACTCGATACCACGTTACTGCGCCGCACCACACGTCGTCTGGAATTGACCGAAGAGGGGCAGAGCTTTTTGGCCCATGCGCGGGAAATTATCAATTCGGTGGAACATGCCGAGGAGCAGATGGCGCTACGTCGTCTGAACCCGGCGGGCAGGCTGCGGGTTAACGCTGCCGCGCCCTTTATGGAACATGTGATCGTGCCGCTGGTCGCCGGTTTCCGCCAACGTTTCCCACAGATTGAGCTGGAGCTGAACACTGATAACCTGATTATCGATCTGCTGGAGAAGCGCACCGATATCGCCATTCGTATTGGCGCATTGCGAGACTCCACCATCCACGCGCGATTGTTGGGGGCCAGCCGGTTACGCATCCTTGCCAGCCCGGACTATATTGCCCGCTTTGGGGCACCGCAGAGTGTCGAAGAGCTAAACCACCATAGCCTGCTAGGTTTTACGCAGCCCGAGTCGCTTAATCTGTGGCCGCTGCGCCATCGGCAGGCGGAGCGCTTTGCCATTACCCCAACGCTATCAGCCTCCAGCGGCGAAACGCTGCGGCAACTGGCGCTACGGGGTGAAGGGATTGCCCAATTGGCCGATTTTATGACGCGGGAAGATCAGCGGGAAGGGCGTCTGGTTCAGTTGCTGGCGGCCGAAACGTTGGATGTCCGCCAGCCAATCAATGCGGTGTATTATCGCAATGCCCAGTTGGCCGCACGGATCACCTGTTTTCTGGACTATGTCAGCGCGCATATCACCGATGCACAGATGTGAGTCAGGCGTTATCCAGTACGTAAATGGTCGTGTCCAGCACGCTGTCCTTGATGATTTCACGGTGCTTGAGCATGTGATCCATCTGTAGGTGCTGTTCAAGATGCGCCTGGCTCTGCCACTTCTCCAACATAAAGATGGAATCCGGCGAGCGCTTCTGCCACGGTGCCTGGGTGTCGGCGTCGATCATTGGCTGATAGCCGCCACAGCCTTCTTCCGCCAACACCGCTGGCAACAGCTTCTCAATCGCTTTTAATACGCTTTCACGATGGCCCGGTCTGGTTCTGATTTCTGCAATTACGGTGATCATTACGGCCTCATTGGTTAAGGGTATGATTGATAAAACCCATCACAGTTAAGCAAAGACTTCGCCCAGATGTGCGCGCAAACGTGCGATATCGTTGGCAATATCCGGCTGTTTAATCACATCGTTGCAGATAAAGGTCGGCAGTGCTTCCATCCCCAGGAACTGGTTGGCCTTGTGGAAGTGCAGATAAACGCCGTCTACGCCCACGCCGTGGAAGAATTGGTCAGGGTCGGTAAAGGCTTCCAATGGGGCATTCCAGGTCAGGCTCAGCATGTAGGTCTTGCCTTGGATCAGCCCGCCAGAACCGTATTTTTTGCTGGCATCGGAACGGGTACGACCATCGCTGGCATACAGGCTGCCGTGGCCAGCGGTGAACACTTCGTCGAGATATTTTTTCAGGATCCAGGGCTCACCCATCCACCAGCCTGGCATCTGGTAAATTACCGTATCGGCCCACAGGTATTTCTGCACTTCGGCGTCGATATCATAGCCGTCATCGACTACGGTGACCTGTACATCGTGCTTGGCATCGCGCAGGAAACTTTCTGCAACGTCGCTCAGGGTCTGGTTCAGCTCACCGTTGGAGTGGCCGAATTGCTTCTTGGCGTTAATAATCAGGATATTGCTCATGGGTGCTGGGTTCCTGTCAGAATATAGAATGTGATGGCCGTAAGGCATATCGTTGAAACGGAGTGTAATCCTTCCTGAAGCAGGGAAAAATGCGATCTAGCGCACAACAGTGTTGACTGTGAGTCAATAAAGGCGACCACTGATGGCAGAATTTCGCATAAACCGGGGCGATCGCCAGCATCAATGGCCGATCCACGCAGCATCTGTGACAGCCACCCCGCAGATGGGTTACTATCGCGGGCAGAATCGACCCTTTGTCGTCTGAGGATATCTGAGTAATGAGCGAACTGACTCATGACGGTGTTGAGCGTCTACCGCTGCACACATTCACTGAAAACGCCTATCTGAACTATTCCATGTACGTCATCATGGATCGGGCGCTGCCGTATATCGGCGATGGTTTAAAGCCGGTACAGCGCCGCATTATCTATGCCATGTCGGAGCTGGGGCTTAGCAACAACGCCAAATTCAAAAAATCTGCCCGTACCGTCGGTGACGTGTTGGGTAAGTATCATCCGCATGGTGATAGCGCCTGTTATGAAGCTATGGTGCTGATGGCGCAACCCTTCTCTTACCGCTACCCGCTGGTAGATGGCCAAGGGAACTGGGGGGCACCGGATGACCCTAAATCTTTCGCCGCGATGCGTTATACCGAATCGCGCCTGTCGAAATATGCCGAAGTGCTGCTGGGCGAGCTGGGCCAGGGCACCACGGACTGGGTGCCCAACTTCGACGGCACCATGCAAGAACCGAAGATGCTGCCTGCACGTCTGCCGAACATCCTGCTCAACGGGACGACCGGTATCGCGGTAGGGATGGCAACGGATATTCCACCGCATAACGTGCGTGAAATTGCCGCCGCGGCGGTAGCCCTGATCGACAAGCCTGGCTCATCGCTCGACGATTTGCTGGAGTTTGTGCAGGGGCCGGACTTCCCGACGGAAGCGGAAATTATTACCCCGCGCGAAGAGATCCGCAAAATTTACCAGAATGGCCGTGGCTCGGTACGCATGCGTGCCATCTGGAAGAAAGAAGACGGTAGCGCGGTGATCACCGCCTTGCCGCACCAGGTTTCAGGTGCCAAAGTGCTGGAGCAAATCGCCAGCCAGATGCGCGCCAAAAAGCTGCCGATGGTGGAAGATCTGCGCGATGAATCCGACCACGAGAACCCGACCCGTCTGGTGATTGTGCCGCGCTCGAACCGTATCGATCTGGATCAGGTGATGAACCACCTGTTTGCCACCACCGATCTGGAGCGCAGCTACCGCATCAACATGAACATGATCGGTCTGGACAACCGCCCGCAGGTCAAAGGGCTGGTGGAGATCCTTTCCGAATGGCTGGTCTTCCGCCGCGATACGGTGCGCCGCCGCCTGAATTACCGCCTGGAAAAAGTGCTTAAACGGCTGCACATCCTGGAAGGTTTGCTGGTTGCGTTCCTCAATATCGACGAAGTGATCCACATCATTCGCAGCGAAGATGAGCCGAAGCCGGTGTTGATGCAGCGGTTTGGCATCTCCGATACCCAGGCCGAAGCGATCCTCGAGCTGAAGCTGCGCCATTTGGCCAAGCTGGAAGAAGTGAAGATCCGTGGCGAGCAGGATGAGCTGGCTAAAGAGCGCGATCATCTGCAGGCGCTGCTGGCTTCCGAGCGCAAGTTGAACAACCTGATCAAGAAAGAGATCCAGGCCGATGCGCAGGCTTATGGCGACGATCGTCGTTCACCGTTGACCGAACGTGAAGAAGCCAAGGCCATGAGCGAGCACGATTTTGTGCCTTCAGAGCCGGTGACGATTGTGCTGTCGCAAATGGGCTGGGTGCGTAGCGCCAAGGGCCACGATATCGATCCGAGCGGCCTGAGCTACAAGGCTGGGGATAGCTTCCTTGCCGCCGCGCGTGGCAAGACTAACCAGCCGGTGGTGTTCATCGACTCGACTGGCCGCAGCTATGCGCTCGATCCGCTGACGTTGCCTTCGGCACGTGGCCAGGGTGAACCGTTAACCGGTAAGCTGACGCCACCGCCAGGTGCCACCATCGAGCAGGTGCTGATGGCTGCGGACGATCAGAAACTGCTGATGGCTTCCGATGCTGGCTACGGCTTCGTGTGTACCTTCAACGATCTGGTCGCACGCAACCGCGCCGGTAAGGTGATGATCACCCTGCCGGACAACGCCAAGGCACTGCCACCGATGGAAATCCACGGCAGCGACGATATGCTGCTGTCTATCAGCGCCGCAGGTCGTATGCTGATGTTCCCGGTCGCCGATCTGCCACAGCTGTCGAAGGGCAAGGGCAACAAGATTATCTCGATACCGTCGGCGCAGGCCGCCAGCGGGGAAGATAAACTGGCCTGGCTGTTCGTACTGCCGCCGCAGACCTCGATCACCCTGCACGTGGGCAAACGCAAGCTGAAACTGCGCCCGGAAGATCTGCAGAAATTCCGCGCCGAGCGTGGCCGTAAGGGCACGTTGCTGCCACGTGGCCTGCAGCGTATCGATCGGGTTGAGGTGGATATGCCAGAGCGCGAATCATTGGGTGATAGCGAAGAGTAAAGCGGTGATATACCCTGCTTGGGCGCAATAAACTGCGCCCAAGCGATCGCAGATATTCTTACGTAGGGGCGCTGCATGCTGCGCCCGTTGGTATGCTGTACCCGTTCAGGGCTTTTTTATCCTGATCTATTTTTTAAGTTAGTTAATTTTTCCGGCTATAAATTTATTGTGCCGATCGCTGGCTGGCGGGAAAATAGAGAACTTAGAAGCGCCGCGCGTTCTTCCGCCTGCGCTCCTCATACAAAAAGAAATCTTCCCAGCCGTTCAGCGGCCGGGTTGGCAGTGTGCTAATGAGGTTGTTATGTTATTGATATTACGTGCGATCATTGTCACGGTCTATTGCCTGTTGGTGAGTTTTTTCGGTTCGTTATACTGTTTATTCAGCCCGCGTAACCCCCGCCATGTAGCGACCTTTGGCCATCTATTCGGCCGCTTGTCGACAGTATTCGGCATCCAGGTTGAACTCCGCAAGCCTGCTGGCGCGGACAATAACGGCAAATGTATTTACATTGCCAACCATCAGAACAACTACGACATGGTGACGGTTTCTAATGCGGTACAGCCACGCACCGTGACCGTGGGCAAAAAAAGCCTGGTGTGGATCCCGTTTTTCGGCCAGCTTTACTGGTTGACCGGTAACCTGCTGATTGACCGGGATAACCGCGCTAAAGCCCATGGCACCATTGCTCAGGTGGTGGATGCCTTCAAGAAACAGGACATCTCGATCTGGATGTTCCCGGAAGGAACCCGTAGCCGTGGCCGTGGTTTACTGCCGTTTAAAACCGGTGCGTTCCACGCGGCGATCGCGGCCGGTGTGCCGATTGTGCCGATCTGTGTTTCTTCTACCGACAAGATCAAGCTGAACCGTTGGAACAACGGCCATGTGATTGTGGAGATGCTGGAACCTGTCGATACCAGTAATTACAGTAAAGAACAGGTGCGTGAGCTGGCGGCCCATTGTCGCGAGCTGATGAAGGCGAAGATTGACCAGTTGGATGCGGAAGTCGCCAAGTTAGACGCCGCCAAAAAATAATAGAACGCAGTTAGCTATTTTCATACGGCCTCATGCCGTTTATGCCCCGCTTTAGCGGGGCTTTGCACACGGTTCAGCTTTGTTTTCATGGAGAAGATATGTCACTCAGTCGACGTCAGTTTATTCAGGCATCGGGCTTGGCGCTATGCGCGGGAACCGTGCCGCTGAGGGCCGAAGCGAGCGGGATGCCAACTCCGTTACCGATCCCGCCACTGCTGGAATCACGCCGTGGTCAGCCGCTGTTTTTAACCCTGCAACGTGCCCATTGGGCCTTTATGGACAACCGCAAAGCGTCCGTCTGGGGCGTCAACGGTATGTATCTGGGGCCGACGGTGCGGGTCTACAACGGTGACGACGTCAAACTGATCTACAGCAACCGCCTGCCCGAGCCGGTATCGATGACCATCAGCGGGTTGCAGGTGCCAGGTACCCTGATGGGCGGTGCGCCGCGCATGATGTCGCCCAACGTTGACTGGTCGCCGGTGATCCCTATTCGTCAGGCGGCGGCCACCTGCTGGTATCACGCCAACACGCCGAACCGTATGGCACCACACGTTTACAACGGCCTGGCTGGCCTATGGCTGGTCGAGGATGAAATCAGTAAAAACCTGCCGCTGCCTAACCATTACGGCGTCGATGATTTTCCACTGATTATTCAGGACAAGCGCCTGGATAACTTTGGTACGCCGGAATACGATCCTCCGGCGCAGGGGGGCTTTATTGGCGATACGCTGTTGGTTAACGGCGTGCAGAACCCGTTTATCGAAGTCTCACGTGGCTGGGTTCGCCTGCGCCTGTTGAACGCCTCGAACTCACGGCGCTATTCGTTGCAGTTGAGCGACGGGCGGCCGATCAACGTGATTGCCAGCGATCAGGGATTCCTGCCTGCACCGGTCGCGGTACAGCAACTTTCTCTGGCTCCAGGTGAGCGCCGCGAAGTGCTGATCGACATGTCGCAGGGGGCCGAAGTGACTCTCACCGCCGGTGAAGCGGCAGGGATCATGGATCGTCTGCGTGGCCTGTTTGAACCTTCCAGCATGCTGGTTTCCACCCAGGTACTGACGTTGAAACCGACAGGCCTGTTGCCGCTGGTCACCGACAATCTGCCGATGCGCCTGCTGGCAGATCAACTGCTGGATGGTAACGTCAGCCGCTCGCGTGAATTCCGTCTGGGCGACAAGATGGCCGGGATCAACGGGGCTATCTGGGATATGAACCGCATCGACGTACAAACGATGCAGGGCACCTGGGAGCGTTGGACCATTCATGCCGATACGCCGCAGGCGTTCCACATTCAGGGCGTACAGTTCCTGATTAAGCGCGTCAATGGCGCGCAGCCGATGGCGGAGGATCGCGGCTGGAAGGATACCGTCTGGGTCGACGGCGACGTGGAGCTGCTGGTGTACTTCAACCAGGTTTCCTCGGAGCACTTCCCGTTTCTGTTCTACAGCCAGACGTTGGAAATGGCCGATCGCGGTTCGACCGGCCAGTTTGTGGTTCAGGCTTCCGCTTAAACAGCCCCGGGCGTTCGCAGCATTTTCAGGAACGCCTTCACCACCGGAGTGGCACTTTCGGCGTGGTAGATCGCATACAGATCCGCCGAAGGGGCCGCCTGCAACGGGCAGAACCGTACACCGGGCCATGGTATGCGCCCGTAGCTGTCCGGCAATAACGTAATACCAAAGCCTTCCGCCACCAGCGCCATCAAGGTTTGCGGTTCATTGACCTGATGGACGATGTCCGGCGCAAAGCCATGTTGCAGACACAGGTTGTGCAGATACAGCCCCAGGCTGGCCTCGTTGGGCGGCAGCACGATAAATTTGTCATGCTCCAGGGCTTGCAGTTGGATTTCTTCCCCGGTTGCCAGTGGATGCCCCGTTGGCAGCACCACCGAGATCTTCTCCCGCGCCAATAATTGACAGGCTAGCCCCGGCAGCGCCTGTTGTTTTGCCTCACGCCAGACCCCGATATCGATATGCCGCTTCTGCAATGAGACGATCTGCTGGCTGGGAGTTTGTTCATTCAACGTCCAGGTGACCTTCTCTTCCTGCCCGGTAAAGCGTTTTAGTGCCGGGATCAAACCGCCCCAGACAGAGGTGCCTACCATGCCAATCACCATATGGCCGGCCTCGCCACGGCCCAGTTGCTGCACCTGATTGAGCGCATTGCCCGCCTGATCGAGCAACGTTTCGACGTTATGGAACAGTGTGCGGCCAGCCTGCGTCAGCGCCATGGAGCGGGTGGTGCGTTTGAACAACTCCACCCCCAGCTGGCTTTCCAGCTCTTTGATATGTTTGCTGAGCGGCGGCTGGGACATGTTCAGCCGCTGTGCGGCCTGGGTAAAGTTCATCTCCTCCGCCACCACGCGGAAATAGTGCAGCAGGCGAAAGTTGATCCGGCTAGGGTCGGGTAGTGGCTTTTTCATGGTTTCTCGGGCCTCCCGATGCAGGGTATTTATAGGTAAACAGAATAAATCAGCGGGCAACAATGTATTGGTCGCCACCCGCTGTCGCTCTCTACTATGGGGATTAAATTATCCCCCTACAGAAGAGAATACTATGTTTAATCAAGACGATGCTTTTTCTTGTGCCGACGTGCTGCGGACCAGACTATCCGGCTTTCAACCTCGCGCTGCATTGATTCTGGGATCGGGGCTGGGGGCACTGGCAGATGTAATGACCGACGCCGTGACCATCGACTATACCGAACTTCCGGGTTTCCCGGTGAGCGGCGTAGTGGGCCATGCAGGGCAACTGGTGGCGGGCTGGTTGGAAGGTGTGCCAGTGTTGTGCATGAAAGGGCGCGGACATTTCTATGAGGGCCGTGGCATGCAGGTGATGACCACCGCCGTGCGCACCTTCAAACTGCTGGGCTGTGAATTCCTGCTGGCGACCAATGCTGCTGGTTCACTGCGTAAATCGGTCGCCCCGGGTAGCCTGGTGGCGCTGACCGACCACATCAACTTTATGCCGGAATCCCCGCTGGTGGGTGCTAACGACGAGCGTTTTGGTCCACGCTTCTTCAGCCTGGCTAATGCCTACGATCGAGACCTGCGTGCGCAGCTGGCGGCGGTAGCGGCCAAGGCCGGTATCCCACTGGCAGAAGGGGTGTTTGCCGCCTACACCGGCCCGAACTTTGAAACCCCGGCCGAGATCCGCATGATGCAGACGCTGGGCTGTGACGTGGTGGGGATGTCGATCGTGCCAGAAGTGCTTTCGGCCCGGCACTGCGGCCTGAAAGTGCTGGTGGTTTCGGCGATGACCAACTATGCCGAAGGGTTATCCGATACGCCGCTTTCCCATGAGCAGACGCTGAGCTGCGCTGCGCTGGCGGCAGACGACTTTATGCGCCTGATCCGTGAGTTCTTCAAAACGCTGTAATCCTTATTTCCATCTGACTACCCCGCGGCAAGTCCCTACCTTGCCGCGTAAATCACAACAATAAGGTGATGGTAATGGCAATAAAAACACGATTGAAGGTGATGATCTTTCTCCAGTTCTTTATCTGGGGCGCCTGGTTGGTGACGTTGGGTTCCTACATGATCAACACCCTGCACTTCAGCGGGGCGCAGGTTGGTATGGTGTACAGCTCGAAGGGGATCGCCGCGCTGATCATGCCAAGCCTGGCCGGGATCATTGCCGATCGCTGGATCAAGGCCAACCGTCTGTATGGCCTGTGTCATCTGCTGGGGGCGGTGGCGTTGTACTACGCTGCACAGGTCGATCAGCCGATGGTGATGTTCTGGGTCATGCTGTTCAACGCGATGGTCTATATGCCCACCATGGCGCTTTCCAACGCCATTTCTTACTTCTGCCTGGAAAAGCACGGTTTTGATACGGTCAAGGATTTCCCGCCGGTGCGGGTTTATGGCACCGTGGGCTTTATTCTGGCGATGTGGCTAATCAGCTTTAGCCGTATTGAATTGAGCAATATGCAGCTGTATCTGGCTTCCGCGGTGTCGCTGCTATTGGCAGTCTACTCCCTGACGTTGCCAAATTGCCCGACCAACAAGGTGAAACGCTCGCAAAGCTGGGTCAGCATGTTGGGGCTGGATGCGTTCGTGCTGTTCAAGCAAAAGCGCATGGCGGTGTTCTTCCTGTTTGCGATGTTGCTGGGGGCGGCGCTGCAAATCACCAATACCTTCGGCAACCCGTTCCTGCACGATTTCTCTCTTAACCCGCTTTATCAGGACAGCCTCAGCGTGCGCTATCCTTCGGTGCTGCTCTCCCTGTCGCAAATCTCTGAGGTGTTTTTCATCCTCACCATTCCGTTCTTCCTGCGGAGATATGGCATCAAGCAGGTGATGCTGATCAGCATGGCGGCCTGGACGTTGCGTTTCCTGTTCCTGGCCTACGGTACGCCTGCCGGGTTCGGCTTCCTACTGCTCCTGCTTTCAATGATCGTTTACGGCTGCGCGTTTGATTTCTTCAATATTTCCGGCGCCATCTTTGTGGAGAAAGAAACCGACCACCGCATTCGTGCCAGCGCTCAGGGGCTGTTCATGACCATGGTCAACGGTGCAGGGGCTTACGTTGGAGCCATTGCCAGCGGCGAGGTTGTGGACTTCTTCACCCATAACGGGGTGAAAGATTGGCAGAGTATCTGGCTGGTATTTGCCGCCTATACGCTGGTGCTGGGGGTGATTTTTGCCCTGTCTTTCAACTATCAACATCGGCCGGAAGAGATGAGCGGCGAGCTGCAGAAGGCGCATTGAGGTAAAACACAGGGGCTGAGTTCAGCCCCTGTGATATCAGGCGGGAAAACGCTGTTGCAGTTGTTGCCAGTCTGGAGCTCCGGCGGCACCACGGCTGGCCACCACGCAGGCGGCCACGCGGTTGGCAAGATCGACCGCTTGTACCAACGACAGGCCAGCGGAAAGCCCGGCTAGCAAACCCGCGCAGTGGGCATCCCCCGCGCCGATGGTATCAACGACGTCAACCGGGTAAACGGGCACATGCTGCGGTTCATTGCGGCCATCACAGACCCAGGCGCCGTCACGATCCAACCGGCAGATCAGGGTAATGTTATGCGCTGTGGCATAACGTTGTGCGGCGCTGACGGCGTCACCTTCCCCACACAAGATCGCGACTTCGTCACGATTGAGGGTGAGTAAGGTGTGGCTATCGCTAAGCATGGCGAAAAACTCTTCACCTAATTGATCGACGCGCGGGCCGGGATCCAGCAGCCGCCACTGATCGAACGGCAGGCGGGTAAGCCAGTCTCGCAGTGCTTCACCGGGTTCTCCCACCAGTTCATAGCCGTTGGCATACACCACCGTTTCCGGCGTTAGCGGTAGGGTAGCCAGCTGCGCCTTATTCCAATGGGCTTCACAACCGGTCACGGTAACAAAAGTACGTTCACCGTTGGGTTCCACCAACGCCAGGCACCAACCATTATCCAACTGGCCATGGCGTAGCAGCACCGGCAGATCCAGCTCCTGCATGGCGGCTTCGATGGCTGTTCCCCAGTCTCCGTTGCCAACCGGCATACCGTTAATCACGGGAACATCCAGGCGGCGTAGCGCCCGTGCTACGTTGAAGGCGCAACCGCCAATCTGTCGCTCTTGTGGCTGCGCTTCGATATCTTCACCGCTGGCTGGCAGCTTTGGCAGCGTGAGGACCACATCACCTACGGCACCGCCTACCACCAGAATGGGTTTTACTGCGACAAATTCACTCATTGATGTCCTTTGTTACTTGCCAGATAGAGGCCATAGGCAACCAGGCTGACCAGGAAGGAAACGAACAGCCCCAGGCTTGAATCAGCGAACAGGCCTTTAGCCAATGGGCCATCGATAAAGCCGGTTTTGGTCACTAGCAGCCCGCACAAGGCGCCGAGGAACCAGCAGAATAGTGGCACCTTACGCACGCCGCGGTTCTGGCCGTTCAGGCCGTACAGGGCATTACCGTCGTAACCATGATGACGGCGCACTTTAGCATAATCGAGAATGAAAATGGCTTCCCAGGCGGCAAGGAATACCCCGCAGAACACCAGGAAAGAGATAAATGGCCCCATAAAGTCGCCAGAGATAAACAGTACATAGATGGCGATGCCAAGGATCACCACGGCGTCAATGGAGACGGCCAGCGACTGTTTCACCTTCACGCCTAACGTTAGCAGGTTAAGGCTGGCGGAGTAGAGGCTGAGCACCGCAATAGTGACGATACCGGCGGTCGCGGCCAACAGATAAGGGATGGCCATCCACTTTGGCAGCACCGAGCCGATTAACGCAATCGGGTTGGCGGCGCTGGCCAGATCCGGCAACTGTACCGAAAGCAGAATGCCGGTGAACATCAGCAGGATCAGGGGCAGGCAGGCACCGCCCACCACGGCGGCAAAGATGCTTTTGTCTGAAGATTCCGGGCTTTGATAACGGCTGTAATCGGCCCCGGCAATGGCCCAACTGATACCGGTACCGGCTGCGATCACCGAAACGGCGGGCAGGAAGCCGGTCAACCAACTACCGGAAGGCAGTGACAGCACTTTGCCCCATTCGGTGGTGAAGACGATATACAGCACCACAATCAGCGTCATGGTGCCGAATATCCGGCTGAACCAGCTCTGCATCCAGACTACCGTGTTCTGGCCCAGCAGGCTGACTACGATGGTCAAGCCACCAAACAGCAACAGGCTGAAAGCGGTAAGGGAGTGGCTTTCACCCAGGCCTATGGCCTGGAACAGCGCCGCCAGGGTGAGTGTGCCGGTGATGACGTTCACCGCTTCCCAACCCATCAGGTTGATCCAACTGAAGGTGGTGGGGGCGATGTTGCCCTTCAGGCCAAAAATCACCCGCGATAAGGTCAAAGTAGAGGTACGGCCACGTTTGCCGGCGAAGCTGGTATAACCTACCAAAGCAAAACTGGCTACCCCGACCAATGCGGCCAGGATGGACTGGATAAAGGACAGGCCGAACGCGACAATAATTGCCCCGTACACCACGCCGAGAATGCCGATGTTGGCGGCAGACCATATCCAGAACAGTTCGAGCGGTTTACCGGTCTGCTCGGCATCCGGTACGCGATCGATCCCCGTGCTTTCTACTTTCCATGTCTCACTGCGGTTGATTTCACTCATGGTGCGATTTATTCCTGTTTGCGCAGCCTGAGGAGAGCGGCCGCGTAGGGCTCAAAATCTATTTGATTGGCGCTATTGATCGTGGCAATCCACTCCGCCGGGAAGGCGGCTATGCCGCGTAAGGCTCCGCAGATTGCCGTTGCCATGGCGCCAATGGTATCGGTATCTCCACCCAGATTGGCGGCCAGGATCGCACAACGCTGCGGATCGGTGCCTGCCAGTTCAACCAGTGCCAACGCCATCGGGATTGACTCGATAGTGTCCATCCCGGCACCGACGGTATGGTAAAGCTCCGCCAATGCTTCGCTATCCGGCAGATGGCGCAGGTTAGCGGTGAACTCCAGCGCCCAAACCAGACGGCGACTGAGCGAAGGGCTGAAGGTGGTGATATGTTGCTGTTGCACCTGCTCCACCCGTGCGGGCAGTTCTTGCTTGATGGTGACCCAATCCGCGCCTTCGACAGCCCGGCTAACGGCCCAGGCAATGGCAAAAGCGCCAGCTACGGCGATATCCGACTTGTGGGTCGGGCTGCAAGACAGCCTTACCGCTGTGATAAAGGCTGGCAAATCGCCGCTTGGCAGCAGGCAACCTAACGGAGCTACACGCATGGCCGCTCCATTGGTCACGCCGTTAGCGGCGATCTCTGCCACTGGCGTACCGGCGCGGAACGCCAACAGCGCGGCTTTGGAGCTGGGGCCGAGGATATTTTTCTCAAAGGCCCCGATCCGTTCTGCCCACAGCATGATGTGGTGAGCTATACGTTCCGGTTCGACCCGGCCCTCTGCGGCCAACAGCGCATCTATCAAGGCCACTGCCTGCTGGGTGTCATCCGTGTATTCCCCGGCGATAAAGCCGTTTGCTGCGATATTTTCTGCCGGGCCAGGCAGGAAGCTGGTGATCCAACCAAAATAATCACTAACCTGTTGTAATGGCCACAGTTCTGACGGCATCCCCATCGCATCGCCCACGGCTTGCCCATAGAGCGCTCCGAGTATGGCGTGGTGAGGATTTTTTATATTTTTCATTTATATGGGTGTTCCCTGGTGTTGGTGCTAACCGATGTAAAACATCAGTGTTGCTAATGTTAACTGTAAAATGGATCCAATTAAAGTCCAATGGTTGAAAAATGT
This sequence comes from Serratia sp. 14-2641, assembly GCF_001692375.1. Classification (NCBI taxonomy): domain Bacteria; kingdom Pseudomonadati; phylum Pseudomonadota; class Gammaproteobacteria; order Enterobacterales; family Yersiniaceae; genus Serratia; species Serratia sp. 14-2641. The sequence goes on along the minus strand of NZ_LXKR01000028.1, from coordinate 328,420 downwards.
GACTCCAATCTAAGTCCAATGCAAGCGCGCATGATGTAATTACCCTGAATGTGACAAATATGGTAAAAACGAGGCGGCTTGAGGAATGCGAACAAATCAGAGGTGGGTCCGATGAATGATTTTATTGCCTTGCTGCGTCAGCAGTTTTCACAGGCAGCGGCGGCACCACGTTACATCCAGCTGGCGAATTCCCTCGAAATTGCCATTAAACAGCGTGTCTTGGGCGTTGGCGATTTTTTACCGCCGGAACGCATGCTGGCTGAAGCATTGGATTTGTCACGGGTCACCGTCAGTAAGGCGATGAGGTTGCTGGAAGAAAAAGCGCTGGTCTCGCGCCAACAGGGCATTGGTACTCGAGTGGCTATGCACATCGGCTATTCCCTCAATCAGGATAATGGCTTTACCGCGCAGGTTTTGCGCAGTGGCAGCAGCGTCAGTAACCAATGGCTGTTGCGTTCCTGCATAAAGGCACCCAGCGAGGTAGCCAAGGCGCTGGAGTTGGCAAGCGACAGTATCGTGGTCAAGTTACGTCGCCTGCGGTTGATGGATGGCAATCCGGTGTCGTTGGAAACCACCTATATCCCGACCCGTTTTCTGCCCGATCCCGAAGAGCTGGAACACTCGCTGTATGCCCTATGGAAGTCGCGAGGCATTGTGCCAGAGGGCAGGCATTTTTTATTGAAGGCGGTTGCCAGCAATGACGAGAACGCCAGCTTGCTGAATGTGCAAAGCGGCACACCGCTGTTACGCATTGTCCAGACCAGCCGCAATGCCCAGGGCGAAGTGCTGGAGTTCAGCGAAACGCTGTGCCGCAGCGATGTGTACGAGTTTGAGGTCAAAAGCTGAGTAATCTGAGAAATAACCATGCTCTTTTGGCGGCGAGTGCGTATAATCGCCGCCCGGCGATAAATTAACCTGCACAAGAGCACCCGAATGAGCACTACCAGCCTGATCCAACCCGAACGTGAATTGTTCTCCTACGAGCCTTATTGGGCCGAATGTTTTGGCCCCGCGCCGTTTTTACCGATGTCGCGTGAGGAGATGGACCAATTAGGCTGGGATAGCTGCGATGTGATTGTGATCAGCGGGGACGCTTACGTCGATCACCCAAGCTTTGGCATGGCGATTGTGGGCCGCATGCTGGAAGCTCAGGGCTTCCGCGTGGGGATCATTGCTCAGCCGGACTGGAGCAACAAAGAAGACTTTATGCGTTTGGGCAAACCGAACCTGTTCTTCGGCGTGACCGCTGGCAATATGGACTCGATGATCAACCGCTATACCGCCGATCGTAAGCTGCGTCATGACGATGCCTATACCGCCGGTAACGTGGGCGGCAAACGCCCGGATCGCGCCACGCTGGTCTATAGCCAACGCTGTAGAGAAGCCTATAAAGATGTGCCCGTCATCCTGGGCGGTATCGAAGCCAGTCTGCGCCGTATTGCCCATTATGATTACTGGTCGGATACCGTGCGCCGCTCGGTCCTGGTGGATTCCAAGGCCGATATGCTGATCTACGGCAACGGCGAACGCCCGCTGGTGGAGTTGGCGCATCGCCTGGCGGCGGGTGAAAAAATTCAGGATATCCACGATATCCGTAACACCGCAGTGATGCGTAAAGGGGCCATGCCGGGCTGGAGCGGGGTGGATTCCACTCGCCTGGACAAGCCGGGCCGTATCGAGCCAATCCCTAATCCTTACGGTGAAGATTTGCCCTGTGCCGACGGCAGCACGCCAGAGCCAGAGGCCAAGCCGGTCACCGTACGTGCCGCCAAGCCCAAGCCGTGGGAAAAAACCTACGTGCTGCTGCCTTCCTTCGAGAAGGTGAAGGCGGACAAGGTGCTGTATGCCCACACTTCGCGCATCCTGCACCATGAAACCAACCCTGGCTGCGCCCGTGCGTTAATGCAAAAACATGGCGACCGCTACGTGTGGATCAACCCACCGGCGATCCCGCTCACCACGCCGGAAATGGACAGCGTGTTTGCCCTGCCGTACCAGCGTGTGCCGCACCCATCTTATGGCGAAGAGCGTATCCCGGCCTACGATATGATCCGCTTCTCGGTGAACATTATGCGTGGTTGCTACGGTGGCTGTTCGTTCTGTTCAATCACCGAGCATGAAGGGCGCATTATCCAGAGCCGTTCGGAAGACTCGATCGTGCGTGAAATCGAAGAGATCCGCGACAAGGTGCCGGGCTTTACCGGAGTGATCTCCGATCTGGGTGGCCCAACGGCCAACATGTATATGTTGCGCTGCACCAACCCGCGTGCCGAGCAAACCTGCCGCCGTGCCTCCTGTGTGTATCCGGAAATCTGTACCTATATGGATACCAACCATGAGCCGACCATCAAACTCTACCGCCGCGCCCGTGAGCTGGAAGGGATCAAGAAGATCCTGATCGCCTCCGGGGTGCGTTACGATCTGGCGGTTGAAGATCCGCGTTATATCAAGGAATTGGCGACCCATCACGTGGGCGGCTATCTGAAGATCGCACCGGAGCATACTGAAACCGGGCCATTGTCCAAGATGATGAAGCCAGGAATGGGCAGCTACGATCGCTTCAAGCAGCTGTTCGATCAGTATTCCAAACAGGCAGGTAAAGAGCAGTATCTGATCCCTTATTTCATCTCCTCGCATCCGGGCACCCGCGATGAGGACATGGTGAATCTGGCGCTGTGGCTGAAGAAAAACCGTTTCCGTCTCGATCAGGTACAGAACTTCTACCCGTCGCCAATGGCGAACTCCACCACCATGTATTACAGCGGCAAGAACCCGTTGGGTAAGGTGGGATATAAGAGCGAAGACGTGTTTATTCCGAAGGGCGATCGCCAGCGCCGCCTGCATAAGGCATTGTTGCGCTATCACGATCCGCTTAACTGGCCGCTGATCCGTACGGCGTTGGAAGAGATGGGAATGAAGCACCTGATTGGTGGCCGTCGCGAATGCCTGGTGCCAGCACCGAGCATCGACGAACAGCGCGAGGCCAAGCGCTTACAGCGGCATACCCGCCCGGCGTTGACCAAGCACACGGACATTACCCGCCAGCGCACACCGTCCAACAAGCTACCGCGCAAGCCTATCCGCAACGGTAAGGCCTGATAGAGCAGGGAGCCCAAGTGGCTCCCTTTCTTTTATCCCCTCTAGGGGATATTCCATACATTATCCCTTTCAGGGAAGACTCTATGGAGCTAGCTATTGCCAGTCTACAAACTGTTATACGCCGCCTCGACCTTCAGCATATAACGCGGTGCCTGCGGTGAGGGGTGGTACTGGCGCACATGCCAGTGAAAGGCCTCGGGTGACAGGTTGTTGATCATTCTGATGGCTTTTTTGCGATCGCTGGAGAAGGTACGTAGCAAGGCTCCTGCGCCGTTGGCATAGGCCACTTCAGTGGCATAGCGGCGGGTCACTGGATCGTCAATCCACTTCAGTTGCTGCTGTTGCAGCGCCCCGATATAGGCCGCGCCCAGATCGATATTGGTTTCGGGATCCAACAGATCGTCATCATCCGGGCAGCCGCGTTTGCCTTTAAAACGGTAGGCATCACAACCGGCGGTATTCGCCTTGAGCTGCATCAGGCCGATGGCGTTGGAAGGGCTGACAGCTTTTGGATTAAAGCCAGATTCTACCTGGATAATGGCGGCGATCAGTTTTTCATCAACATCATACTCGTCGGCCGCGTCTTCGATTTCATCGTCATAGGCGTGAGGATCGTGGCTGGTACGTTGGTGCTTGCTGGAACAGCCGGCCAATACCAACAGCATTAACACCATGGTCAGGCGCGGCAAAGATGAGAAAGAGAAGGTCATGAAACTCCAAGCTGCTGTGATCGGATTGCTGCGCCATATCATAGCGCCAGCGGCCGATAAGATCTTGGGTTAAAAGCCAATTAACGCGAGAGGCTGCCAACAATAAAGCAACGGGGCCGACAGTGCGGCCCCGCCAAGCTTACAGTGAATCGGGATCCGGCCCCAAGCGGTTGCCAATATCCAGCTTGGTGATTTCGCCCAGTTCGTCCTTATCCAGTTTGAAATCAAACACCTCAAAGTTTTCGCGAATGCGTGCTGGCGTAACCGATTTCGGGATCACGATCAGGCCGCTGTCCAGATGCCAGCGCACGACGATCTGTGCAGGCGTCTTGTTGTACTTCTCCGCCAGCTTCTTGATCAGCGGTTGATCGAAGACGCCTTCACCCCCTTGCGCCAACGGACTCCAGGATTCGGTGGCGATATGGTGGGTGGCATTCCAGGCGCGCAGCTGGCGCTGTTGCAGCAGCGGGTGCAGTTCGATCTGGTTGATCACCGGCGCGACGCTGGTTTCATCCAGCAGGCGTTGTAGATGTGGCGTGTGGAAGTTACAGACGCCGATGCTTTTCACCAGCCCTTGCTCACGCAGTTTGATCAAGCCGCGCCAGGCTTCGACATACTGATCCTGTGCCGGTTTCGGCCAGTGGATCAGGTAGAGATCGACGTAATCCAGCTTCAGCTTTTTCAGGCTGGTTTCCAGCGCCGCCTGCGGATTACCCTGATCGTCGTTCCACAGTTTGGTGGTGATAAATAGCTCTTCACGTGGGATCGAGGTAGCTTGCAGCGCGGCACCTACCCCTTCCTCATTTTTATAAATCGCGGCGGTATCGATGGAGCGATAGCCGACTTCCAGCGCCTTGGTGACGGCCTGCGTGGTTTCTTCAATGCTGGCTTGCCATACGCCGAGTCCCAACTGCGGCATCAGATTACCATCGTGGAGTTTGATGATGGGTTGCATGCGCTATCTCCTTATGACTGCTTTCAGGCCAAAGCCTGCTTACATGAATTTTAGTTCGCCACCTCAGCGCTTGCCGAGTTTGCGACCTCAAGCGTGCATATCCAGTACGATACGGTAACGGGCTTTGCCCGCTTCCAGATGCGCGATGGCATCGTTGACCTTGCTCAGTGGGAAATGCTCCACCTGCGGCTCAATGCCATGCCGGGCGCAGAACGCCAGCATGTCAGCAAGGCGTGAAGGAGCCCCGGTAGGTGAAGCGGAAAGTTCAGCCTGTTTGCTGATAAATGAGAACACCTGAACCGGCACCGGGTCGGGGATCGCCCCAACGAAGTGCAGGCGGCCTTTCGGGGCCAAGGTGCCGATGAAGGCGTCCCAATCTAAAGAGGCGCTGGCGGTGACCAGAATAAAGTCGAGTTGATTGGCAATGGCCTGTAATGCGGCACTGTCATTGCTGGCCACTACTCGGTGAGCTCCCAACGAAAGCGCTTCGTCACGTTTGCTGTTGGACGAGGTGAAGGCGGTGACTTCACAGCCCCAGGCATGCATAAAGCGGATCGCCATGTGACCCAGGCCACCAATACCAACCACGCCAACGCGCTGTGTCGGGCGGACATCGTATTGCAATAGTGGGTTGAACACCGTGATCCCACCGCAGAACAGCGGCCCGGCACTGGTCACGTCAACGCCTTCCGGCAATGGGATTGCCCAGGCCCAGTGGCTGCGGATGCGATCGGCAAAACCACCGTGACGACCAATAATGGTAGGTTGTACCTCGTTGCACAGATGCTGATCCCCAGACATACAGGGGTGGCAGTGCATACAGCTGCCGCGATTCCAGCCAACGCCCACCACCTGGCCAACCTTCAGCCCTTTGTTCTGCGCATGGGCACCCAGCTTGGTGATTTTTCCCACCACCTCATGGCCGGGCACGAACGGGTAGTGGGTGATGCCCCATTCATTGTTCAGCATGGAGAGGTCGGAGTGGCAGACGCCACAGTAATCGATAGCAACTTCAATCTCATCGTCGCCTAATGTACCGGCGTCGAAGGTAAAAGGTTCAAGCGGCTGTCCCTTGCCGGGCGCTGCCCAGGCACGAATGCTATTGTCAGAGACGGAGCTGGATTGGTTCGCCATAAAATTCTCCCATGAGTTAACGAGACGATGTTATGCGATGCGATCGAAAGCGCAGATAAGGCGCACAACCGTGCCCGATGATCGGTCGGGCACGGTAAGTAGAAACTAAAGCCTAGCAGGAAACTGTGATGTTGCGATGAAATCGTGCGCCAGCAATTAGCGTGCCGCTTGATAAATGCGTTGGCTGACTTCCAGCGTGATGTCCCCATGCTCGCCCAGTGCGGTCATGCCGTGCTGGTGCAATTTGTCGAGCAGCGCAGGGATGGAGCTACCGTCGAGTTGATAATCAGACAGACGGGTTGGCACGCCCATTTGCTCAAAGAAGGCGCGGGTGGCGGCGATTGCACCGTCGATACGGCTTTCTTCGGAACCCTCACGCAGGCCCCAGACGCGATCGGCGTACTGCAGCAGTTTTTCGCGTTTCTGGGCTTTTTTCTCTACCAGCAAGGCAGGCAGGACGACGGCCAGGGTTTGCGCATGATCCAGGCCGTGCATGGCGGTCAGTTCATGGCCGAGCATATGCGTTGCCCAATCTTGCGGCACACCGGCACCGATCAGGCCGTTCAGCGCCATGGTGGCACTCCACATCACGTTGGCACGTACCGCATAGTTTTCCGGTTCGGCCAGCGCACGTGGGCCATCTTCGAGCAACGTTAACAGCAGGCCTTCGGCAAAGCGATCCTGCACCTTGGCATCGACCGGGTAAGTCAGGTACTGCTCAATGGTGTGGACAAAGGCGTCCACTACGCCGTTGGCGATTTGGCGTGGAGGCAACGAATAGGTCACCACCGGATCGAGCACGGCGAACAGAGGCTGCACCAGCGGGGAGAAGAAGTGCTGTTTGTCGCCGCTGCTTTTACGGGTGATCACCGCGCCGCTGTTGGACTCGGAGCCGGTCGCTGGCAAGGTCAGCACACAGCCCATCGGTACTGCGCTGACGATCTCGCTGCCCACGGTTTTCAGGATATGCCAAGGATCGCGATCGGCCTGGTAGTCGGCCGCCGCCGCGATGAATTTGGTGCCATCAACCACCGAGCCGCCGCCGACCGCCAGCAGAAAGTCGATCTTTTCTGCCCGCACGATTTCTACCGCTTTCATCAGGGTTTCATAAGTCGGGTTAGGCTCGATACCGGAGAACTCCTGCACGTTACGGCCAGCCAGCGCGGCATAGACCTGATCCAGCACGCCGTTGTTCTTCACGCTGCCACCGCCGTAGGTGATCAGGATGCGGGCGTCTGCCGGAATTTGTTTGCCTAATTCGGCAATCTGGCCTTTACCGAACAGGATTTTGGTTGGGGTGTGGAGGATGAAGTTTTGCATTATCGTATTCTCTTTTCGTGTCAGGGAAGCGCCAGCGGCGCAAAATAGCTGGAGTCTATTGTCGGTAACCTGGCCCGATCGCACAATGCACATTCCTGTCGGTGTCTTGCCTATTTCTACACTACACTGTAGAAAAAGCATCTTTATGGTTATTATCCGTGTCGAATTATTCAGGCGATTAGAGGGGCTTGCTGATGGAGAACGTTGAACTACGTAGCCGTATGGCGCGCCAGGCGATGCGCTTTGCCGCCGCCAAAGGCTATAGCCCAACGCCCGTACCTATGGTGAAGGTGTTGTATAGCGATGAGTATTACCCGCGTCAGCCGGTGATGTATGAGCCTGGCATCGTCATCATCTTTCAGGGCCACAAGGTGGGCTACTGTGGCAGCAAGGTGTTTCAGTACGATCCGCGCAATTACCTGTTGATGACGGTATCGCTGCCGTTTGAGTGTGAAACCTTTGCCAGTCCGGAACAGCCGCTGGTGGGGCTGGCGGTCAATATCGACACCCAGATGCTACAGGATCTGCTGATCGATATCGGTGATGACGATTATCTGATGCAGCCTAGGGGGGAAAGCAGCGGCGTTAATCTCTCAGTGCTTAGCGATGAAATGCTGTGCGCCACAGAACGTCTGTTGGACGTGATGGAGAAACCGTTGGATGCGCGGGTGCTGGGGCCACAGATCGTGCGTGAGCTGCTTTATTACGTGCTGCGTGGCAGTTGCGGTGCTTCGTTGCAGGAGCTGGTTAACCGGCATACCCATTTCAGCCAGATCGCCAAGGCGTTGCGGCGGATTGAGAATCAGTATGCCGAGAACATCAACGTCGAACAGTTGGCGTACGAAGTGAACATGAGCGTGTCGGCGTTTCACCATAACTTCAAGGCAGTGACCAATACCTCGCCGCTGCAGTATGTGAAGTCGTATCGTCTGCACAAGGCGCGTTTGCTGATGCTGCATGACGGCCTGAAGGCCAGCACGGCGGCGATCCGCGTGGGCTACGAGAGCGCTTCGCAGTTCAGCCGCGAGTTTAAGCGACTGTTTGGCATTACGCCGAGCGATGAGATCGCCCGGCTGCGGGACAATAGCGCCATCATGCAAGGTTAACGCGTCAGTACTATTTTGCCGAACGGGCCGCGATCGAGGTGATCGAGCGCCGCGGGTAGCTGATCGAAACGGTAACGCTGGTCGATGACAGGCTTGATGCCGTTGGCGTCGACGGCGCGTACCAAATCTTCCAATGCGCGGCGGTGGCCTACACCGATGCCCTGGATCTGCGGCGATTTCAGCAGCAATAGGCTAGCTGGAATGGCAATATCAAAACCCTCCAGTACGCCAATGACCGAGATACGGCCATGTATCGCCACGGCGCGTAGTGAATTGGCCAGATTGCTGCCGCCAATGGTTTCGACAATATGATCGATACCGCGATCCTGCGTCAGTTGATAGATCGACTCCACCCAATCCTCTCGCAGGCGGTGAATGCCGTGATCGGCCCCTAACGCCTTGGCACGTAGCAGCTTACCTTCGCTGCTGGAGGTGACAAAGACCTGTGCTCCGTGGGCTTTGGCAATCTGTAGCGCGAATAAGGCAACGCCACCGGTGCCTTGTACCAATACCGATTCCCCGGCACGCAAATGACCGCGTTCTACCAAGGCAAACCAGGCCGTCAGCCCAGCGCAGGGTAAGGTACTGGCTTCGGCATCGTCTAGCGTGCCGGGAGCTGCGCTCAGCCAGTTTTCATCGACCACCACGTATTCGGCCAGCATCCCTTGATAGGTACCGCCTGCCGTACGGTAAGGTGGAATGCGCGCATCACCATCAGGCTTACCCTCTATCCAGTCCGGGCTAAAGGTAGAGATCACCCGATCGCCAGGGCGAAAACGCGTGCTGCCGCTTCCCACCGCGTCTACCACGCCAGCCATATCCGAGGCTGGGGTAAACGGCAGCGGCAGATCCAACGGCATGGTGCCTTCTATCACCATTTTATCGCGGTAATTCAGCGCCACGGCGTTCACTTTGACCCGAACCTGATGTGGGCCGGGTTGTGGAATGGCGCTCTCGGTTAATTGCAGATGTTCACGCCCTACGGCGTTCATCGTCCAGCGTTGCATGGTTTCGGTCATGAGGTGCTCCTGATGGGTTGAAGATATTCACAGATAATAGCGTTGATTTAAAATCACCAGTGGCGATAAAATTTCACAAGATTGTTTCCTAAAAGGCTACAAGTGATGAGTGACCGATTAAGCGGCATTTCGGTATTGGTCAGCGTGGTGGAGGCGGGCAGTTTTGCGCTGGCGGCCAACAGGTTGCATCTCTCCCGTTCGGCGGTGGGCAAAACTATCGCCCGGTTGGAGCAACGGTTGGGCGTACGCCTGTTTCACCGCACCACCCGCAGCCTGAACCTGACTGACGATGGCGCGCTGTTCTATGAGCGTTGTTTACGGGCGTTGGAAGAGATCCGCGTCGCAGAGAACCTGCTGGAAAGCGGTAAGCGGCAGGTCAGTGGCCGGTTACGGGTCTCGATGCCAGTGCTGATTGGCCGCCTGTGTATCGCGCCGGTGCTTACCGCATTGTCGCGTGAGCATCCAGGATTGGAACTCGATCTGTCATTTAGCGATCGGGTGGTGGATTTGGCTGAGGAAGGATTCGATCTGGCGGTGCGCAATGGTCCATTGCCGAACAGTGCCGGGCTGGTGGCTAGAAGGTTAGGGGATAACCGCATGACCCTATGCGCCTCGCCGGAGTATCTGGCTCGCAGTGGTGTCCCAGAAAGCGTTGAGGAGCTGCCCCAGCACGATGCCATCGCTTATCGCTACGCCTCAATGATACGTAGCTGGTTGATCCCGCAGGCAGACGGAACAACGCGAGAAGTGATGCCAAAACCTCGCTTGCTGATGGACGATCTGCAGGCGATTGCCGACGCGGCGGTGGCCGGGTTTGGCATTGCCTGGCTGCCATGCTGGCTAATCCGTGATGCCTTGCTGGAAGGCCGATTACAGCAGGTATTGGGGGAGGTACCGGGGAAAGACTTTGAAGTGCATGCCGTCTGGCCGCTCACGCCGCATTTACCCTTGAAAGTGCGGCTGGCGGTGGATGCGCTGGTCAGCCACCTGCCTGCGAGGATGGCGCTATAGTCGCGCCACCTGACTCAGGAGGCGCGTTTTTTACGCCAAACGACCAGCATCACGCCTAGCAGCCCAACGACCAACAACACCATCGGCAGGATCATCAGCCCGGCCATCACCTGATCTTCGTGGCGTTTAACCAGCGGGATTTGGCTAAAGGCATAGCCCAGCGTGACTACCGAGCCTACCCACAGCAAGCCGCTGAGCCAGTTAAAGATTTGAAAACGGGCGCTATTGAGGCCCGAAATACCGGCCATGGTAGGCAACAGGGTGCGTACAAACGCCAAAAAACGGCCAATCAGCAGAGCGACCAGTCCGTGGCGGTTAAACAGCATGTGCGCGCGCTGGTGGTATTGCGCCGGTAGCTGTAGCAACCAGCCTTTCACCACCGAAGTATGGCCAAGCCATCGCCCTTGCAGATAGCTGAGCCAACAGCCAAGGCTGGCGGCGACCGTCAGAATAATCAGCGTGGGGATAAAGTTCATCACGCCTTTGGCGATCAAGGCACCTGCCAACAGCAGTAAGCTATCTCCGGGCAGGAAGGAAGCGGGCAACAAACCGTTTTCCAAAAACAAGGTGGTAAAAAGGACGGCATAAACCACCCAAATCACGCTGGGATCGGCAAGTGCAGTAAAGTCTTGCGTCCACAGTGCGTGAACAATCTCTCTTAATACATCCATTCTTTATCCTGGGGTGCCTGGGCTGACTTTCTATAGGCTACCGTGCTGTTATAGCCATGCTCACCGGTAAATTTAGGCCACACACGGCGGTGAGGCCCAAGAGCACAATATAGTGTACCGCTATTAGCTTAAGCGGACATTAAACAGAGCATAGAAAATGTGGCAAAGGCCGTAAAACTCGGAAAAAGTACAGGCAACCGTCGGGATGGCCAAGTAAAAACGCCGTAAAAGCTCGTGCCTTAGTATGTGATTTTATTCTAGCCACTCCTCATCAACCGGCCCTTACGTAGGGGGGGAGGATGCTGCGCCCGCAGACATTTTCCCGCAGTGATTGCGTGATCTATTCACACCGTTTATAGCCTGTTGGGGTAAAAAACAGCCGTTTGAGTGATGATTTTGTTAGCATTATGGGTAGGCAATGTTATGCCAAACGACGCGCAAACCCTGATAGTGACTGGGGTTGTATCATTTTTTGCTCGTCGATGCGTAATTCTTCAAATAATAATGATAACTACTATCAATCCCTGATTGGTTTGATATGATCGCACGCTGAATTCTTCCTTAAATGTTGAAATGGGTGGAGGCACAGCGTGAAAACGGCTGGCAAAATGACAAATCAAAGTGCTCAGGGCGCAGGCCGTGGGCAATGGGGCGCATTGGGGCGCAGTGTGATCGCCTCACTGGTGTTGGTGGTGGGGTTGGCGGGCAACGCTCAGGCGGCTCCGGCCACTGCACCAGCAGTCGCTGAAAGCGTTGCCGCGGCAACGACACCGGCCGCACCAACAACGGTAACCCCAGTGGCGGGTACCCCGGAAAATATCACCCCGGTTAATCCTGAACCGGCCATCCAACCGCCTGAAACGCGTGGTATGGATCTTTCCGTCTGGGGTATGTATCAGCACGCCGATATCGTGGTGAAAATCGTGATGATTGGCCTGGTGTTGGCGTCTATCGTCACCTGGACCATTCTGTTTGCCAAAGGCAGTGAGCTGTTTCGTTCCAAGCGCCGTCTGCGCCGTGAGCAGTTGGCGCTGGCCGACGTGCGTTCGCTGGACGATGCCTCCGAACTGGCGCAAAGCTTCTCGCAAGAGAGCATCAGTGCGGTGCTGCTGCAAGATGCGCAGAACGAACTGGAGCTGTCGGCGGCCTCTAACGACAACAACGGCATTAAAGAGCGTACCGGTTTCCGTCTGGAACGTCGCGTAGCGGCCTATGGGCGTCAGCTGGGGCGCGGCAATGGCTTCCTGGCCACCATCGGCGCCATTTCACCGTTTGTCGGCCTGTTCGGTACCGTATGGGGCATCATGAACAGCTTTATCGGCATTGCCCATTCGCAAACCACCAACCTGGCAGTGGTTGCCCCGGGGATTGCGGAAGCCTTGCTGGCCACCGCGCTCGGTCTGGTTGCAGCTATCCCTGCGGTAGTGATCTACAACATCTTTGCTCGCGTTATTGGCGGCCACCGTGCTCAGGTGGGCGATGTGGCGGCGCAGGTGCTGCTGCTGTTGGGCCGCGATCTGGATCTGGCGGCCTCGGCCGATGCCAAACGTTCGCAGCATGCGCACCAACTGCGGGTGGGGTGAGTTATGGCGATGCGCTTAAATGAAGATCTGGACGACAGCGGCGAACTGCATGAAATCAACGTGACGCCGTTTATCGACGTCATGCTGGTGCTGTTGATCATCTTTATGGTGGCTGCGCCGCTGGCAACGGTAGATATTCGTGTCGATCTGCCCGCTTCTTCCGCTAAACCGCAGCCGCGTCCGGAAAAACCGGTGTTCCTGTCGGTGAAGGCAGACAAGCAGCTGTACGTGGGTGATGAGCCGGTGACGGCGGAACAACTGACGGCGGTGCTGGATCAACGCACGCAGGCGAATAAAGAAACCACCATCTTCTTCCAGGCGGACAAGACCGTAGATTATGAAACGCTGATGAGCGTGATGGATACGCTACGCAAAGCCGGCTACCTGAAAGTGGGGCTGGTGGGAATGGAAGGCGTGGCCAAGTAATCTGAAACTCAGCCATTTCCTCTTCTTCGGGTTGCCTAACTCGAGGAAGAGGGCGCTATTACCTGCTTATCCCCGCGAAATCTGCCCCCTTTCCCCGAATTCCCATGATACTGCTGACAACCCCAATCGACTTAACCCATTGATTATTTCAACGGGTCAGCCTGCAGCGCCCTACGTGGTGAGCCAGTTGATATTTTCTCGGGCTATTTAGCCACGAGCATGTGCCGCAGCGCGGGTGATTTGCTCATCGGAAGGGCGCACGCCGGTGTACAACACAAACTGCTCCAAAGCCTGTAGAGCGATCACTTCGGCACCGGTCACCACCTGCAAACCCTGCTCCCTTGCATAGCGGATCAGCGGGGTTTCTGCTGGCAGTGCAACAACGTCGAAGGCAATCTTGGCAGTCTTGATAGTGGCCGGTTCAAAGGCCAACTGCTCGGCTTCGCTACCGCCCGCCATGCCGATCGGCGTGACGTTAATCACCATCTCAACCTGTAAATCGCCCACTTCTGGCTGCCACTGATAACCATATTGCGCTGCCAGCGCCTGGCCCGCCTGTGGGTTGCGCGCAATGATATGGCCGTTCTTGAACCCGGCATCGCGCAGGGCGGCGGTTACCGCCTTGGCCATACCACCGCTGCCACGCAGAGCAAACGAGGTGGTCGGGGGGATCTGGTATTTCGCCAGCAGTTTGGCGATGGCGATATAGTCGGTGTTATAGGCCCGCAGGAAGCCGTCGTCGTTGACGATGGTATTGACCGATTCAATCGCCGTGGCTGACGCATCCAGTTCATCAAGGAAGGGAATACAGCTCTCCTTGAACGGCATGGAAACCGCACAGCCGCGAATACCCAAAGCGCGCACGCCGCCGACCGCTGCCTGAATATCTTTGGTGGTGAACGCCTTATAGATGAAGTTCAGATCCAGTTCCTGATACAGATAGTTGTGGAAACGGGTGCCGAAATTGCCAGGCCGACCGGCCAGTGACATACACAGCTGCGTATCTTTGTTGATTTCACGACTCATAGCAGGTCCTTAGCGCATTGAAATAAGTGTCCCCACCGGCTAGCAAGCATCCAGCGGGGATAATCGGTTCAGCTTACGCCAAAAAACGGGTTATTGAGCACAAATTTTTCGGCATTGGTTTACCCCATTTTCGGGTAGACCCCAGGCCCGATAGGCAGCCCGAGCAGGTACCACACCACTAGCAGCAGGGTCCAGACGGCGAAGAACACCAACGGATAGGGCATGATCAGCACGTAGTAGGTGCCGAGTTTGGCGCCTTTCAGGTAGCGCTGCAGAAAGCCAAGGAATAGCGGTAGGAATGGCGACATCGGGGCCAGCGGCAGCACGGATGAGTCCGCGATGCGGAAAATCATCTGGGCGAAGGCTGGGTGAAAGCCCAACAGCATAAACATCGGTACGAAGATCGGGGCCAGGATCGACCAGATGGCGGAGCCGCTGGCAATAAACATGCACAGGAAGGCCGACAGGAACATCAGGCCGAGGAACGCCGGTGCGCCGCTCATTCCGGCCGCCTCCAGCAGATCCGTCAGGCCGATGGCCATAAACTTGCCCATGTTGCTCCAGTTGAAGAACGCTACAAACTGCGACAGCGGGAACACCATGACGATAAAGCCTGCCATGTTCTTCATCGGCTCGACCAGCTGGTTGGGGATATCGTCTGGGCGTCGGATGCTCTTGGTGACGACGCCGTAAGTGATGGCGACGGTGAAGAAGAACAGGATGATGATCGGCACAATGCCTTTTATAAAGGGTGAAGGGATCACCGAGCCGGTTTGCGGATCGCGCAGTGGGGCACCCTCTGGCACTACCAGCGCGGCCATCACGGCGATAAACACCAGCGCGGCGATACCACTCATCATCAGACCACGGTTTTGTAATGGGGTGAGCGCTTCAAGTTTGTCATCGGAGGTGCCTTGCCATTTTGGTAGCCGTGGCTCGATAAATTTATCCGTTAGTAACGCGCCGGTAATGGTCAGTACGATCACCGAGGTGGCCATAAAGTACCAGTTATCGATCACGCTGACGTGGATTGCGCCGTCAACCGCTTTGGCCGCTTCGGTACTGATGCCGGAAAGCAGCACATCGGTGGTGACAATCAGCAGGTTGGCGGTAAACCCCGAGCCGACACCGGCGATCGCCGCCAATAGCCCGGCAATGGGGTTACGCCCGACGGCCAGGAAGATCAACGCCCCCAGCGGCGGCATCACCACCAGCGCGGCATCGGAGGAAATATGGCTGAAGAAGGCGATAAACAGCACCATATAGCTGGCGTAGCCAGCGCTGACGTGTGAGGCCATTTTGTACATCAGCGCCTGCAACAGGCCGACCTTTTCCGCCAGACCGGCCCCAATCACCAGCGCCAGGATCGCGCCCAATGGCGCAAATCCGCTGAAGTTGTGAATGATATTGGGGAGGATCCATTGTATTCCCTCCACGCTCAGCAGATTTTTTACCTGGATCATTTCCCCGGTAGCCGGGTTTTTCACCACCAGACCCAACCAGGAAATGAGCGCGGTGGCGAGCATTAACACCACGATTAAATAAACGAATAACAGGAAGGGGTTGGGAATTTTATTACCGATACGTTCTACCCAGTAAAAAATACGCCCGGGGCTTTTATTGGCGGATGATGCTATCTCACTCATGATATTACCCTCTTGTCCGTAATCAGATTTTTATAGTTTTAGGGATCGCGATGGTGATCTGGCTCGGAACGGGAGCCAGAACGGTCGGGATTTACTTCAAAGGCGAAGGTTTCACCCCCGCAGGGATGGGGCATTGGTATGGCTGTTCGGCACGTTGCTGGCGGAACTCCTCGCGGCAAGCGTTTAGCAAGGCGTTATCGCTCAGTAATGCGACGGCGGTAGCGGCCATCACTTTACCTGCCAGGCACATGCCCTTATGGGCTATTGAGGTTCGGCCCTGGGCGACCAACTGCCAGGTATGCAACGGCGTCCCAAGAGCAAAGCAGGGGCTGAAGCACTGGGCCGTTGGCGTGACCCAACTGACGTCGCCGACGTCGGTAGAGCCGTACAGGATTTCTTGTGACTCCACGTAGGGGGCGACCTCGTCCATCAATACCTTATCGCCCAACTGCCTTACCCATTCCTGCCCAGCGACTCCACCGGTACGCGAAATGTTCAGCTTGGCATTACGCAGGTCGTCTTTACTGAGCGTTTGGCGGATCTCCGTGGCAAAACGCCGCTCTTCGTCGCTGTAATCCGGCAAGCCGAAATCGCACACGTACTGATACATCGCCTTTTCCAGGCGGCGATTGGGGACGTAGTTGGAACAGGCTTTTTCAAAGTGCACCGTCATCTGGGTGTCGGTCATCAGCGCTGCACCGTTGGCAACGTTGACCAAGCGTTGGTAGATATCCTGCACCTGATCGAGCTGGGGAGCGCGCACCAGGTACAACACTTCGGCATCGGCCTGCACCACGTTGGGGGAACTGCCGCCGGTATTGGTGACCGCATAATGCAGTCGGGCTTCCTGCACGATATGTTCACGCAGAAAGTTGGCACCGGTGTTCATCAGCGTCACGGCATCCAGCGCGCTGCGGCCGAGATGTGGCGAGTTGGCCGCGTGAGCGGCAATGCCTTTGAAACGGAACGCGGCCTGAATGTTGGCTAGGCTGCTGGTGTTGAACATGCCGCTGAAGCCTTCCGGGTGCCAGGTGAGAGCGGCATCCACATCGGCGAACAGCCCTTCACGCACCATAAAGGTTTTACCAGAGCCGCCTTCTTCTCCTGGGCAGCCGTAAAAGCGTATCGTGCCGGTTAACTGTTGCTGTTCCATCCAGGCTTTAACCGCAAAGACCCCGGCCAGTGCGGCGGTGCCGAGCAGGTTATGCCCACAGCCATGACCATTGCCGTTTTCCACCAGCGGAGACGGGGTGGCACAGCCCGCATGCTGGCTCAGACCGGCCAATGCATCGTATTCACCCAATAAGGCGATCACCGGATGGCCGCTACCGAAGCTGGCAATAAACGCCGTTTCGATACCACCGACGCCGCGTTCAACCTCAAAACCCTCTTGTTCCAAGGCGTTTGCCAGTAGTTCGGCGGAGTGGATTTCGGCAAAGCGGGTTTCCGGATGATCCCAGATCTCATCGCTTAAGGCACTGAAACGGGCCTGATGGCTATCGATGTAATGGTGAATAAAAGAGACCAGTTCCGGCTGTTTCATACTGCGCTCCCAAAAGTCGGTAGGTTCAGTGCCAGGGTGGCCAGCGTTTTTACCGCCACGGTGAGTACCTGCTCGTCAAAATCGAATTTCTCGTTGTGATGCCCGGCGCTGAGTTCGCAACCGAAAATCACATAGGATGCTTGCCCACCGTGAGATTTCACCCGTTCCATCATGTAGGTGGCATCCTCTGAGCCCGCAGCCTGCTCGCGGCGATCAACGACTGAACTAAGTTCGCTGATGCTGAGTGCCTGGCGATGGATGTAATCCACCCAAGGTTGCGTCGGCTGGCTGCTCTGTGCTGCGCCCATCAGGGCGATGTCGTACTCCACCCCCTGCATGGTCGCTGCCCCTTGGATGGCGTTGAGCGCCTGTTGGTAAACAAACTCGTTGATCTCATTGGTAGCGCCGCGTGTCTCTACCTTCATAAGGGCGCTGTCTGCGATGACGTTACGGCCAGTGCCCGCTTGCAACATGCCAACGTTTATACGTGAACTGCCTTCGCTGTGGCGGGGAATGGCATACAGCCCAACGCAAGCCTGAGCCGCCGCCAGCAGCGCATTGCGGCCATCCTCCGGTTTGGCACCGGCATGGGAGGCCACGCCACGGAAAGTGACGTCCAGCTTGGTGGTAGCCATAAAGCTATCGCTGCCGCACACCAGTTCCCCGGCCGGCACGCCAGTGCCGATATGCACGGCGGTAAAGAAATCGACGTCATCGACCACGCCGGCTTCCACCATCGATTTGGCCCCGCGGGTACCTTCCTCGGCCGGTTGGAAGATCAGCTTGATGCGGCCATGCAGCTGTGGCTCCAGGCTCTTGAATATCCGCGCCAACCCCAGGCCGATGGTGGTATGCCCATCGTGCCCGCAGGCGTGCATCATGCCGCTATTGCAGGAGGCGAAACCTTCACGGAATGGCAGATGGTCGGGATGCCGCAGTTCGTTGAGATCGAGCGCGTCCATATCGACACGAAAGGCGATGGTGGGGCCCGGGCGGCCGGTATCCAGCGTGGCGACAATGCCGGTAAACCCGCCGGAAAAGAAGGGTAGCCACTTCGCCAGGGCACCTTGTTTGATGGCTCGCTGCTCCTGCGCCGCCAGGATTTGTGCAGAGGGGAGCCCCATGCGGGCTTCGGCGTTGATCACCTCGTGGCCAAGTTGCAACTGGTAACCTAATCGATCCAACTCTTCCGCCACCAGCGAAGCGGTACGAAATTCAAGCCAGCCGGATTCGGCATGGTGGTGGAAGTCACGGCGCCAGGCTTGCAGTTGCGGATACAGTTCGGTCACCAACGTTGAAAGCGGAGTGTTCATAGCAGTTTTCCATTAGTTATCACGCCTTGAATGAAATTCAGGCAGCAGTGGAGGTCAGGCAATTAAATTAAAATTGAATATTTGCGTAATTAGTTGCTAAAAGCCGTGAATGGCGCTTATTGAGCGCGATACTGCGTTTAAATAAGCGAAATGATGATTGGGTTATTTATTATGTTTTTTTCGAATGTACACAATGGTATCGGGTTAAATAAGATGCCAATATCTTGCTACTGATAAACAACGGTTATCGCAAATCGCCTATGCCAGCCTCGATAAAATTGCACCAGTTACGCGCCTTTGTGGAAGTCAGCCGCCAGGGCAGTATTCGCGCCGCCAGCCGTACCTGTAACCTTTCCCAGCCTGCGTTGACCAAGTCGATTCAGGAGTTGGAGGAGGTGCTCGGCGCCAAGCTGTTTGTCCGCCGCAGCAAAGGGGTGGTATTAACCGACTGCGGTGATAACTTTTTTCAGCATGCCAGTCTGATCCTCGAAGAGCTGCGGGTGGCGCAGGAGGATATTCAGCAGCGGCTGGGGCTAGCGGGCGGCTCGGTCAATATCGGCGTCGGTGGCAGCGTTGCCCGCACGGTAATGCCGAAAGTGATCACCCAGTTTCACCGCGAATATCCCAATGTGAAGGTGCGCATCGTGGAGGGGCAGCTGGTCTCGATGATCCCGGAGCTACGCCAGGGGGAGTTGGATTTTACCATTAATACCTACTACCCCAGCAGCATGGACAATGAGTTGAGCTTTGAGCGGCTGATGGAAAGAGAATACAAGGTGGTGGTACGCAAGGGGCATCCGTGTGAGAACGCCCGCACGCTCAAGGAGCTGCAACATTGCGATTGGACTATGCCAACCCCCAATGGCAGCTACTACCGCCTGCTACATGAACTGTTTGGTGATATGGGGATGGCACCGGCGATCAGCGTCACCTGCGAAACCTTTATGGCCTGTACCAGCCTGGTGGCGCAGAGTGACTTTGTCAGCATTTTGTCGGTTGATGTGATTTCCGATCCGATCCTGGGCCGCCATCTGGTAGCGTTGGAATTGGACGAAGCCTTACCACAAGCTACCTTCTACCTGATCCAACGAAAGGATACGACGCTCACACCGATGGGCGCCTACCTGGCCCGCCTGTTCAGGCAGCATTGCCGGTAGCTGTCTATCCATGGTGCCGCTAGCGGCGAATACAGACGATCAGAGGATTAGTAAACCCTTTGATAATAATGGCATTTTTATCTAAACCCCTGATCTTTGAGTAAAACCCGATGCCCGGGGTTTGCGGTAACACTCTGTTCTGCCAAAGATCTGCTGGCGTATTATCCGTGGGGTGGCTCTCTGTACGGATAAAGACGATTTCGTTCACGTTTTCCAGCTCCGACGGGGCGACGGTAAAGTAGACGGTCCTTCTTAGAATATAGTGATTGCCCTTATTCTTGATTGAGCCAGAAAATTTCAAAATCCCATCATATGCCGACCTAAAAATGACGTCGATATGAGTGTTAACCTCAACTTCGTCAGCTTCATTGATTCTGAGGTGCGCGAATAATTGAGCATCGCAATGGAACGGCTTTCGGGACTGCACCTGATAAATATAAAAAAGGGCTGAACATAAACTAATAACCAACAGCAGGGCTACGACGATTTTTTTCATGTTATTACTCTACTGTTTTGTAATTTAAACAATTTTTATAGCTGGTGGCATCAACTTTACTGCAGGCAGCGAGCAGCCGGACTCTGAAACGGTCGTTATTAGGGTGTGCCTCTGCATAAAAAACATCCAGATCCTCACGTGAACAGTCTATGCCTTCCGCTGCTATCTCCTTGACGATTTTAGCCGTAAAATCTTTATTTGGCTTGTCGTCATTTAAGTTATAGATACTGCATTTTTCATGAGTCACCACGAAGTTCACGCTCTCTTTTTTGTTGTGTCGCAGCATTGTCGTGCCAGTTATCGTGGTCAGTAACAATAAAAGAGCAAGTATGTAGATTATCATCTTGTGTTTTTTTAACGATAAATAGATAGATTGATGCTCTCCTTGCTCGGTCATTGTCGGTGGTAGGGTTTCTGAAGAGATAGTGGACTCTTCAGTGACAGGAATCCCGGTTACCGATGCCTCTTCTGTTATTCCCTGCTCCGATTTTTGTATCGGATGGATTTCCGCATCCATTCTAAAACCGACGCGAGGAACGGTGGAAATGATATCCTTACTCACGCCGAGATTAGTGAAGGCTTTGCGTAACTCACTAATATGGTTATTCAGGCTGGCATTAGACGGCGAAAAACCATAGTCCGCCCAGACGTTTTTTAGCAGGTCATCGCGAGCAAGGTTAACCCTATTGTTGTTAATCAACTCACTGAGTAACCGGGTTGCTGGCTTTGATAATTCAACAGATTGCTGAATGTCATTTTTAACCGTCAATATTCTATTGTCAGGATCAAAGATAATATTAAGGTTTATTATATATTTCATGGCGATAACCGAGCATCCTTGGTGTTAGTGTTGAACTGCGTCCAGTGATAAGAATAGTCTTAATGGTTTAACTGTGCGTAGGAATTTAGTGGTAACCCGCTACCGTAGTCAACCCTGATTTGAACTATTTTTTCAGCAATAATAACTAGTTGAATTCAAGACAGTATTACCTACTCGCTTATCGGTTTTTTTTCACTCAAAACAGCATTAAATATATTAAAATTTATAATTTTTAGTAATTAATTCTAATTTTTGCTTATTAATCAGGTTATTTTGCTTGTTCATTATCTGATCATTAAGATTTATCGCAACGCCAAACCACTGGCGAAAGCGTTTAAAGAGTGTACGTAATGGTGAAATCGGTAAAGTGACTGCTTTCTTCACCGACAACGTCGGTGTTGTCGCAGACCCTTGGATATTGGGGCTAGTCTTGTCATTGAGGATGCTAACGGTCCTATTAAACTGACTGAGCCAACCACCATCCAACAGTTGCAAAAAGGCATAATACCCTGAACTTCAGTGACTATCTGCAGGGTGATGGCGCGTCTGCCACTGTTACCAAAGGCAAATTCAAGGCGGTTGCCAGCTTCACTTTATCTGACCAGTAATCGGCTACGTCATTATAGGTATAACCTATTTTTGGCATGTGGAGGTATCCGCATCCCTTGTTTAGGGGCGACAGCGTCAAGGATGATTTGCCATATAAATGAAACCCATATTATCGCCGTATTTTCTTGCCGATTCATAAGGAACTAAAATGACACCACATATTGTTATCGCTATTCAGGATAGCAACCGTTATTTTGCTCTGGGCATTCAACATATTTTGCAAGACTATTTTCTGGCTAAAGGCTGTACATGGAGTTTTGTGCCAGTTGCGCCTGGGATAGCGATCGACCTGATGGTTTGTGTCAACCCCTTTGGCTGGTCATCGCGGTTTAATTCTCGCCGGGAAAAGCCAGATAACCGGCGGCTTGGGACGATTATCATACGTGATACGGCCGCTGAGAATATAATACGTCAGCATGAGCTCGCACTATTAGGTCGCAAGGAACGGCCTGATGCCGTGGTGCATTTGGTTGAGGAGATGTTTGAGCAGGCAAGTCGGTCGTCTCTGACAGACAATACGGTAAGTCCGTGTCGGCATTTGCATCTGACCCCGCGCGAGCGCGACGTTTTGCAAGGGATCTCAGAGGAATTAACACCTGACGAGATTGCGAGTAAACTTTCGCTTAACGTCAAGACCGTCAGCACCCATAAACTCACGGCGATGCGCAAGCTCGGCTTCAAGCGTAATGGCGAATTATATTACTGGCTGCGGCAAGGTGGCCTGTGGTAGGGGAATAGCCCGCGTATGCCGGTTGGTTTTCGCCGTATTGTTTTTTCTCCATGCTTACGACACTATCTCAGGCAAAATTCACTCGGGATGAGAGTGAGCACTGCAGATAAGTAAGGACATCGATGAAAAAACTCATAGTAGCCGCGGTGGTCTCAACCATCGCTGGTACCAGCCAGTTCGTACAGGCCTCTTCCGATGAAACCGGGTGCCGTTGGAGCGATTATTGCGCAATGGGCGGTGTGCCCTACCTGGCCGCCGATAATGATACCCGCGTCAATCTGCTGATGCTGTCAGCGGGAATGCGCAATTTACCCGTGGCACTGTCGTCGTTGCCGCAGGATATTAGCCGCAGCAGAGGATACACGTTTGGCCTGTTCCCTGGTGAGGCCGCTACTGAAACCGATCAGGTCACCGCACCTGCTCAAACTGCCGTGCTGCAGGATAATCCTCTCAATATGCAGGCGTTAAGCTTAGGCATTAAACCGTCGGGATTAACCGGGGTTTCAACAGAAAATGAGGGGCGTTGGGTTTCCAATAATCCAGACTCATTAAGCCAATTTTTCCAGGCCCTGCTGGCAGACCAGCAGTTAGATCAGGCCGAACGCGACTTACTGGCGTTGCGCCGGGCCAAAATTTATCGGGGTGAAGCGCAGCCGGAGCAATTTTTACCGCTGATGGCAAACTATGCCGCAGGTTCCCATGCCGCGGCGTTCAGAGATTACCTCACCAGTGCGGAACAGTTTTATCAGGGGCAGTTTGCCGATGCGGATACCGGGTTCCAACGGCTTAAAGAATCGGATCAACCATGGGTAGCCGAAACCGCCGCGTATATGCTGTTCCGCGTGGCCTTGAACCAGATCACTGAAAATGCCACGGATCAGTACGGCATGTTCGATCCACAGCGGGCTAATAAAGAGGCGGGGGCCCTGGCATTGCAACGTGCGCAGGCTTATCTGGCCGCTTATCCCAAAGGCGAATATGTGGATTCCGTGCAGGGATTACAGCGCCGGGTGAATTGGTATCTGTCCGACTGGCCGCGTTTGGCACAGCTGTATGAAAGCCAGATAACCGCGGCCTCCGATATCAATACGCTTGGCGCGATGATTGATGAAGGCGACCAAATTCTGCTGAGCCGCAACATTCCTTATGACAGCGCAGAACAGCCTTTTGTCAGCAGTGCCGATGCCCCGTTGTTGACCTTCACCCAAACCATGAAGTGGCTGCGCAAATACAATCTCGATAACCAGTCGATGCCGAAAGTGAGCGATGAGATGCTGCAGGGGTACAAACCAATGTTTGTTGCCGCCAATCAGTTGCCGCTCTGGGAATATATGCATAATGCCTGGCTGTTCTATCAGCAAAAGGATTATGCCGCGGTCACCAAGGCGATCCAGCCTGCGGCACAGCTGGCAGCGAACGATCTCATCGCGTTCAGCCAACAGATCCTCTACGGCGATGCTCTGGTGATGCAGGAAAATTGGCAGGGTGCCGAAGCCCATTGGCGTCATCTGCTTGGCATGAAGCTTGCCCCTTACCAGCAACAGTATCTGCAGCTGATGTTGGCCACCGCCTTGGTGCAGGAAAATAAAACGGCGGCTATTTTTGCCCCGGACAGCCCAATCAATAACCTGCGTTATCGTTCCGTGGTGCTCAAAAGCCTGGCCAATAAAGCGTTGCTGCAACAGCAGGCCGTGGGCGCACCCAATGATGAAGAAAAGACCATTGCTCTGCATACGCTGCTGTTTAAGGATTTGATGGTGGGCGACTATCAGGGGTTTATTGACGACAGCCAGCTGAAAAAAAATATCAAACAAACGCCTGACCCGCAGGTATTTGGTGATGTTGCACTCAGCGTTTTTGATTGGGATGGCAGTCGGACCGAGCCTGGCTATTTCTGTGCTTCTTTAGACGCTAACGTTGTCGTATTGGCGAAGAACAAGACTGATGCGCACGCCATGAACTGCGTGGCCGAGTTCCTGCGTACCACTTTTGCCGATATCAGCACCGAAGCGGAAATGGGGGGCAATGAACAGTTGGATGACCTGGCTGGAGCCGAACTGAGTAAAGATAAAGCGCACGGCAGATTAAAATATTATCAGCAAGTGATCGCCGATCCCAAGGCCGAACCGGAAGATAAAACCTATGCGTTGTACCGGGCAGTGATGTGTTTCTCACCTTCCGGCTACAACAGCTGCGATCGGCAGGAGATCTCACAAAAAACTCGCCAACGTTGGTTTAACCTGTTGAAGAGCCAGTATAAAGGTAACCAATGGGAACAAAAGCTCAAATACTATTGGTGATGCGCTTATTGCTGCTGTGGTTGCCGATCTTTGCAACCGCTGCAGCGGCGGATAACGCAACTGGCCGGTATGTAAATGCGCATGATTACCGCGCATTCTGGCTTTGGTCCGGCGTTTGGGCGCAGCCTGCGTTGCAGCAGGCCGATTTACTCTATCTCCATCAGGGTGAAATCGTGAACGGCCGCCAGGGCGCTCGTTTTCTGAAGTTGGGACTGCCGTTGAGCAAGCTCCAGGCGCCTGCCGTCTGGATCACCGTACGTGTCGCAACCCTGGACATGTCCGACGAGGTATTGGCCTTGGCGGTGCGTCTGCCTGCCCGTTGGGCTGCGGCAGGCAATCGGGTGGTAGGGCTACAGATCGACTTTGACGCGGCAACCTATCAACTGGATAAGTACGCGGAGTTTCTCGACAAACTGCGCGGTCGTTTACCCAAAGAATATGCTTTGGGAGTGACTGGCCTGCTCGATTGGGCAAAGACCGGTAACGTCAGCCAGTTGAATGCGTTGCCAATCGATGAGTTGGTGATCCAAACCTATCAGGGGCGGCGCACGGTCACGGAATATGAACGCTATCTCCCCGCGCTACTTAAGCTACAAATCCCCTTCAAAATCGGTCTGGTGCAGCAGGGCGACTGGAACGCCGAGTGGCAACGGCGGCTGACCACATCGCCTTATTATCGCGGTGAGGTGGTTTTTTTGTTGAATACGAGCCTATAGTTTTTGATTTTATATAAGTATATCAATTGGATAATCATATTATTTGCTTATGCTAGTAGGCAGAACTTAACTGGTCTAAAAATAGGTATGAATCGAACGATTTATACCTATTTGAACGACTGAGGAAATTGCCATGATTAGCTTTACGGCCAACCAGGCCAAAACCCAGTTTGGCGAGATGATAACTAAAGCTCAGCGTGAGCCGATCAGCATCACCAAAAACGGTAAACCTTCCGTAGTGGTTATGTCTGTTGAGGATTACAACGAGTTTGAGGCGTTGAAACTGCAAAGCTTGCGCGCCAAGCTTGCGCAGTCCATTGCTCAGGCAGAGGCTGGCCAGTTGCATGAGGGTGATCAGGTATTTGACGAGTTGATGAAGGATCTCTAATGGTTAACTACAAACTGACTGACGATGCGCGAGAGGATTTGTGCGTAATAAAGGGTTTTTCTCTAAGGCAGTTTGGTTCGTTGACAGCACGGGAATACTTGGCTGGAATGCGTGTCACTATGCAGCATCTGGCTAATATGCCGGGGATGGGCACTAATGAAGTTGAGAGTTTAGGGTTGGATATATGGAGTTTTCCGTATATGAGCCATACGACCTATTATCAACGTGCCGCTGATGGAATTTCTATCATCGGCGTTGTTCACCAGAGTCGCCTACCAACGTTGTTATTAAATCGTCGGATATGAACATAGGATGAAGGAGCTTTCTTTGGCTGTTTTTTTGCGCTCCTGTTTTGCAGACTATTTATGTAGGGGCGTAGCATGCAGTACCCATCCAAACCCCGTTCCAGCCTTTAACCCCCACCACTAAACACTGACTAAACAGCCGGGGATTTTAACCATGTTTAGTAATGCCATGGCGCTGGGCTTGATAGCTTTCACAAAAGCATCACGCAACCGCGGCGCGGCTGGTAAAGTCGCTTGATTGAGTCATATCTCCGCTATAAATTGATCTGCATCGTTTCACTAAAACGATACAGATAATGCCAGGTCGTATATTTAATGTATTGATTATTCTGTTAATTAATGGCGTGTCGTGCATAAGTTAACCGATTAACGTCAGCACCGGAGGGGGAGCGAAAACATGGCCAATATTCGTGATGTCGCACATCTCGCCGGTGTTTCCGTGAGCAGCGTTTCCAACGTGTTAAATGGGCGTAGTAATCAAATGCGCCCGGAAACCCGGCTGCGTATCGAACAGGTGATGCGCGAATTGAACTATCAGCCCAACAGAGTGGCGCAGCAGTTGAAAACTGGGCATGCCCGGATGATCGGTCTACTGGTTCCCTCGATCGTCAACCCCAGCTTTTCTGCCCTGGCTCGCGAGGTTGACCTGGCGGCTAAAGAACACCGCTATCGGGTGTTGTTGGGCAACACCTATCGGCAAGAAGATGAAGAGCGCACCTTTATCGAAGATATGTTCGCCCATGGGGTGCGGGGCATTATCGTTGCGGCGAGTGATATCCGTAAGACCCATTTTGCACAGGCTGCCGAAATGGGAATGATGATCGTCAACTACGATAACCGGATGGCGGGGAGCTTCACCGCTGATGCCCGGTTATTCGACAGCGTCTCAATGGACAACGTAGAGGCCGGGCGGTTGGCGGCTCAACATCTGATCGAACGCGGTTGTCGCAATATCGTCTTTGCCACCGAGGCCAGTCTGACCATGAGCCGCAGCCATAAGATTGAAGGGTTTCTCACCGTGGTGCGTAATCATCGCCTGCCCGCTCAGCAGCGGGTGATAGAAGGCAAAGCCAGCGGAGAGTATGGCGATACCGAGATGGCCGAACTGGGCTTTACCCTAGCCGCTCAGGTACTTGCTCTTTCTCCGCGCCCGGATGGTGTGGTGGCTATCAACGATGCTCTGGGTATCGGCCTGTTGGCGGGGCTGCGGGAAGCGGGAGTGGCGGTGCCTGGTGAGATATCGGTGGTGGGTATCGACAATATTCCGCTCTCGGGGCTGGTGTGGCCAGCGTTGACCTCCGTCATGCCACCGCTTGCCGAGATGGCCCATTTGATGGTGGAGCGCTTATTGCAACGCGTAGGGGATCCTACACTAGTCCCTGAAGAGTTTATTTTCCCGCCGACGTTAGTCAGCCGCCAGTCGGTAATAACCATTACGCCATAACGCGAATAGCGTAACGAGAACGATTAAATAGCATTATTTATTATCAGGTGAATATACCTGTATCCATCAGGCATGCCTGTAGCAGATTATTATTCCGATTAACAACATTGGAAGTATTCTATTATGCAAAAAAGAACGCCTCAGGAAATTGAACGCAGTGCCATTAGAAAAATGACGCTGAATATTGTCCCGTTAATGATCTTATTATACTTTCTGGCTTTTTTAGATCGTAATAATATGGCCTATGCGGCAATGGCATTGGAAGATAGCCTGGGGTTAACCGCCACGGCTTTTGGCTTTGCCTCTGGGATATTCTTTATCGGTTATTTTATGTTTGAAATTCCCAGTAATGCGGGAACCATCAAGTTTGGCCCACGTATCTGGTTTGCCAGGATCCTCATCACCTGGGGGATATTTGCCGTATTGATGGGTTTTGTCCGCACGCCGATGGAGTTGTATATCTGTCGGTTTATGCTGGGTGTCTGTGAGGCGGGTTTTTTCCCCTCGGTCGTCTATTACTTCACGGTGTTTTTCCCGGAGAAGTACCGCACCAAGATCCTCGGCATGTTTATCATCGTACAGCCGTTGTCGAACGCTATCGGCTCACCGATTTCCGGGCTGATCCTTAACGTTGAGCATGGCTGGTTTGGCCTGGAACCCTGGCAGTGGCTGTTTATCCTCGAAGGCGTTCCACCGGTGATTATTGGCCTGTTTATTCCATTTATTATCAAGAACTCGCCGAAGGATGTGGGCTATCTCGATGTGGAAGAGAAAGCCTGGCTAATGGACAACACCACCCGCAGCAAATCGGGTTCCAAGGTCAAGCTGTCTGATTTCGTGCAGGGCATAAAAAATAAAAAGTATCTGTTATACGCCATGTTGAATTTTGGCATGGTGTGCGGGATCTACGGTTTCGGAATGTGGCTGCCCTCCATCATCACAGCCATCTCTGGCGACGATATTTTCCGCGTGAGCCTGATTGCCTTTATTCCCTACGGGTTGGCCGCCTTGCTGGTTTATCCGTGGAGCCTGTGGGCCAGTAAAAGCAAAAAAATCGGCGTGTTTGCCGGCATCAGCATGATTGTCGCCGCCTTTGGCCTGATAGGTGCCGTGGTGTTCTTTAACTACAACGTATTTGTTGCGCTGATGTTCCTGAGCGTTGCTGCGATAGGTATCTATACCTCGGTTCCTTCATTCCTTTCCATGCCCGCCAATATTTCTACTGGGGCGGCGGCGGCGGCCGGACTGGCGGTGGTGAGCTGTATCGGCAATATAGGGGGTTTTGTCGCGCCTTACGTAGTCGGGTTATTAAAGGACGTCACTAACAGTAATACTCCGGGGCTGGCTTTCCTGTCGCTGTGTTTATTGGTTACCGGATTGATCTGCATTTTTTACTGCGCCAAACAGCGTGAAGGCGTTATTCGCTCATAACTGGTTTTATCTACAAATAATCAAGAGGCAATAAAATGGGAAATCTAACGGGTAAGAAAGTGTTTATTACCGGGGCCGAGCAGGGGATTGGCAAAGCTACCGCAGAGCAGTTGATTAACGCCGGGTGTGACATCTACATCCACTACTTCAGCGGCGAAGAGGGGCCAAAGGAACTGGCTGAGTTAGCCCATTCGCGCGGTCAACGTGCCGCCTATGGTTATGCTGATTTAACCGATACCGCAGATACCCAGCGATGCGTCGCTGCCGCCGCCGAGTTTTTGGGGGGGATAGACATACTGATCAATAACGTGGGCGGCATTATCGCCCGTAAATGGCTAGGTGAGATCGACCGTCAATTCTGGCAGACGGTGATAGATGTCAATATGACGACCATGCTGAACGTCACGCAAAGCGCGCTACCTTACTTAAAAAGCGCCAAGGACGGAGCCAGCATCGTCAATTTGGCCTCACTGGCTGGCCGTTCCGGCGGGCATTCTGGTTCACTGGTGTACTCCACTGCCAAAGGGGCGGTATTAACCTGGACCCGCTCCCTGGCAGCGGAACTGGGTGAACATGGCATCAGGGTTAATGCCGTAGCGCCGGGGCTTATTCTTGGCACTCGCTTCCATAACCTGCATACCAGCAAGGAATCTGCCGATGAAACCATCCACGGTATTCCCCTTGGCCGCGCGGGGAGTCCGGAGGACGTCGCTCGGGTGATTAAATTCCTCGCCTCGGAATATGACGGTTTCGTCTCTGGCGCCACCATCGATATTAACGGCGGTATTTACCGTATGTGAGTCAACCCAGCCGCTGATAAACCGCAACCGATTCACTACGTAGGGGCGCTGCATGCTGCGCCCACCTGTCTTCCCTACTGGAAAACACTATGATCAAAGCCGACATTATTCATCCGCAACTGTTGGGCACCCTGGCGCTGTGCGGTCATAAAACCCAGATCCTCATCGCCGATGGTAACTATTCTTTCGTCACCAATTCGTCGAAAGAGGCCACGATTGTCTATCTGAACCTTGCTCCCGGAATGATTGCCAGTAGCGTGATATTAGCAAAGGTGCTCAAGCACATTAATGTGGAACACGCCTCAATGATGGCCTGGCCGCAAGGTTTCACCAACACCATTGCTACCGAATATCAGCAACTGCTGCCTGAGGGTTGCCCCATCGATTATCTCAACCGAGAGGCTTTCTATCATGCGGCAAAATCACAGGAGACATTACTGGTTATCGCCAGCGGTGAGATGCGGCGTTTTGCCAACCTGCTGCTGACCGTGGCACCGGTTTCGCTGGCTGATTGAATGCGGGTTATCTTTGTGGGAGTGGCCTTTGTTGGCTACTGACAGAAACTGTCAACAGTGCAGGTTATTCTTGGTTTTTGTGGGTAGGAAAATCCTGAAAATTGCCCCTAATACTGACAAGGACACTCCGATGATACGTGCTATTACCCTCCTGACTGACAACTTTTCCGATTGGGAAACCGCTTTGATCAATTCGACGGGGCGTGGGTACTACGGTTTTGACTGCCGTTTTGCCACACCTGGCGCAGCCCAGGTCACCTCTTCAGGTGGCATGTTGGTTTCCCCCCATCTGGCAATAGAAGCCATTCAACCTGATGAAGTCGATCTGTTGATTGTCTGCGGGGGCACTATCTGGCAAACCGCACAGGCGCCGGATATCACCGCCTTGGTTGCTGCGGCTTATCAAAGTAACGCTATCGTTGCCGGGATTTGCGATGGCACTCGCGTTTTAGCGCAGGCGGGCGTGCTTGATGCGGTCCGCCATACTTCCAATTCGGCAGAAAACCTGTTGAGCCTGAACTATGGCGGTGCGCAATACTATCAGGATGTGCCCTATGCCATCGCCGATCGGCGCGTTATCACGGCACCGGGTACTGCACCGGTCAGCTTTATGGCCGCAATCATGCGTACTCTGGGTCTGGGGGATGACAACCTCAATGCCTATCTTGCGATGCATGCTGCGGAACACCGCAAGCCAGGCTAGTCCACTGTTATAAATAACCTCCGAGAGCCACCTCACGTGGAGACAGGCTCTCTCTGGCCGAGGGTGTCTGGTTGTTTGTGCGTAGACAAGGCAGTATAAGGGCGGTCTTTTCTCTGCCGTCCCATTAACTGTGCCGGAGAGATGAGACTGGTTTCTGCGGGCACCTTTGGTCGCGGTGGCAAACGTGGCAGATTGATTGACGACCGTTCGTTCAGATAGTGTCCTCCCCCCTGCAGCAGCCATTGATACAGCTCCTGATTGCATCTGAAATTGAGCTTGCGCATGGCGTTCTGCTTATGGGCATTGGCGGTTTTATTGCTGATTTGCAAATAGTTGCCGGTATCCTGCCCATTCATTCCCATGTGTATGCAGCGCAAAACCTCCTCTTCGCGCGACGTCAACGGAGACATACATGTGCAATCGTAGCTGGGCGCTGCTGGCGACGCAAAGGGCGAAAACAGCACGCTATCCAACCGCTCGTATAATGAGGATATTGGCTGGTGCCGGTACAGCGCCCTGGTATGGCATTGTTCGCAATGCACCCTTGGCTTGAGCTGGTTTTTGTTGCGCCCCTGCTCGGTGATAAAGAACACCATCGGATGATTTTTCCGCTGATGTAAGCGGTAATGCCATGGGTAGCTAGTGACCAGATCGCCCAGGAAAATGATGTCGATATCGCTGCCAACCTGTGTTTCCTCAAGCAGACGGATGTCCTGCTGACGGGCCTGAAAATAGGCTTGCAGCCCCAAGCCCAGACCATAGGTAAAATAACGATCAGCATCGATTATCATGATGGACAGAGGTTGTTTCATGGCATGAGTTCCTTTCAACCGGCGTGTCTGCCTTACGTGGAGCACCGCGGCAGACACGGGATAGATAAATGTCAGTAGAAAAAATCAAACACAAGTCAGAAGGGAGATAGACCTATTTAGCCTTCCACCGCAACGGGCTGTGCTTCCTTTTTTTCATGATGCTTAGGTGATGGCGATGGTTCAGCAATATACCAGCGTAAACTGTTATTGAGAGCGCCAGAGGTAACATAAGCTTTTTTGTTTTCCACTAATCGCAGCAGATAGTAACGAGCAAGGTATATTGTTGTCTCGGAGTATTCTGCGATTTCCCGTGTCTTGGGCCATTGAACCTGTGGGGGAACGCCTGTGTGATGAATGTCGCGCTTGCAAAGGGTTTGTAGAGCAATAAAAACATTATTTAGCTGCTTTTCCCTTTCTTTATTGGTGCGATAAGACATGTCACTACCTCCTTTTAATGCGTCTTGATGGGTGCTATTCGAAATGGAATAATCCTATGCTGCTGGCTTTTGTTGCTAACTTTTCTAGGTGATCACAGGGGAATACTGTCAGAATCATAACCCCCATTTCTTCCTTATGAGGCGTCAGTTTACCATTCTAAGCTATCATGGACTATTGTTTCGTGAAAACCAAATTTACGATCAATGAGTTCGCAAATATCGCGTTTTGCAGCATAAAATACTAAGTAATTCGTTTTTGCGACCGTAGTCGTCGCAATAAGAATATTCTTGCATATAAATAAGGTTTTTATGGCGAAATTGCTCTGTTTGGAAAACAACACTTTCAAAAAT
This sequence comes from Serratia sp. 14-2641, assembly GCF_001692375.1. Classification (NCBI taxonomy): domain Bacteria; kingdom Pseudomonadati; phylum Pseudomonadota; class Gammaproteobacteria; order Enterobacterales; family Yersiniaceae; genus Serratia; species Serratia sp. 14-2641. The sequence goes on along the minus strand of NZ_LXKR01000028.1, from coordinate 295,844 downwards.
TAGAGGTATTTGCAATAATTTTTTGGCGACAGGAGATGAGGTTGTCCGATGGAAGGGCCTGAGAATTATCTTATCATAAATACCCAGGTCAATGAAAAAGTTGGTGTGTGGCTGCTTTATGGTTGAAATTCTATCTATTCAGGGCTGTCGTATAAAGTTGTATTTTAATAATTCGCTTTATTCATCGGATGAAGCGCCGGGAGAGCCTTGTCTTTTCTGGTGAGCTGCCCCTTCGCAAATAAAAGGGGAAGGAAAGGGATGCCTTCTTTTATACCAAATGAAAGGATGCTGCCAGGTATATCAATGACCGCCAAATAAAACAGCGTTGTTCTGATAGGCACCGTTTTAATTGTGTCGGGCTAGGTATGTCTGGATTTCTCGTTAAATTAACGTTTTAAGGATAAAGAAAACATGAAACTGACTAACATTGCGCTGGCTACGGTTCTGTCTCTGGGTATGGTCTCTTTGGCAAATGCTGATGCGGGTTCGGGCAAGGTAAATTTCGAAGGTAAAATCATTGATGCACCTTGCTCTATCGCTCCAGAAAGCCTTGATCAAACCAAGAGCTTTGGCCAGGTGGCGAATGTGGCTCTGGTGAACGGCGGTAAATCCAGCGTTCTGAACTTCGATATCAAACTGCAAGGTTGCGATATCTCTAGCAAGAACAAGGTACAGGTCACCTTCGCTGGTCCAAATGGCGGCGCAACTGGCACCACCAACACCTTGCTGGCCATCACTGGCGTAGCAAAAGGTGCAAGCATCGCGATGTTTGATGGTTCTAACCAACCGATCACCCTGGGTACTGCGACTACCGTCCAGAACCTGATCGCTGGTAACAACACTCTGAGCTTCTCTGCCTATCTGCAAGGGCATGCCGGTACCACGTTGGCGGATATCGAGGAAGGTGACTTCACCTCGACCACTAACTTTACCCTGGCTTACAACTAATAGTCGGTGTGACTGCATGCGGTTTCCGCATGCAGTTTTTGCTGTTCTTGTTGATTACGGGAGCCAGGGATGTCGGTGAATAGTTTTACGGCTACCTCGTTGTTTTTACTGGTGGGTGCGATGACTACTGCACTGCCGGTTTGGGGGGGCAGCCAGCTCAGCATGAACGGGGCGATAGTCGCCACCGCCTGTGATATTGACACCACCAGCCGAGACCAGACCGTTGATATGGGCACGCTGCCCTTTGATCGGATTGTTAATGACAGTCAGTCATTGTCGCGGCCATTCAGTATCCGGCTGGTCAACTGCACGCTTAAGCACAGCAACAATAACATTCTGGGCAAGCAGCACTTTCGCGTCACGTTTGACGGCCGCAATGAGGATGGGCACTTCGGTGTTGAGGGGGAGGCACGCGGCGTAGCGCTGGTGCTGAACGATGCGTTGGGGAATGAGGCCGTTCCAGGTAAGGAGTTGCCGCCGCAGACGCCGGTGTTGCAGGGCAAAGAAATGCGGCTGAATTACAGCGCACGCATGGTCGCCAACAACCAGCCGTTGCAGACGGGCACCTATAGCGCTCAAGTGCGCTACCAACTGGAATATCACTGAGCTGCAGGCTGACATGATAACGGATAGTCAGCACGCCTAGACAGATTGACTTCCCCGGCAGGGTATTCCCTTTAATAACAACCATAACGCCCGGGAAAGTTTTAACGCATAAAGGTCAATGGATGATGAGCACCCCACTTGTAGGAGTACAGGTTCCGCGCACCCGCTTGTTGCCGCTGTTGATTGCGCTGGCACTGGTGAATGGCCAGGTTTCTGCCGCAAAACCCATCGAATTCAATACCGACGTGCTCGATGTTCAGGAGCGCGGCAATATCGATTTGGGACGTTTTTCCCGCAGTGGTTACGTGATGCCGGGTGAATACAGCCTGCTGATTAACGTTAACCAGCAAGAACTGCCTGAACAGACGATCCCATTTTATCCCACGGACAAAGATCCAAACGTGACCGAAGCCTGTTTGTCTGCCGCTCTGGTGGAACAAATGGGGCTGAAAGAGGAATTTACCCGCGATCTGGCCTGGTGGCACAACGGGCAATGCCTGGTGATCGGTAGCCTCGAGGGCATGACGGCGCGCCCCGAGCTGGGCAGCAACACACTCTATCTCAGCGTTCCGCAGGCTTACCTGGAATACAGCTCTCCCGATTGGGATCCACCTGCACGCTGGGATAACGGTATTCCCGGGCTGCTGCTGGATTACAACCTCAATGCTCAGAGCCAACGTCAGGATCAAAACGACAGCGTCGAGAAAGGCTATAACCTGAGCGGCAACGGGGTGGTGGGCGCCAATGCGGGAAGCTGGCGGCTGCGTGCCAGTTGGCAGACGCAGATTGACCATCAAACCGGCTCTGGGCAGTCCAGCCAGCGCAACTTTGAGTGGACACAGTATACCGCTTACCGGGCGATTGCGCGGCTCCGGGCCAAATTGACGGTGGGTGAAGACTTCCTCAATTCCGACATTTTCGACAGCTTCCGTTACACCGGGCTAAGCCTGGTGAGTGACGACGCGATGCTGCCGCCGAACCTGCGCGGCTATGCGCCAGAGGTGAGCGGCGTGGCGCGTACCAACGCCCGTGTGGTAGTCAGCCAGCAGGGGCGGGTGTTGTATGAATCCCTGGTGCCTGCTGGCCCGTTCCGTATTCAGGATCTGAGCAACGCGGTATCGGGGCAGATGGACGTGCGGATCGAAGAGCAGGACGGCAGCGTGCAAGCGTTCACTATCAGTACGGCGAGCATTCCTTACCTGACCCGGCCGGGAATGGTGCGCTACAAGCTGGCGAGCGGGCGGCCAACAGACTGGCGGCACCGTACGCAAGGGCCGCTATTTGGAAGCGGTGAATTCTCTTGGGGCGTCAGCAATGGTTGGTCACTGTTCGGTGGTGGCGTGGTGGCCGGTGACGAGTACAACGCGTTGGCGGTGGGGATTGGCCGTGACCTGATGGCGTTTGGTGCTCTGTCGTTTGACGTGACTCAGTCGCGGGCGAATTTGCCGCAAGGCGACACGCTAAGCGGGGGATCCTATCGTCTGCGCTACTCGAAGAACTTTGACCAGATTGGTGGCCAGGTGACCTTTGCCGGCTATCGCTTCTCGGAACGTAACTTTATGTCGATGGGGGAATTCCTGGAGGTACGTAACCTCGGAACCCGCAGCCAGAGCAGCAAAGAGATGTACACGGTGTCCTACAGCCAGCAATTCCGCGATATAGGGCTGACGGCCAACCTGAACTATGACCACCAGACCTATTGGGATCGGGACGCTAACGATCGTTATAGCCTGTCGCTGATGCGCTACATGGATATTGGCCGCTTCAAGAACCTCAGCCTGTCGATGACCGGCTACCGCAACCAGTACAACGGACAGAATGACGACGGGGTGTTCCTGTCACTGTCTCTGCCGTGGGGTAACAGCGGTTCGATGAGCTACAGCGGCACGCTGGATAGCAATGACAACACCCATCGGGTCAGCTACTCAGACCGGGTCGGGGATCGTGGCAGCTATCAGGTGAGCACCGGCTTTACTCGCAAAGGGCCATTGGCCAGTGGTTTCTATAGCCACGAGGCGGATTGGGCGCAGATTAACGCCACCGCCAGTGCTCAATCCGGGAGCTACAGCACGGTGGGGTTGGCATTGCAGGGCGGGGTAACGGCGACGGCGGAAGGTGCAGCGATGCACCGGGTCGCTATTCCGGGCGGAACCCGTTTGCTGGTTGACACCGATGGTGTAGCCAATATCCCGATCCGTAACTACGGAGCCCCAGTGCGCACCAACCGCTACGGCAAAGCCGTGGTGGCTGACATGAACAGCTATTACCGCAATCGGGTGAATATCGATCTGGATAAGCTGCCGGATAACGCTGAAGCGATGAAGTCGGTGGTGCAGGCCACGCTGACGGAAGGCGCGATCGGCTATCGCCGGTTTGACGTGATAGCGGGTGAGAAGGCCATGGCGGTGATCCGTCTGGCAGACGGCACGATGCCGCCGTTCGGGGCGACGGTGCAGAACCTGAAAAAACGCGATGTGGGGATCGTCAGCGACGCCGGCAGCGTATACCTGAGTGGTATTGAGCGCGGTGAAACGATGACGGTTCACTGGGATGAACAGGCACAGTGTGAACTGACATTACCGGCGGTATTGCCAGCGAACGGCATGGCTGAACTCTTGCTGCCTTGCCGGGCGATAACCGCGAAAAAAGACTCCACAGACCTGGCCGCAATACAGAAAAAGGCTGAGACAATACAATGAGATACGAAATGACGAAAACCAATACGGGGATGGCGCTGGTCGCCGCAACCTTACTGTGCGCGCTGACCACGCAGGCCCAGGCGGCGATCGCGCTAGATCGTACCCGGATCATCTTTCCTGGCGGCGATAAGTCGGTCAGCCTGAGCGTCAACAATGACAACCCGCAATTGCCCTATCTGGCGCAGGGCTGGATAGAGGATACCAAGGGCAACAAGGTGACCAGTCCGTTAACGGTACTGCCGCCGGTACAGCGCATCGAACCAGGTGCCAAGAGCCAGGTGAAGGTACAGGCCTTACCGGTATTGAGCCAACTGCCACAGGATCGGGAAACGTTGTTCTACTTCAACCTGCGTGAAATCCCGCCGAAGAGTGACAAGGCTAACACCTTGCAACTGGCGTTGCAGACGCGCATCAAACTGTTCTATCGGCCAAAAGCGCTGGTGAAAACGGTCACCGAGATGGCGACACCGTGGCAGGACCAACTTACGTTGACCAAGCAGGGCGACAAGTATGTGGTGAACAACCCGACGCCGTACTACGTGACGCTGGTGGATGCGGGTAGCAGAAAAGGCGTCAGCGCCACGGGTTTTGAGCCGCTGATGCTGGAGCCGAAAAGCAGTGCTCCTTTAGGTATCAGCGCGTCGGTATTAGGAGGATCGCCAGTGCTGACCTACGTCAACGATTATGGCGGCCGCCCAGTGCTGACGTTCCGTTGCGGCGGATCGGACTGCCAGGTGGAACCGGCGAAGAAGAGTTAATTGAAACCGGTCGTGCCAGGTTACAGGGAGAGGGCGCGGGGTCAGGTCTGCAAGGAGAGAACGTATGCAACAATATTATCCTGTTCCTGGTAAGCATCGCCGGGGGAGCATGAGATCGAGGGCTTCAGGCTATTGTCTTGCCGGGGCGCTATTCAGTGTCGTGCTGACCAGCTTTCCGGTCAGCGCGATGCCAGTGAATATCAGGGGAACCGTTATACTGCCACCGCCCTGTACGATTAATAATAATCAAACCATTCGGGTGGACTTTGGCGATGAGGTGATGACTACCCGGATTGATGGCGTCAACTATAAGCAGACCATTGTCTATAGCCTGAATTGTGACATCCAGAAATCCAACGATCTGAAAATGAGCATTCAGGGCGGCACTGCGGGCTTTGGGACCGGCTTTTTGAGCACCAATAAAAGCGATTTGGGTATCGCTTTGTACTATGGGACGCAACGGTTAAATATCAATACCTGGTTTAACTACACCTATCCCAATCAGCCGGTACTGTATGCGGTGCCGGTCAAGCGTAGCGGGGCCACCTTGACGGGGGGCGAGTTTACCGCCTCCGCAACGTTATTAATTGATTACCAGTAAGGGAGCATAAGACATGCGAATTCTACTGTTATCCCTACTGGCTGCGGGTTTAAGTGGCCTTGTATCTACTGCATTTGCCGCAGGGGGCGATATGAAATTTCGAGGAACGCTGCTCGAGCCACCTCCTTGTAGCATTAACAGCGGCAATAATATCATCGTTGATTTTGGCCTTAAGGTGGGTGTCAAAAAAGTGGATGGCGTTAACTATATGCAGAACATTAATTATGATCTGGTTTGTGAGCCAAATACCCATGGTTGGGCGTTGAAATTGAAGCTTACGGGGAACCCCATTTCTTTTGATAACGCCGCGGTGCAAACCAATATTAATGGGCTGGGGATTAAAATTCTGCGTGACGGTCAACCCTTTGTTCTTGGCAGTGAAATAACCATTACGCCGTCCAGTAGACCCCAGCTTAAAGCCGTGCCGGTGCAGCAGGTCGGCATAGTTCTAACGGAAGGCGCGTTTGAAGCAACGGCAACGCTGCAGGCTGATTATCAATAACAGGGAGGAACTATCATGCGATTTTCGGCACTGTTAATATCCCTGGCTGTAGGGCTTGGCGGTTTATCCAGCGTATCCCAGGCGGTTGATAATGTACGCTTTAGAGGCGCTCTGGTGGCTGACCCTTGCACATTGCGAGTCACGGATGAAAATATCAATATCGATTTTGGCTCGATCGTTGAGAAATATCTTTATATCAACACCCGCACGCTAGGGGTGCCATTGGTATTACATCTTGATGATTGCGATCTTAGCCTGGGGAATATGGTGAAGCTGACCTTTTCCGGTACGGAAAATAGCAGGCTGAACGGTCTGCTGGCGATATCCGGGGCGAGCCAGACCAGCGGTATTGGTATCGGTATTGAAACGCAACAGGGAAATAAGGTCGCGATCAATACCGGCAGCTATAACCAAGGGCTGATCTCGGGCAATAATACCATCAGCCTGCGGACCTATGTGCAGGGTGAACCCGATGCAATTAGCCAAAAAACCATTAACCCTGGCGACTTTACCGCCAGCGCGACGTTTTTATTGGAATACGAGTAGCCCGTAATACGGCTTACCCTGAAATCGACGGCGTGGCTAATGAGTCCGCGGTAGATAAGGGATGATCACAGGGGTATTTATGCAAGCCATTAGAGTGATGCTTTTAGCCGTCATGTTGCTGACGGCCTATAACGCCAATAGCGCGATTTATTCTTATATTACCCGTAGTGAGGGCACGCCCGAGAACGCCAAATATTGGTGGACTATTGAATACTGGGATACCGTTGATGCGACACCAAATCCGTGTTACGGGTGGGGGCAATGTACGGTATTTATTGGCCACCGGCACAGTGATGCTGGAGAGGCTGGCCCTGGTGTTTCTGATGGTATGGAATATCTTGATGGCATCCAGACTTTGCGGACGGTAGGCGATGTGGGCGCGGCTTTTCAGCGTAAGTATTCGCTACCGCGCAGTGGAACCCAGAATCACGTTGGCCCAGCAGTGACGCAGGAATGCGTTGGGATGTACTTTAAAACGACCACCGGGACCACAGATGCAGGTGGCAGCAGAATGATGCCCAGTAGCTTATGCGGGATCGTACCACCGCCGGTGGGTAAATGTGAATTTACCGAAACCAGCATTGAACTGACCCATGGTCAGGTTCAACTTAGGGATATTGAAGGGCATCAGGCGCGGCAGACAGGTTATATCCGTTGCACGCAAACAATGGACGTGATGGTTTACCTTGCAGGGTCGGCCGGAAACGGTATGGTCAATCTCAGAAGCGACGGTAGCCTGCAAACCCGCTTGACCATAGGTGGGGTGAGTGGCTCTACCGGGGTCAGGATCCATGCTTTAGCAGCGACCAAGATGCCGCTGGAGTTTATGTCTACGCTGACTAAAGTGGGTACCGTTGAAGCCGGGGACTTCTTCGGTTCGGCCACCGCAATACTGACTATGCCTTAGTGACTGATATCGGGCGCAGCATGCGGTTGAAGCAACCGCATGCTGCGCCCGTTTAATCCAATCATCAGGTCTTTCGCACCGTAAACTCCAGCGCCACGCCAATGAGCGTCATGTTTTTTACCGACTGAGATTCTGTTACCGGGATGAGGCTTCCCTGAAACTTAACCTTCTTCAGTGGTCCATTGATCACCAATTTGGCCCGCAGGTTGGGTAGGGACTGGGGGCAAATGGGGTAAATGACCCGCCCTTTGATAGCGACCGGGATCTTCCGCAGGTCAATTCGTTGCAAAACGCCAATCGAGGCATACAGCACCGCCACCGGCGTTATGGATACCAGTGGCCGAGGCGTCACGCTGATAAAATCCAGTAATAGCTCCGGTTTGAGGTAATGCAGGCCGTCATGAGGTACGGTGACCCCGGTGATCTCTGGCATCGCGAGAGTATTAGGCGAAGAGGATAAGTCTGTCATTGGATCAGCCTTTGTCTGGAGTTGCCGCAGGAGCGTTAGTTTGATCCCACTGAACATCCTCTCTACCAAACCTCCTTTTTTGTCTCTCAAGCAAGAGCCGGTGCCAGATAATTTGAAAAACGGGATTCAGCTCACTCTTGTTGGCCCTCTCAAGGGGCTTTTGCCTAAACTAAATGCTTGGTTGAGGTCTGCATCGTGTTGGCATCAAGGGTGCCAACACGATGGCGCCAAGAATAATCTGTCTGAATAACTCAATTTTGCGGCTACGCGACATTTGGTCATGTTGTCTTAAATTTAATTAAGATATTTCCCGTTTTATATTAAGTAATAACTTGATCATTAAGAATGAACGGCAATAAATAATCTGCGTGAATAACTCAATTCTCCAGTCATGCGACAGGTAGTCATGCCATCTTAAATTTGGTTAAGATACTTCTCATTTTTTGTTAGGTAATAACTTAATTGTTAAGAATATTCGCTAATAAATGCAGGGCTGATTGGGTGTCTAGAGGGAAAATTCCATTTGAACTATCAGAAAAATTAATCAATAATAGTTGTCATTCAAAATTTCAATCAGTTCTATTATAACTCATGTCAATTTAAACGTATTGGCTCACTACAGGTTTGGTCCACTACAGGTTTGGCACACGATTAGGGGAACAGTGGCTTTGCTATCCGGCCTGCGCCATTGTGCCTTGATAAAAGCCATTTCCGAAGTGTGGGTAAATGGTTTTATTTATATCTTATACATTATGAAGTAGAAGGAATCTATAAGTAATATCAATAATAGGTTCGCGGCACATATTAGCCTTGGTGGGGATTTATGGATTCACATGATGGTTTAATTCGATGGCGGCTTTGCGGCTAGAAATTGGCAGGAATAGACGAAATAGCTAGGGAAAAATATTCATATGTTAAAAGGACGAACAAAACGTAGGCTGCTAGGGGGAGGCGCTTTAGTAGCAATTGCTATGCTGGTCTATTGGCATTTCAGCCAACCTCTACCTGCGGAGTTTAAAACGGTTAAGGTTACCCAGCGTGATTTTCAACAGAACGTTTTGGCGACCGGCCAACTGGATGCGGTACGTAAGGTTGATGTGGGGGCTCAGGTCAGCGGACAGCTAGAGAGCCTGAAGGTCGAGATTGGCGATAAGGTGCAAAAAGGCCAACTGCTCGGCATTATCGATCCCCAACAGGCACAAAACAGCATTCGCGAAGGCGAGGCCACGCTACAGCAACTGCAAGCCCAGCTGCAACAGGCGCAGGCGGAGCTGCAACTGGCAGAGGTCACCTTGCAGCGTAACCGCGAACTGGCCAAGGTACAGGCGGTATCGCGCCAGGATCTGGATAAATTGACCACCGAGCTGGCGGTGAAAAAGGCGCAGGTGGCAAACACCCGGGCGCAGATCGCCAAAAATCAGGCCAGCCTGGATACCGCCAAGATCAATCTGGCCTATACCCGCATTGAAGCGCCGATGGACGGTGATGTGGTGCAGATCACCACCTTTCAGGGCCAAACGGTGATCGCCGCACAGCAGGCCCCCAACATTCTGACGTTGGCAGACATGAGTACCATGCTGGTGAAGGCCCAGGTTTCCGAGGCGGACGTGATCCACCTCAAGCCGGGGTTGAAAGCCTGGTTTACCGTGCTGGGCGATCCGAACAAACGCTTTGAGGGCGTGCTGAAAGACATCCAACCCACCCCAGAGAAGGTCAATAACGCCATCTTTTATTACGCGCGTTTCGAAGTGCCCAATCCGCAGGGATTGCTACGTCTGCAAATGACCGCGCAGGTGCACATTCAGCTGGCTGGTGCCAGCGATGCGTTGGTGATTCCGCTGGTAGCGTTAGGGGAGCAGATCGCCGATAACCGTTACCACGTTGCGGTGCTGCAACAGGGCCAGAAACAGCTGCGGGAGGTGACGATCGGCATGCGTAACAACCTGGATGTGCAAATTGTCAGTGGATTGACTGCCGGTGAAGAGGTGATTGTCAGCCGCGGCGGCGTGGAGGACAGCTGATGGCCGCACTGTTGGAACTGAGTGATATCCGGCGTAGTTATCAATCCGGCGATCAAACCCTGGAGGTATTGAAAAACGTCAGCCTGCGGATAGATGCCGGTGAGATGGTGGCGATCATCGGGGCTTCCGGCTCCGGTAAATCGACGCTGATGAACATTCTCGGCTGTCTGGACAAACCCAACAGCGGCATTTACCGCGTGGCCGGGCAGGACGTGGCCACACTCAATAGCGATGCATTGGCTCAGCTGCGGCGCGAGCATTTCGGCTTTATCTTCCAGCGTTATCATTTGCTGCCACATCTGAGCGCGGCGCATAACGTGGAGGTGCCTGCCGTTTACGCTGGGATGAATAACTCGGCACGGCATGCCAGGGCGGCGGCCTTGCTGCAACGCCTGGGGTTGGGGGAACGTATCGCCTATCGGCCAAGCCAGCTGTCCGGTGGGCAGCAGCAGCGTGTCAGTATTGCGCGGGCATTGATGAACGGTGGCCAGGTGATCCTGGCGGATGAGCCAACCGGTGCGCTCGATAGCCACTCAGGTAAAGAGGTGATGACGATCCTCAAGCAGCTGTGCGAGCAGGGGCACACCGTGATCATCGTTACCCACGATCCGGCGGTAGCGCAGCAAGCCGAACGGATTATCGAAATCCATGATGGCGAAATCATTGGCGACTCTCGGCCACAGGCGCAGGGCAAACCACAGGCCAAATTGTTGGAGCTGGCCACGCCAGCCCCTTCCTGGCAGCAGATGGCCGACCGTTTCCGGGAGGCGTTGTCGATGGCCTGGTGGGCGATGGCGGCCAACAAGATGCGCACCCTATTGACCATGCTGGGGATCGTTATCGGCATTGCCTCGGTGATCTCGATCCTGGTGATAGGTGATGCAGTCCAACAGCAGGTATTGGCCGAGATCAAATCCATCGGCACCAACACCGTGGACGTCTATCCCGGCAAAGACTTTGGTGACGATGACCCAACCCTCCGCCAGGCGTTGAAATATGACGATCTGAGCGCATTGCATGCACAACCTTATATCAGCGCGCTTTCTCCCATGACTCGCAGCAGCATGCGTCTGCGCTTTGGCAATATTGATGTGGCGGCTAATGTGGCGGGCGTCAGCGAGCAGTTTTTCCGGGTGTACGGCATGGAGTTTTCTCAGGGGGCGGCTATTGATGTCAGGCAGGTAGAGTCCCAGACGCAGACGGTGGTGATCGATACCAACACCCAGCGCCGTCTGTTCCCGCAACAAAAAAACGTGCTGGGTGAGGTGATCCTGATTGGCAATATGCCTGCGACCGTGGTGGGGGTGGCCAAGGAAAAGCAAACCATGTTTGGCAGCAGTAAGATGCTCAGCGTCTGGGTGCCTTATACCACGATGGCCAATCGCCTGATGGGCAACGACTATTTCGATTCGATCACCGTGCGTATCCGCGATGGCTATAACAGCCAGGAGGCCGAACAGCAACTGACGCGGCTATTGACGCTGCGCCACGGCAAGAAAGACTTCTTTACCTACAACATGGATAGCCTGGTGCAAACGGCGGAAAAAACCACCCGTACGCTGCAACTGTTCCTGATCCTGGTGGCGGTGATTTCGTTGGTGGTGGGGGGGATCGGCGTGATGAATATCATGCTGGTCTCGGTAACAGAAAGAACGCGAGAAATCGGCATCCGCATGGCCGTAGGCGCTCGTTCCGGCGACGTTCTGCAACAGTTCCTGATTGAGGCGGTGCTGGTCTGCCTGGTGGGGGGGATTTTAGGGATTGCGCTGTCGTTCACCATCGGCTTGCTGGTGCAGTTGGCGATGCCGGGCTGGCAGATCAACTTCCCGCCGGTGGCTCTGCTGAGTGCGTTCCTGTGTTCCACCGGTATTGGGGTCGTGTTCGGTTATCTCCCTGCGCGCAGCGCTGCGCGGTTGGATCCCATTGACGCATTGGCACGGGAATAATCAGCCAAACCATAATTTCACCCTGATCCGCGAGTACTGCTGAACCCTCGGCACAATAACGTTCAGGTGATACCTATTGCTGTGAGTCGATGCTCACGGTGTTGGCCGTGCTATGGCTCAAGCCAGCCAAAATATTTATAAATAAAATATCTCAAGGAGTAAAATAATCATGGCGAATAATATGGAAAAAATAACGCTCACCCCCTATCAGACAATTTTTTATTATGAGTGGCTACAAGATCCCGATCGCAGTGATTACAATATGGTGATCGACAATACTATTGTCGGCGAAATAGACAAAAAAAAGTATAACGATAGTTTTGAACAGCTGCTTAACGAGCATTTTATTACCCGTCATAACATTGATGACGGACCTGATGGGGCCTTTTGGGTACCGAGAGAGCCCGTTTTCAATTTAGTCACCTATCACGACACCCCGTTAACCGATGAAGAAATTTATGCGCTAGTTTCTGCCCCCTTTGACTTAAGAAATGGCCCACTGGTACGGATACATTTGATTTCTCTTGGGGCAGAACGATACCGTACATTGTTTATTTTTCATCATATTGTTGTCGATGGCATCAGTACCGAAGAGATCTGGGAAAAATGGCGTAAACGCTATAATGGCATCGACTATCAGGTGCCATCGCTGCAGGAACAGGGGGTTATGCACCAGCAGCTTTGCCATAATTTCGCCACGCTTCTGCAAGAAAAAGGCGAACAAATGCGTGGGTTTTGGCGCGAGCGTCTGGGCGATCTTGAAGGCGTTGATTTACGCTTTTTACAAACGGGCCGCCAGCTTACAACCGCTGCAACCCGGCGTCAGATCAGCGAGTTACTGTTTGGTTTTGATGAAGATATCAGCCGTCGCGTAAAGCTGTTACTGCGCAAGTATAAGTTGACCACTTACCTGTTCGGGCAAATGGTCATGGCGCTGCTGTTACACAAAATGTCAGGGCAAAAAGCCGTGGCGCTCGCTTACCCGGTGGCGATCTCTGAAGGTAAGGAGCTGTTGTATGGCGCGCATATCAATACCTTGGCTATCGATTATCGCTTTGCGGATGATGCGACTATCCGTAGCGTTATTGCCAGTGTTCATCGTTATTACAAAGCATTAAAACAGACAAAAGCCAGATATTTACCTGTCCATGAGATCCTGGCTTGTGGTGAGGCTACCGGTGTACTGGATGTCGCTTTTGCCCAAACTTTCCTGCGCGATCATCAGACCCATTTTAGTGGCGTCGTGGATGAGTCGGTCAATCACGACTTCCATATTGACCTGGTGAATGAACTGTTGTTTGAACAGGAGGTGTTAGCGAGTGGTATCAACTATCGCGTCAGGTTTGATAGCAACGTCCTTGATGCCTCATTGGTTGAGAAATTTATCGATCTGTATAAAGATCTGTTTATTAATACGCTTGATAAGCTGCTTGCGGGTGAAGTAGACACGCCAATAAATGCCATCACGCTGATTGCGCAGCCGCCACACCACACCCAGCATGTATGCGCTGACGCTAAAGTCCCTCAACATTCGATTGTCGAACAATTTGAGCGTATGGCCGCGACTTACCCAGCCCGCAGCGCCGTTGTTTGTGGCAACCAAACACTTTCCTATCAACAGCTTAATCAACAGGCCAACCGCCTGGCTGATTACCTAAAGTGTGAATTGCGGATCAAGAGCGGCGATTTCGTCGCCCTGTGCCTTGAAAAGTCGGCAGCAATGCCCGTATGTATTCTTGCCATACTCAAAACGGGTGCAGCCTATGTTCCGCTTAACCCTGGCGAGGCCGGGAACAGGTTAAGTTTTATTCTGCAGGACACGCAAGCGAAAGCCATCTTGGGCGATAGCGCCAGCGTGAGCTATTTGAATCAGATTGCAGAGCTGCCGCAGGTGCCGATTATTGCCGTTGATAACCCGCAGTTTCAGCGCGACCTGGTTGCTCAGCAGCAGTCAGAGAACCTTGATATCGCCATAAATTTGCACCAGTTAGCCTATATTATTTATACCAGCGGCACGACAGGTAAGCCAAAAGGCGTGATGATTGAACACGCGGGGTTAATCAATCTGGCGCTGGTTCAGGGCGAAGCGTTTGGCTTGGCACCTGGCGAGGAGTCGATAAAGCAATGTCTTTGGTATGCCGCCTATGTTTTTGATGCCCATGTCTCTGAGCTCTTTACGGCGATTGCCAATGGCCATGTGATACATATTTTACCGGAAAATAAGCGCAAGGATTTTGACGCGTTAGCGGAATATATTGCCGATGCTCGCATTGATATTGCCACTATTCCCCCGGCATTATTGGATAAAAACTCCCTTTTGGCGCTCTCTACTCTGGTTGTTGCTGGTGAACCTTGTAATCGTGAAATTATGCAACGTTATCGTGCGCAGGGAACAACGGTCATCAACGCCTATGGCCCGACGGAAAGCAGTGTCTGTGCGACGTTGCACTATTACGAAAATGGCGATGGCAACCTCAATATCGGCCTGCCGCTACTGAATCTTGATGTACATGTTTTAGATGAGCACCTGGCACCTGTCCCCGTCGGTGTGATCGGCGAGCTTTATATCAGTGGTGTTGGCCTGGCCCGGGGATATCTGAATGATACGCAGCAGACCGAGCGTGCCTTTATCGCCAATCCCTTCCAGAGCGACGAGCAAAAGCAGCGCAATGAAGCGGCACGGCTGTATAAAACCGGCGATCTTGCCCGCCGCTTGGCCGACGGTCACATTGAGTATGTTGGCAGGCGAGACTCCCAACTGAAGATCCGCGGTTTCAGAATTGAATTAAGCGAAATTGAAATGCAACTGGTGCAAATTCCGCAGATTATCCAATCGGCGGTCATTGCACATAAGCTCCCGACGGGAGCCCTGTCGTTAGTTGCCTACTATGTTGCGGATGTTGCCTTGGACAAAGAGCAGATCATTGGGCACCTGGCGGATGCTTTGCCTGACTATATGATCCCGATGGCTTATGTTCATTTAACGGCGTTCCCGATGACGGTTAACGGTAAATTAAACCGTAAGGCGTTACCGCTGCCAGATCTGAGCGGGCAGGATGACTATGTCGCTCCTGCCGATGAGATGGAAATGGCGCTATGCCAGATCTATGGTGAGATATTAGGCCAGGCGCCGGGTCATGTCGGCGTTAATGACGATTTCTTTAAGCTGGGCGGCGACAGTATCAGCGCCATTCAGATGGTGAGAATGATCCGTCAAAGGCTAAAAGGGGCGGCCAGCGTCAAAGAGATTTTTGACTGTAAAACCGTTCGTTTACTTGCCCGGAATATCGTGCTGGACGGCGATGAACATCACATCAAACATCTCTCCGAGTCGGGGATGTTGAGCGGCCCTGCGCAGTTGCTGCCGATCCAGCAGTGGTTCTTCGATCGTGTCGATCAGGGGACTTTTGCCGCTTACCAGCACTGGAACCAATCCTTTGTGCTGGATGTTCCCCAGTTGGATATTGGCATACTCAACAAGAGCCTGGCGTTGTTATTTGCCTATCATGATGCCCTGAGACTGGTCTTTGCGCATGACAGTGATGGTGGTTACAGCCAGCACTACCAATCAGAAATCGGCGAAATACCGCTGTCGGTTATTGATGAACCCGTGGGTGCCGAGCAACAAATCGCGCTCTTTGATCGGTGGCAAAGTGAGTTTGATATCTTTGGCGGCAAGCTGTGCCATATTGGCTATATAACAAGCGAAAATGCGCCGCGGGCCAAGCTACATTTTGCTTTTCATCACCTGATTATGGATGCGGTAAGTTGGCATATCATCAAACAGGATCTGGAAAGGATTTATCGCGCGCTGGAAGGAAACGCGGCGGGTATTAGCGATCCCGTTGAGATTTTAGGTGATAAACCCACCAGTTATCGTCAATGGGCTGCCCAGATACAGGATTATGCCAACCATCAGGGAGCCAATGAGGAAACTCTTTATTGGCGTACTGTGATTGGCGGTCTTGGTGACTATCGCCAACGGATAGCGCCGCTTTTCACCTCGCCATCGTTGAGCCAACGCGAGCTATCGTTAAACAAAACCTTAACGCAGCATCTGTTGGGCGGGGTGCATCATGTGTTCAATACCCAGGTCAACGATCTTCTGTTAGCGAGCTTTGTTGAGATCCTCAAAGAGTTTACCGGGCTGCATACCCAGTACCTGACGTTGGAAGGCCATGGCCGGGAAGCGCTCGACACCAGCGTCGATATCAACCGTACGGTAGGTTGGTTGACCACTATGTACCCGGTCTGCTTGAGCAGCGAGGGGGACTGGCGTCAACGGATCGTGACCGTCAAAGAGACCGTTGGCGGGATCCCGCGCCGGGGCGTTGGATTTGCGCCGTTGATGGGGTATGACGCCGACCTGCTGCCACCGGTTAGCTTTAACTATTTAGGGCGCTTTGATGAGGTGCAGCAGGAGGGATGGTGCTTCAGCCCTACAAACAGCGGACAAACCGTTGCGCATGAGAATGGTGAAGCGCATCTGCTCAGCGTCAACTGTGGTGTAGTTGGGGGGGAACTGAGAATACGCCTCTCCGGTTACCTGGCAGACGAAGTATTGCAACACCTGGCGAGCCGTTACCAGGGGGCGATTGCAGGCGTTATTGAGCGCCTGATGGCGGAAAGCCGCACTTATCTGACCGCGCGAGATATTGACGGGGTAATACCTCAAGCAACACTTGACGCTCTGCAGCGTGATACCGAGCTGGAGTCGGTGTATCTGGCCAATAGTTTGCAGGAAGGCTTTATTTACCACGCGCTATCGCAGGGTGAAGTCGACGATGCCTACCATACCCAGATGTTCTGGGACTATGACAATGCGCTCGATATCACCTGTCTGAAGCAGGCATGGTTACATGCTCAGCAGCATTATCCAACGCTCCGCCTGCGGTTTAATTGGGATGAAGAGTTGGTGCAGATTGTTGATGCCCATGCCGCACTGAACTGGCATTTCTTTGATCTCAGTGGAAAAAACGAGCACCAACAGCAAGCCTTCTTCTCTGATTTATCTGCCCAGGATCGAGCACAGCCTTACGATTTGTCGATCAGCGGGATCTTCCGTGTCTATGTGGTCAAAAATGCGGATGAACGTTACCGCTGCATTTTCAGCTGCCACCACGCCATCATGGATGGCTGGAGTAACCCGCTACTGATTGAAGCGGTGCATAAATTCTATCTGGCGTTGTTGCGTGGTGAAACGTTGAAGCAGGAAGGTGACCACGGTTTCCACCAGGTTCAGCGCTATATACAGTCGCACAAAAGCGAGCATTTACCGTACTGGAGGGACTATCTGGCTGCACAGGATGAACCCGAAGATTTAAATATCTTGCTGTGCGGGCAGGCGAAGCACGTTCAGTTAAATGAATATAAGCACATTAAAACGTCGAAAACACAGCAGTTGAAGTTTGATGAACCTTGTTACCAACAGCTGAAATCGTTCACCGCCGAGAACGCGATAACCCTGAATGCGCTATTGCAATATTGCTGGCACAAAGTGCTCAGTATTTATTCTGGCAATGCTGCCAGCATCGTTGGCACGGTGGTTTCAGGCCGTAACCTGCCCGTGGATGGCGTGGATCAAACGGTAGGATTATTGATCAACACACTGCCGCTGATCGTCGATCATCAGGCTTCTGTGTCGATCCTCACGGCTATTCAAAACCTGCAGGACGCGATCAACGAAGCGAATACCCGCAGCCATGTCAATCTGGCTGAGCTACAACCGGCAGGAAAACGCCTGTTCAACTCTTTGTTTGTCTTTGAAAACTACCCGATGCCTACTGGAGACATCGATAGCGATTTACGGCTACGTTTCGGCAGTGCTAACGAGAAGCAAGATTATCCGTTGGTGGTGACCGTGTTGGAACAGCAACATCTGGCGTTGAGCCTGCATTATGCCGGTGAACTGTTTGACGACGGGCTGATCGAACAACTGCTGAACACGATGAGGACGCTGGTAGAAAATATTGTTCAGGGTGCCTCTCAGTCTCAAACCGAGTTGCCTTATCTACAGGCGGCGCAGTATCAAACGATGATCCACCAGTGGAATGATACCCGCAGGCCCTACGAGCATGATAAAACCCTCGCCGCACTGTTTGAAGCTCGCGTGGCCGCCTCACCAGACAGCGTCGCCGTAGAATTTAACGACGTGGTGTTAACGTACGCACAGTTAAATCAACAGGCGAACCGGCTTGCGCACTATTTACAGCAATGTTGCCAGCTGCGCGCCAACGATCTCGTGGGTCTCTATCTTGAGCGCAGTGAGCAGTTGGTCATTGGCATTCTGGCCATACTGAAAGCGGGTGCGGCCTATGTGCCGATGGATCCGGATTCCCCCGATGAGCGCAATGGCTATATTATTGCGGATGCCAAGGTAAAAGCGGTGCTTTGCCAACGGCAGGCTTTGCAAAGGCTAGACCAGATGGCACCCGGCGCCATGCTTATCCCTCTTGACGCACCGGAAACCACCGCGCGTTTGGCGCGCTGTGTAACAGATAACCCATGCAGCAATACCGGCCCCCACGATCTGGCGTATGTCATTTATACCAGTGGCACGACGGGATATCCTAAAGGGACGTTGATAGAGCAACGCTGTGTGAACCGGCTGGTGATTAATCCCAATTATGTTGAGATCGGTGAACAGGATCGCATTCTTGGTATTTCAGGCTATCAGTTTGATGCCTCCATTTATGACATCTTTGGGGCGTTGTTAAATGGCGCCGCGTTGGTGATTGCCGATAAGCCAAATATCCTGGACTTAGACCGTCTCTCTCAGCTTATTGTCGATCGTCAGATCAGCAATTTCTTTGCCACGACCGCCTTCTTTAATACGTTGGTGGATGCTGAACTGCCTGGTTTGCAGCAGTTGAACTACCTGCTGTTCGGCGGTGAGCAGGTGTCCGTTAACCATGTTAATCGTTTTAGAGCGCTTTATCCGCAGGTCAAGTTGGTGCATGTTTACGGGCCGACGGAAACGACAACCTACGCCACGGCCTATTTGACCAATACGGCGTCGCAGGCGTTTGATTACACCGTACCCATCGGTCAGCCAATCAGTAATACCCAGCTGTATATACTCGACGAACAGCTGCGCCCCGTCCCACAAGGTGCGATTGGTGAGCTGTATATCGGTGGCGCTGGCGTTGGACGCGGCTATCTGAACAATCCGCAGTCGACAGCGGACGCGTTTATTGCCAATCCGTTCCGCAGTGACGCCGAGCGCAGCCGTGGTGAAAGCGCCCGCCTTTATAAAACCGGGGATCAAGGCCGTTACCTGCCGGACGGTAACATCGAATATCTGGGCCGCAATGACTTCCAGGTCAAGATCCGTGGCTTCCGTATTGAGCCGGGGGAGATCGAAGCCCGGCTGATCGACCATCCTGCCATCCAGCAGGCACTGGTCCTGGCGAGCACTAACCCGGCGGGGCATACCCATCTGACGGCATACTACGTCGCACAGGATCCCTTGGAGCAAGATGTGTTGCGCGCCCATCTGCAACAGGTTCTGCCGGACTACATGGTGCCGTCGGCCCTGGTTCACCTGCTGTCGCTACCGATGACCGTCAACGGCAAGGTTGATCGTGCCGCCTTGCCGGTCCCGACGTTTGAGGCGCAGGCAGATCGGGTAGCACCAGCGACGGCGACCGAGCAGCAACTGGCCGAGGTCTTCGCCGAGCTGCTCGCCCTCCCGCAGGACAGCCTCAGCGTGCTGGACGACTTCTATCGCCTGGGGGGCAACAGCATTCTGGCGATCAAGCTGGTGGGCCGTTTGACCCGCGCGTTAGAAAAAAGTGTGCATGTCTCTGACCTGTTCCGCTTGAGATCCATCCGTGCGCTGGCGGCATTTATTGATAATACCGCACAGGGTAGCCAGATCATCCAGGCACCGTCGATCGCCCGGCCTGAGGAGCAGAGGCTGTCGTTTGCCCAGGAGCGCCTGTGGTTTATCGACCGTTATGAAGAAGGCAGCAACGCCTACAACGTCCCGCTTACGCTCAAACTGCAGGCCGGTACCGATCCGCAGAAAGTGGCACAGGCCCTGATGAAGGTGGTTGACCGGCACGAAGTGCTGCGCACCCTGATCCTGTGTGATGACGACGGGCAGGGGTATCAACATATTCTGCCAGCCGAGACATTCTCACTGAGCATATCGCACGAAACATGTGACAGCGTGCAAGCGCTGCATGCGCGGCTGCATGAGCATCAGCACCGGGTGTTTGATCTGGCGCAGGAGTGCCCAATTGCAGCCAGCAGTTATACGCTGGCGGGGAGCCACTACTTCAGCATCGTCATTCACCACATCGCGTTTGACGGCTGGTCGGTAGACCTGCTGCTAAAAGAGTTGCTGCACTATTACCGCGTGTTCACCGGAGAGGCCAGCCATGAACTCCCGGCCCCGCCGGTGCAGTACCGGGAATTTGCGCTGTGGCAGCGCCAGCACCTGCAAGGTGCCACGCTGGACAAGCAACTGGCCTACTGGCATGGGCAACTGGCGGACCATGAGCCGCTCAACCTGCCGACGGACCATGTGCGCCCACTGCAATTGGATTACCGTGGCGACGATATCACCTTCCAGCTGGATGCGGCGACCAGTGCCGAGCTGCGGGCGTTGGCCGCCTCGTTGAACGTCAGCCTGTATACAGTACTGCTGAGCGGCTATTACCTGCTGCTGGGGGTTTACAGTAACCAGCAGGATATCGTGTTGGGGACACCGATAGCGGGCAGGCATTACCCGGGGGTGGAAGACACCCTGGGCCTGTTCGTCAATACGCTGGTCCTGAGAAGGCAGATAGACGTCAGCCAAACGGTCAGAGAATTTATTGGCGAAACGGGCCAACAGGTCAGTGAAGCGCATACCCATCAGGATCTGCCTTTCGAAAAGCTGGTTGAAGTGCTGAAAACGGAAAAAGACAGTTCAAGGCACCCGATATTCCAGGTGATGTTCAGTCTCCAATCGTTTGGCGCAGCGGGACGTACGGAAGGAGAAAGCCTGTTCGAGCAGTATGACGCGCAAGAAGGGGCGTATCGGGCGGCGAAGTTCGATTTGACCGTGATGATGGACGACAGTGAAGAGGCGATCGGTGGCGTCTTCAACTATGCGACGGCCCTGTTCAACGGGCAAACGATGCAGAACTACATTGCGACCTATCAGCATATCCTGGGCCAACTGGGTTCGCTGTGCAGGCAGGGGCGTTCCCTCGCGGAGCTTCAGTACCTGGATACGGCACAATACGAGCAAATCATCCGCCAGGGGAACCGCACCGAATGCGATTACCCACGGGATATGACGATCCACGAAATGTTCGAGGCGCAGGTAGCAAGAACCCCAGAGAATATCGCACTGGTGTTTGAGGGCGTGAGCCTGACCTATCGGCAGTTGAATGAACGCGCCAACCGGTTGGCGGCTTACTTGAGAGAACGCTTTGCTGTCCGCACTGGCGATCTGGTGGCGCTGTGTTTAAACCGCTCTGAGCATATGCAGGTCGCGATACTGGCCATTCTCAAGGCGGGGGGCGCTTACGTTCCACTGGATCCGCTGGCGCCGGATGACCGGGTCAGTTACATGTTAGATAACGCCGGTATCGATATCATCTTGACGGCACACCCCGGCGATGAGAAAGCCGCAGCGCTAGCAGCAACCGGCAGAACCGTCATTGATATCGCCGATCGGGAAACCTCAGCTGACGTTGCCCGCTACCCAGGCGAAAACCAGCCTTCATCGGTGCGGTCTACCGATTTGGCTTACATCATCTATACCAGCGGGACCACGGGCAATCCTAAAGGCGTCATGCTAGAGCATCACAGCGTGATCAACCGTATTGTCTGGATGCATAAGCAATATCCGATCACGGCGCAGGATCGTATCTTGCAAAAGACCAACTACACCTTCGATGTTTCAGTGTGGGAGCTGTTCTGGGCTAACTGGTTCGGGGCCTGTACCGTTTTTGCCTCGCAGGAGGCCTATAAAGATAATGCTTATCTGGCAGAACTGATTGAACAGCAACAGGTCACGACGCTCCATTTCGTTCCTTCAATGCTGTCGGCATTCCTTGAAACCCTGGAAGGGCAGAGTGCGTTGCAGGCAAAACTGGGCAGCCTTAACTACCTGTTTTGCAGCGGAGAGGCGTTAAACGTGGGGGAAGTCAGAAAATGCCAGCGCTTACTGCCGCATTGCCAGATCCACAATCTCTATGGCCCAACGGAAGCGACGGTGGATGTGCTGTTCTACGACTGTAACGCACGCTCCATCAAGGATGTGTTAATCGGTAAGCCGATCGACAATACTTCCGCCTACGTGCTGAATGCACAAATGCAACCCATTCCACCGGGGGCTATTGGCGAGTTATTCATTGGTGGCGTCGGTGTTGCTAGAGGTTACGTGAATAATAAGCCATTGACGGATAAGGTTTTCCTGAGTAACCCATTCCAGAGCAGTGAGGAAAAGCGACGGGGTTACAATGGCCGGATGTATAAAACCGGCGACGTGGTACGCTATTTAGCCGATGGCAATATCCAATATCTGGGCCGCAATGATTTCCAGGTTAAAGTGCGCGGTTACCGTATTGAGTTGGGAGAAATCGAAACGCGCCTGGCCAGTTATCCGGACGTGAATCATGCGGTGGTGATCGCCAGTGAGCGTGGCAGCAGCGATAAATATCTGGTCGCTTATTATGTTGCCGCGCAGGAAATTTCCACCGAAAAGCTATGCGCTCATCTGCGGGAAACACTGCCAGATTATATGGTGCCTGGCGTATTTGTTCATTTGACGGCTCTGCCGGTGACCTCCAACGGTAAGCTGAACAGAAGGTTGTTACCTGAGCCGCAAATAACCCATTCCGTGACCTACGTGGCGCCGGAAAACAAGGTTGAAAAAACGCTGTGTGAGTTACTCGCCGATACGCTGCAAGTGTCATTTGAGGCAATCAGCATGGAGGATAACTTCTTTGCGTTGGGCGGCAACAGCATCCTGGCGATGAGGCTGAACAACCGGATTAACCAGGTGCTGAGGGTTAAAATACGCCTGCTTGATATTATCAATGCGCGCACCCTAAGCGAGTTATCGCAAGCCATTGCACAGGCTCAGGGGAAGTCCTTTGAGGTGATAGTGCCATTTAGTACGGTAACGCAAAAACCACAGATGTTTATGGTTCACCCTGGGATGGGGAACTGTTCGGTCTACCAATCCTTGGCCAATAGGTTGAGTGAGCGTTACTGCTGTTATGGGGTTGACTCATATAACTTCTATCACGAGCAGAAGGTCGAGCGGCTTGATGAATTGGCACGTTTCTATCTGGAGCATATCGATCGCGTGCTTGATATCACCCAACCGGTCACTTTATTAGGCTGGTCGTTGGGCGGGAAGATTGCACTGGAGATCGCGGCCAATTTAGAAGCGCGTGGGGTTAAGGCTATCACTGTCTATCTGCTGGATACCTGGTTGTTAAGCGAAGATCATTATCTGCGGAATGAGTCATCCTTTAACCTGGACTCTATGATGGAACGGTTACAAATCCCACATTATTTAAGACATAATGTCGAATCGGTTGCCATAAGCGATAAAGTGTTGAATGCACAGCCACTTTCTGCCGTGTTGAAACATACGCAGATCGTGCTGTTTAAGGCGACAGAGGAGATAGATAATGAGGAATACCAGCAATATCGGTTTAACAACATTGATACTGGTGTTGAAAATATCGCCCAACTACAGCTGTTTGAAATAGCAGCCAGTCACTTTACCTTGCTAGAAAGGGAGGATGAGTTGATTAGCCATATCCGCTAATTCTTTCTTGGCGCTGGGCAGGGATTCTATTACCTGCCCAGCATGCTGTCGGTGAAGGGTTAAAGAACATGACCAATTATATCTACTGCTCTCGTATTGACGAGCTAAGCAGCGAACTGCTTTATTCGCAGCGGGATTATCTTGATAGAGACCAACGGATCTTATTCGATCGGTTTAGATTTGATGACGATAAACGCCGGTCATTATTGGGGAGAATGTTGCTACGTTATGCATTAAAAAAACATGTTGGTTATCAGGGAAGTCATTTTCCCAGGCTGCACTATAACCGCTATGGCAAGCCTGCTGTGATGGGAATGAAAGGGGGGTTTAATCTTTCCCATGCGGGGGACTGGGCCGTATGTGCCTATACTACGCAGGGGGATATCGGCGTTGATGTGGAAAAAAGAGTCCCCATTGACATACGTGACTACCAGGATGTGCTTACCCCTGAGGAGTTTACACAACTCGTTCAGGGGGAAAACGTTGATTTCTTTCGTCTGTGGTCGTTGAAAGAAGCCATCATAAAAGCGGATGGTCGGGGTTTTGCTTTATCTCCGACCACGTTTACCTTACCTCACCCTTTTGCCAATGGCTTAACCGTTGATGTTGCTGAAAAACGGTGGTATTTGTCCTCACAGGACATCGGGGGGGAATATGTATTATCCTGCGCCTCAACATCCTATGACACCGCACTGTTTTCGTTAGCCTTTGACGCTTTGTTGGCCTGACTTAATCGTCGCCGTTTTCTGCCAAAGCCATATGCGATATGGCGGGGCGCTCAGCTCTGGCAGACAAACGCGCTGTCCTTGTCCAGCAAATAAGGGCGCAAATAGGCAACGGTGCTGCACATCGGCAAGATATCTGCTGACAGCGTTATCCCCAATGTTTCGATCAGGTATTTTCTACGCTGCTGCATCCGCTGCCACAGCTGTGGATACTGTTGTTGGATCTCCAACTTCAGCTGTTCATCCGCCAGTAGCACAGTGCTTTCGGCAGAAACGCCACCAAAGTTGGGCACTGAAGGGATAATATCAATCTGCAGGATCATGCCGCTCAACAACTTTTGCTGAGAGCCTTGATAAATGGGCGAAGACATCCACTCTTCTTCAGCGGTCAAATGCCCTGGACACAGCGACCAACCGTACTTTGAGCGCGGTAGGACCGCTTCCACGTGATCAAACAGATCGCCGCCACGCATGCCAACGCTAATCACTTCAAGCCAGTGGGCATAGGCCGAGAAGTAGGGCTTGGCGACTGCATCCAGATAGTTTTTCGCCTCTGTTGATAACTCACCATTAGCATTGACCGCATAGCCTGCCCGGCTGGAGGCCCCGCCGCGATAGCCTACGGTTAAAGAGATCGTATCACCGTACTTCACGGTGTTGTCGGTTGGGAACAGGTTGCCTTTAATAAAGCGTGGGCCGCTGGAAGCAATGGTAACGATACTCGGGTGCTGGCCAAAGCGCACCAGGCAATCCCCTAACGCTTGTTCTGTGACGCCCGGGGCCAGCTTATTCATGGCATCCAGAATGCAATCGGAGGCTAATGCGGCACCATATTCATAGTGAGCCACCTCGTTGGCATTATTGACCGTTCTTACCCCGTGCTCGCCGATAAACAAATCTGTCTCATTGGATAAACAGGCTTCATTACCGACGATGCTACGGAGGGTATCGACAATAAAGGACGGGAGGTCATAGAGTGTTTTGTCGATCTCTGGCCCGTTGGTAAACATCTTCCAGCCTACCAGGCCGGTGCGGGCATTTTCCCGAATGCCAGCTTCAACCAGCAGCTCTTTAATCGATTTATCGCTTCTACCAGGTTGATTAGGCAGTGAAAATTGAGATAAGTGTACCGCCTTGGCCTGAATTCGCGCCTTGGTGACCTTATTGAGGTTCTCGTTCCCCAGCACCAGCGTCATTTCGCCATCGGCGTTGATAATCAATAAGGCTTCTTCAAAGCGGGTGAAAAAGCCAACCAGATATTCAAAATTGCTACCGTGCTCCACATCACAGTAAATCACCAGCTGATCAAGCCCACGCAGCTTCATCCTGCTGAGGATGTTGCTTTTTCTTTGTTGGATGGTTTCATCCGTTAGCGCAACGGGCACGCCAGTGCAGTCCTTTTGCGGCTCTGGGATGGTTTTTAAGCTTACTTGCTGGTTTTTCATGTGACCCTCTTTTGCCAAGTGGGAGTTCGTACAGCCTGTTGATCAGGCCATAACATCGAAAATATAGTTGAGACTTATCTCGCAGTGTTAAACAGCTAAAAATCAGCTTAACGTTAATTTGATCACAGTTTCTACTTTTATAGGTTTGAGTTCTTGCATTCATTTATCAAACTGTTAGCGTATTGGACTGTAAATTAGGATTGTTACTGTTTAACAGGCAAAACCTAAACCTCGGGTGGTGTTGGCTATTAGTTAGCACGCCACCCGAGGTTTAGGTTTTTTTTTGCCTCAAGATCGGCTTATACAACAGGCTGGCACCCCGGCAACGCGACAGAGAGTGATGAGGTATGAACGACCAGCAAAAGAAATTATTGATGGAGTGAGTGACCAATAAAACGTGGCTAGCCTGATGTACGGCATAACCCGCTTGCGTTTAAAACTATTCGTCTGATGTAGGGGGATATATTATCCATCTACGGAAGACCAACAATAATACAAACTATAACCATTGAGGAAATAACCATGAAACGGTTTTCACTATTACTTGCTCTATTATCTTCACTTATTTTTAGCCCGCTCTTGGCTTACGCTGAAACAGTAGATGATAATACAGTCACCATTTATGTTACCCGCCATGGGAAAACCATGTTTAATACCGTACATCGGGTTCAGGGTTGGGCAGATACCCCGTTGACGGCCGCAGGCGTTACGGTTGCTGAACAACTTGGCAAGGGGCTGAAGGATGTTGAATTCAAAAAGGTGTATGCCAGCGATCTGGGGCGGGCGCGTCAAACTGCACGTATTATATTAGCCGCAAAAGGGCAGCAGTTGGACATCGTTGAAAGCGAGAAATTGCGTGAGTTCTGCTTCGGTATTTACGAAGGCGATCTCGATGCCAATATGTGGGGAGCAATCGCCACCAAGCTTGGCTATGAGTCGGAAAAAGCGCTATTCGGTGATTTTGCCAAAGGGAAATTGCCATTTGCCAAGATGTTCGGCGGTGTTGCTCTGGTCGATACCAGCGGTGAAGCCGAAACGTTTGCCACCGTCAAAGCACGTATGCAATCAGAGCTAAAAACTATTGCTGAGGAAACGGCAGCTCAAGGGGGCGGTAACGTACTCCTGGTTTCACATGGAGCAGCTATTCTGGCCATGGTAGCGGATATGAGCTCTACACCCATTATCGCGCCACTGTCTAATGCTAGCGTTACGCAGATTACTTATAAAAACCGTGAATTTACCGTAGGTAAACTGGGCGATATGAGCTATGTAGAAAAAGGTGCAAAGCTCTGATTGGGCGGTGAGCTAAAGGTAATTAAATAGAATACTATGTATCCATAACCCTCAATATCTAACCAGCATCAGCGGCAATCTTGTCACATCATCATATAGATAAGATCATTTAGTCCCTGATGCTGGTTTTCGGCTTTTTTCTGCGCAGGAACTTATGCCGACGCACATCAATGCATAAGCCAAGGCGAAAATGCAAACTCTAATTATGAGTCTGCTAATTTAATTAAACATTAAAAATTAATAAAAAAATCACAACACTGTTGGTCAAGTAATGCACCCGTTGGCAATGCTATGAGCAGACTAAATCAGACCATGTTGTGAACATATTCGGTAATAACTACACATATTTTGTCATGATTTCATTAATAAATCGTTATTTTGGACAGAATAAAATGCCAACAACGTCATGTTTTATAAGTTAAATTTTCCTTTGTGCAGGATTTATTGATCGCCATCAGGATGCTCATGAACAAAAAATACACACAGTAGACTATTCATAAGCCGATGCTGTTACGACTGGCACTGGGTTATTTTGTGACACTCTGATAAGGAAATAACATGAGCGGACAGCAACAAAATATTACCTCCTCTGCAACAGAAATGGCTCCCGTTCGCTGGGGAGCCTACGTGGCGCTACTTTTTGCCATGGTATTCTTTTCCGGGCTTCTCGGCGGTAAAGAATGGTATGGCGTGTTTGATTTCACGACATTGAACGGGTCTTTCGGACGAGTCGTCAGTGGTGTGACTCAAAGCAACGAGGCATTAAACGTTTCCAACAGTACCTTTCGTGGTACCGGCGGTAATGGTGCCATGGATGGTTTTCTCTTCGCCTTCGGCCTGATACC
The DNA here is from genome assembly GCF_001692375.1 of Serratia sp. 14-2641. Taxonomy (NCBI): domain Bacteria; kingdom Pseudomonadati; phylum Pseudomonadota; class Gammaproteobacteria; order Enterobacterales; family Yersiniaceae; genus Serratia; species Serratia sp. 14-2641. The sequence goes on along the minus strand of NZ_LXKR01000028.1, from coordinate 267,751 downwards.
TGCTGTCATGTTTGCCCTTGGCATGATCAATGTACTGGAGCACTACGGTGCGCTGAATGCAGCACGTAAACTGTTAACCCCACTGTTGCGCCCGTTGCTGGGACTGCGTGGTAATACCGGTTTGGCACTGATCGGCAGCTTGCAGAGCACGGATGTTGGTGCCTCACTGACACGCAAGCTGGCTGATGAGGCGCAGATTACTGAGAATGAAAAAGACGTTTTCACCATGTTTCAGTTTTCTGCAGGCGCAATGATCACCAACTTTTTCTCCTCCGGCGCCATTCTGTTCACTTTGGTCGCCGCTGACGGCACCCTGGCTGTTCCCGCCTCGATCGGCCTGTGCATCCTCGTCATGTTTTTTATGAAAATCGTTGGCGCGAATATTTTTCGTTTGTTGCTGAAAATGCGTCGTCAAGATAACGCATCTTCTGAAATCCATAAGGCATAGGGAGAGCACCATGAGCATGACGACTGAATCCAAACCCATGATCACCGATGTTTTTGTTGCTGGCGCGCGCAAAGGCTGGACCATTGCCACAACCAGTACCTTGCCCAATGTTCTGATGGCCTTTGTGGTGATCAAGGCGCTGACCATTACTGGCGCACTGGACGGGCTGGCTTTCATTTTTGCTCCCCTGATGCAGCTGTTCGGCTTGCCGGGCGAGGCGGCAGCGGTCCTGATCGGAGGCTGGATGTCAATGGGCGGTGGGATCGGCGTAGCCGTTAGCCTGTTCGATAGCGGGATCCTGACTGGAGAACATCTGGCTATCCTGGCACCGGCCATCTATCTGATGGGGTCCCAGATCCAGTATGCCGGACGCATCCTTGGGGTCATTGGCACCAACGCCAAACTGATCCCGTTGATGATAGCCATCTCGGTACTGAATGCCTTCGGTGCCATGTTGCTGATGCACATTTTTATCTAGAGGCACGGCGACCTGCGGGGCGAGTGCGAGATCGTACTCTCCCTCGATTTAATTTCAGTGCACGCGCAGCTTGCACAAAAGAACAGGGGAAACACCATGCAATTAGACGACTATCTGGCAGAGTTGGCCTCCTTGGTTAATGTGGACTGTGGTACCAATACGCTGGACGGAGTTGCCACCGTTGCTGGCAATATGCATGAGAAATATCAGCAGCTCGGCTGGCACTGCGAAATTGTCGATCTTGGCGATAAAGTGGGGCCCGGCGTTTTTGCTGCCAACAAACCCAATAGTCCACACTTTGATGTGCTACTGGTAGGTCACCTAGATACGGTTTTCCCGGTAGGTACCGTAGCGACGCGCCCCATGAGCATCAAGGAGGATCGCGCCTATGGCCCCGGCGTGGCGGATATGAAGAGCGGACTCCTTAATATTCTTTGGGCAATGCGGGAACTGTCTGCAGAGGCGAAAGAGCGTCTCTCTATCGCAATTGCCATGAACCCTGATGAGGAGACGGGGTCGGTTTACTCACATGAATGGATTGGCGCCCTGGCGAAACGCAGCCGCTGCGTGTTGGTGTGCGAGGCCGCCCGTGCGGATGGCTCACTGGTCAAGGCTCGCAAGGGAATGGCCCGCTACGAGCTGGAATTTCACGGCGTCGCCGCCCACGCCGGTAACGATCCTGATAATGGGCGTTCCGCAATCAATGAAATGGCCCACTGGATACTTCATCTTAATCAGTTTGCCAATGCGCAACTGGGGACGACCCTGAACGTTGGAGTGGTGAGTGGAGGTTCTGCGGCCAATGTAGTTGCGGACCACGCGCAAGCGATAGTGGATGTCCGCTTCTGGCAGAACGACGAATTTGAGCGTGTCGATCGGCTAATGCGAACCCCTACGCCTCACTGCTTTACTGCCGATGTTCGCCTCAATGTGACATTACAGGCTCATGTGCCCGCCATGTCACCCTCAGAAAAAACCGAACAACTGATGGCGAAGGTGGAGTCTGCGGGTAGGTTGGAGAATATTGACGTTCGCTGGCAGGCCGTCGGTGGTGGTTCTGATGCCAACCATACCGCCGCGCTTGATATTCCCTCACTGGATGGTTTTGGCCCAATTGGGGCTGGCTTCCATAGCCCGGCAGAATATCTGGAGTTGTCCAGCATCGAACCCCGAGTGCGTCTTTTACGCCGGGTGATAGAAACGCTTTGATCGCTGTCAGAAAGCAAAAAACCCGCCATAGGCGGGTTTTTCTAAATGATGGTGCCCGGACTCGGAATCGAACCAAGGACACGGGGATTTTCAATCCCCGTGTTGAAAAAGGTTAAAATTTCGACTGTGTTTATTACAACTCGAATGACAAATTCGGGTAATGTATATGCACGTAATTTCTATCATTTCTACCAAAGGCGGCGAAGGTAAATCGACCCACGCAGCTAATCTCAGCGGCTTCTGTGCAGATGCCGGTCTCAAGACTCTGTTGATCGACGGTGACTACGCTCAACCGACAGCCTCCAGTTATTATCACCTGCAGTATGAAGCCCCCTACGGTCTGTATGAGTTGTTAATGCATTCGGCTGATCTCAATCAACCCCAACAGCTTATTTCCCGCACCAGTATTACCAACCTTGACCTGATTGTTTCTAACGATCCCCATGAGCAACTCAAAACGGCTATGATGCACGCGCCCGATGGCCGTTTTCGTCTGCGCAATCTACTGCAGCACCCTCTGTTTACCGACTATGACGTGATTATTATTGATTCACAGGGTGCCCGATCCATCATGCTTGAGCTGGTCATGTTGGCAACGAACCATACGGCGCTCGCCATGATTAAGCCGGTGGTACCTGATGTGCGTGAGTTTTTACGCGGCACTATCCCGCTGATGGAAGGGTTGTTGCCTTATAAAGACTTTGGTATCGCATTGCCCCCGGTGAAAATTCTGGTGAACTGCATGGACTACACCGTTCTGGCAAGAAAAGCGCTGGCAGCGATAACACAGATCATTAACGAAAGCTCATACAGTGCAGCAGATATCCCAGTCAGCATGTTGGCAACGCAGATCTACGATTTAGAGGTTTATAAACTGGGGCACAGCCTGTCTCAGCCTGCTCATCGGTTGGAATATCAAACTGATCGTAAAGCCCCGCCTGCAGCGCAGTCTATGTGTGATCTGGCTTGTGAGCTCTTCCCTGAGTGGAAACCCTTGTTCGATGGCGTTCTTGCTCGGGAGGTCCGCGTATGAATCGCAATCAAATTTGGCGGGCTATTGCTTATTCTACCAATACTTATAAAGGACATGATGAGCTTCATGTGTTCGTCGATGCGCCTGATTACGAAACAGCTAAAAGCCTCATTTTTGAACGCTTGTCTGAGGAGTGGGAAATTGGGCAGCCCAGCATGTGGGAAGATCAGCCAGCACGTATCGAATTCCATAATGTCTGGGGGGAGCAGGAACTGCGTGATATGGCTTTGGGCACTCAAATACCTCCTGGTATGCCTTTGCTGGAGAGTGGCTGGGATGGTAGAAAGCCAATCTATGATACAAAACCCTTGATCCTGATTGCTTCCTCCCGACTCCGTGAGGTTCTGGAATGCGCGTTGCGCAAGGTTCAGAGTGAGGAGGCTCGCCATGCGTAGCACTGAACAACAGCGGGTTCTACCGCATTCATTAGAGGCTGAACAATCAGTGCTTGGCGGGTTAATGCTGGAGAATGACCGTTGGGATGAAATTGCGCCGATCCTGACGGCAGACAGCTTTTTCTCGCGACCTCACCAGCGAATTTTTACTGCCATGCAGGTATTGCTTAGCCGCAATATGCCTATCGATCTCATCACCTTATCAGAAGAGCTTGAGCGTGGTGGGCAGCTTGATATCGTAGGCGGTTTTGCCTACCTGGCCGAGCTATCCAAAAATACTCCCAGTGCGGCCAATATTGTGGCCTATGCGCAGTATGTCTCTACCGGCAAGCAGAAGCGTCAGTTATTGGCACTAGGGCATGATCTTGCCGGGCAAGCTGAAGATGCCCGTACGGATGTTGCTTCCCTGTTGGAACAGGCAGAGCAACGTCTCTTCGATATCGCGGGTCTACAGGCGTCCGGCAAGCCGTTTGATCTCATTTCCTCGTTGGAGACCTATCTTGACCGTCTGGAGTTGCGTTGCCGCAGTGAAGACCTGATCACCGGCACCCCTACACCCTTTGAGCAACTCAATGGGATGACCAGTGGATTGCAAGACAGTGATCTGATCCTGTTAGCGGCACGTCCTTCAATGGGCAAAACCGCGCTGGCTCTGAGTTTGTGTGAAGGTGCGCTGGAGACCCGGAAAGACAAGCCAGTGCAGATCTACAGCCTGGAAATGCCCATCGACCAGCTTTTATCACGGTTTATTGCCATGCTGGGACGTGTCCCTTTGCAGAATCTCCGCAATGGCAATATGGGCGATGAAGAGTGGGCCAGGGTGGGTGAGGCGAATAAAATTCTGATGGAGTGGAAAGATCGTCTGGTTATCGATGACGACAGTTTTATGACACCGTCAATGCTGCGCTCTCGGGTACGTAAAAATGTGCGTAAATACGGAAAACCATCTTTGATCCTTTTGGATTACCTACAGTTGATGCGTTGCCCTGGTCAGGAAAACCGGACACAGGAAATTGCCGAGATTTCGCGCTCATTGAAGGCGCTGGCGAAGGAGATCGGCTGTCCTGTGGTGGCTCTTTCGCAGCTTAATCGATCTCTTGAGAGCCGGGCGGATAAAAGGCCCAATAATGGTGACTTGCGGGATTCTGGGGCATTAGAGCAGGATGCTGACGTGATCATGTTTATTTACCGCGATGAAGTTTACGACGATCACAGTCCGGATAAAGGCGTCGCCGAGCTGATTATCGGCAAGCAGCGCAATGGGCCGACAGGCACGGTAAAAGTGAAATTCCAGCCTGAAATCACCCGATTTGAAGATTTTACGGGAGGCCGCTATGACTTCTAAAAAGGTGCAGACGTTGGGGGAACAGTTGTTGCAGCGGGGACGTTCGCCTGCGTCCGGCGCAATGGCCATCTTGCCGGTCAGTGAAATACCGATGGTATTAACGCTGGAGCAACTGCGGCCCAACCCGGATAACCCGCGTACCAACCGTAACCCCAAGTATGCCGATATCAAGGCGTCGATCCGGGCGCGTGGACTGGACTCGGTGCCAAAAGTCACGAAGGACCCTGACAGCGCCGAAGATGTGTACATCTTCAGTGATGGTGGAAATACACGCTATACGATCCTGGTGGAGCTATGGGAAGAGACCCAGGATGAACGTTTTCGTCGTATTCAGTGCATTTTCAAGCCGTGGCCGGGGCGGTTGAAGTGTGTCATCGGACATTTGGCTGAAAATGATGTTCGGGGGGACTTACTGTTTATAGAAAAAGCCTTGGGTATCGCCAAGGCAAAATCTATTTATGAAGAGCAAATAGGAAAGGCCATTTCTCAGCGAGAGCTGGAGTTATTTTTGCGTACTGAAGGTTACCCTGTCAGCCAATCAAGTATTAGCAGGATGGAGTATGCCCTCGATAATTTATATCCCTATATGCCTAGCTTGTTTAACTCAGGAATAGGTCGCCCTCAGGTTGCTCAACTTATTACTTTGCGCAGTGCTGCACAAAAGGCGTGGGATGCTTTTTCTACAGAGTTTTCAGTATCAAGCAGTTTTGATGAGGTGTTTGGTGAAGTTTGTCGTTCTTTAGATGATCCAGACCATTACACCCCAGATACGTTCAAAGACGAGTTGATCGCGGCATTACTCCAGGCAATGCCCAACCCGGAAATCACGTATGACCGCTGGTTAATCGAACTCGACCCGAAAGAGCAAAATCGGCGGAAGCTTTTCGGCGAACCCGCACCGTTGCCACAACATATTATCAATGCAGATAAAGGTTCCGAGACAAAAGAAGAGGAGGCCGTACCTGTTGTTACGCCGGGGTCTTCGCCCGATCTTCCTCCCAATGACGATAGCCAGATTAAAGAAGAATTCCCGGCGGTACAGCGCCAGCCCGATGCCGTTATTTCTTTGCAGGCGGTGAAGCCGTCAGTACCGGTTGATGCCGATCCTGACGAGCAGCACCAGGAAGAAGAACAGCTTGATTTGTATGGTCTGCCAAACGCATCTCGCGAGTCAACGTTACCGGTGACTTTTCCACTTTCAACCCCAGCTAGTGCTGTACGGCAAGATCAGCAAAATAATGACCTGCCTCCTGTGCTGGAAAGCGCAACCTCGGATTCTTCGGTTTCATTCGCCAATACCGGGTTAGAGCCGGTGACGGATATTTGGCACATTTCTGCCCTGCAGGACGATATTGAACATTTGCAGGATGCCGCTTTTCGCCTGGCGTTTGAACTAGCAGAAGTGCTTGAGGCTGAACAGGAACTGTGTGAAGACAATTCGCCTGGTTCGGTTGGGTATCGCTTGCAAGTAGGTATTAATCAGGCCACGCCAATAACGCGCCAGTTGGCAGGATTGGCTGGTGATGTGGCTGTTTCTGTCGCTGAACTGATGAATATTGTGTGCGGAACTGAGCAACCGGCTGATTGGCCACTGCTGGATGATGTTCACGTAGTGAAGTTTTTGCGGTTAATTCGTGTGATACGGCGCTTGCGTGAGATCCAACGCCAGTCACAACAGTGTCAGGATGGGGAGGAATAGGGATGAGTCGTTCACGTTCACAGCGTCAGGTTCGCCTGGTGAAGTTAATTCGTAAACTGCTGGAATTGGCTAAAAATAACAGCAATGCGCATGAGGCCGGGTTGGCTTTATCCCGTGCCCAGAAGTTGATGCAAAAATACGGTATCAGCGAACTGGATGCCGAGTCTTCTTTGGTGCAGGAATCCCGGACACAGCGAGCCCCGTCCGATGCAGTGAAAATTCCGCAATGGATGGATAGGTTGGTCTGGGTCGTTAACCGTGCATTTGGTTGTCGAGCCTACTATAGCTGGCAGCAGGGAAGCGCTAGCAACAGTCACCGTGTCGTGATGTTTTGCGGTTTTGGCGAACGTCCTGCCGTGGCTGCGTATTCCTTTGATGTTCTCTCTCGCCAACTGAAAAAGGCAACAACCGCCTACCTTAAGACGCAAAACAAGCGCCTCAAACTGTCAACTCGTCGTGCCCGTGCTGACCAATTTCGTGAAGGATGGGTTGAGGGGGTTCGTAGTGTCGTCATTGATTTTGGCCCCTCTCAGCGGGAGAGCCAGAGTATGGCTCATTACCTTGAAAAATTGGAGTTATCTCAGACCAAACTTCGGGATGCCAGGGAATGTCGCGGGGCTGATATTGCTCATGGAACCGGCTTTGTCGCGGGGAAGAATGCTCGGTTGTATCACGGTGTTGACGGTGCAGAGCACGGCAAGCTGACGGGTAACTTGGGGGTGTCCTATGAGTAAACGTCGTCAGGATCGGTCAGGTCACATGTTAGTTGTGCTTTGTGTCGTCACGTGGGCGATTGATTTAGGGATGCTGTTGGGAGGGAACTACATATGAATCAACAAACGGGGATCACAACCAATGCGTTGCTGACGCAAGTGTTGATGGAACTGAAATCCGGCAACATTCGGCGTTGTGAAGCGATGGGGCTGACGCTGGAGGAGATCCAGGAGCTGAATCAACTGACTGTGGAGGATTTGCACTACCTGGTGAATTCCTCTGTCTCGATACTGACGTTCCATATCAATCACACCAATCTCAATATGATGCTCGCACAGGCCCGGCAGGAGCAGGTACGCCTGCAGCGTATTGACCGAGCCCTGACGTTGGGCGGGTCAATAGAAATGATGCAGTGCTACTTTGGGCTGACGGCGGCAGAAGTGAGTACCCGCCGTCGCCTTGCCGGAATTCCTACCCGGCAAGGGCGTAATCAATCGCCCGGTGAAGCAGAAGAAATTTCGATTTGGGAGCAGTGGCGGGCTGCCAAGATAGACAATCTGGACTCGCTCGAAGCGCTGGAGGTCATGATGTTGATTGCTGAACAACAGGATATTGCCTTGACGTCGGTGTGGACGCTGGTAAAAGGCTGGGTCGATCAGCAGCAACAGCAATTGCGGAGAGTGGGTTGATGGCATTGGTGGTAGACAGTGTCATACAACATACGTTAAGCAGGATGACGGCCCGGATTGTGCAAAAGACACAGACCGGGGCTGTGACCAATGAGCAGAGTGGTCTGCTCTATCTGGGGAATGTGCATGATGCCATTCCCCGGCAGCTTTATATGGATAACCGGTTGTCGCCACTGGATAAAACTGCCTGGGTGATGATCCGTCTCTATGCCCAGCAGAATGATGGTGCGGTGTTCCCTACCTATGAAGAGCTTCAGCTTCAGCTCGCTTCCCCTCATGCTGGCAAAGCCTCACGAGAAACGGTTAGTCGCGCCTTGCTGATGTTACGGCTCACAGGCTGGTTGAGTTTATGCAAGCGAGTCAGGGACGAGGGTGGCCGGGTGCGTGGCAATATCTATGCACAGCATGATGAGCCGTTGGGATTATGTGATGCCGAGCATTTTGACCCCGGCTGGCTGGATGCGGTGGCGCAAGCATGCCAGCACGGCAACAAAACTATCCGGTTAACGGCGCTGTCTGTACTGAGCGAGATCAAGCAGGATACGTCCATGCGTCACCGTCATTCGCGTGTTGCGCTGATCGAAGCTCGGTTGTCCTCCCCGCAGTCTCCACAAGAATTGGCACAGCAGGCTTCTTTGCGGAGTTCGGAAACCGAACTCGGTCAAAAAATGGGAAAAATGGCTCCTGTTACCCAACGATCACCGAGTTCTGATTCCGAACTCAGTATAAATAAAGGGGCCGTTTTACCGAGTTCGGAATCCGAACTCAGTCTAGAAACAATGGGTTATGACAGAGTTCGGAATCCGAACTGTTACGTACGTAGTTATACACAGGGTGTAAAAGATACGTACGTAGGGGGAGGGGCATCCGGGAAAAACGACAATCGGCTTCGCTGGCCTTCAGTGCTGATTGAAAATCTGACCACGGCTGACCGGGATAACACAGAACCGCAACTGCAGGCATTGCCAGCGCCATTGGGGCAGCAGGTTCTTGATGAAGTGGCAGAGCGTATCGGCACCGGTGAGATAAAAAATGTGATTGCCTACCTGCTTGCCACGCTGAAGCGGGCGAGAAATGGACAATTCAATTCGACAGTGGGCGCGGTCAAACGAGTGCAGCAGCCAAAATTACAGCCACTGCAGCCTGTTGGGGCTAGAGAGCCTGTTTCCGTCCAAACGCAGGAGCAGGGGAAATCCCAGAGAGCATCGGCGGAGAATATTGCGCGGGTGATGGCTGAAATGGCTGAAACTCGAGCGGCATATAAGCGTTAATTATTCTGACAATCAATAGTTGGGAATTGATAGGTACAGACTGATTACAGTGTAATCAGTTTTAAACAATCAATAACGAGTAATCAATAGGTACAGGCTGGGATGAAAATTGTGAAAGACGAAAAAATACTTTCCCGTTGTTCGAAGAGCTGTTGATCTCGGACTATCTCACTCTGCGTCAACTATCGAATAGAGGCTGTTATGACTGATAATGCAGAGAAAAAGGATGGCAAAAAAGTCGGTGCACTACATTCAGAACTGCGGATTGATTTGCATACCTACTATGCGATCAGTACCTGGGAAGGAAGAGAAAGAGGGGCGAGGAAAGATACCATCATCGGAATGCCGCGATTTTTCAGGTTGGTATCCAGTATTAACACGGATTCATTGGCTGATAATCCTTATGCGGATGCTGTGATGTATCAGCTTGAAACGCTGATTGATGAAGCGCATAAGAACATTCAGCTTCTGTTAGAGGAAGCAAGTAGTCTGATAGAGAATCTTCCTGGCGGTATCTCGTTGTCCAATGTTGTTTCCAGCTCCCCCCTTAATATAGGTGTGCATAGTCATACGCCTTTAGGGTATCGCTGCGTTTACCTGCTTGTCGGCTTTGACCAACTGGCGCTGAAATTATTTCAGGCTCATCATTACGGGTTTATCTCCCGGCAACATCGTGACGATCGGTTGCATCAGGGCGGATACCAAATTCGCAAAATATTCTCGGTGGCGCAGCATTACCGATCATTCCCTGTCAGCCGCAGAGATATTGTAATGGAGACTGAAACGATACACTCGGCGCAGCAATATTTTGGTGATATAGAGCGTGAGGTGCTATTAGGCAAAAAACGTTCTCGCTTCTCGCCGCCGGTCAATGCTGAGATCCTTCGTTTGTTAAATAAGCGATTGCGGCATAAATCCGGCGATAATAAGGTAGCGGGGGATGTTGATAAACAAGGAGATAAGGATGAGAAACATGGGACAGAGTCATTTGTGTAATGCTGCAGGGGTGGTGTTATCTGCTGTTCTGTTAGGGGGATGTGCAGGGAGCGATGTTGCTGAGTTGAATAAGAAAGTCAGCGACATGAGCTACGGCTTGCTCTCACTGGGTAAAAAAACGGACAGCAATGACAGTGGTGGTTTGCCTGCGATGTCAGCGAACAGGATTGTCGTGGACAAGAAAACCGCCCGAGAACTTGAGGTTCCGGTTGATGTGGATACTGCCGCAGCCCGTGTTAAACGGTATTACAATTTTACCTCCAGTGACGCTGTGAATACCCTTAGGAGCCAGGGACTAGAGGGGGGCGTGAAAGCAGCAACAATTACCCAGGGAGGATATGCCTGGGACGCGCAACCGGGGGCCTACTACAAGATGGGCAGGGATTGGGGCGCAGATGAGGGGATCGAGGACAATATCCTGATTGAGCTGGAGAAAAATGCTACAGGGAGTCGTCTGTATATCACGTTCCGCTCCAGTGAGGCTTCACATGTCACCGAGGCTTACACCGGCAAATTGTTTGCCGAAGTCAAACAGGTCGCGGAAGGTAAAATCCGCTAACAGTGACTGCATCTTGTGATGGTCCGGCTGGGCCATCACCGAGTATTTCTTTTTTCACCTGTCATTTTTATTGCCATGCCCTTTTGGGTAGGGTGTCGTGCATGCTGGATTTGGCGGGTTCACTTTCATGGAGAATGGAATGAAACTCTTTTTGTGTGAAAAACCCAGTCAGGGACGGGACATTGCCGCCGTACTGGGGGCAACGGAGAAGAAGGGCGGCTATCTATCCGGTGCGGGGGTGGCGGTGACCTGGGGGTTTGGGCATCTGCTAGAGCAGGCCAGCCCTGATGTGTACGGCGAGCAGTTTGGCAAACCGTGGCGTACCGAGGTGCTGCCGGTGTTGCCCGCGCAATGGCAAATGCAGATCAAACCCGAATCCAAAGCGCAGTTTGAAGTGATCCGAAAGTTGTTACTCAAGGCGGATTGTGTGGTGATTGCGACGGATGCCGACCGCGAAGGTGAAGTGATTGCCCGTGAAATCCTTGATTATTGTGGCTATCAGGGCAACGTCGAACGGTTGTGGCTCTCGGCGCTCGATGAAGCCAGTGTCCGGGCCGCGCTGGCGGCGATAAAACCAGGGCATGAAACGTACCCTTATTACCTGGCGGGTCTTGGCCGCTCCCGCGCCGATTGGCAAATCGGCATGAATTTGACCCGTCTCTACACGGTCAAAGCCCGTGATTGCGGCTACGGCAATGTGCTTTCAGTTGGACGGGTACAGACGCCGACGCTCAACCTGATTGTTGAGCGCGACCGGCACATCGCGGGGTTTGTGCCAAAATCCTTTTTTGTGGTCACACTGGCACTGACGTCCAGTGGCCAGTCTTTTCAGGCGCAATGGGTGCCTGCCGCAACCTACTGTGATGAGGAAAAACGCTGTATTCAGCAAGGGGTGGCACAGCAGGTTGTCCAGCTCTGCCAGCAAACGGGGATTGCCTCGGTCACAGAGATTGAGACCAAACGCGAAACCGTCTCGGCCCCGCTCCCGTTTGATTTGGGTACGTTGCAGCAACAGTGCTCAAAACGTTGGGGGCTCGGTGCTCAGCAGGTTCTAGATATTGCTCAGGCACTGTATGAAACACATAAAGCGACAACTTACCCGCGTACAGACTGCGGGTTTCTGCCGACCTCGATGCTGTCGGAAGTGCCTGCCGTTTTTTCCGCCCTGGTAAAAAGTGATTCCGCGCTCTCGACAGTGCTGGAACAGTTGCAGCCCGGTTTTGTTTCCCGAGCCTGGAACGATAAGAAGATCACCGCCCACCACGGTATTATCCCCACAAAACAACCGTGCGACCTCGGTAAAATGAGTGAGGTGGAGCGTCAGGTCTACCAACTGATCCGGCAGCACTATCTGGCACAGTTCCTGCCGGTGTATGAACAGGATGCCACCCGAGTGTCACTGCTTTGTGGCGGTCAACTGTTTAAAACCCGTGGCAATGTGGTGGTGGTGCCCGGCTGGAAAGTCCTGTTTGAAAAAGAGTCTGAGGGAGATGAGACGCAAGGTGATACCGACAACGCGCAGCTTCCGGCCCTGGAGCAGGGGGCGCAGTGTCAGGTAACCGGTGCGGCCATGAAACCTCAGCAGACCAAGCCGCCTGAGCATTACACAGAAGGCACCCTGATTGCAGCGATGAAAAACGCTGCGCAGTTTGTGACCGATCCCCGGCTGAAAAAAATCCTGAAAGAGAACGCAGGATTGGGGACGGAGGCGACACGGGCCGGGGTCATTGAAACCTTGCTGGCTCGTGGTTTCATCACTAAAAAAGGGAAGTCTTTGCATGCTGCCGTGGTGGCCGGTGAACTGATGGATGTGTTGCCGATGCCGTTGAAAGATCCCGGTATGACCGCTCTGTGGGAGCAGGCGCTGGATGATATCGCCGAAGGAAAGATGTCTCTGGATGACTTTATGGCAAAGCAGTCGGCCTGGACAGCGCAGTTGGTCGAGAAAGGGCGTCAGCAGGTGATAAATATCACGGTTCCGCCCTCACCGCCGTGTCCGGTGTGTGGGGGGGGGACCTCGCAGCGGTTGGGGAAATCAGGGAGTTTTTGGGGCTGCCTGCGTTATCCTGACTGTACCGGGATAGTGAATCCCCCTCAGCGGAACACACGGCGAAGTTTCCCCAAAAAGAAAGCGCGTTAAGGTAAAAAATAATTATCGATTGCACTCGATGCGGGGAGTTTGCTATTTTGCGATGGCTTCTGAAACACCCCGTGATTACTGCGGTCACCAGTAATATGCATCATTCTTTTACCCGAAGAAGGGATGTATAAGGCGCAAAGTCTCAGTGAAAAACGCGTCGGGTTCGAAGGCTCGGCCTCTGAGTTGATGGAATGCAGTCTACAACAGCTTGTGGTGCAGGCATGGCGGGAACGTGTCGGGAAGATACGGTTCCCGTTTTTTTATCAAATATTCCTGATGAATTCCTGATGATATTTCGACTGACAGTTTAGTGTTGACTTCTTTCTGGCCTGTTTGAATAATGACCAGGCTAACGCGTTGTCTCTGACAACAGCCAATGTCCTGGTGATTTGAGAAGGACGCCTTCGGGCAATCACAAGCCAAAGCGACCATAACCTGAGAGGACGCGCTTTAGAGCGGTAACCCCCCTGAACCTTTGAAAGCGGGGATCGCAGTTCACTGCGATGAAGGTGCACTTATCCAACTTAACAGACAGTCAACGTCTTCACGTTGATACCCTGCGGGAAAACTCCCGTTGGGGACGTTTCTCCGCATACCGTTTTATTCCCAAGGAGAAACACCATGTCTCAAGCATCTCAATCTACGGCTACCCAAAATCAGACCAGCTATTTCAATCTGCACGTTGATGGTCTGGGGTATCTCAGCAATATCCGTGAAATCACCACGGCCAACGGTTCATTCCTGAGCTGTGTGATTAATGCGATGCACGGTTCGACCGATAAACCGGACTATACGCGTTTTGATGTTACGGTTTCCGGTAAAGATGCCACTGCATTGATCCGGCGTTGCCAGAAATCTGTCGATGAAGAAAAGAAAGTGCTGTTAGGCTTTAAACTCAGTAATCTGACGGCAGATGTATTTACCCTGACCAAAGGCGATCACGCAGGTGAATCCCGGCCTACACTGAAAGCGCGACTGATAAAAATCAGTTGGATCAAGGTAGGGCAAGAAATGGTCTATAAGGCTGAAAAATCAGTACCAGCACCAGAGGCTCCGGCCAGTACCTCACAAAAACAATACGCAGACAATGCGTTCTAGAGTGTCCATGTAGTACCCCTTAACGCCGGAGCTTCTCTGGCGTTTTTTTATTTATTTTTGGGAAATGAGTTGTTCGTTGAGGGACACCGTGAAGATTCGCACAGTGAGCACGTCTTTTTGACTGCTAACTGAGGATGTTCATGAAATCATATTACGCTTTCCCTGCCTGTTTACTGGCCGCTGCGGTGCTGACCGGGTGTGTACAACCGCAAAAAAACCTGCAACGCGACCCCACGTCCCCGATTGCCGGTGTTCAACTTTCGAGTAACGTACAGTCGGCTCGCCCCGATGCGTTTGCCACACCGTTGGAAGTGGTTCGCTACGACCGCTATCTGCTGGTCAGTACCTCCCCCTCCCAGGCACAACGTGCTCCACTGGAGCAGGTGATTGACATTCGCATTCCGGCTTCCTTGTCACCCACCGTGGCGGATGCCATGCGCTATGCGCTGCGCCAGTCTGGGTTCAGCTTGTGCAGTATCACCTCAGCCAATCGTGTGCTCTACAACCAGGCCTTACCGGCAGTGCATCATCAACTCGGGCCGATCCGCCTGAGTGACGCTTTGCAAATCCTGGCAGGACCTGCCTGGCAGCTAGAGGTGGACTCGGTGCAGCGCGTGGTCTGTCACTCGCTGCGTGATGGATTCCGCTTACCGCCAGAGCCGACGCCTGCGCCAATCGCCAGCAGTCACTTGATACAGCCGCCTGCCATCAAGCCAGTAGCCTCCACTGTACAACCGCAACCCACTCCGGCCCCCGCCCGGCAAAGGATGCTGAAATGAGTGAAATCATAGAGGAGACCCCGGCATCGCGTCCGGGCAAGGGGATGCGGCTGCTGCGTTATAGCGTCTTCACGCTTCTGGTGCTATCTGTTGCGGGTATTGGGGCAAAAGTGGTGAGCCAGTCTGTCCAGATTGCCTCGCTGCAAACCGCGCTGGGGCAAGTTCCTGGCCGGGATGCGGTCCAGCAGGAATTGGACAAATTGAACGGGCAGGTCATCAGCAATAGCGAGGCGTTGAACACGCTGTCAGCCTCGCTGGATACGCTGAAGGCGGCACCGGCGGTGGGTAAACCGGCGTTTGAGCAACTGGCGCAGCAGGTACGTACACTCGAGACAAAAGTCAGCCAGCCAGTGTCGCCAGATACACAGGCACTGAAGGGCGTTCATGCCACGATGGCACTTCTGCTGGCCCGTGTTGACACCCTGGAACAACGGGCCGGTGCAGCACAAACACCGGCAATCAAACCAGCCACCTCTGCCGTCACTTCAGGGGCGACCGTACCCACCGTCAAGAAATCCCCCACCCGGATCGCCCGGTCTGTTGCTGCCCCTTTCCGTCTGACCAGCATTGAGCGGCGGGGAGGCGCAGTGTTTGTCGCCGTGGCTCCCCTGCAGGCGTTCAACCTGACGGATATACGGCTTGTCGAAACCGGCGAAACCGTTCAGGGCTGGACACTGTTGTCTGCCGGGGGCAATCAGGCCCAGTTCAGCGTCGCAGGCCGGACGCAGACGCTGACCGTTCAATAAAGGAGGTTCAGGATGAAATTGACACCAATCGCCCTGGTATTGGGCCTGGGTATGGCCCCGCTTTTCCCGGCAACAGCCGCACTGCAAACTGAGCAATCCCAACAGGGAAACACCGCCAGTGTCAGTACCACCCTGCAGGCGTTGGAAGAAGCGCAGTCGAAAAAAAGTGCCCAGGAATGGGGGCTGACAACCGAGGAATGGCAGCGTTATCAGCAGTTGAGCAAAGGGCGTCGGGGGATTTTATCACCGGGGTTAGATCCGATCACCACGCTGGGTATCGAAGCGCGGAGCGAGGAGGAGCGGCGTCACTATGCTGACCTGTCCGTCAAACAGGACTTTCAGCGGGTTGAGGCGGAGTTGGCCTTCCAGCGTGAAGTGAATGCCGCCTGGGTGCGTGTCTACCCCGGTATCTTACCTGTGCGCTCTGCCGGGGATGCCGGGCAGGGTAATGGGCGGCTGGCTTTGTTTGTTCGGGCTGACTGTGGGACGCCGTGTGAGACCAAAGTAGCGTCCCTGCTGACAAGCCAACGTTTGCTGGATATTTACCTGGTCGGCAGCGAAGGGAAAGATGAGGCCGTTCGGGCCTGGGCGAAAAAGCTGGCTATCCCCGTCGAGCGGGTGAAAGCGAAAACGCTGACGCTCAATCACGACCGGGGACAGTGGATCAAGTTCGGTCAGGGACGTATGCCGGTTGTGCTGCAACAGGGAGAAAACGGATGGCAAGTTACCGCGTATTGAGTGCGCTGGCGCTCCTGCTCTGCAGTTCGAACAGCCTGGCGACCGTGTCCTCTCAGCAGATCCCGTCAGGTTATTACCAGGTGGCGGTGCAGGAGCGGGTGCCCGCCGAAGCCTTGTACAGCCTGGCGCTGACGGAATCGTCAAAGAAACTTCCCCACGGCGTTCGACCCTGGCCGTGGACCATTAACGTCGCCGGGAAAGGGTATCGCTATGCAACCCGGCAAGAGGCTTATCAGGCGCTATTGGGGTTTATGCGCCATAACTCACTGAAACGTATCGATATCGGGATTGCGCAGGTGAATCTGGGCTGGAACGGGCATCACTTCCGTTCCACCTGGGAGGCCTTTGATCCGTACATCAATCTGCATGTGGCGGCCCGTATTCTGCGGGCCTGCTACGACAACAAGCCGGGGAGTTGGATAACCGCTGCCGGGTGCTATCACCATCCGGCAGGCGGCCAGCCTGCACGGACCTATCAAGCCATCGTGAAACGGCATTTGAATCGCCTGCAGCCGACAACCGGCGTACTGGCATCGAATGTTGTCATTGAACCTGCGGCAGGAGCGACGCCATGAATCTGAATCCACGTTTATTGACCCACCTGAGCGGTGTGCTGGTACTGGGTATCATCAGTTTTACAGTCCAGGCCGAGTTAACGGTCGTTGCCGATCTGGGCGGCCAGTCTACGGCAACGTATTTCGAGGGCATCAATAATCAGGGCAACGCCACGGCATCCTCGGCACCGGCAGCACCGTTGTCGGTTATTCCGCTTACCGTTTTGCCCGTCAGTACCCCTGAGCTGACACCCGGCAAGGTGGAGGCCAGGGCATTGACCCTGCCGGGGATGCGCCCGATGTTTTTGATTGGTGATGATGATCTGTCTCGCCGTTGGCTGTCACTGCGTCGGGATGCACTGGTGCAGTTAAACGCGGTGGGACTGGTGGTGAATGTTGCCAGTGAAGGGGCGCTCAACGACCTGAAGAAACACGCTGATGGGTTGGAGTTGTTGTCGGTCTCGGGCAGTGATCTGGCGAAGCGGCTGGGGCTGACCCATTACCCGGTGTTGTTGACGGAAAAGGGATTGGAACAATGAGATCGGGCCTGATGCTGGAGAGTCTGGGACCTTTGGTTTGGTGGCTGCTTTTACTTAGCGTGCTGAGCTGGATAGCGTTACTGATTGGCGCGAAAGTCAGTCGCCACCGACGTTATCAGCGTCAGGCTCAACGTGTTCTGGCGCGTCTTCCCCAGTTGGCCGGTGACGGCCAACGTCTGAATTATCTGCGTAAAGTGAACCCCTATGTGTTTGAAGAATTGCTACTGACTGCATTCGAACGCCGGGGATATAGCATCAAACGCAACCGGCGTTATAGCGGTGACGGTGGGCTTGATGGGCAGGTGTGGATGGGTAGCCAGCGTTATCTCATCCAGGCCAAACGCTATGCCCGCACCATCACATCGGCCCATGTGGTGGCATTTGGGGCGCTGGTCCGCCGCGAACGTTGCCGGGGGCTGTTTATTCACACCGGGCGTACCGGCCTGAAGTCCCGCGAGGCGCAGAGCGCCTCTCCCTGCATTGAATTTATCAGTGGTCAGCGGCTGCTTGACCTGATCGACCAGCAGCGTCCCTGGCTACTGGGTGAGGAGTGAACAATGAGTGATCGTTATGTGATTGAGGCGATGTTGCGACCTGCTGTTGAGCTGAATACAGCGGTCGTTGCCGCCTGTGCCAGCTATATCTGTGTGACCGCGCCGTGGGCGGTGGCATTGGCTCCTGCTGTCAGCTATGTCACTGCCGGTGGGTTTGCTGTGTTTGCCCTGAAACGGACCCGTGAGGGGGGCAGGGTGCTGCGCTACCGGCGCAATATCCGCCGTTTGCCGCGCTATGTCATGACCAGCGCCCAGGTACCGGTAAGCCATCATCGTCTGTTCCTGGGGCGGGGGTTTCTGTGGGAGCAAAAACACACACAGCGCCTGCTGGCGACATTGCGCCCCGAAGTGGAGCGCTATGTGAATCCCCCGGCGCTGTACCAGGCGGCGCGTCGTTTTGAACAGCACCATGAATACCGTTATCCCACCTTGTGCAAATGGCTTTCCAGCCAGTCAGCGCTCAATCCGGTGCGCCCACTGCCGGACGTCGGCGGCAAGCCCGCATTGCACGGTATTGAACCCGATGAAGTCAATGTCTCGATGAATCTGGGAGAGCGAGTTGGGCATATGTTGGTGTTGGGGACGACACGCGTCGGTAAAACCCGCCTGGCGGAACTGCTGATCACCCAGGATATCCGGCGTGGCAACGTCACCATTGTCTTTGACCCCAAGGGGGATGCAGATCTGCTCAAACGCATTTACGCCGAAGCCCACCGCGCCGGTCGCGCCAGCGAACTGCAGGTGTTTCACCTGGGTTGGCCCGACATCAGTGCCCGCTATAACGCCGTGGGCCGTTTCAGCCGTATTTCTGAGGTGGCCACCCGTGTGGCCGGACAATTGGAAGGCGGCGGTAATAATGCGGTGTTCCGGGAGTTTGCCTGGCGGTTTGTCAACATCATCGCCCGTGGCCTGGTTGCCCTGGGACAGCGGCCTGACTTTGGCCTGATCATGCGTTACGTCAATAACATCAGTGACCTCTATGAAAACTACGCCGAGTTTTACCTGTCGCAACATGCCCCGGCGTTGTGGCTACAGATTGAGAGTCTGGTGCCCGTTCTCGATGAACGTGATATTCCTCGGCATATGGAGGGGCGCTCGATGCGTATCGTGGCGATTGAGCATGTTTTGGGGAGTGATGAGGGCAAACGGGTGTATGACCCTGTCCTGGATGGTCTGCGCTCGTCTGTTCGCTATGACCAGAAATACTACGACAAAATTGTTGCCAGCCTGTTGCCGTTACTGGAGAAACTGACCTCCGGCAAGACGGCACCGTTGATCTCCCCGGACTATACCGACCTGACCGACCCCCGCCCCATTTTTGACTGGCAGCAGGTGATCCGCAAGAAGGGCATTGTTTATATCGGTCTGGATGCGTTGTCAGACCCGGAGGTGGCTGCAGCGGTGGGCAACAGCATGTTTGCCGACCTGGTGAGCGTAGCCGGTCATATCTATAAGTTTGGTATCAATGATGGTTTGCCTGTGGAGGAAGAGAAGAAAACCCCCATTAGCCTGCACTGTGATGAGTTCAATGAACTGATGGGCGATGAGTTTATCCCGCTTATCAACAAGGGCGGTGGTGCGGGTATCGAGGTCACAGCTTATACACAGACCCTGCCGGACATCGAGGCGCGGTTGGGCAGTGCGGCCAAGGCTGCACAGGTGGTCGGTAACTTCAACAGCCTGGTGATGCTGCGCGTCCGGCACACCGAAACGGCAGAACTGATGACAAAACAATTGCCTGAAGTAGAGGTGTATACCAAAACCCTGGTGTCTGGCGTCACCGATATTTCCAACCCGGAGATGGGCAGTGATTTTACCTCCAATACCCAGGACAGGGTGAGTTCGGTACGTACGCCGCTGATCACTCCGGCCAATGTGATCAACCTGCCGAAAGGCCAGGCCTTTGCCTTGCTGGAAGGGGGGAAACTGTGGAAGATCCGTATGCCGTTGCCAGCGGCGGGGAATGATGCCTTGATGCCGGACAGTCTGGGGAAGATTGCCGAGTATATGAAGAAAAATTACCGCACGGGCGATACCTGGTGGTCGGGAACGGCCTTACCGGGCGACCGGGCACCCGAGATTGACAATAACGTGGTCTGATGAGGGAAGTTCAATAATGAAGCAACAATTTCGTGTCAGTGCTGTACTGGCCTCCAGCCTCGGGCAGTCTGCCGAGGTGCCTCGCGATATCATGACGGTGCTGAAGACTCGGCACTGCTCAACGCCGTTTGCTCCAGAGATTGTGACGGCGTTGAGTGAATTAGGGTATGACGCACGACGAGAGCAGGAGCCTTGCCCGGCCAACCAGGTGGGGATCTGGGTGACAATCAATGCCCAGCCCATGCTGCTGCAGTGTGAGCTGGAAGTTCTGGCACTGCATTAAGGAGGGGTAATGGCACAAGCATCTTCTTCCTCGCAGCCGGTTCAGCAAAACCTGCCTGCCAAACGGCACGGTCTGCTGATGACGGTATTGTGGGACATGCCCTGGCGGGTCGTTGGCATGTTATTGGTCTCCCTGCTGTTTAGCCTGATAGTGGAGTACATTGGTATTGCTTTTTTCTGGCCGGAGCAGGGCGCTGAACACAGCCGGGCGGTGATGGTGACGGAAAGTGGCTATTTTGCCGAAGGCTTTACCCGCAGCCTGCTGCTGTCTGCGCCGGTGACCACGGTGAGTACCTGGATAACTGTCGGTTACCAATGGCTGTTTGTGAACAGCGGTTTTCTGGGATGGCTCCAGTCAGCGCAGTCAAGCAACAGCGGCAATGCGCTGACGGATGGCCTGAATGTCGGCGGAGCCTGGTTGATACAGGTGGCGCGTGAATACCTGATGGCCTCGATGTATGTCACGCTGATTTTCCTGATGCGGGTCACCATCCTGGTGTTGTCGGTGCCGCTGTTTGTTCTGGTGGCCCTGGTGGGGATTGTTGATGGGATGGTAAGGCGTGACCTGCGTCGCTATGGTGCGGGGTATGAGTCGAGTTTTCTGTATCACCATGCCAAGCGGTTTGTGAAACCGGCCGTCTATATTCCCTGTATTCTCTACCTGTCTGCGCCGTTTTCGGTCTATCCGAATATGCTGTTGCTGCCCGCCGCGTTGCTGATGGGACTGGCGATATCGGTGACAATGGGATCATTTAAAAAGTACCTCTGATCGACAAGAACAGCCTTCGCAGCGAGGGCTGTTAGACCTCTATTTTGCACGATACTTTATGGATACTCTTGGCGAGCGTGTAGGACGCTTAGGACAGTTATCCGCTCTGCGTTGATTTGATAAACCAGAATATAGTTGGGATGAGCAACCACTTCTCTTGTTCCAGGGAGTCTTCCAACTCGAAAAAGGTAGGGGTGCTCTGCTGCGGGTTGTATCGCCTCTTGAATCAATGCCTTTATACGACGTGCTGCAAAGGGATTTTCGTTCGCAATATAACGGATAATGTTGGCGAGGTCGCTTCGTGCGGACTGGCTCCAGATAATCGGTAACATCAGAGTGATTTACGCATCCTGGACTCAGCTTCAGCGATAATCACTTCCATCTCAGCCATCACTTCGTCGTGTGGGATGCCAGGACGTGGGTCGTCTAACGCCTCTTGTACTTTGGCACGGAACCAACGGTCATAGCTGTCTGCCTGCTCTTGAGTTTCAAACTCTGACACGATGGGGGAAAGTAAAGCACTCATTGTTTATCTCCGGCGTTGCTGGCCTTTTGAACAGTATAGCTTGTTCCGTTGTTCAGACCAAGCCGGAGAGAATAGGTAGTTGGATTAATGTGTTCGTGTCCTCATTTGTGATTTATATCGTTCCCATCACCATTTTTAAAGTGCTCATAAAATTGGTCTATTTTAATTTTAGGAGCAATATTTAAAGCTGTGAAAATATCCCTTGCAAACTCAATATTACCTGTTGCTTTTGCTGTTATTATATTTCTACAATGTACAGACAATTGATGTTTGAATTTCTCTTCTCCCGTATAAGCTGATCCGGTTTTAGACTTTATATCTGATAATGCGTTAGTGGTATGCTCAACATCATTTATGAACCCATTTACAGCTAAGAAACGTGCAGCATCACAGATTGCTCCAATAATGATATTGTTGTCTAAAGCCTTTTTTATCATAGGGATGAATTTCTGCGCTTCAGGAGAAAACCAACTTGTTCCTCCAACCAGAATAAGTGCAGAAAAATCTTCAGGAACGTTGTCGACAGTATAATCTGGTATGACTTTTAATCCACCAATAGATAATACAGGGTCGTTATTAACAGCAACAGTTTTCACTGCGTAATGATTTTGCCATAAGCCGTACCCCCATTGTAATCCTGCTGCTAGAAGTGCCGGTTCCCAGTCTGCAAAATTAGAAATTATTACAAATAAGACGGTGTTTTTCTTCATATATTCCCTCGTGTTTACAGTGGTCTTACTGTAGTGGTGAATTTTCAATCAATATACTCCGCTTGGTGTGCCAGGCCAAGCAAAGAGCCCCGATGGCGCAAACCGCGCCACGCTGTTGGCCTCTCGGATAAATTTTCACAATTCCCCTTCTAGTTGTTTGCTGACCCTGTTGCTCCTTTTCGCCACTCTCTGTGCTGCATCCATTACCTGTAAAAGGAGGTTCCCATGCACATAACACCGCTGCGGGCGTTGTGTCTCGCAGGCAGTCTGTTCACTGCGCTGTCCGTCCAGGCCGGTGAGAAAGACGAGTTGGCCCTGGTCATGAAGCAACTGGACCAGGTACAGGCCAGCCTGGAGCGCGCCCGTGTGGTGGCGGTTCAGGACGGTCAGTCCGGGCGTTTTCATTTTGATTACCTGCGGGCCACCCAGGACATCAACACGGTGCGTCGGGGGATTGAGTTTTACCTCGAACCCTCCCGCGCGCAACCCACCACATCGTCAGTCTCCGGGCAATATCGCCAGGAGCGTCGGTAATGAATGAAGCACAGACCGCAGCGTTTAAAGCCGCTGCTGGCAACGTCGAGCCTGCCGTTCTGAACCTGCTGTTTATCGGTTCACTGATAGCGGTATTGACGTTGTGGGCAGGGTGGGGATTTGTTCACGTCTATCGGGGCTATGCGGCAGGCAATATCAAAGGGGCTGCCGTTCAACGCTTCGTGGTCCGTGTCGTCATCTTGCTGTTGGTCAGTCTGTATTTGTTCGCCAGTTAATCATTTATCACTTCTTCATTTGTAAGGAAACTACCATGAATCTGCAGTCCCTTTTCTCTTCCACCCGCCGTGTTGCACAGCGTGTTCGTCAGTCCACTGCACTGTTGGCTCTGACGGCGGTGACGTCTGCCCAGGCTGCTCTGCCGACGGTGGAAGGCCCTAAAACCAGTACCGACAGTTCGTTCTACGGCCAGATTTCCGGCTACCTCAATGACGGGATTGTCCTGGGTGGCCTCATCCTGGCCGCCGTGGCGCTGCTGGTCGTGGCGAATTCCATCATTGCGACCTTCGCCGAAGTCCAGCAGGGCAAATCCACCTGGGCCAAGTTCGGCATGCTGGTCGTGGTCGGTATCGTGCTAGTCGTCGCGGTCATCTGGCTGGCCACCAAAGCGGCCACGGTCATCGTGGGCTAAGGCAGGTACGGTATGGCGACTATCTCGTTTCTACCCGACCGGCTGAATGCAGAGCCTATTGTATTCAAGGGCTTTACCACGCCAGAGCTGTTTATGACTGCGGGATTAAGCGTATTGGGCGGCCTGGTGGTCGCCATACCTTTTACCCTGTTTATTGGCTGGCTGGCGTTCCCTACCGTCAGTTTATTGATGCCGATTGTCGTTGTGTTTTTCGGCGGCAAGCTGATGGCGCGTTTCAAGCGCGGCAAACCGGAGAACTACCTGTACCGGCGTGTTGAGCTGTGGCTGAGCCGTCAGCGGATGGGCAATCCCCACTTGATACACCGTAGCCAGACCTGGGCATTGCGCCGTTCAATGCCGGTCATTCGCCAGTTCCAGGAGGAGTTTGATGAGTAAGTACAGAAGTGCGGTCAATGCGCGTGACCGCCATATTTCAACCCTGCGTGGAGCTTGCGGGGTGTTGATGGTTCTGCTGATGATAGCCCTTGCTGGCTGGATGTTGTCACCGCGCAACCTGACCGTTCATAACCCGCCTGACCTGCGCTCGGGCTCGACCCGCGCCTGGTGGGAGGTTCATCCGTCCACCGTCTACAGCTTTGCGTTTTACATCTTCCAGCAACTGAACTCCTGGCCGAAAGACGGCAATACCGACTACCCGTACCGCATCAGCACGCTGTCTGCTTATCTGACGCCCACCTGTGAAGAGTGGCTGAACAAGGATGCGAAACAGCGTAAATCTGCCGGGGAGTTGCGTGAACGCGTCAGGGGGATCTCTGAAGTCCCTGGACGCGGCTACAAGGACGACAGTGTCACGGTGGTGAGCCGCGATAGCTGGATCGTGCGCCTGGATCTGGTGGCCGATGAGTATTACCACACCGAACCGGTGAAACGCGCGCTGGTGCGTTACCCGCTGAAGATTGTGCGCTGGGATCAGAACCCGGAGGCCAACCCGTTTGGTCTGGCACTCGATTGCTACGCCGATATCCCGCAACGCCTGGAAGCGGCCCCGGCCGCGCCGGTTGAGAAGAAAGGACTGTTCTGATGATGTCTACCCGTTATCTTCCTTTATATCTGGCCCTGTTGGGCCCCGTGTGCGCCGTGAGCCTGCCGGTTGAGGCGGTGGAACTGATGAAGTGGGAGCGTATCCCGCTGCAGGTACCGCTGACCGTGGGTCAGGAGCGCATCGTGTTTGTAAACAAGAACGTCCGGGTGGGTTTCCCTCCCGAGTTGAACGGCAAATTGCGGGTGCAGAGTACCGGCGGTGCCGTGTACCTGCAGGCGAGCAGCGCCTTTGCCACCACGCGGTTACAACTGCAGGACGTGGAGAACGGTGAGCTTATCCTGCTGGATATCACCGGCCTGGAGGGCAAGCAGGTGCGTGAGCCGGTGAGCCTGGTCTATCAGGGCGAGGTCTCCAGTGCCACGGCCAGCAACAATACGTCGGTCAGCAGCGATGAATCCGTGACACCCAAGGGTAAAACGTCCGCGAAAGAGCAGGCTCCACGTATCACAACGCCGTTGCCGATTGCGCTGACCCGCTACGCGGCACAAAACCTCTATGCCCCGTTACGTACGATTGAAGCGTTGCCGGGGGTACATGCCATTTCGCACGGTCTGTCATCGACCATTACCTCACTGCTGCCCTCTGAACCGGTCACGGTACGCCCGCTGGCCGCATGGGGGGTACAGGGGTACAACGTGGTTGCGCTGAAACTGACCAACCAGCGGTCGGGAAAGGTGGTGCTCGATCCGCGCCGTCTGCAGGGCACGTTCCATTCGGCGACGTTTCAACACCGCTGGCTGGGTGCGGCTGGAACCCCAGAAGATACCACCACGCTGTATCTGGTGATGCAGGGACGCCCGGACGCGGCGTTCCTGCCAGAGCCGGTGGTGCCCGTGGTGAAAGCCAAGGGCAAGGTGCGAACCGCGTCAGGAGGACAGACACATGCAAATTAAATCCAATACCCTGCTGAAAGTCCTGGTGCCGGTGGTGCTGTTTATTGCCATCGCCATTGGGGTGAAATCCTGTGGTTCAGGCACCACACCGGCCTCATCGACCCTCAAAACGAATACGGTGGCTGATCTGACCGATGAGGAGCTGCAGATCCTCGGTATCGAGGGGGATACCCCGGAAGATACCCTGCGAACCCTGGTGGCGCGTCTGAAGGTCATCCAGGACAAGCAGGCCAGTCTGGAGCGGCAGAATGTCACGCTGTCGGAAGAGAACGCCACCCTCAAGGAAGGCGGGGTGAATGTCGATAACCGCATTCGTGATGCAGTCAATGTGGCGAAACAGGAAGAGGCGCAGGCCCGGCAGAAACTTCAGGCGGAGCAGCAACGCCTGGCGACGCTGATTGAGAATCTGAATCTGAAGGGGATGGGCGGTCAGTCAGGTCAGCCGCCATCTGCCGGTTCATCCGCATCAGGGCAGGGACAGCAAGGTGATTTGCCGATTGGGCTGGGTCTGGAGGGCAGTGACGGGGCCGTGGGCACCGTGAGCGGTGGCGTGATGTGGATTGAGCCACAGGACGCCGTGCAGCTTGACCGCAACGGTAAACCGGTCATCGGGGCCGCTGCCGTGGGCACGGCGGCAGGCACCGGCAGTTTCCAGTTCCCGAGTTCGTTTGCCAGCCTGGATGATAACGCTATTTCTCGCCAGAAAGCTGATCTGGACCGGGCGGCGAAAAATCAGCAGGCTATAGAGGAAGCGACACCGGTGTATACGTTGCCGGAAAACTCGACGCTGATTGGTAGCCGGGGTATGACGGCGTTGCTGGGCCGGGTGCCGATTGATGGCAAAGTCACCGATCCGTACCCGTTTAAAGTGCTTATCGGCAAGGAGAACCTGACGGCCAACGGTATCGAGTTGCCGGACGTGGAAGGGGCGATTGTCTCCGGTACCGCCACCGGTGACTGGGTATTGTCCTGTGTCCGGGGTGAAGTGCATTCCATTACCTTTGTGTTTACCGATGGCACGGTGCGTACCGTGCCATCGCCAGCAAAATCCAGTGACGGCAGCAACGGCAAATCGAACGGCGGCAGCATTGGCTGGTTGTCAGATGAAAACGGGGTGCCCTGCCTGTCCGGGGAACGTAAATCCAACGCGTCTACCTATTTACCGACCTTGTTCGCATTGTCCGGTGCCGGTGCGGCGTCGGATGCGATGGCGAACAACCAGACCACGACCTCGGTAGATGGCACCACGGTGACCAGTACGCTGACCGGCAGTGCCGGGCAGGCGGCGCTGGGCAAGGCCTTGTCAGGCGGCACCAATGAACTGGCTTCCTGGGTGAAAGCGCGTTACGGGCAGATGTTTGACGCCGTGTATGTGCCACCGGGTGCCCAGGTAGCCGTGCATATTACCCGTCAGATCCCGATTGACTACGAAGAGCAGGGCCGCAAGGTCCGGTACGATTTTGATATCAGCCAGCAGCATGCGCTGGATTGAGGAGGTTTTGATGAAACAGCACGTTTTACCGTTAGTGTGCCTGGCTGTCTTGTTGACCGGCTGCAGTACCACCAAAGATGAAATGCTGCCACCGGGGGATTCTACCATGCTGGAGTTGTGGCAAAACAAGGGTTCGTCGGCACGGACGGCCACCGAGGCCCGCAGCACGTTGCGGCGGGGATTGACCAATGACGACAGCGCTGCCCGTCAAGCCATTGAGGAGAGCTATACCCGGACGGCGGAAAACGAGATCCAGCAGATTTTCCCGCGTCTGCCTAACCCGGACATGGTGATTTATATCTACCCGCACATGGCGGGCAATGCGCCTGCACCGGTACCCGGCTACAGCTCGGTCTTCCCGTTTTATAGCAGTGTGCAGTATGCACTGCCGGGTGAACGTACGGAGGCGCTGTAATGTTCTCATTATTCAGCAAGAAGAAAATCGGCAGGCAGGCTCCTGCCGAGGTGGAAGACGATCAGGATACGGCAGTGTTGGCGCGGGAGCCGCAGGTGAAAACCGGCAAGCTGACGGTAGCCGAGGAAAAAGCACTTTACCCGAACAACCCGACGTTTGTGGATTACCTGCCGTGGGCCGAGTACCTGCCGCGCAGCCAGTGCCTGTTGCTCGATGACGGGGTCTCGGTCGGGGCGGTGTTCGAGATTGTGCCGGTGGGTACCGAAGGGCGGACGCCGGAGCGGCTGGAGGAGATCCGTGATGTGGTGGAAGATGCCCTGCAGGACAGTTTTGAGGAGCGGGATCTGCACCCGTGGGTGGTGCAGTTCTTCTGTCAGGATGAGACCGACGTTACCGAATACCTGGATAAACTGCGCGGTTACGTCAAGCCTTGGGCGCAGGGGTCGGCGTTTACCGAGGCCTATCTCACCGAGATGGAGCGGCATATGCGCGGTATCGCGGTACCCAAGGGGCTGTTTATCGACAAGGCGATCACCGGCGCACCCTGGCGCGGACAGCAACGCCGGACCCGGATGGTGGTCTACCGCTATGTCAATCCGGCACTGCGCGAGCCGCATCCCCCGGAAGAGGCGCTGAACCAGGTCTGTGAACGACTCTCGTCAGCGCTGGCCGGTGCCGGTGTCGTGGCGGCCCGTCAGAACGGGGAGCAGATCCACGCCTGGTTGCTGCGCTGGTTTAACCCCAACCCAGACTGGATCGACAAGGAGACGCTGTACCGCACGGCAGCGCACCAGGATAATGAAGCCGGGGTGTTGCCGGTAGAAAATGATTTTAGTGAAACCGTGCTGTTTTCACCGCCGCGTTCGGACATCGAGCGGGGCGTGTGGTGGTTTGACGAGGTTCCGCACAAGGCCATCACCATCGACCGGCTGCGCCGGGCGCCCACAGTAGGACATCTGACCGGGGAGACGCGTAAGGGTGAGAATATCAATGCGCTGATGGACTTGTTGCCAGAGGGGACGGTGGTTTCGCTGACCCTGGTGGTGCAACCCCAGGACGTGCTCGAGGAGCGATTCAATCACCTGGCGAAAAATGCCATCGGCGAGAATACCGAGTCGGAACGGGTGCGTGAAGACTCGGAGACGGCCAAGCGTTATCTGGGGGAAAAGCACAAGCTCTATCGGGGCAGTATGACCTTCTATCTGAAAGCCCCGACGGTCAAGGTACTGAATACCCGTCAGCGTGACCTGACGGCGGTCTTGTTGAATGCCGGGCTGCAGCCGGTGAAGCCGGAGTTCGATGTCGCCCCGCTCAACGGCTACCTGCGGGCCTTGCCGATGTGCTTTAATCCGATGCACGACAGGAAACACTGGTATACCCGCCTGACCTTTGTCCAACACATGGCTAACCTGCTGCCGGTGTTTGGTCGGGATACCGGTACCGGGCATCCGGGGTTTACCTTTTTTAACCGCGGTGGTGCGCCGCTGACCTTTGATCCGCTCAACAGTCAGGACCGTTCCAAGAATGCCCACCTGGTGCTGTTTGGTCCTACCGGTTCGGGGAAATCCGCCACGCTCAACAACTTGTTCGCGCAGTTGATGGCTATCCACCGGCCCCGGCTATTTATTGCCGAAGCCGGTAACTCCTTCGGTCTGTTTGCGGATTACTGTGAAGAACTGGGGTTGACGGTGAACAAGGTCAGTATCAAGCCGGGTTGCGGCATATCTCTAGCGCCGTTTGCCGATGCGCACCGGTTGATCGAGACGCCTGCGGCGATGGTGAGCGAAGAGGAACTGAGTGAGCGTATCGAGACCGAGGAGAGTGACGAGGAGGATGACGATGAGGAACGTGACATCCTGGGTGAGTTGGAGATTGTGGCGCGACTGATGATCACCGGCGGCGAGGCCAAAGAAGAAGCCAAGCTGGAGCGGGCTGACCGGGGCATGATGCGTGAGGCTATCCTGGTGGCGGCGAAGGCCGCTTATAATGCGGGGCGGCAGATGATCACCGGCGACCTGCAGGCGGCGTTGTACCAGTTTGCGGCTGACGAAAACCGGCCCGAAGTGCGCCGAACCCGTGCGCAGAACATGGGGGAGTCGTTGGGCGTGTTTATGCAGGGGTTCCTGGGCGAGCTGTTTGACCGCCCCGGAGAGAATTGGCCCGAAGCGGATGTGACGCTGATTGACCTGGGCACGCTGGCGCGGGAAGGGTATGAGGCGGCGCTGGCGGTGGCTTACACCTCGCTGGTGAACACCATCAACAACATTGCCGAGCGCGATCAGTTCCTGGACAGGGAAATCGTCTTTGCGACCGATGAGGCGCACATGATCACCACCAACCCGCTGTTGGCCCCGTTCGTGGTCAAGATAGTGAAAATGTGGCGTAAGCTGGGAGCCTGGCTGTGGCTCGCCACACAGAACCTAGAGGATTTTCCCAATACGTCGAAGAAGATGCTCAACATGATCGAATGGTGGCTGTGCCTGGTGATGCCCCCGGAAGAAGTGGAGGAGATTGCCCGCTTCAAAAAGTTGACGGCGGAGCAGAAAGCCATGTTGCTGTCGGCGACCAAGACCCCCCGTTGTTATACCGAAGGGGTGGTACTGGCGAGCCGTATTGAGGCGCTGTTCCGGGCGGTGCCGCCGAGTCTGTATCTGGCTCTCGGCATGACCGAGAAGGAGGAAAAGGCGGCACGTCGGGCGATTATGCAGGCGCAGGGCGTGACCGAGTTGGCGGCCGCAAAACAGATAGCGCATCAACTGGATGTGGCTCGCGGTATCGCTAAGGCGGCGGCATGATGCAGTTGAAGAAGGCCATGCTGGAGATTGTGGCCGGTGACGGGGGCGAGGGTGGCGTGTTGTTTGAGGCTCCGCCACAGGGTAACCCGCGTATCAGCGAGGCCCATGCCGGGCAGTTGGCCGAATTGTGTGAGCAGATACGGGCGCGTACCCAGTCGGTGGTCTTGATCACCTGTTCGCCGCACCGGGTGGGGCATCACAGTTGCGTGGCGGTGAAATTCGCCGGAGCCAGTGCCTGCGTCAATCTGCTGTTGACGATCACCGGTACGCTACGTTGGCCTACCGCACAGGATTATGCCCAGGCTCCGCGCTGGTATATCAACCTGCCGGATGCGGTCGATGCGGTGTACCTGGTGACGCAGTTGGCTGAACGATTGGGCGTTCCCGAGTAGCGGTTACACGCGTCTGGCGTCTGGCCCCTTTATTCTGGCGGCAGGTTACCGGTTTCGGTAGTCTGCCGTTTTTTTTCATCAGAATGCCCCTGGTTCCCCCCCTAATTTTTCCCCACGCATTTCGAGTTGTTTGCTGTTTTTGTCAGCAATGCGCGTCACCCTGCGGTTTTGTCCCACAGGAGTGAAATGTGATGAAGAAACGTAACGCTGTGTTCCTGCTGGCTATCGGGTGCGCTGCCGTATCGGCACAGGCGGCCACCGTGGTGTATACCGACAGTCAGCATCCCCCGACTGGATTAGGCACCGGTCATCAGTTGGTTTACCTGGATGCGCCGGAGGTCGTCCAGCGTGAAGTGTTTGGTGCGCTGTCGGCTGACCCTCGCCAGGCTGCGCGACAGGCCAACGCGGTGCTGCAATCCCCGGACTGGCAGCAGAAAGAGCAACAGATAGTGCAGGCCTACCAGGGGGTTATCCAGGCCTACGGTCTCGGGCTGAAGAAATACCCTGCCGTGGTATTTGACGACCAGTATGTGGTGTACGGCACGGCTGACGTTGCTCTGGCCGAAGCGAAGCTGGCTGAGCACAAGGGGGCACAATGAAACGACTCTCCTTGCGCCGTCATAAACTGGCGACGGCGTTGTTGCTGTGCGGCGCGGTACAGCCGTTGACGGCCAGTGCCATCAACTCGGCGCAAATCATTGCCAGTGCTCTTTCTCCGACGTGCCTGGAGTACCGGATTGCGGGTATTTGTTACTGGCTTTATTGCGGTTGGGGCGGGTGCCGCATTCTCACCTCCGTCAAGGTGAAGCACTACATCCCCAATGCGGTGGTGTCCAGCTATGCCCAGACCGGGGATAACCCCTGGTCAGAGGTGGCGATGCTAGGAACGGGGATCCCGGGTGTGGCTGAAGGCGGTGGCAATAATGAGCAGAAGCGAGGGCTGCGCAAAGACAATCTGCGCTTCAAGAACGCGGATGCGATTGGTCACCCTGCATTAGCCGCCCCGGTATTTAACAACTTCCTGGGGTCGATGGGTTACACCTGCCCGGGTTCTGCCAGCGCATTTGTGCCGTATTTCCTCAGTACCCTGGATGCGCTGATGTGGCGTACCGGTCTGCCTGAGAGTTTGTACCCAGAGGCGCTCACGCCAGGACTGCGGGAGGTCGGCTCAACCGGAAATATGTGGGGTAACGTGTATCCCCGTGGCGGGTTTGTCACCCAGGTAGATGACTACAAGGCGGCGGCTGTTGTGGCACAACGTACTGCGGATATCATCACGCGTACTGGTCAGGTACATGTCTATCACCCGATGACCGCCAGTCGCCGTGACGGGTATTGGCCACCGGAGCCGGTGACCGAAAATACCGGTACCAAAAACCACAAATGGCAGCGGCTGGTCCCCTCCATCTCTTCTTCTTGCGCCGTGTTCCCGGACAACAGCAACCCCATCGCGACAGATGGCGCGTATGCCTGGGCGCTCTGGCAACCCTATTCCTGCTGCCAACGGCGCGGGCAAACGTTCCTCTACAGCACTGATTTTTAACTCAAGGGAGTGTACACCATGACATTCAACGCATTTTTAAAGGCAGGGGCGCTGGCAGGTGCTGTCCTGCTGGTTCTGAATCAACCGGCATTGGCGGCGTTCGGTATCACGGGCGAAGAAGCCAACGTCGGTTATGGCAAAGGAATGAAAGGGGCGGTGAACGACAACCTGTTTTACTCCATCGGTGGGGGAACCGTGATATCCCAGCCCCCCAGTAGCAACAATATGGAGAAAATGGGACTCGGTATCAGTTGGAACAATGACCTGATGTGCGGCAATTTCGATTTGAGTACCACGGTCAAGAACCAGCTCAACGGGGCGACGGATGGCTTTAAAAACATGATGGGGGATGTGATTAATGGGGCTACCGGCGCGGTTGCCAGCCTTCCGGCGATGATAATCCAGCGGGCGAATCCTGGACTGTACGAGCTGCTGACCAACGGTGTTCTGCAGGCCAATGTGGCGTTTGATAAGGCTCAGCTCAACTGCCAGACGATGTCGAAGAAACTGGCTGATTACTCTTTGTCAGGCAAGTTGACGCAAACCGCTATCGGGGAAGAGTTTCAAAACGTCATTTCCAGTACGTCTGATGCGATCCGTGCAGATAACAGCTTGAAGAAATCGACGGGCAAAGAAGGGGTGAAATGGGTGGGGGGGCAACAGCGCGGGGGGACGGGTCAGAAGGCTATCAAACCCACGTATGACATTGCCAAAGCGGGTTACAACATCCTGAATAAACAGTCTGCAACCAGTGATGCTGCGGTGAGCACTTCAGCGTGTAATGGCTCGTTGTGTCAAAAGTATAAAACCAGTGCTGAAGCAGCAGATGCGGTATCGAAAGTTCTGGGGGATCGAGCGCTACGCACTTGTGTGAGTGGCAGCGAATGTAATAGCGGTGGGTTGGAAAATGAGCCGGGCACCTCTACACCAGGCGAAGGTTTTTCTCCCACGCTGGAAAAAACCACCAAAGAGAATCAGGAGATCCTGATCAAACTGGTGAACGGTAACCTGGCTCCCAATGCAACTAATCTGGCAACGTTGAAAACCGGTGATTTGGCCGTAACGCGCGGGGTTATCCAGGCGCTGAAAGATGACCCAGACAATGGGGCGTTGGTACAGCGTCTGGCCGGGGAACTGGCGATGGCAGACACCATTACGACGGCATTGGCGATGCGTCGTATGTTGATGGTGGGGCAATCAGAGCCTAGCGTAGCAGCCCAAGAGCCCATCGTGGCGGAATCTGATCGCCGCCTGGAGTTTCTGGATCGGGAGATCCAGGCGCTGAAAAATGAGATGGATATACGCAAGGCCATCAGCAACAACTCCATTCTGGTGGCGATCACCCGTCAGGAAGCGCGTGAAGTGGACAACAGCCTGCGTCAGGACCGTCAACAAAATGACAGTGCTGTCCAAGGGCTCAGCAAGTCCACGGAGGAATAATCAATCATGACGACCACAAGAGTATCGAAGGACGAAACCCAAAACCGACCAAAGACAATGGCGCAGCGCCGGTGGCGTAAAGCTACCGGTTTTATTTTCGGCATGGCAGGGATTTTGTTACTGGGGGGATGTGCGACGGCATTGGGGCTGTATCTTGCCGGACATGAAACCGCACTGACAGACTGGCTGCAGCAGGCGCGAGTTCCGCTGTTTATCTGGCGGTTAACACTGTACGGCATTGTGGCCGCCATGTGGTTTCACCGTGTCCGGGCGACGTTGTTACGTCAGGCCCCGTCACCGTGGGCGGTTTACCGGCTCGAAGTGATGATGGTGTGCCTGGCCTTGCTGATTGAATTCACCAGTTACCGTTGGGGGATGTGATGACGACGGACAGTTATCTGGAGTTTTTCCTGGTGTTCCTGGGCTGGCTGATTAACAACGCCCTGTGGACCATTATTACCGCCACGGGGTTGTTCGCGTTGCCGTTGGTACTGAAGGTGGCCGGCGTCTGGTTGAAGGTGCGTACCGAAGGGGATGACGAGGGAAACAAGGGGGCGCTGGCGCTCCCTCGCATCGAGCAGGTATTGTACGTGGCGTTCATCGTTATTATGTTCTGCGCGATGCCTTTTCAAGAAGTGGATCTGACGGTGATGAAGTTTGACCAGACCCGCTCCAGACAATGCGGCACTAACGTGCCCAAGCCGGATGAATCAGGCTATGGCGGGTTGTTGACCGACTTCAACGGCCAGGTTGCCAAGGTGCCGATGTGGTGGTACCTGGTTCACAACCTGTCAAAAGGGGTAACGCATGCAGCCATTGCGTCCATCCCCTGCGGTATGGAACTGCGCCAGTTGCGCTTTGAGGTACAGCATACCCAACTTATTGATCCGGTGATCCGTCAGGAGGTGCAGGAATTCGCCAATCAGTGCTATTCCAAAGCCTACTACAAGTTGAAATCCACCAATAGCCAGCTTACTGATGCCACCATCAATTCGGTGGGCTGGATAGGCTCGAGCTACTTCCTGAATACGGGGGGCTACTATGACTATTACACGTCTACCTCACCCCGTTCGCAGTGGCCGTACAGCGAGAGTCGGGACAGCGGTTATCCCAACGTGGGGCGGGGTGGGTACCCCACGTGCAAGGAGTGGTGGAGTGCCTCCGGTACCGGGCTGAAAAGCCGATTGTCAGGGAGCTATAACACCAAAGTTGCCAACAGGATGAAGTTCGTTGATAGCGAAAATTGGGAGGAAAATCTGTTGCGCTGGCTGGTCAGCCCGCAAAATACCCTGATGTCCGGGGGGCATGAAACCTATCTGGCGGGAAGCCAGCGGGGAACCGGGATAGACCTTGATACTAGTTTCAAGCAGATGGTCAGTGGTCTGGGCGCATTCTCGGCACAAGCGACCCAGTTACCGGCGTTTGATGCGCTGCGTCAGGCGTTGCCGATGGTGCATGGCATTCTGATGATGGCGCTGGTCATTTGTATCCCCCTGGTGATGCTGTTCGGTGCCTATGACCCCAAGGTGGTGGTCACGCTGACGTTTGTCATGTTTGCGATGACGTTCGTGACATTCTGGTGGGAACTGGGTAGTTGGCTTGATGATCGGCTCATCGAGATTGTCTACACTGGCGCTCGCGGGTATTACAACTGGTTCAGCAATGTTGGGGCTGAAGGCTGGATTATGAATCTGGTACTGGGGTCGATGTTTGTGGTGCTGCCTGCATTTTGGTTCGGGGCGGTGAGTTGGAGTGGTGTTCAGATCGGTGGGGCATTATCTTCAGCAGTTGATAAAGCTAGTCGAGGGTCACAGCAAGCGGGTGCTGAAGGGGGCGCTGCCGCAATGAAAGTAGCCAAGACAGTTGCAACAAAAGGGGCATCGAAAGGGAAAGGCTGAGCAGTGCAGGCAGTGAATGGTCGTTTCACTGCCTGTTTTTATGCATCGTTGTCGAAATGTACAGTTTTGTCGTCATTATGACGATAACCAGCATGTAATGTTTCATCTTCTGTTGATGTGTTAGTCGGGGGAGTTGTTTCGATCCCAGCAACAACGATTGCCACTATAACTGAAAACACCATCTTCACGGCTTCAACTAATCCCTTGGCGATAATGCTCCAGATATCATCCTGCGTTTTGTTAGCCATGCTTTCTCCCTCGTTTTATCTGCTTATCATAACATGGTCACCTTACGGCAGCGGTGATGCAAAAACAACCTGCTTACTGCATGAAGGGTGACGTAATCTGAGACAAATCATGACGCATTTTGAGTCAGCGCTGGGGATCACGAGGCCGGGAAATTATAATTTTCTCAATTTGAGTTAAAAATAGACTCACTTTGGGGTTTATCAGAAGGTGGGCGTGTTTTCACACGCTCATTTTTCCCAATATGAGTCATATCAATACGCAATTAGAGACAAAGCTATGCTCAACGTATCTTGTGATGATGGATCGACCTACGTAAAACTGGCCTGGCTGGAACAGGGTGAGATCAAGACACATCTGTCGGGTAACAGTTTCAAAGATGGCTGGAGCCCTGCCATCCTGGGAACACGAAAAGTGTTCAACTACACCGTTGACGGAAAAAAGTATTCGCATGATCTGGGAAGCACGGCTGCGATTGGCACCACGCATATCAGTTATCAATACAGCACCACGAACCTGCTTGCCATTCATCATGCCTTGCTGACATCGGGTTTACCGCCCCAGGAGATCGCACTGACGGTCACCCTGCCGGTGACAGAATTTTTCGATGCGGATAACCAGCCGAATGAGGTGAATATCGAGGCGAAGAAAAATAATGTCTCGCGCGATATTTCGTTGAATAAAGGAGAGACCTTTACAGTCAAGGAGGTGAAGGTCATGCCTGAGTCCTTGCCAGCGGCATTGGCTTCAATCATTGCTGATGAGGTTAATCCACTGGAGCGTAGCCTTATTGTCGATTTGGGAGGAACAACGCTGGATTGCGGCATTATACAGGGGGCTTTCGACAGTATTACCGAGGTCAAAGGGAATGCAGAGATTGGGACATCTCGAATTAACCGGGCAGTGATGAATGCATTAATGAATGCTTCTACCCCAAGTAGCTATTATGTGACAGGGGAAATCATCAGGAATCATTTGGATGAGGACTATTTACGAACCCTCATCAATGACGTTGACCAGATAAGTAATATTCAGGCGGTAATACAAATGGAATCCGCTTCCCTGGCTGATGGTGTGAGAAATGAAATTGAGTCCTTCAGCGGAATGCATCGTATCTATCTGACCGGGGGAGGGGCGGAAATTATCTATCCCTATATTAAGAAATATTTCCCTCGCCATAAAGTGAGTAAAGTAGAAGAGCCACAATTCGCTCTGGTTAAGGCGATGGCCAGGGCTTAATTATGAATAATAAACGAAAGAAGATTGTTGCGTACTTACACCCGTCAATATATCTGCAAGATCAATTAGCGCAACACTATGTTGAAAGTTTACCGACACAAGTTCGGGGCGATTTTTACCGGCAAGCCATTATTTGCGGCGCTGCGTTATCCTCTGTTGACCCGCGTTTGGTTAACTTGATCAGTGGTTTTTTTAATGGGGCGCTAACAGCCGAGAGTGTGATTAAACTGATAGAGCAGGTGACGGGTTATCCATCAAAATCAACCGGTGTTGATGCTATTCCGCCAGTGTCTTCAGGCATTGAGGGTAATATAAAACCGGCAGCTAAACTGGCGGAGGAAAAAGCGATTTTGAACCTGTCAATGTTGAAAAAATAAAGTGAGTTATGCACATATCCACGGTCAGAAAAGCCAGTGAAGCCGGGGGCCACCCAGCACCCCGGCAAACGGGAGCGGTCTGTGAGCGGGGCAAGCGAACAGACTCTGGCGGTGGGTATGTGCAAAACTCCGTCTCTTCTGCTGCATATATCCCCGCCTTGTTTCTGTTGAAGATTTCTGGACTCTCCTTTATGATCCCCCTGTTCTATCGTTGTCGATGACAACAGCCAATGCTTCAGCGCAAGGAGTGCGCAGGTGATCTGAGAGAAGCGCCCTAGGGTGATCACATAGCCAAAGTCATATGGAGAGAAGCGTGGTCTGAGACTGACGCTTTCGAGCGACCACAGCCAATGCGACCTTAACCTGAAAGGACGCGCTTTAGAGCGGTAACCCCCCTGAACCTTTGAGAGCGGGGATCGCGGTCCACTGCGATGAAGGTGCACTTATCCACTCACAGACAGTCAGTTTCATCACGACAACTGACACCCCAGCGGGAAACTTCCCGGCGGGGTCGTTTCTCCATTACCAGGAGAACATCACGTCTACGCCCCTATCTTTTTGGACCGACGTCCAGCAATCCCGGCAACATTTGCGGCGTTCTGCTATGCCAATTGGAACATTTGGCATCTGCAGAAGCAGCATTTGGCGCGGGAGTTGCGCAGCGCGTCACTTGTGTAATTGCGAAGCATATACCAAGTGACGCGCAAAGCGCATAACGGACAAACCCACGTAATACGGGCTTTACCAACGTCTTCTACGCTCTGACCGACACGTAGTACCCTGGCCGAACCACGGACTATGGACCATTCAGCGCATGTAAAATGACATTTTTTTTAACCATCGCGTCGTAAAAACGGGATAACCCATGAAGGCGCTTATTTATGAAATGAAGGAGAACAATCGACTCGGTAACGATGGCAACATCAGCGAAAGCTGATGGATGGAGGTGACCTGGCAGTAGTCAGGTACCGGCGCAAGCCGCAAGCAGCTCAGCGAGCTGTGGATACCTCACAAGAACTCAACATTTTGCCACCCCGATGCACAGTTACCAGTCGAGCCGCAGGAAGCGCAAATCATACCGTGTCGTCGGGGCCAGGATGTATCACCATCATGCTGAACGTTGTTCAGACTTATTGCGTACATCAAAAATGCAGTTCGGTACGTCCTTCATCCTTCGGGACGAAGGCGGTAATGTCGTGCGTTTTTCAGGACGAAAGGAGGGAGGGATGTCGAGAGCCAATAAGCAGTTAAGTAAGCAATTAATCACACTGGCCCGAAAATCAGGCGGGAGTTTTAAAACTGTTTCAGATCGCGCCAGAATAGCGTCGCGTTTCGCCGATAGTATGTTGAAGTTAAATATCCAAATTCGCGATATCAGTAATATAAAAACCAATCATGTTGAGCTGTATATAAAAAGTCGTCAGTCTGAAGGTATATCAAAACGGACGATGCAAAATGAAATGGCGGCTATTCGGTCGATGTTTTCTACTGCTGGCAGGACGAAACTCGCCGATCCAAATCATGAACGATTAAGTAATTCGGCTCTCGGCCTGTCTGGGGCCAGTCGTGACGGATCTAAAATTGCTATTTCAGACGAGCGCTATCACGCAGCGCTCGTCCAGATCCGTGATAAAGACGAAGGTGTTGCCGCTGCAATACAATTAGCCCGTTATTTAGGATTAAGAACAGAAGAGACGGTTCAATCCGTCAAGTCATTAAAAACCTGGCGGCAGGCATTAAATAAAGGTGATGAGCGTATACGGATTGTATTCGGAACCAAAGGTGGCCGTCCGAGGGATACCACGGTTGTAGATCGTGATACGGTTATTCGCGCAGTCAATGAGGCGATAAAGTATGCTGATAAACACAATGGGCGATTAATAGATAAGTCCAATCTGCACTCTGCTATTGAACGGTATCGAAATACGCTCAAAGAGGCCGGGTTAACGGGGAAAGAATCTCCGCACAGTCTGCGCTATGCCTATTCCAAAGAGGCGACGGACTATCATATGAGTAAAGGATTGAGCCGAAAAGAGGCGGAAGCCATGGTGTCAATGGATCTGGGGCATGGCGATGGACGTGGTCATTATGTTGCCAGGGTTTATAACAAAGTGAGTACTGATGAGTCTTGAGGTGAGGTTATTTTGCAGAAAGAGGCTTGTCGGGTAGGGTTGAATTGTGTACGATTTTAGGTGCTAACGCGTTGTCTCTGACAACAGCCAATGTCCTGGTGATTTGAGAAGGACGCCTTCGGGCAATCACAAGCCAAAGCGACCATAACCTGAGAGGACGCGCTTTAGAGCGGTAACCCCCCTGAACCTTTGAAAGCGGGGATCGCAGTTCACTGCGATGAAGGTGCACTTATCCAACGTGCCTTGATTGGCACCCTATCTGATTGACTCACCCTCAAGGGAACACGCTTCCCTTCAGGGGATAGGTGTTCCCTTATTTTATTGCGTAAGGAGACATCTATGGACTCACACAAAGACAAAGAACTGGCTTTTTTACCGATATCTATCACGTTATCGGCCTGGGATCGTGCCGTAGACCGCTTCAGCATCGCTGAGTGGGAACGTCGGCAACTTGCGCTGATAAAAGCAGCGCAGGATGCCTGGAGTAAGCGGCCAGTTTCTTCTGATACGGAAGTGATATTTTCGTTAACCCTGTTTGTTCGTCTGGGGGAGGAGTCTATCGAGCTGACAGAGAGCTTCCTGGTAAAATATGACGATTACAGACTGATAATTACTTCAGCGAGCTAATGGCTCTTATAACTGCCGGGGAGATCCTTCCCTGGTCGATATCTTCTAACCTTTTTGGGGGTAGCTCCCCACAAAGGGACTGCTCCCTGTCATGTTTGATACGGAGTGACTTATGACAACCTATGTTCTTGTCGCGGAATATCGCAATGCAACGGACCGACTGTTTACCCTGGCGAATGCGCATTTTTGCGCCTGTGTTGGGAATGATGAGCGTCGTTCGTGGCGGGGTAGTGCGCAACGTCATCTTGCAGAACTGGAAAATCTGAGCTGTAAGCGGGCGAGTGAGCGTGACCGGCAATGTTTTATCCGGGCCAGTCAGCTTTTACGTGAGCGTCTGGCGATGGTGAATGAACACGGTGAGTTGTTATTACCCACGTCGGCTGTGGTGAACCGTTAATATGCAATATGAAACTCATGAGCAACATATTATCACTCAGGCTATTGGTTTGTTAGAACGACAATTACAAGCCCGTACAGTGTTACTCGCGCAACCCGATGCGGTTCGCAGCTATCTGCGGCTGCAACTGGAAAGGCAGGAGCGTGAACTGTTTATGGTGATGTACCTGGATAACCAGCACCGGTTGATTGAGTGTGAAACGCTGTTTACCGGTACGCTGGGCTCAGTCAGTGTTTATCCCAGGGAAATCGCCAGGCAGGCACTGACCTACAATGCCGCCTCATTGATCCTGGCGCACAACCACCCCTCGGGGATGGCTGAACCCAGTCAGGCGGACCGAAGCCTGACGGACAAGGTGATCGCTGCGCTGTTATTAATCGATGTGAGGGTGTTGGATCATCTTGTGATCGGTCATGGCGAGTCTGTTTCGTTTGCTGAGCGTGGTTGGATTAACTAACTGATTTTACGCAATCCTCTGCGGGGCGTGTCCCTATAATGACGGGTTGAAAACCGAGTCTACTAAGCCGATTTTTTGATTTTACTCACCCCATAGGGACTGACCTCCCTATCGGGGGTAAGTCCCTTTTTTAATTCTAGAGGACTTACCATGATGACGATAAACCAGACCAACAGCACTTTTTCTCTCGATGATTTATGTGAACTGGCAAACCTTGAAGGTGATTTACGGGAGATTGCCGCACACGAGAAATTGGGCATTGGCAAACAGCCAGATGAAGACGGTTTTACCGACAATATCTGGGCGGTTGCCTGGCTGGCACAAGAACTTGCTAGAAAATGTGGGCTGGAACCACACCGTTATACCCATAACTCATGCAAGGCTTTGTTCGGCGACGTTGTTGCTTTGGGCAGAGCGGTTTGCCCTGGAGCCTGGGACCACTTCTATAATGTGGGCCAGGAGGAAGCAAGGGCAATTTTGGAGGGATGGTAATGCATCGGTGTTACTTCTTCACTCATATCAAGACGATCCCCCATGAGGCCTGGCGTGGGCTGTGCCGTGCAGTAACTCGGGTACATCATGAGGTACGCAACGAGCCGGATTTTTGCTGGTTGGGTCAACCTTTGACTGTTTTTGAACTCAGTGGCACGAAACCGCTGAGGTATGACGACAGTCTGATTGGCATCGGCATTATCTCCTTTAACGGTGATGATGTCGCAGGCTTGTCAGGCGATCCCTTTTGCCTGCTTCGGTCGTTATCCTCCGAAAGGCCGCAAAGTCAGTGTAATACCGGCAGTCACCCATACGATTTCCTGGTGATAGCGGTGTTGCTATTGGTTAACCACTATTGTCCGACATGTTACGTCGTCCATTCGACGGTCGGGCGTGAGGAGTGGCAGCAGGTGGCTGATTGGTTAGATACCCACTTACATCTGGCGGTGACGTTACCACCAGGGCTTTAACACACTGACGCTATTATCGATTAATACGATTCTAGCATTGACAACCCTTGCGGGGATTTACTCCCGTAAGGGGGCAAGTCCCCGTTTTTTATGACGAGGACTTACCATGACAACGAAACAAACCAGGAAAAAGGCGGCATCACGTCACCAGGATAAAGTGGACCTGTTCCAGGTCGTGACGGATAAAATCGTCGCGGCGCTGGAAAAGGGAACGTCTCCTTGGCGCAAACCGTGGCGTACTGTTGCCGGTACCCGTTCTGTCAGCATGAGCGGGTTACCGGCCAACGCCATTACTGGACGGGTCTACAGCGGTATCAATGTGTTGCTGCTGTGGATTGATGCAGCGGACAAGGGGTTTACCTCACACCGCTGGCTGACGTTCAAACAGGCACTGGATGTGGGCGGTAACGTGCGTAAAGGTGAGAAATCCACACTGGTGACCCTGTTCAAGCCGTTTGAGAAGAAAGAGACGGACGAGCAGGGCAGGCCGATGTTTGACGAACAGGGGAATGCCGTTGTTTCCCAGCGGAATTTCATGACCAGTTTTCATCTGTTCAACGTGGAGCAGTGTGAGAATTTACCCGAGAAACTGCTGACGCCGGTGAGTGTGGCCGGTGACGCAGGAGAAACACCCGAGCAACACGATATTGAGCGTATCCAGCGGGCAGAGCAGGTGGTTGCCTGCAGTGGCGTACCGGTGGTACACCGGCATCAGGACCAGGCGTTCTACAGCCCTGGAGCCGACCGTATCACGATGCCGGACGCGGTGCAGTTCCATCGCCCGGCAGATTACTACAGTACGCTGTTGCATGAACTGGTGCATTCAACTGGTCACATCTCCCGCCTGGCGCGAGAAGGCATCACGTCTTCTTCACGCCGGTTTGGGGACCCGGTGTATGCGTTCGAGGAACTTGTGGCGGAAATCGGTTCGGCATTTTTGTGCGCCGAACTGGGTATTCAGGGTGACGTTCAGCATGAAAGTTACATTGCTTCCTGGCTGAAGGCACTGAAGGAAGACAAGAAGGTTATCTTCCAGGCAAGCCGTTTTGCCCGGGAGGCTTTTGAATACCTAATCTTACGTGAACAGGCCCTGGCTGCAGCCTGAGCCGCTATTGGAGGAAGACTCGATGGACACCACTGCAATTCGCGAATACCAAAAGATAGCGACGTATTTGCTGGAGAAGCATTTTGGGCTGACGTTGAACGACACCAATCTGCATGACGATGCTGTTGTACAGGAGCTGGTTGAGCTTAACGTGCCAGTGTTTGAAGCGATAAACCAACTGGTGGAGAAATACCACTTGGACCGGATAGACCAGAACGCCTGGTCTCCCCGGAGCCCGCTGTTAACCCCGAGCAACTTTATGGTTGCCGTATTGGAGCTTGTACCAGAGAAAGTCCAGCTTGTCCGTATCGATGAAACGGATGAGAAACTGATGCAGCACTGACTTTTCACTCTAG
This sequence comes from Serratia sp. 14-2641, assembly GCF_001692375.1. Taxonomy (NCBI): domain Bacteria; kingdom Pseudomonadati; phylum Pseudomonadota; class Gammaproteobacteria; order Enterobacterales; family Yersiniaceae; genus Serratia; species Serratia sp. 14-2641. The sequence continues at coordinate 224,368 of NZ_LXKR01000028.1, read as the reverse complement.
GTTAGCCAATAACCTGTCACTCCCCAGGGGAAACATTTCCCTTGGGGGATGTTTCCCTTTTTTATTTCAGGAAACATCCCTATGGCAAACGCCAATCCACATGTTGCGGAATTTATTTCATTATTTAACCAGACCGCCCGTTATCACCATCGCTATGAGGTCTTTCGGGATTTTGTTCAGATGGCTGCGTGCGCAGTCCACAATCAGGTCGCTTTTTCGCAACAGCTTGAGGATGAGTACTTTAACCTGGTCAAACGGTATGAGCGTGAAGACGTCAATCGGATGGGGAGGTTGCTGGGTATTCTCTGCTGTGGCCTGGCCCGGCAGCAGCCGATTTACGATGATATGCTTGGCAGAATATTCATGAGCCAGGAACTGGGCGATGCGCGACGTGGGCAATTTTTCACGCCTTATGGACCCATGCTAACTGTTATAATTTGTTAAATTTATAAATATCAATGTGTTATATTGATGTTTCTAACTAATTATTTTTGCTTGCTAAACATGCATGCCACTTTATATGAAAAAGATCTTTACTCATCTTCCCCATGAAAGGGAGGCCATACAGTTGTTTTTCGGGAAAGGATTAGAAGGGTGATGACATATTCATACTGCTCTGATTGTATTTTCATTTCACGAACCGAAGCGTCTTTATCTGCATGAGGGAACCAAATTGATGCAGGGATTTTCATTCCTGCTCTTTCCATTGAAATGTTCTGGTTTGCAGCGAGCGATCTTTCTGGAGTACTAACAGCATTGCGTTGTGTGCGAAAGAAGGCTCCGTTACGGCGAGCCGCGGGGCTGGAAAAGGCCCATTTCATGTACCCGTCACGAGATAAAATGAATACGGCATTTTCTTCAGTGCATTCAAGCCATTTTAATGCAGCGGCTGTCAGCGATACTCCATAACGAATCGCATACTGACGTAATACTTCAATATCAACGTCTGGCGTCAACTGTTTTCGGAAGTCATTGAATGGCATCAGTAAGTAAGAAGCAAATAAATCTGCTTCTGATTCAATATTTTTATCTTCCCAGGATAGCATATCATCACTACTACATCTGAACTCATCACGATTTAGACGATGAAGTATGTAATGTCCCAGCTCATGTGCCTGAGTGAATCGAATTCTACCAGGGGATGTTAAACCGTTATTGTAAAGTAGCATCCAACGGCTGCGGGCTTCATTGGCAATTAATGCTCCATCAAATCCTTTGATGTCAACGGGTTCTATTTTTACTATAGGGTCAGCCCATTGGAATAACTCTGCCGCTCCTAGAGATAACTCTCCAACGTTAACAGGAAATCGTTCTGTGCCGTGAATCTCACTGAAAGTATCACAAATTTTTGTTAGCCGAATGGCTGCTTTTTGAGGCGTCCATATCTCTTGTTCTGGCATAACTAGAAGTCCTTTTTAAAGGTGTCCAATATTTTTCTTAACTGTGCTTTAGCCTCAGGTTCAAGGTTTTTATAGCCACGAAAGAAAGCATCATCCAGATGCCTTTCTTCTGGTTCTCGAAGATCATCTTCTAAAAAGAAACTAGTCCCAACTCCCAGTGCATCTGCCAGGGCAGTCAGTTTTTCTGCCGAAGGGCGTTGAGACTCGCGATTTTCCAGTTCCCATAGATAGCTTTTACTGAGTCCAGCCATGTCAGCGAGTTTTTCCAGTGTCAATCCACGCTGTTTACGCAAATCGCGAAGTTTTTCGCCAAGACGGGTTGCCATTGTTACATCTCCTCATTTATCTCTTTCATCATTGTACCACTATTCCGAACAAAAAGTTTGACAAGTAAGAAAATTTCACCCATTCTTGTAAAAAGTTCGCTATACCGAACTTTGTGGCCGACGAAGATGAACATGACATGTCGTCCGGCTTGGATAGAGTGCAGACTTCTAGTGAGGATGTGATGTCAATAGAACATGTCGACCATAAAACTATAGCGCGATTTGCTGAAGATAAGGTAAATCTTCCAAAAGTAAAGGCTGATGAATTCAGGGAACAGGCCAAGCGATTACAGAACAAACTGGAAGGGTATCTTTCTGATCATCCTGACTTTTCATTAAAGCGAATGATTCCATCAGGTAGTCTGGCTAAAGGAACTGCTCTTCGCTCGTTAAACGACATTGATGTGGCTGTGTATATCAGTGGATCTGATGCACCACAGGATTTACGTGAGTTACTTGACTATCTTGCTGATAGGTTGCGTAAAGCATTTCCTAACTTTAGCCCTGATCAGGTTAAACCCCAGACATACTCAGTAACGGTTTCCTTCCGGGGCTCAGGCTTAGATGTCGATATTGTCCCTGTATTGTATTCGGGGTTACCTGACTGGCGAGGTCATTTGATAAGTCAGGAAGATGGCTCGTTCCTTGAAACCAGCATTCCTCTGCACCTTGATTTCATCAAAGCCCGCAAACGTGCTGCCCCGAAGCATTTCGCTCAGGTTGTTCGTTTAGCGAAATATTGGGCTCGTTTGATGAAGCAAGAGCGGCCGAATTTTCGCTTTAAATCATTCATGATTGAATTGATCCTTGCAAAATTACTGGATAATGATGTGGATTTCTCGAACTATCCGGAAGCTTTACAGGCATTTTTTACCTATCTGGTGAGCACTGAATTACGTGAACGCATTGTCTTCGAGGATAATTATCCAGCGTCAAGAATAGGCAAATTGTCAGATTTAGTGCAGATTATCGATCCCGTTAATCCTGATAATAATGTTGCTCGTTTATATACACAGTCTAATGTAGACGCCATCATCGACGCCGCAATGGATGCCGGTGACGCTATTGATGCGGCGTTCTATGCACCAACCAAGCAATTAACCGTAACCTATTGGCAGAAAGTTTTCGGTTCTTCATTCCAGGGGTGAAATCATTATGTCTTCTTATAGTTATTCGGTAGCAGAGACACAAACTTTCAGCGTAACCCACGCTCGTCACATGGCTGCTAAAGTTGCAACTGACTTGCGAAGGATGCAGCGTTTTTATGGTTACCCCAGTGATGCCGACATTGAAGCATACGAAGAAGAATTGGTTGTGTTTCTTAAGGCAGGATATTTAGGAGAGGTGTCTTACGGTTTTCAGCGATATAATAACTGGATCGAGCCGACTCTTCGATATACCGCAGGTGACTTGCTTGGTTTCGGTACAGATGATGACCCCGGAAAAATCCGTCCAGGAAAAGATGTATCGGGTGCATCATTCTATAGTTTTATGACTTATAGCTCGAAATATCTGAATGCTACTCAATCGGAAAAAGATACTGCGTTGAAAGATCTACCATTTAAACGGGTTGGTGCCCAGTCTCCGGGGATTAATGGCTACCTCGAAAATGATAAGACTTACTCGGCCGGTGGTCGCTCCCTCAATCGCACTAGCGTAAGGAATTTTGTATGAACGTAAAACCAGCACTTGATGAATTGTTTGAGCGGCGCATTAACTTCCCTGACTTTGAGCCTCAGGAGCGTCTGGCTCGTTTAGTTGGTCTTGATGAGCACAAAGATCAATTATCAAAAATATTAGGCTTGCTTGTAAATCCTTATGGGATTCAGGAATGGGCCAAAAAATATCACCCAGATGCTCGTGCGGCTGTTGATACAGTACTCAGACGACCACCTTTAGTTGTATTGGCTGGGGACGTGGGCTCAGGTAAAACAGAGCTGGCGGAAACCATTGGGGATGCTGTTGCCCGGCAGGAAGATATTGATATTACATTGTATCCTTTGAGCCTTGCTACCCGAGGGCAGGGTAGAGTTGGCGAAATGACTCAGCTGGTTTCAGCTGCATTTGATTATACCATTGAGGCCGCAGATAAATTAAAAAGCACGAATGGAAAAGCTCGTGGTGCGGTTTTGCTGTTGATTGATGAAGCTGATGCATTGGCTCAATCTCGGGAAAATGCTCAGATGCACCATGAGGATCGTGCTGGTGTAAACGCTTTTATTCGCGGAATAGACCGGATCGCCAATCAGAAACTACCAGCGGCAGTTCTTATGTGTACTAACCGTCTGAAAGCTCTCGATCCGGCTGTCCAGCGTCGTGCTGCTGAAGTTTTAACTTTTTCCCGGCCAAATGATGAACAACGAAACTATTTGTTGCATTCAAAACTTACGGGGTTGGGATTAAATTCTACGGCGATAGAAGAATTAGTCAGGTTAACCGGTCCAAGGGACACTAATTCTCCTGGATTTACTTTCTCAGATATTACCCAGCGGCTAATTCCATCAATAATTCTTGCGGCCTACCCATATAACGCAGTGTCAGCCCATACTGCACTACAGGTAGTCAATAAAATGACACCAACACCTGCATTTATTGACCGCTAGTAATATAGAAAAGATAAATTTTCATAAATAGTATTATGGGCCATGCATGCTTATGCAACGTATGAGTACTACTGAATAAAGGAATCTATTATGTCAGATTGGTCACTTTCTCAACTATTTGCATCGTTACATGAAGACATTCAACTTCGACTGGGAACTGCACGTAAAGCTTTCCATCATCCAGGGGCTAAAGGGGATGCCAGTGAAGGAGTATGGATTGAAATGCTTGATACATATCTTCCCAAACGTTACCAGGCAGCTAATGCTTTTGTAGTTGATAGTTTAGGCAATTTTAGTGATCAGATTGATGTGGTTGTTTTTGACAGGCAGTACTCACCATTTATTTTTAAATTTAATGAGCAAATAATTGTTCCAGCTGAAAGTGTCTATGCGGTTTTTGAAGCGAAGCAATCAGCGTCAGCAGAGCTTGTTGCTTATGCACAGCGAAAAGTTGCAAGTGTTCGCAGACTTCATCGTACCAGCCTTCCAATTCCGCATGCTGGCGGGACATATCCAGCAAAACCACTCATTCCAATTTTGGGAGGGTTACTTACTTTTGAAAGTGACTGGAGTCCTGCATTGGGGGCGTCGTTTGACAAAGCTCTCAATGGGGATTTATCAGACGGACGACTTGATATGGGTTGTGTTGCATCACATGGGCATTTTTACTTCAATAACATTGATGTCAAATTCAATTTTGAACCAGGAAATAAGCCAGCTACCGCTTTTCTTTTCAGGCTTATTGCACAGCTTCAATTTAGTGGCACCGTGCCAATGATTGATATTGATGCCTATGGAAAATGGTTGGCTAAGTGAGTGCTGGTTTGTTTTTTTTATTTATTTCGAGAAGGTTTTTTTAGATTGTAATTCAGCATTTCATTGATGGTTGCCAGCTTTGACATTCTAAGCTGAAGTTGTTGGACCTCATCCCATAAAACTTTGTTTTTGGCATTTGCATCATTTAACTTTTCACGTAATGTCGCCCGAGAGCTGCGGGGGGCATTATCTGCTATCCTCCTGATTTCATCTGGGATATCTGGATAAATAGTTGTGGTTCAATGAAGTGTTAACGCTCGCTTCCCGAGCTGCGCGAGAAATATTCACGGGTTTCTTTAAAGCCATAAGCTTCCTGATAATATTCATGAATTTCTCCTGGGGAATATTTTCTGGAGACGTGCATGTTGGTAATAAAAAATAAACTTCGATTTTTTACGGAGTGGTGATTATTAAAGAAGGGTCAGTGGCATAATATTCATCTTAGCGCCCCGACTGTATCGGAGCGTTTATTTCGGAGAACTAGGTATCTTTGAATTGATGCTAATCAGGCAATCCCAGTTGTTCTATTTCAAGTTCGTCGATTGATTTGAGGCGTTTTTTCTCGGAAAGATGTCTATGCAATCGGTCAATCAAGGCTGAATCTCCTTCCCAGAAGTAACCCCCTTTCTGACCTCTTCTCTCAAGCATTTCAGCATGCCAGATATCTTCCCACCAAACGGACTCTTGGCATCCATGTTTGATGAGATAAAGCGGATGGTAGTGGCCCTCACGGTAATGATACGTTAAATCATTTTCTCTCAGATTATAACTTTTGACGGAGAAGCCACCTTTGATATAACGGGAATACAATTCTTGCAGGATAACTAGGAAATCGGCGAGATCGTGAAAACCACCATTTCCAATTTCTTCGCTCAAATGGAGATTGGTATAGAAAAAGTCAGTGGTTAATGTGTCTTTGAATTCACGTAAAATTAGAATATTACCGGCATCGTTGGATAATCGGATGATACGGATATAACTAACGGGATTCCCTTTGGAGTCTGGGGCTAATAGGGCGTCAACATCCGCGGCATTCCCACCTTTCCAGTTGATTCGTGCTTGTGAATTCATCGGGAATGGTGCCTGCTCTCCAAATTTCAGCCATCGGGCTGAACAACCGAATAATTCGCTTAGGTTGTTGAGGTCGGAAAACCCCGGAACCGCATTTCCCGTAAACCAGTTTTCTGTGGCTACGGCATCGTGGTGCCCTAACTGTTCAGCCACTTTTGCAGGGGTCAACGCGGGGCCAGTGCGGACTTTATTCACCGCTGGCAGCACTTGGTTTAGTCGGTCAGATATTTCACTCTGGTAGCGTTCGCCGCCTGAGATAGCACGTTGGTTCTCCACAGACTGTGTTAAAACGTATCTAGCATGGCCTTCCATAGATCGTTCTGCGCGATTGGCAGCTGTTTCAAGAGCCTGGTAGATGTGATCTGGTATGAGGCGGACGAGTAATTTTTTCATGACGTTTCCCTGTGAGTGATGACTTTCTTAACTTGAACTCAAATAGACCTCAATGGGAGTTCTTTTTTAAAAATAAATGTAACAAAATGTAAATATCATTTTTCAATGAATGTGATGGTGATTATATATCATTATAATATCAATGTATTACATGGTTTTTTGACAAGTAATCGGTCTAAGAGACTATTCCAATATGATTTTATTCCACACAATAAGTCCACAAGCAAAGTGCAGCATACCCAGATAGTTTTCGGGCTTTTTCTTCCAGCGAACTAATAAACGACGGTAACCGTCTCAGGCTACTCTGCGAGCTTGTGTTTATCTTTTTCTCCTCGCGTCGCTCGGTTTTCGGTTAATGTCCCACTTGCTTGGTCGGTTCCTGTAATTTTAGCTCAGCGGGAGGGAGCATCGGCGACCCTTAATCACTCCACCCTATAGAAGTCATTTTTGTCGCCTTTATGCGTAAACGCATAACTGAGAATTCTTTTAAGATATAAAATCATGCATAACCAAGGCAGATCACATCTGGTAGGTACTTATCGGTTGTACTGTTTTTTCATATGCATTAATATTTTTTATGTATATATACGATTTTATTTTCATTTAACGAAAATATATTCACGCCATAAATAAGGAAGGCGGATGGCAAGCATGAGCAGGGAAGCCAGTGGGCTTCGCTTTACGTTGAGTGTGGGTAGCCTGGAAACAGAAACTTTCGTGGTAGCGGGTTTTTCGTTGCACGAACAGCTCTCTACCTCCTTTATGCTTGAACTTGAGGTGGCCAGTGCCAATCCCAGCATAGAATTCGGAGCGATTCTAGATAGAAGTGCCACGCTGACTATCTGGCGTGATACCGAGGTACAGCGGATCGTCAACGGCATCGTGATTGAAGTGGAACAGGGAGACACAGGACTCCATCAGACACATTACCGCCTAAGTATACGCCCCGCACTCTGGCGCGCTGGATTAGTCAGAAATTCGCGTATTTTTCAGCAACGGAATGTTCAAGAAATCCTGAAGACCTTGTTGAAAGAACACCACATCAGTGACTATGCCTTTGCCTTACGTAATACCCATGCTTCCCGTGAATTTTGTGTCCAGTACCAGGAAAGTGACGCTGAGTTTATGGCTCGCTTGGCCGCTGAGGAAGGGATTTTCTATTTCTTTGAGCATACAAAAAACAAACACACGTTGGTGTTTGCCGATGACTGCGCCGCACTGAATACAGGCCCTACGCTTCCCTACCACCCTGCTAAAAGGGCCGATTCGGACACGTTGTGTATCAGTACCTTTCGCCGTAAAGAAAGTCTGCGCCCGTCTGAAGTCTTGTTGAAAGATTACACCTTTAAGAATCCGAGTTGGCAGGCCGAATCCAGTGAGTCTGCCAATGACCTGGAGCACCAGGCGTTCGATTATCGGCATTATGATTATCCTGGCCGCTTTAAGTCAGGTCCTACAGGGGATCAATTTGCCCGTTGGCGCGTCCAGGCGCTGCGTAACGACGCGCACCAGGGACTGGGGGCAACCAATAGCCCGGCGCTCCAACCCGGCGTGTGGTTTACATTGGAAAATCATCCGCTGGATACTCATAACGCCCGTTGGCAAATCACTGGGACTACGCACACCGGCAGACAACCGGATGCGCTGGAAGAGGCCACCGGGGAACAGGGCACCACGTTGGACTGCCAATTTACCTTTATTCCCCATAACCAGACCTGGCGTCCTCTTTCATTGCCAAAACCGCGCATCGATGGCGCACAGGTGGCGATCGTTACGGGAGCAGGCTCGGAGGAAATCTATTGCGATGAGTACGGTCGGGTCAGGGTACGTTTTCCCTGGGATCGCTCTGGCATAACGGATGACCGCAGTTCGTGCTGGGTCAGGGTATCGCATCCGTGGGCGGGGGATGGCTGGGGCATGTTAGCTATTCCGCGAGTGGGTCATGAGGTCATTGTCGAGTTTCTCAATGGTGACCCCGATCAGCCGGTGATTATTGGGCGTACTTATCACGCCAACAATCTGCCGCCCGGTAATTTGCCGGCCACCAAAACCCAGATGACCCTCCGCTCAAAAACCCATAAAGGCGACGGCTTCAATGAGCTGCGGTTTGAGGATTTTAAGGGCGGCGAGGAAATTTATATTCATGCACAGCAAGACATGAATACCGACGTGCTGCGGGATCAGACGACCACCATCAACCGGGATATGACACTGACGGTCGATAATCACCGCACCTCGGTGATCAAAGTCGATGATGATGAGTCCGTAGGGGGATATCAGACGCTCGCGGTGGCGAAGGATCAAACCGTCACCATTGATGGCCAGCAGACTACGGTCGTGAAGAAAAGCCGTTTTCTTGAGGTCACCGACAATGACTCGCTGAAAGTGGGTAGACATATCTCAATCCACTCTGCCAGCGGACAGATTGAGATTGGCAACGCCGGGGGCCGCATTGTCATTGATCCTATGGGCCATATCCGCATTGAAGGGGTGAGTATCACACTGGCCGAACATGCTGCCGGGGTCATGCCCGAAACCCCACTGTTTAATTACTCGGCCCGTTATACATTGCTGCATGAGCGCACCGGTGCCCCACTGATCAATACGCCCTACACCATCAAGGGGGCAAATGGCCAAGTGGTTTCAGGCAAGACCGACGCCCTGGGCAGAACGTTGATGGTGCGATCCGAAAAAGAAGACAACTTGGAACTTGGCCTGCCGGAAACCCAAAAACCGGCAAAAGAAACCTATTACCAGGCCAGTGATAATGCCCAGGTAGAACGTGTCATGGAATTCAAGGAGTAAGATGATGAGCAATCCTGGTAACCTCTGTCCGGCAGTCACCTCCATTACCTGCACAATGGAACGCGGCAGATTCCCTGGCGATGAAGACCCTTGTTACCTGGCACAGAAAGCCGAAGTAGCCATGCGCCTCCCACGGCGTATTATCACCAATGGCGGCTTGGTACGCTTTTTAAACCAGTTGGTCATGAGCAGCCTTATCCAGAAGGAGGAAGAAAAGGAAGAATATCACTGGGCTTATAAAGCTGAAGTCGTATTTGCTATCATGCACCCTGTCCCTCTCCCCATGCTGGCCACTAGTGCCGCCTCGAAAGAGAAATACGGCGAAGATTTGCCACAATCCTCCAATCCGTTTGCCCGGCCTTCGCGCGAGGATTGGATAAAGCATAACGTAGAAGGGAGACGTCGCCCCGACATCATTCTGGTAAAAAAAGCGGATAAGCGCTGGCCCGGACGTGCAGCAAAATATTTTGATGGCAAGGTTCATGGCGATAACTTGAAGATGCTGATCGAAGTGAAGTTTCCGGGCGATACCTTGTCAGAAGATCAGGACCGCGATTATACACTCATTGCGACAGAAACCCGGTTTGGTGTTCTGCGCGTTGATGATAACCGTACAGAAAAGCAGAAAGAGTACGACAAACAATACAATGCCGCTTTCAGCCCCAGTGCAAAAAAGTATACTTTACCGTCACCGGACGATTTGCCGTCCCCAATTCCCGTGCCGCCCCCCGAAGGGGTACCGGGAACCATTCCGCAGCCGTTACATAAAAACCTGCCGTTATTAAGCACATCCCCTTGGGGGTCTATACCCTCGGTGGAGGACTGGGTGATGTTAGGCCATGAAGTTTCCAGTCTGGCGGAACAGGGTTGGGAATATGTCAGTGAGGCTACCCGGCAGAAGTTTCATCAGTTTGGTGCCTGGGTATCCGGGAAAGGGGAGTGGTTCTGCGAGAACGTTCTGGACCCCCTCACCCAGCAAACCCACTATGTGTTCTCCTGGATGAGCGAAAAAACCGGTGAAATCATCACCTGGAGTGTTGCACAGTGCCAGGACTTATGGCGAACCGTGCTGTTAGGGTCGGAGATAACCCTGGAGTATTTAAAACAAATCGACTGGGTACAGGTGCTGTCCGATATTGGTAATGGCACGGTGCAACTGGCTATCCAGGCCGCAGAGGCGGTGGCGGTCATTATCGTAGGCATCGCCGTGGCCGCCGCCGTGGTGGCTCTGGTGGCCATCGTCGCTGCGGCCATAGCGGCAGGCGGAGCCGCAGCAGCCGCGTTGTTTGCTGCACTGGCGGCGGTAGGCGGCGGTACCCTGGTCGCAGCGCAATAATTTATAAGGAATGACGATGCAACACCATGAATATACGGCATTACTGGAACAGCGGGTACCGGAATTTACCTTTACCGACAATAATAATGTGGTCATTAGTCGGTTGGGTCTGTCGATTACGCTGTTTTTTAAACGGGGTTACACCGTGGAAAAGCGGGAAAGGATACTGGCTTGTTTTAGCCGTTTTCGAGAGGAATTCGGTACTCATTTGCGTTTTCATGCACATTCCTTTAAAGGAATGAAAAAATACAGCCCAGAAAACATAACCAAAGTAGAAGACAGCATCCGAAATAAAGGCATCTATGACTACGGTGGTTGGACTATCAGCGATGCGAAAAATATGTTTGAAGCCCCTAACTGCCTGATGCGCTACCTCGACACCCGCGAAGCCGGTGGAGATAACCAGAACTCCTATCTGAGCCTGGTTTTACCCTGGTTTTACCTTAAAGAAACCCAGGGCATGGCACGTTTTAATGACTGGCTAACGTTCCTGTGCGAACAACTGGAACCTGACAGTGGGGACTGTGGGTATTGCTTGATATTACCGAGAGATTATCACGATTATTTTTCTGTTGAGTATGAACTCGCCAAACGCTATCCCCCGATGCAGGTCAATTCAGCCGTACATACTGCGTCAATGCAGTACACAAACAGTATTCGTGGTGCTAACTGGATCACTGTATTAAATAATTGCTATATCAAACGATTAGGCGGCGAAGACTGGGTACGCCAGGTACTCTCCCGTGACCCGGAAATCGGCATCGAACACTATCCTGGTGGACTGTTAATTCGCGCCGGGCAATACCCGGACTTGACCCCGTTGACGGCAGGGTTATCCCCGCAATATCTGGCCGTCAATCAGTTGATCCGCCCGATACGTGTCAAGCACCAGGAAGGCCATTCCCTGCACTTCTACGGGGTCAATCATTTTGATGAGCTATCTACCCAAGCTTGGTACGCCCGTTATGACCTGGGGCCATTATCACTATCGCCATTAGAATCGGGTACCCCGGCGTTGGTGAGCGGTAACTGGACGACCCCCTCGTTCCCTCACACCATGCGAATTATCAAGCAAGGTGAAATGGCCCCGGCCGGAAAAGCGGGAGAGATCATTTGGTGGGATCTGGCCAGTGAAGCGGAAGATGACGGTAATGTCCAGGCTCCACGGGCATGAGAACGGTCATACAGGGGAAAAAGGTTATCCTGGTTGGGGATACCACTACCACCGGGGGGAAAGTGCTCAGTGGCTCCCCCTTGGCCAATCAAACTCAGGCGCTCGCCCGCAAGGGCGATCCGGTTTTCTGCCCGGCCTGTAAGGTAACCGGCATGATCAGTGAAGGTAGCACGTTGGCCAATATTGCCGGTGTGGAGATCGCCCTTGAAGGACACAAAGTCATCTGTGGTTGCCCTGGTGGATGCAAGTTGGTGGCATCAGCATAGATGTGCGACGGCGGTAACGAGGGCGTTGCTGACCGTCTTGCTCCTTTCTTAATTACTGAGTTTTTCATTTTTTAATAATGTACATTTTTCTAATATTAGATTGATATTTTTTTTGTAATCACTTTCATCCATAGCATTACTTATCGTTGGTATTAGGTAAGACAATTTCAATCTGGAACTGTGCTTAGTTGCTATTTCATAAAAACCATCATTTTCGCAAAATCTAACAATTTCTTTAAAATGTAAGTTCGTCTTGGTATGGGTTGGCCCGATAATTGTTAAGTATTCATTTTTCACTTTTATTCGATGCACCCCTTTTAGTTGAGATAGTTTTTTTACTTTTAACTGGGTTGTTATATCAATTAGCGTATTGCTAATGGCTTTAGTAAGTCGATTGTTGATGACGTATTGAGAGAATGTTCTCGTAAATGAATCACCGTAGCGGCACCATAAAAAAACATATAATGCTAAAAAAATGCACCATGAAGTTATTTTGGTGGGTAGGTTAATGTGATCTTTTATAAACGGCATGTAAGATGCAATAAAAATTGCAAGAAATGGCGTAATGAATTTCAAGGTAAATAATGCGTATTTCTCTATGGTTTTGTTTGTTTTTTCTAATTGACACTTCCTTTTCAAGTTAATCCTTTGTTTTAATTTGTTGATGTGTTCCTCATTAATGCTAAATTGTAATTCCATTTACCCTCCAATCAGGATTTTAGTGTTTAGTAAAATAATTAGCATAAAATTACGCCATTGTAGTTCCATTTACCACAATTTTTTCGTTCCGGTGTTGGGGGCTGAAGCCCAACCGTACAATGATTTCCGACCTTCAAACTGACCCCTGTTACAGAACTGGATGGCCAGTATGCTGAGTGGAGTATGGAGTCGGAGTTACAGGAACGGCAGCGGATCGCCACCTTGCTTCAGGTGCCTTTGGGGACGATGATATGCTTGGCTAGATATTCATGAACTTGGAACTGTACGTTTGATAAGTAATGAAAAAATCAGCGGCATAATACTGGGTTCAGCGCCCTGGCAACATTGGGGCGTTTTTCATGGGGTCTAATTTTAAATTTTCATATTAGAGTTGTTTGTTGCTGCAGCATTTCGTTTTTATAGAGTGGGGCTCCTATTTCCCAAGAAAACAGGACCATGCTATGCGACTTCCTTTCAAACTCAACCAGCAGATTATTCAGACTGATATCGCCGAACAAGAGGTTTTGGAGATGCAAGAGCAGCAGCGGATTGCAGCCCTGCTGCAGGTGCCTTTGGAGATGATTATGGGTGATGCGTTGTACTGGATGATGGGGGAAAATGAAGCAGCGATACATCAATATTGGGTAGAAAAACCGTGGGAAAAAGGCATGGAAGATGACTTATGCTGAAGTCTCTCATGAAGTATCTGCCCGTTCCGTCAGCCAAGGTTGTTAATGGTGAGAAATCTATCGCACCACAATCGCTATCAGCCTCGGTGCCGGATGGCTATCATGCGCCGTTGTCGGCTCGTGAGCAGTTGGCAATCCCCCGTCGCGAACAATGGCTGCAGATGTTGTGGGATTATTCGTCACTGCCAAAAAACCTGTATCAGCGGTATTACCTGCAGCCGCTGGAACACTGCGTCACGCTGATGCAGCAGTTTCCTGCCACGGAGAACGGTCATCATGCCTATTTGGGGGGGATGGTGGATCATCTGCTTGAAACAGTGGCCTATGCTGCCCGGCTATCAAAAAACTACCTGTTGCCCGTTGGTGCACAACCAGAAGAGCAGGCCTCGCAGAGTGCCGCCTGGAATGCAGTGATTGTTTATGCCGCCATGCTGCAGTCGCTCGACAGGCTATGCCAGATTGAGGTTGAGTTAGAAAGTGGACAGCGTTGGATGCCACTGAATGCCATGCCGGGCGAGCCCTACCGTTTTCGTTTCAAGCCTGTTGCTGATGCGATACAAGTGCAGAGTTTGAGTGCAATGCTTGCCTGGAAGGTCATTCCTGACGAGGCATTGCTCTGGTTGAGTACCTGGCCGGGGGGGCTTAACGCGCTATCGTTATATTTGACGGGATTTCGCAATGAGTCAGGGATAGTCAATGCCATCGTCTCGGAAGCCAGCAGTAAATCAATAGGAAAACCGGTATCTGACATTGCCAATACCGCTTTGGCCCCAGCATCACCTGTTTCACTTGAGGTGATGTTGCCAGTAGCGAAAGGGGATCTTGACTCAGTATCTTCCCTGCCGCTGCAATTTACCTCCCAACTCGTTGAGGAGGCTCTGCCCGAATCACCTGCTTTCACTTTGGATAGTGCCGCAACTGATGAAAAGGATATAGCGCCCGCTTTGCTGAATGAGGATGTGACTGGAGATTTATTGGCCGTGATGGGGTTTTCTGAGCCGACTAATTTGGTACTGGGCGAGGGGGCTGCATCGGCCCAGTCAATAGGAACAATAACGGGATCAATGAACATACCCCTTCCAGATGCAGATGGAGTTGGGGAAGGCTTTTGGCAATGGCTGAAGGAAGGGTGTTGCTCAGGGAGATTTTCAATAAATACGGCCAACTCTCGAATCCATATTATCGCAGGTTATGTCTTTATCCGCGCGCCAAACATTTTTCATCAGTTTTTAGCGGAGAATCACGAATATTCCGCAGATAAAACTACATTACAAAGTGCATTTGAACGATTAGGCAGGCATAGACAGGATAAAGGCGTGATGTATACCTGTCATGCATATAAAGATAAGGCTAAGGAGGGACAATTTCAGAAAATGACAGGTTATCTAATCGTTGCTAAGAAGCTTTATGAAGCTCATAGAATCCCAGAGGATAACCCGTTTATGGTAGTAAAATCTTAACGCTCATGAAACTGTGGGCTTGCGTCTGGAACAAAGCGCTCCATAGGC
Organism: Serratia sp. 14-2641; assembly: GCF_001692375.1. NCBI lineage: Bacteria > Pseudomonadati > Pseudomonadota > Gammaproteobacteria > Enterobacterales > Yersiniaceae > Serratia > Serratia sp. 14-2641. The sequence continues at coordinate 209,282 of NZ_LXKR01000028.1, read as the reverse complement.
AAGCCCCGTTTCTCCGTTTCATCATCAGGAGCATTCTTTTTAACTGTTTTCATTCTCTGCCAAAGCTTGGCGCAGCATTAATTTTGTCCCCCAGACGGTGAGATTGGTGATCTCATCTTTGTTTAAGCCAAAACTGTCTTTGAGCACGGTTAACGCCTCCGTCCCGTAGAGAAGCGACATTAACATCACCAGTTTTTGGCGAGTTTCTTCTGGAAGTTGATCCTCAAGTGGCGACAGGGCTTCAGACAAGGCAGCCTTTCGGTTACTCTTTTTGAGGGATCCTATTTCTTCGCTTTCCGAATTGCTTGAAACTGAGGCTTGCCATCGTTGCTGGGAAATACGCATGGCGTCACGCATCAGTGCTTCATGCGTATCCAGTTCGCCGAATCCCCATGTGAGCAGTTTTTCTACATTTTCTTCAGCTGTGTTGTCCATTGCGGGTTTATCAAATGAGTTGATCACCTGCTTGACCACGTACTCAACGAACTCACTGTGTGTCGAGAAATAGCTTTTGAGCGTGACTTTGGCGTACTCGGCTTCTCGCGTGATTTCTTCTGGTGAGGGGAATTTTTGCTCTTGGTAAAGCTTGAGTGCCGCGCTGGTCAAACGTTCTAGCGTTCTGCGTCGTACTGGCGAGAGGTTGTTCTCATCAAACAGAATCATCGTGATGCCTCATTTTGCAACAAAAAATATCCCTTGAGTTAAAAATATCTTGCGAGATACAAAATATTAGCCTAGCTTTATATTGCACTATCTCAACACATCTTTCACGTCTTACATGGAGTGAGTCGTCTTATGGCTAAATTTGTGTACATCATAGGGACCGCAGATACCAAGCTGGAAGAGTTACTCTGGCTGAAATCGTGCCTGCGTTCTGCAAGGGTAGATTCTCATATTATTGATGTTTCTACCGGCTCATCCAATGCCTTTCATGAAAATAATCAAGTAGATATCAATACGACGCAGATTGCAGCTTACCACCCTGATGGTATAGACGCTGTTTTCTGTGGTGAGCGTGGAAGGGCTGTCACAGCCATGTCTGTCGCGCTGACCTATTTTTTACAGAACACGGTGGATGATATTTCCGGTCTTCTCGGTATTGGGGGGTCAGGAGGGACGGCATTGATAACGTCCGCCATGCAGGCAATGCCTATCGGTATTCCCAAGTTAATGGTGTCCACGATGGCATCGGGCAATGTTGGGGGATATGTCGGTGGTGTCGATATCGCCATGTTGTATACCGTTACCGACCTTAGTGGTTTGAACTACTTGTCACGCACTATTCTGGCAAATGCGGCCAATATGATAGCCGGTGCCGTTAACAATGCTGTTGAATATAATCACGCAAGAAAACCGGTTTTAGGCCTGACGATGTTTGGTGTAACAACACCCTGCATCAATCAGTTGATTGCATCGTTAGGTGAGGAATTCGATCCGTTGGTCTTCCATGCTACGGGAAATGGTGGAACCAGTATGGAGCGATTGGTTGAAAACCGTGAAATTGTCGGTGTTCTTGATATCACGTTGACCGAAGCGGCGGATTTGCTGTTTGGTGGTGTTCTTGCCTGCCCTGAAACACGTCTTGACTGTATCGCACAAACGCAGACGCCGTGGGTAGGGAGTGCCGGGGCACTCGACATGATTAATTTCAGCGGTCGGGACAGCATACCTGAGCGTTATGCTCATCGGCAGTTTGTAGAGCATAACGCTCAGGTGACGCTGATGCGCACAACACCAGAGGAAAACTACCAGCTCGGCGTCTGGATTGGCAACAAGCTTAATCACTGCAACGGGCCGGTACGTTTCATCATTCCAGAGGGCGGATTTTCGGCATTAGATGCTCCAGGGCAACCGTTTTTTGATCCGCAGGCAAGGCAGGCTTTTGCTGAAGGATTGGAGTCAACGGTTACCCAGACGGCACAACGCCAGATTATCAAAACGCCCCACCATATCAACGCACCTGAATTTAGCTCGCTTGTGATTGCGCAGTTCCAGGACGTCATGCAACACCAGAGAACTGTTCATGATTCAACACCAGGGAAATCCTTATGAAAAATTACAATACAATGAAAGAAACGCTGCAACAGAAGGTTCAGCGAAAAGAGCCGATCATCGGTGCCGGGGCCGGAACCGGCCTGTCTGCACGTTGCGAAGAAGCTGGCGGTGTCGATTTGATAGTGATCTACAACAGTGGCCGTTTTCGGATGGCTGGACGTGGTTCGCTGGCGGGGTTGATGCCATACGGTAACGCCAATCAGATTGTGCGCGAGATGGGCAATGAAGTGCTTCCGGTGGTAAAGGAAACGCCCGTGCTGGCTGGTGTTTGTGGAACAGACCCCTTCTGTAATATTCCGTTGTTCCTGGACGAACTGAAAGCGCAGGGATTTGCCGGTGTGCAGAACTTCCCTACCGTCGGGCTGATTGATGGGAATTTCCGCAAGAACCTGGAGGAAACGGGGATGGGTTATGGCCTGGAGGTGGAGATGATCCGCCAGGCGCACGATAAAGGGATGCTGACCACGCCGTATGTCTTCAGTACGGAAGATGCAGTGGTGATGACCGAGGCCGGTGCAGATATTATAGTGGTACATCTGGGATTAACGACTGGGGGCGATATTGGTGCGGACACGGCACATGATCTGGAGTCTTGTATCCCGGTGGTCAATGCCTGCGCAGCAGCGGCAAAAGCTGTACGTGATGATGTTATCGTGTTATGCCACGGCGGGCCCATCGCCGAGCCGGATGACGCCGCCTATATTCTATCGCATTGTCCAGACTGCCACGGGTTTTACGGTGCCAGTTCGATGGAGCGTTTACCGACAGAAGTGGCGATTAAAAATACCGTTAACGCGTTTAAGCAAATAAAAAGTAAGTAATACTCAATGTATTAATTCTGCCAATATTTGAAGAACGTTCAATATAACGCCCCGGCAGTTATGGGGCGTTTTCTATGGGAGAAATTTTTAAATATCCAAATAGAGTTTTTTATTGTGGTCGCCATTTTCCTTCCTAGAGTGGAGCGCCTGTAACTATCGGGATACCCCAGGCTATGCACTCTTTTGAAGGATACTACCTTGCTTCTCAACCGTTTGACGCAGTCTATGTTCGTAACAGGCCGCCAGCATCAGTCTGGCAAATGGATATTGCTGAAATGCTTTTGCATTTCTGGTAGGTAGCTCTTTGATTATTCAGGGATATATTCTGGAGGACATCTGGTGACTTGTGAACAGTTATTAACATTTGATGAGCTGTTAGACCATTATTTTTTCAGTAATGCGGTCCGTAATGACACCGAGTGGAGTTATCGAAAGGTGGTGAGGACTTTTTTGCGATTTACCGCTAAAACGCCGAGTGAGGTGGATAACAGGCTGGTACTCGAGTGGCGTAGGCATGTCTTGAAAGAGCAACAATTACAGGCAACAACCTGGAATAACAAAGTGACGCACATGAGGGCTCTGTTTAATTTCGGAATGAAGTGTGGGCTGTTGCAGCATCAAGATAATCCCTTTAACAAGGCGGTGGTCCGGGCGGGGAAGAAAAAGAAGAAGACCCTGACCGAGGGGCAGACGGCGGCGGTATACCGACTGATGGCACAGTATGAAGAGTGTGAACGGTTACAGGCCAGCAGTCTGGCGGTGAACTGGCGGGTTCATGCCTGTAAGCCTGCCTGGTTCTGGTTGACGGTGCTCGATACTCTCAGTTACACCGCGATACGTCAAAACCAACTTCGTCACATACGTATCTGTGATGTCAACCTTGAGGAGCGATGGCTGGATTTGGTTATCGCCGGTGCGAAGAATCACCGAGAACTGCGTATTCCTATCATTGGCGAGTTGTATCCCCGACTGGAGAGACTGGTGACCCGTTCACTCGAGGCTGGTGCCGAACCGGAAGAGCAGTTGTTCAACGTGAACCGTTTTGACGTCGGGCGCAGGGTGAAACAAGAAGGGGAAATGACAGATATGGGTATCTACCCTATCCGGGCCTTTTTTCGGCGACTCTCGAGAGAGTGCCGGTTTGTTGTGAGCCCCCATCGTTTTCGGCATACGGTAGCGACCAACATGATGAAATCCCCGGATCGCAATATTCAGGCGGTAAAGCGCCTCTTGGGACATTCTAGTTTGCGCTCTACGCTGGAGTACATTGATGAAGATGTGGAGAGCTTGCGGGATATTATGGAGCAGGAGTTTAAGCGTTAGGTCAGCAAGGCAAAGGGGCAAGGTATCTCCTTGACACAGTTTGACATTTGCATACGAAATCTGTAAAAATTGTAAGCGAATAGTCCCGCCTACTGACATAGGCGGGACTATCAAGAGCCTTTTTACAACAACCGGGTTGTGATATCACAGGATGAAATCATTCAACACCTTGGGTTATTGCGTGTTCTGGCCCATTTTCGTACCTGTCAGGCTTTCTTCCTGAAATCTTGACAAGCGCTTCTGAATATGGTGCCCGGACTCGGAATCGAACCAAGGACACGGGGATTTTCAATCCCCTGCTCTACCGACTGAGCTATCCGGGCAACGGGGCGCATTAAACCGTATTTGGCCCTGTGTCGTCAATGGGTTTCTGTCACAAAGCCGAGCGATTGCTCTAATTTCAAGCAAGGGCAGGGCTACCTTCCTGCGCCAGCATTCTCCCTTCTCCCCCAAAACGCCCGATACCAGAGATCGAAAAACTCACCCCAACAATGTTTACCCTTGCCTATTCCCTATTCAAGTTAATGTTAGTGATAAGTACAACATGTTACATATATGTATTTTAAGGCTATTGTCATTTTTAAATGTGATCGATGTAACTTTAATAACATATTGTCTGTGTTATGTTTCGATAATAACATCATTAGTTCCCGGCAAACGCCAGGGTACAAGGCTCGGCAACGGAACGTAAAAGTTCACAGATAATTTTGGGGAAAAGATGAAATATATCATAGGGATAGTGTGTATCGTTACTATCTGTATTTTGGCACTTTTAGTGAGCAACGATCGCAAAAACATTCGCTATCGTCCGATTTTCGTCATGCTGGCCTGCCAGTTTTTGATGACCGCACTGCTGCTTAAGACCGACGTAGGCAATAAAGTGATTGGTGTGATCGCCGAGGTATTTGGCAATTTGCTCTCCTATGCCAACGAAGGGGTTAACTTCGTCTTTGGTGGTTTGGTGAATCACGGCGAGATCTCTTTCTTCCTGTCCGTTTTGCTGCCCATCGTGTTTATCTCCGCGCTGATCGGCATCCTGCAGCACTGGCGCATCCTGGGCTTTATCATCAAGTACATCGGCCTGGCGCTGAGCAAGGTCAACGGCATGGGGCGCTTAGAGTCCTATAACGCAGTGGCTTCGGCGATCCTCGGTCAGTCTGAAGTGTTCATCTCGGTGAAAAAACAGCTCGGCCTGCTGCCGGAGCATCGCCTGTATACGTTGTGTACCTCTGCCATGTCGACGGTCTCAATGGCGATTGTGGGCGCTTACATGGTGATGCTTGATCCGCGCTACGTGGTGACTGCTTTGGTGCTGAACCTGTTTGGTGGCTTTATCATGGCGTCGCTGATCAACCCTTATCAGGTCAAGCCTGAGGAAGATATTCTGGATGTCGTTGAAGGGGAGAAGCAGAGCTTCTTCGAAGTCCTGAGCGAATACATCCTCGATGGCTTCAAGGTAGCGATTATCGTTGGTGCGATGCTGATCGGCTTTATAGCGCTGATCACCATGGCTAACGCGCTATTCACCGCTGCATTTGGCATTTCCTTCCAAGGGGTATTGGGTTATGTGTTCTCACCACTGGCTTTCCTGGTGGGTGTGCCGTGGCACGAAGCGGTGCAGGCCGGTGGCCTGATGGCAACCAAGATCGTCAGCAACGAATTTGTTGCCATGCTCAACCTGTCACAGGGTGATTACAACTTCTCTGAACGTACCATGGCGATTATCTCGGTGTTCCTGGTGTCGTTCGCCAACTTCTCCTCTATCGGCATTATTGTCGGTGCCATCAAGGCGTTGGACTCCAAGCAAGGTAATGCCGCAGCCCGCTTTGGCCTGAAGCTGCTTTACGGCTCCACGCTGGTCAGCTTCCTGAACGCCGCCGTCGTAGGTTTCTTCTTTTAATTAGCTCAAGGCCACATCAAGAGGTTGTGGCCTGCTACTGCTATAACAATAAGGAATATGTGATGAAAATGACTTCTCCCCTCAAGCTATCGTTATTGGCCCTGTTGGTTGCAGGCGCTGCGCATGCCGCAACGGTGGATCTCCGCATCATGGAAACCACCGACGTTCACGGCAACATGATGGATTATGACTATTACAAAGATAAAGCCACCGCTCAGTACGGTTTGGTGAGAGCGGCCACCTTGATTGATGCTGCCCGCGCAGAAGCGACCAACAGCGTGCTGGTCGATAACGGCGATATCATCCAGGGTAGCCCGATGGCGGACTATGCCGCTGCCAACCTGAAGAAAGGCGATGTGCATCCGGTTTATCAGGCGATGAACACCCTCGATTATGCAGTCGGCAGCCTGGGCAACCACGAATTCAACTACGGGCTGGATTACCTGAAAATGGCGATTAGCGGGGCCAAATTCCCGTACATCAACGCCAACGTCTATGACGCCAAGACCAACAAGCCTTATTTCAAACAGTACCTGATCGTGGACACGCCGGTAAAAGATACCGAGGGTAAAGAGCATAAGCTGCGCATCGGTTATATCGGCTTCGTACCGCCGCAGATTGTGCTGTGGGACAAGGACAAGCTGTCGGGCAAGGTGATCGCCAAAGATATTACCGAAACTGCCAGGGAACTGGTGCCACAGATGCGTAAAGAAGGGGCGGATATCGTGATTGCTATCGCCCACTCAGGCATCTCTGCGGATCCTTACAAGGCGCTGGCAGAAAACTCGGTCTACTACCTCACGCAGGTTCCAGGCATCGATGCCATTACCTTTGGCCACTCTCACGGTATTTTCCCAAGCAAGGATTTCGCCGCTATTCCTGGGGTAGATCTTGAAAAGGGTACGGTTAATGGCGTACCCGCAGTCATGCCGGGCCACTGGGCGGATAACCTGGGGGTGATCGACCTGGTGCTGGAAGGGGAAACCAATAAGTGGAAGGTGGTCTCCAGCCGTGCAGAAGCCCGCCCAATTTTTGATAAGAAGAATGACAAATCGCTGGTCGAGGCCAAGGCTACGCTGGTGAAAACGCTGGAGCAGGCGCATAACGACACCCGTGAATTCGTTAACAAGCCGATTGGCACCATTGCCGAAGACACCAATACCTATCTGTCTTTAGTGCAGGACTCCTCGGCCATCCAGATCATCCGTGCGGCGCAGAAAGCCTACGTTGAACACTTTATTCAGGGCGATCCGGATCTGGCTGATATCCCAGTTCTTTCTGCTGCGGCACCGTTCAAGGCGGGTGGCCGGAAGAACGACCCGGCGGCCTTCGTTGATATGCGTAAAGGGCCTCTGAGCTTCCGTAACGCGGCCGATCTTTACCAGTATTCCAACACGCTGGCGGCAGTGAAAGTGAAAGGCAGCGATCTGAAAGAGTGGTTGGAGTGCTCTGCGGGCATGTACAACCAGATCGACGTGAAAAGCGATAAGCCACAGTCACTGCTCAACTGGAACGGTTTCCGGGCTTACAACTTCGATATGTTTGACGATTTGAGCTATCAGATCGACGTGACCCAGCCTGCGCGTTATGACGTGGATTGCAACGTGATCAATCCACAGGCCCAGCGTATCAAGTCGCTGACCTATAAAGGTAAGCCGGTGGTAGCAGACGCGCCATTCCTGGTTGCCGTGAACAATTACCGGGCATTTACCGGCAAGTTCGCCGGCACGGGTGAAAAAAATATCGTTATTTCCTCGCCGGATGAAGTGCGCACTATCGTGGCCAACTACATCTCCGAGCAGACCAAACAGCATGGCGCATATAAGCCAGAGGTAAAAAACAACTGGCGGATCGCGAAAATTACTGCGGATAAGCCGTTGGATATCCGCATCGAGACCTCACCAAGCCAGAATGCGGCCGATTACATCAAACAGGCTGCTCAGCATCCAATGGCGCTGGTAGGAAAAGACGATATCGGTTTTGCCGTTTACAAGATCGACTTACAGAAATAAAGATCCGGGGAATGACAATGAGAATGGTTGATATCATCGCCAAAAAGCGCGATGGAAAAGAGCTGACTACGCAAGAGATCGAGTTTTTTGTTAACGGCTACACCCGGGGAGATATTCCGGATTACCAGGCCAGTGCGCTGGCGATGGCGATCTTCTTCCAGGATATGAATGACCGTGAGCGTGCCGATCTGACGATGTCGATGGTGAACTCCGGTGACGTAATCGATCTCTCGGCGATCGAAGGCGTCAAGGTAGACAAGCACTCCACCGGCGGCGTGGGTGATACCACCACGCTGGTGCTGGCACCGCTGGTAGCGGCGCTGGATATCCCGGTGGCGAAGATGTCTGGCCGTGGCCTGGGGCATACCGGCGGCACTATCGATAAGCTGGAAGCGGTGGCCGGTTTCCATGTGGAAATCTCCAGCAAACAGTTTATCGAGCTGGTGAACCGCGACAAGGTGGCGGTGATTGGTCAGACCGGTAACCTGACCCCGGCGGATAAGAAGCTGTATGCGCTGCGTGATGTGACCGGTACGGTGAACTCCATTCCGCTGATCGCCGGTTCGATCATGAGCAAGAAGATTGCGGCGGGTGCCGATGCCATCGTGTTGGACGTGAAAACCGGTGCCGGTGCGTTTATGAAAACCACTGAAGATGCCGTCGAGTTGGCCACGGCGATGGTGCGCATTGGTAACCACGTGGGCCGTAATACCATGGCGGTGATCTCCGATATGTCGCAGCCCTTGGGCTACGCCATCGGTAATGCGCTGGAAGTGAAGGAAGCCATCGATACGCTGCGTGGCGAAGGCCCGGAAGATCTGACCGAACTGGTCATGCAGTTGGGTAGCCAAATGGTCGTGCTGGCGAAGAAGGCCGATTCGTTACCGGCTGCGCGCGCCATGCTGCAAGAGGTGATCGATAACGGCAAGGCGTTGGCCAAGTTCCGTGACTTCCTGGCCAACCAGGGCGGCGATGCTTCAATGGTGGATCATCCAGAGAAGCTGCCGCAGGCTAAATACCTGATTGAGGTTCCGGCCAAGCAGGCGGGTGTGGTAGCCAATATTGTGGCCGATGAAATCGGCGTGGCAGCCATGTTGCTCGGTGCCGGTCGTGCCACCAAGGAAGATGACATCGATCTGGCCGTGGGCCTGATGATGCATAAAAAAGTCGGCGATCGGGTCGCCATCGGTGACTCACTGGTGACGATCCATGCCAACCGCCCGGATGTGGCGAACGTCATGGCGAAAATCTATGACAGCATCACCCTTGCCGATAAGGCGCAAGCACCAAAACTGATCCATACCATTATTACAGAATAATAATATTAGCCGTGTTTCACCCTGGTTGCGGGGTGAAACATTTCCAACATTATCTAGAAATCATTTAATTAAAATAGTTCTGGGTGAGTAGATAGAAAACAGGATTTTTCTATGTATCAAATCAATAAATTTAAAATAAAAAAGCCTCTTGCATTGTTTGCACTGATGTTCTCTTTATCCCTCAGCGCAGAGGAAATAAAGGTAAGCGATCATCTCTTCTCAAGTTTTATTAATGATAGCCACGCAGATCTTTCTTTCCGTAACGTGTTTAAAAATTTAAGCACCGAGGATTATGGGGAACGCTCCATCCAAACGGCTTGGGGGCAGGGGATCACGCTTGATTATCAGTCCGGCTATTTTGCAGATATGTTGGGAGTAGACGCTTCTTATTATGGCGTGATTAAACTGGCCGCCAGCGATGATTTCTGGGGCCGTAGCGTGTTGTATAACGACAACGGCCAGGCGAAAGGTTTCAACAAGATGGGGCAGCTCTACCTGAAAGGGCGTTTGGGTGATGATGACACCTATCTGCACCTTTATTCCGGTTGGCAGCAGATTAAAAAATGGGGCGCACTTAACAACTCCACGCGCGCTATTCCAAGTACCTATCTGGGATTGCGTGGTGAAGCGGCTACCGGGCCAGTACGGGTACGCGGTGCTTATGTGACCCGTTATAGCGACAGGGATTCTCCGGATAAGATCCATTTCCTCACTGCGGATAAAAAGGAGATCAGCAGCATTGCGACCGGTGAATTGAGCTATAGCGATCACGGCTATAGCGCACTCTATTTCCTGGGTGAAAGCCATAACTATATGCAACGCCACGGGGTGGAACTGGGGTGGCAACCGGCGTCCTGGGCGGAAAATCGCCTCAAGCTTGCCAGCCAGCTGTATTACAACCATGGTCTGCAAGATTGGACCCGCATGTCCACCCGTCACAAGACGTTCGATGACGATGCTTACCATTATGCGATGTACGCCGAATGGCGCGCCGAGCGTTGGAAGCACAAGGTTGGGGCTTCATACACCCATGCCTCACTCGATAATGGCAACGGGTTAGGGCGCTTTGAGTGGCACCTGGCCAAGCACAGCCGCGGCACCTTTAACTCCATGGCCGACAGTTGGGGTAACGACTATGTGGGCGATAAGGAAAAGATGCTGGCCTGGACCTTCGGCTATGCCGTTACGCCAGAAGTTGAGCTGGGGATGGTCACCAACTATGGCTGGGGGATGAAGTACCGAGGCCATAGCATTGAGCGTGGTGAAACCCTGGTTTACTCCCGCTGGACGCCGTCACAGCCTGCACTGAAAAACCTGGCAGTGCAGCTGTCCGGTGGCCCATCCTGGAACTACCAGAGCCAGAGCAACCAGCCGAAGCTGACCTCGGATGGCAAGCCGATGCGCGCTCAGAACCACTCGATCGAACTGCAGGTGGATTACAAGTTCAACCTGTTCTAATCAACGCCTGCCTGGCCGTGTGGGGAAACCCACACGGTATCAATAAATAATTATGCATTAATAGTAACTATTAACCGGCTTGAACCCTCGAAAAAAACGTGTAATCATTGCGCGAATTCCCCATTTCATCACAGAGGAGTACAGGCATGACGGGTTTAACCACCTCAGCGCAGCTGCGCTCCAGACGTCTGATGATGCCATCACTCCATGTATCCTTAACGCCATTTATGCGAACACCGCTGCCCGTTATGCGGTAAAGCTAGCCAATGCTCGCTGTTAGGCATGATTAAAAATAGAGCTGCGGCTCTGATTTTACTGATGTCTATCGGACGCTGCCGATCCCAGTCCCCGATAGTTGTCTGATGCCTACCCGCATCGGCCGGTCATGGTTGCGCCTTGGCTCATCACTTTGCCGGGATAACCAGGGTTATCTCATTATGTGCCCAGTGGCACACCCTCATCCTTAACCGTTTGAGACTCAGCATGATGAAAGAATTGAAGATAGCAACCAGCGCCAGCCTGGTAGCCAGCATTGAAACCCTGCGCGAAATTGTGCGCGTGGGGCAGACTGACTATACCGATGTGGCGGCGGCCGTGGTCTCCGTTAGCGATGTGGATGCCGGTATTCTGGCAACGCTTAAAGCGACCGGCTTTGAGATCCCGACGTTTGTTGCCGTTGAGGGGGATGAACAGCTTTCCCCGGATCACCTACCGTTGATTACTGGCGTATTTGCCTTGGCTGCAGCGACCAAAGCGTTTTACATGGCGCAGTTGGAGGCCGCCGCCGATGCCTACGAGCAGGCGCTGTTACCGCCGTTCTTCAAAACGCTGAAAACCTACGTGGAAATGGAGAACTCAACCTTTGCCTGCCCGGGCCATCAGGGCGGCGAGTTTTTCCGTAAACACCCGGCAGGGCGCAAGTTTTTCGAGTTTTACGGCGAAACGATTTTCCGTTCGGACATGTGCAACGCCGATGTGAAGCTGGGCGATCTGCTGATCCACGAAGGCTCGGCCAAGGATGCGCAAAAACACGCGGCGAAAGTGTTCAACGCCGATAAAACCTACTTCGTGCTGAACGGCACTTCGGCATCCAATAAAGTGGTGACCAACGCGCTGCTGACGCGTGGCGATCTGGTGCTGTTCGATCGCAATAACCATAAATCCAATCACCACGGCGCGTTGATCCAGGCCGGAGCGACGCCGGTGTATCTCGAAACCGCGCGTAACCCGTTTGGTTTTATCGGCGGCATCGATTCCCAATGCTTTGATGAGGCTTACCTGCGCGAGCAGATCCGCCATGTTGCCCCGGAAAAAGCCGCTGCGGCACGGCCTTTCCGCCTGGCGATCATCCAGCTCGGCACCTATGACGGTACCATTTACAACGCCCGTCAGGTGATCGACACCATCGGCCATCTGTGTGATTACATCCTGTTTGATTCGGCCTGGGTGGGGTATGAAGGCTTTATCCCGATGCTGAAAGAGTGCTCGCCGCTGCTGTTGGAACTGGATGAGCACGATCCGGGTATTTTTGTCACGCAATCGGTGCATAAGCAGCAGGCCGGATTCTCGCAGACTTCGCAGATCCATAAGAAAGACGATCACATCAAAGGCCAGAAGCGCCACTGCAACCATAAGCATCTCAACAATGCGTTTATGCTGCATGCCTCAACCAGCCCGTTTTATCCGCTGTTTGCCGCGCTGGACGTCAACGCCAAGATGCATGCCGGTGCCGCTGGCCGCCGCATGTGGATGGAGTGCGTCAAGCTGGGGATCGACACGCGTAAACAACTGTTGGCACGCTGCTCGCAGCTGCGGCCCTTTATTCCACCGCAGGTGGCAGGCAAGAACTGGCAGGATTACGATACTGACCTGATCGCCAACGACGCACGCTTCTTCAACTTTGTACCGGGTGAGCAATGGCACGGCTTTGCCGGTTATGCGCAGGGGCAGTATCTGGTCGATCCTTGCAAGTTGCTGCTGACCACGCCGGGGATTGATGCGGCCACTGGTCAGTACACCGAGTTCGGTATCCCGGCGACTATTCTGGCCAACTTCCTGCGTGAGAACGGCATCGTGCCGGAGAAGTGCGATCTCAACTCGATCCTGTTCCTGCTCACCCCGGCGGAGAACCCGGCGAAAATGGAGCATTTGGTGGATATGCTGGTGCAGTTCGAGCGATACGTCGAGGCAGATGCGCCACTGAGTGAGGTCTTGCCGACGGTTTATCGCAAGAATCAGCAGCGTTATGCAGGCTACACCATTCGTCAACTTTGCCAGGAGATGCACGATTTGTACGTCAGCTTCGACGTGAAGCAGTTGCAAAAAGAGATGTTCCGTCAGGATCATTTCCCGCCGGTGATGATGAATCCGCAGGATGCCAACGTCGAGTTTATCCGTGACAACGTTGAGCTGGTGCCGATCGCTCAGGCTACAGGGCGCATCGCGGCGGAAGGTGCCTTACCTTATCCACCGGGCGTGCTGTGCGTGGTGCCAGGCGAAGTGTGGGGCGGTGCGGTACAGCGTTACTTCCTGGCGCTGGAGGAGGGCATCAACCGCTTGCCTGGCTTCTCACCAGAGCTGCAGGGCGTGTATATCGAGAAGAAAGATCACGGCTGGAAACGGATTTTTGGCTATATGATCAAGCAATGAAGCTCGTTATTTGGCCCCAGCTCGGCGTTCGCCATTGCACCGTACCCAGGTGTGGAAGTTAATCTGTAACAAGGTGATGTTGAGGATGAATGCCGTAGCTAAGATCTAGCACGGTAGGTCCCCTCTCCCTGTGGGAGAGGGTTAGGGTGAGGGAACGAATCATCGCTCCCCAGCCCTGTATTTTCCCACCAACGATTACTTCCGCCGATAGTTTTTCTGCGCGTTATTCACCTTCACCAGATAACGGCGTGATTCACCCGCCGGATGCTTGGTGGTCAGAGTCTGATAAATATCACCAGGCTGCATGCTGTTGATGATAGTTACCGCCTTCGCCTTGTCACTATTGAACACCCGCAACACGCTACCAGCCCCTCCGTTGTAAGCGGTGATCACCGCATAACGGCGTGAGGTCGGGTTCTGAATGCCGCCCAGGTAGTTGTTCTGCAAGATCGCCAGATAGGCAGTACCGGTATCGATGTTGTTCTCCGGATCAAACAGGTAGCTGCGGCTTGGTGTGCCCCATTTACCTTTGCTCTGGAACACGTCTTTACCGGCGGTATGCTGCACCACCTGCATCAGGCCCAGCGCGTCGGAACCGCTTACCGCATACGGGTTGAAGCTGGATTCGGTCTGCATAATCGCCAGGATCAGCGATTCTTCGACGCCGTATTTCTCAGACGCCTGGCGAACCATCGGCAGATATTTGTGTGCACGTTTATCCAGGTGGTTAGGCACCAGTTGCATCGTCACCGAGTAGATCACATGCAAGCCCGATGTGCGTCTTTTTAGCTTGTTTTGCAGCAGATAGTCGGCGAAGTGCGCCGCCCGCCATTCCCAGCGGATGGGTTGGCCCTTGTTATCCAGCACCTGGCCGTACAGGAACGGCTCTTTGCTGATCTGGATATCATTGGCGTCGGAATAGAGGTCGATCGAGCCTGGATCGTCACCCATCAACAGGGTGCTGATCACCGCCTGGCGCAGATGAGCAGCAGGATCGGTGGTGGCGATGGTTTCGATAGTGATGGTGCCCGAATCAAAGTTGATGTGGCTACGGGTCTGATATTGATCGGTATATTTGACGTAGTCCTTTGGCCCGGCAATCAGAACTTCGCTCAGCCCCCAGATGTTCTCGATATTGTGGGCAAATTGGCCCATCAAAATATCAAAGGCGTTGGTGTCTTTGACATAGGCTTCACTGACCACATCGTTTTTTTTGCCAGAACAGGAGATCAGCAAAGGCGCTATCACTAGCAAAGCTAACATTTTCTTCATCTTGTTAAAGCCGTATACGCGAAGAATTAAACAGGGGGAAAGGGCCAGCGCCTGGCCCGGAAAATCTTATTCGCTCGGTGGCGTATAGCCTTCGATGTGGACCTCATGCCCTTCGAACAGGAAACGGACCATCTCTTGTTCCAGCAGTTTGCGGTCATCCACGTTCATCATGTTGAGCTTTTTCTCGTTGATCAGCATGGTCTGCTTCTTCATCCATTCTCCCCAGGCTTCCTTGGAGATTTCGTTGTAGATGCGTTTGCCGACTTCCCCCGGATAGAGCTGAAAGTCTTGCCCATCGGCGTCACGCTGCAGGAAGGTACAAAAAATGGTTCTGCTCATGCTAATTCCTCGTCAATGGCGCTGTTGCCAAATAAACCGGGTTGGGTCGGGGACTGTTTGGCCAACTGCTGTAGCAGGCGCTCAACCGGCGCGGCCAGCCCGACCGAAGGGGGCTGCGTTAAGTTATACCAGAGACCGGAACCCGCATCCATGGCGCTACCCGCTTTGTCGATGTTCAGCCACATAGGCACAATATCCAGATGGAAATGGCTGAAGGTGTGGCGGAAGGCGGTCATTTGCTCTAAACGGCTACCTTGCAGGCCGCGTTGTTGCAGCCAGAGTTCAAGATCGATCCGCGCGCTAAACTGTGGAAAGCAGAACAGTCCTCCCCACAGGCCAGTTCCTGGGCGCTGTTCCAGCCAGACGCCATCACCCTGTTGTAGCATCAGGAAGTAGGTGGTTTTTTCCGGCAGGGTTTGCTTGGGTTTTTTACCTGGGTAGTTGGCCCAGCTGCTGTTGCCGTTGGCGATGCAGCCGATATTGAGCGGGCATAGCTCACATTTGGGTTTGCTACGGGTGCAGACCATCGCTCCCAGATCCATCATCGCCTGATTGAACTGGCCAACCCCTTTTGCCGGTGTGACCTCTTCGCTGATCTCCCACAGGCGATTTTCCACCTCTTTCTTGCCCGGCCAGCCAGCTATGGCATAGCAACGGGCCAGTACGCGCTTGACGTTGCCGTCTAGGATCGGGTAGTGCTGCCCCTGGGACAGAGAGAGAATGGCGCCAGCAGTTGAACGGCCTACGCCAGGCAGCGCAACAATTTCTTCAAAGGTTGTCGGGAACTCACCGCCGTGCTGTGCGACAATGGTCTGCGCCGCTTTATGCAGGTTTCTGGCGCGGGCATAATAGCCAAGCCCGGTCCACAGATGCAGGACTTCATCCTGCGGCGCTTCGGCCAAGGCTCGCACGTTCGGAAAGCGTGCCATAAAGCGCTGAAAATAAGGAATAACGGTGGCAACCTGAGTTTGTTGCAGCATCACCTCAGAGAGCCATACTTGATAAGGCGTTTTATCGAGTTGCCACGGCAGCGTTTTGCGGCCATAGCGTTGGTACCAGTCAAGCACTACGTGCGAGAACTGTTGTGCTTGCATCATGAGCGAGTTCGCTATCCGGCAGATAAATAATGATGCGCGATTGCAGCATAGAGTGATGGTGCTGTAAACCGGAACTTTCCGCAGTAGCACATCCGGTATGATGATGAACGCTTGCTAAAGCAAGGTATCTTTGCATAATGCGCGTTCCCCTAATTGGCAGCCAAATAGACAGAAAGCACTATGATTAATGACGTCATCTCCCCAGAATTTGATGAGAACGGCCGCGCGATGCGCCGTATCCGCAGTTTTGTTCGCCGCCAGGGGCGGTTGACCAAAGGCCAGCAGCAGGCGCTGGACAACTATTGGCCGGTGATGGGCGTGGAATATCAGGCTGAACCTGTCGATATCGCCGCGCTGTTTGGCCGTGAAGCGCCAACCGTGCTGGAGATTGGTTTTGGCATGGGGGCTTCGCTGGTCACCATGGCGGGCAATAACCCGCAGCAGAATTTCCTGGGGATCGAGGTCCACTCGCCGGGCGTGGGTGCCTGTCTGGCCGATGCCCATGAGGCGGAGTTGGCCAACCTGCGGGTGATGTGCCACGATGCGGTAGAAGTCTTGCAGAATATGATCCCGGACGCTTCACTGGATATGGTGCAGTTGTTCTTCCCGGATCCGTGGCACAAGGCGCGCCACAACAAACGCCGCATCGTACAGACGCCGTTTGTTGAGCTGGTGCAGCGCAAATTAAAAGTCGGTGGCGTATTCCATATGGCCACCGACTGGCAACCCTATGCGGAACACATGCTGGAAGTCATGAGCAGCAGCGCAGGCTACCGTAATCTCTCCGAGAGCAATGATTACGTACCGCGTCCGGACTCGCGTCCGCTGACAAAATTTGAATTACGTGGCCAGCGTCTGGGACATGGCGTTTGGGATTTGATGTTTGAGAGGATGGAATAATGGCTAAGAACCGTAGTCGTCGTTTACGTAAAAAGTTACATATCGAAGAGTTTCAGGAACTGGGCTTCTCCGTCGCCTGGCGTTTTGCCGAAGGGACTGCCGTTGAAGATATCGACAGCACCCTGGACGCGTTTATCGAGGAAGTGATCGAGCCGAACGGCCTGGCGTTTGACGGCAGTGGCTATCTGCAGTGGGAAGGTTTGATCTGCCTGCAGACGATTGGTCATTGCACCGAAGAACACCGTGAGCTGATCAAAAACTGGCTGGAAGCACGCAAGCTGAGCGATGTGAAAACCAGCGATCTGTTCGACATCTGGTGGGATTGATCCCGTCCGATTAGCATTGCCGAAGGTGCCTTAATGGCACCTTTGTTTTATCTGGTGTCCTTTCTGGAGTAGTGAGCGCGGTGGTAACAACATTAGATAACGCGTTGCTGGAGGAGATCCTGCAACAGGTACGCCCGTTGATTGGGCAAGGCAAGGTTGCAGACTATATTCCCGCGCTGGCGGAAGTTGCTGCCGATCGGCTGGCGATCGCCGTCTGTACCGTTGACGGCGAGCTGTTTCAGGCCGGGGACGCGACGGAGCGCTTTTCCATCCAGTCGATCTCCAAGGTATTGAGCCTGACGCTGGCGCTAACGCGTTATCCGGAAGGGGAAATCTGGCAGCGGGTGGGGAAAGAGCCCTCTGGCCTGCCGTTTAATTCGCTGCTGCAGTTGGAGATGGAACAGGGAAAACCGCGCAACCCGTTCATCAACCCCGGAGCGCTGGTGGTATGCGATATGCTGCAAACCCGGCTGAGTGCTCCCAAGCAGCGGATGTTGGAAGTGGTGCGCCAACTGGCAGGCGTTGATGATCTGTCGTATGACATTCGCGTGGCGCGTTCCGAATTTGAGCATTCCGATCGCAATGCTGCCATCGCCTATCTGATGAAATCGTTCGGTAACTTCGACAATGATGTGCTGACCGTGCTGCAAACCTATTTTCACTACTGCGCGTTACGGATGAGCTGCGTTGAACTG
Organism: Serratia sp. 14-2641; assembly: GCF_001692375.1. Lineage (NCBI taxonomy): Bacteria > Pseudomonadati > Pseudomonadota > Gammaproteobacteria > Enterobacterales > Yersiniaceae > Serratia > Serratia sp. 14-2641. The sequence continues at coordinate 191,116 of NZ_LXKR01000028.1, read as the reverse complement.
GCACGCAGCTTTGTCTACCTGGCTAACCAGGGCCGGACGCTTGATGGTGAAGAAGTGATCAGCCCGTTACAGGCCCGGCAGATTAATGCCTTGATGATGACCAGCGGTATGTATGATGGCGCAGGTGAATTTGCTTACCGGGTTGGCATGCCGGGCAAGTCTGGAGTGGGCGGCGGTATTATCGCCATCGTCCCTGATGAACTGTCGATTGTCGTCTGGTCGCCGGAGCTGGATGCATCCGGTAACTCATTGGCGGGAACTGCGGCACTAGAACTGTTGTCTCAACGCATTAGCCGTTCGATTTTTTAACTCCATCGCACATGCGGTTGGAAGGGAGTCAGGAGAAACTATGTTAAAGAGAACCGGATTGGCCTTGCTGTTGTTAACGGCTTCACAGGCGCATGCCGAGTATCAGTGCAGCGTCAGGCCACAGGACGACGTGATTATCAGCCCACAGACCGTGCAGGTGGTGGGGGCTGGCGGTAACCTGCAAATCACCGCCGACGGCGACGTCACTCGTGATGGCAAAGCATTGAGCCTGAACGATAACCAGCGCCAGAAGGCGTTCAGCTACCAGAACGCATTGCGCAAAGATTTACCTTGGATCGATCAGGGCGCGCAGCAGCATCTGGAAAAGGCGCGGGTAGCGCTGGATAAAGTCATCGTTCAGGAGTTGGGTACTGACAGCAACGTGCGTAACCGCCTGACCACGCTCAACGATCAGTTGAAGCAGCAGATGAACCGTATCATCGAACATCGCAGCGACGGTCTCACGTTCCACCACAAGGCGATCGCTCAGGTGGAGCAGGATGGCCGCAATATCGTGCAGCAGAGCATGGGCGGCGTATTGCAGGACAGCCTGAACGAAATGGGCGTCAAGCAGGTCGCCAACAGCAATGGCAACCCGTTGCAGGCGATCATGGGCAATCTGGGTGGGCTACAGCAGGCCATCAAGAACGAATGGAATAATCAGGAGCAGGACTTCCAGAACTTTGGTCGCGACGTGTGCAAGCGCGTAACGGCTCTGGAAACCCAGCGTAAGGATCTGGTCAAGGCGTTGAACTAAGGTTTGACGTCAACAGGTTCCGTTGTTTTAAGCGTTGCACTCTTAACTCGACGGAACCTATTATCCCTGCCAGATAAGCGTGTGACAGTTGAGCCTGCAATTCTACCTAAGCTATTCTTCCGGCAAGAAAAGTTCCAACAGCGAATTAAGGAACAGTTTGCCATGCTCGGTGATCTGCCAATACTCTGGCGTCTCTTGCAGATAGCCTTTGGCTAGCGCTTCGTCCAATGGTGCGCGGATCACGCTCTCATCCAGCCCGGTATATTGGGCGAACTCGGCGCGTGGCGCCGCTTCCAGCAGGCGGAAGCGGTTCATAAAGAACTCGAATGGCCGATCGTGCGCCTCGACTTCATGCAGCTTGTCCCGATAGTCACCCCGCATAAACCCCCGCGGATGCTTGGTTTTGGCGGTGCGCAGAATGCGGCCATCGGCAAAGGTCAGCTTGCCGTGTGCGCCACAACCAATCCCCAGATAGTCGCCAAAGCGCCAGTAGTTGAGGTTGTGCTGACACTGATAACCCGGTTTGGCGTAGGCAGAGGTCTCGTACTGCTGATAACCGGCGGCACTCAACAGCTCATGCCCTTGTTCAAAGATATTCCACAGCGCGTCATCATCCGGCAATACCGGCGGGCGTGAGCTGAACAGGGTATTTGGCTCGATGGTGAGTTGATACCACGACAGATGCGGCGGATTAAGAGCGATAGCTTGACGCAGGTCGTCCAGCGCTTCTTCCAGTGACTGATCCGGCAGGCCATGCATCAGGTCCAGATTGAAACTACGTAAACCTAGGCCGGTTGCCAGATGTGCCGCGCGTTTGGCCTCATCCGGGCCATGAATGCGCCCCAGACGGGTTAACTTCTCGGCGCTAAAGCTTTGTACGCCAATCGAGATGCGGTTCACCCCGGCGCGCTGGTAGCCACTGAAGCGATCGGCCTCCACGGTGCCTGGGTTGGCTTCCATGGTGATCTCGGCGTCATCCTCGACGTGAATGCGCGCCCGCACGCCATCCAGCAGCGCTTGCATGGCTTCAGCACTCAACAGGCTCGGCGTACCACCACCGATAAAGATAGTGTTGATTGCACGACCACTGGCGAGCGGCAAATCTGCATCCAGATCCGCCAGCAGATGATCGACATATTCCTGGTGCGGGACTTCGCCCTTCAAGGCATGCGAGTTGAAATCACAGTATGGGCACTTTTGTACGCACCAGGGAATATGGATGTACAGGCTGAGCGGGGGCAGTTGTACGCTGTTAGCTGGCATTACGCATCGCTTCCAACATCAACTTCAACGCCTTGCCACGGTGGGAAATGGCAATTTTCTCTTCCCGCGTCAGCTCTGCTGCTGTGCAGCCCAAATCTGGTACGTAGAAGATCGGATCGTAACCGAAGCCGCCAACGCCGGCCGCTTCAAAAGTGATCTCACCGTTCCAGCAACCGTGGAATACCAGCGGGGTGGGATCTTCTGCATGGCGCATATACACCAGCACGCAATGGAATTGAGCACCGCGCTTGCCCGCAGGCACGTCTTTCAGCGTCACCAGCAGCTTGTCCAGATTCTGCTGGTCGCTGGCCTCTAAACCGGCGTAGCGGGCAGAGTAGATACCCGGAGCGCCGCCCAAGGCATCGACTGCCAGGCCAGAGTCGTCGGCAATCGCTGGCAGGCCGGTGATTTGCGCAGCATGGCGGGCTTTGAGAATAGCGTTTTCAATAAACGTCAGGCCGGTTTCTTCGGCGGAGTCTACGCCAAGATCGGTTTGTGCTACCACGTCAAAGCCGAAATCGGCCAGCAGTTCGGCGAGTTCACGCACTTTGCCGGGGTTGCCGGTGGCAAGAACGATTTTTTGCATATATAGATACCTTGAAATTATTCGATCAGCGCCGAGATGACGTCCGGGATCTGTTGCGGGTTGAGGATGCGCAGTTGCTTGTGCCGCCCCAGTTCGCCTTTCTCTATGAGCACGTTGCTTTTCGCCACTTTGAACTGCTTGGCGATAAACTTGATGAGATGAGCATTGGCCTGGCCATCAACCGGCGGTGCGGTGATGGCGACTTTTATCTCGTCGCCATGCAGGCCAATAATCTGATCGCGGCTGGCTTTGGGCTGAATATATAGCCTGACCACCAGCCCGTCCAGGTGCGTGGTGACTGCGCTCACAGCAGGAACCAGAGCTCGCCAAACAGATCCATTCCCAGGTAGTTGATAAGATACAGGATCAGGATCACTACCATCGCGGAGAAATCAATGCCGCCCATCGCCGGGATCACGCGGCGGATAGGGGCCATCAACGGCTCGGTAAGCTGGAACATCACATAGTCAATCGGGCTGCGGCCCTGGCTGATCCAACTCATCAAGGCGCGAATGATCATCACCCAGAAGATCAGGTAGCCGACGGATTTGATCAGAGAAATCAGGCCAAACAGCAAGTTGTACAGGCTGAGTGACAGGGTACCGCTCTGGATCAGCAGCAGTAGCGGATATTTGATGGTCATCAGCAGGAATGCCAACAGCAATGAGGCGCTATCTACCGGCCCCATCGAAGGAACGATGCGGCGCAGTGGGCCGACGATCGGCTGGGTGATTTTCACCACAAACTGCGAAAACGGGTTATAAAAGTCAGTGCGCGTTAGTTGCATCCAGATGCGCAACAGCAGCACCATCACGTAAATATCAACGACGGTTTTGACCAGGAAAGTCAGCGTTAGCATGTAAGTTACCCTTCTCCTTAACTTCTGGGTTATCCCCTTGGTTTTCAGACCACCTTGGCGGCCTGAAACTCATCGGGCATAGTTAAAATGATTTTTCCATTTCCTGCGCACGGGAAACAGCGGCCTGCATGGCTTTGGCAACGGTCTCTGGCAACCGTTGTTCGTTGAATACCCGCAACGCCTCGGCGGTAGTGCCCCCTTTGGAGGTCACTTGCTCACGCAGAGTGGCTAGCGAAATCTCCGGATTAGCGGCGGCCAATGCCGCAGCCCCGATAGCGGCTTGCTGCACCAGATCGCGCGCGGCCTGGCTGCTGAACCCCATACGCTCGGCCTCCTGTTGCATGGCATCCATAAACAGGAAGAAATAGGCCGGTGCGCTGCCTGCCGCGGCGATCACGCCATTAATGCCGTTTTCGTCATCGACCCAGCAGACTTTACCCACCGAACTCATCAGATCGCGGGTGTAATCACGATCCTGTTGGCTAACCTGCTCGGGAGCATACAGCCCGCTCATCCCTTTACCCACTAATGAAGGGGTATTGGGCATGATGCGCACGATATTCAAGCCTTCACCAAGCATTTGATAGAAACGGCTCACCAGAATACCCGCAGCGATCGACAGCACCAGTTTACCGGAGAAATCGACCTGTTCCTGTAAAGGTAAGCAAACCTGCGCCATCATTTGCGGTTTCACCGCCAGGACCACGACGTCGGCCTGTTTTGCACAGGTGATGTTGTCTGCGCTGCTGTTGATGCCATATTCGGCGGCCAGGGCGTCACGGTTTTTTGCTGACGGCGCACAAACGCTGATGGCGGCTGCCGGATAGCCACCGGCGACCAGGCCCGCAATGATAGCGCGAGCCATATTACCGGCACCAATAAAGGTAATTTTGCGATGTTGCATCAAATCCTCGTTATACGGTGGTGTGCGAGTAGTCACGGGCACCAAAAATTGCGGTGCCGATACGAACCATCGTGCTGCCAGCGGCGATCGCTGCCTGCATATCATCTGTCATGCCCATCGACAGCGTATCCACCTGCGGATAGCGCTGCTTGAGCTCCTGGAAAGCGTCGTTCATCTGGCCGAATGTCGCCAGTTGGCGCTGATAGTCGTGTTCCGGTGCTGGGATGGCCATTAACCCACGCAAGCACAGGTTAGGCAATGCGGCTACCGCCTCGGCCAGCGCTGGCAGCTCACTCAATACAATGCCAGATTTACTCTGCTCGTCACTGATATTTATCTGGATCAGCACGTTTAACGGCGGCATTTCTGCGGGGCGCTGATCGCTCAGGCGCAGGGCAATACGCAAGCGGTCAACGGTGTGGCACCAGGCAAAGTGCTCTGCCACCAGCCTGCTTTTATTGGATTGCAGCGGGCCGATAAAGTGCCATTCCAATCCAGCCCCTTCAGGCCGCTGGGCAAAATACTGGATCTTGTCTACCCCTTCCTGCACGTAATTCTCGCCGAACGCGTGCTGGCCTGCGGCGATGGCTTGTGCGATCGCCTCCGCAGGTTTGGTTTTGCTGACTGCAAGCAATGTCACTTCTTCTGGAATGCGTGCGCAGTCTTGAGCGGCCGCGGCAATACGGCTCCTGACATCCTGCAGATTCTGTTGGATAGTGCTCATGATTAACCCGGGAGATTGATATGGATATCGATGAATTTGTGGCTCTTAGTGTAAAGCATAATGCCTCCGATCTGCACCTTTGTACCGGCCATCTGCCAATGTTACGTATCGATGGTGAACTCCAGGCCGTGGAAAGTGGGGAAATCCTTACCCAACAGCAGATGGAGGCATGGTGCCAAGCGCAGTTGTCGAAGACGATGTGGCAGCAACTCCAGCAGGTGGGGCAGCTCGATCTGGCGTTAGCCCTTGCTGGTGGCACCCGGCTGCGTGCCAATTTCTTTTTGCAGAATACCGGGGTCTCCGTGGCGTTACGCAGGATCGCCAGCCAGTGCCCCACGTTGGCCGAACTGACCACCCCGGAAATTATTCCGGCGCTGCTGCAGCGCGAAGATGGCTTGATACTCGTCACCGGCGCTACCGGCAGTGGCAAGTCGACCACGTTGGCGGCGATGATCGACTTTATTAATCGGCATCAGCGCCGCCATATCCTCACGCTGGAAGATCCGATCGAGTTTATCCATCGTAGCCAGCGTTCCCTGATTCAGCAGCGCGAGTTAGGGCGGGATACCCACAGTTTTGACGATGCGTTGCGGGCCGCACTGCGTGAGGATCCAGACGTGATCCTGCTGGGGGAACTGCGTGATACCACCACCGTTCGGCTGGCGTTGACCGCGGCAGAAACCGGCCATTTAGTCTTGGCTACCTTGCATACCCGCAGCGCGCCACAGGCGGTGGAACGGCTGGTGGATATTTTCCCGGCGGAAGAGAAAGCCTATGTTCGGGCTCAGTTGGCCAGTAGCCTGCAGGCGGTGATCGCGCAAAAGCTGCTGAGCAAGCCCGGGGGAGGGCGTGTTGCCATTTACGAGATCCTCACGGCCACGGCGGCGGTGAGCAGCATGATCCGCGAAGGGAAAACTCATCAGTTGGTCAGCGTATTGCAAACCGGTGCGCAGTCAGGCATGCAAACTTTTGAACAGGGCTTGCAACAGCGTGTTGCGCAGGGAATATTATAATGCCACAATCAATTAACTATTCTCCCCCTTATTTTTAATTGCAATCAATAGCACAGAGGTTGTGTGCGAGAGCGAAGTATATTGGTAACTTAAGTGCGAACCCCGTTGCACTATTAAGCAGCTATCTTTGCGCTGTTATTTTTAGGATTAGTATTAGGATAAGGATATTCTTATGAGTTCCTGGCTGATTGTTGACGATCACCCTGCAATTTGTTTCGCTGTGAAAGCAATTTTATCTTCATTAGGTAATGACTCGATCTTTACCGCAACTAACGGTCTGGATGCCATGGCGCAAATAAGGGAAAATACGCCTAAGCTGGTAATCCTTGATATCATGCTGAACAAAATGGATGGGCTGCAGATCCTACAGCATATTCGCCAGGTAGACAGCGCTATTAAAGTAGTGGTCTATACCAGCCTGCCCACGGGGAGCTACGCAGAAAGAGCGTTGCGTGCCGGAGCTAGCGGCTTTTTCAACAAGGATCAGGATATCAGCCAATTGGCTCCATTGTGCCAGTTGGTGCTGCAAGGCTATGCCTGTTTTCCACAGATTACTCTGATGCCTTTGCTAAACGCACCGCAAAAAAGCAAGAATAATCTTACGAATCTTTCCGATCGTGAACTGACCGTGTTACGGTATTTTTCAGAGGGCCTTAGCAATAAGGAAATAGCCGATCGTCTGATTTTGAGTAATAAAACCATCAGCACTTATAAGACACGTCTGATGGAAAAACTAAAAGTTAGCAGTACAGAAGATTTAGTGGCTTTTTTTCATCATCAGAGCGAACGACCTGACGATGAATAAATTCCTTTTGATACTTTTGTTTTTTTGCTTTGGTGTTTCCGCTGGGGAAGTTCCAGAATTTCGTGAAACTAATTTGCTTAGCCGTAGCCAGGTTCAATTATCCGAACCCGAGCTAACCAGTGATGATTGGCAATGGTTGCGCCGTAAACGTGTGCTGGTTTTCGGCATTGCGGCCCCCAATTATTCTCCTTTTGATATCATCAGTGGCACCCGGGATTATGGGGGTATCAATGCTGATTACCTGGGGATCATCGGCTATAACCTTAACGTACAGATAAAGGTGCGTTACTACGAAGATGCCTCAGCCCTGCGGCGTAGTCTGGATAAGGGAGAAGTCGATCTGATCGGCAATGTCGCTGCAAAAAACGTAGCCGATCCCAACATGCTGCTTTCTACGCCTTATGTCTCTGCCTCACCGGCATTGGTGGTGCGCACCGACAGTCTGCTGCAACAGAATCCCCCCAAGCGCATTGCTATCGAACGCCTATACAGTGGTAATCAGAGCTTGGTAGCAAGCTTTCCGGCGGATTATCAGGTTTTTGACATACCGCGTCGGGCGCTGGAGGCGTTGTCGTTCAAGAAGCTGGACGCTTTTATTGGTGATGCCACGGTGGCTCGCTATTTAATCAATCAGGGCAACCTGAACAATCTGCGTTTGCAATTGCTGCCACAGCAGGACATCAAAGGTTTCTCCTTTGGCATGGCCAGCGGGAATGTGCGTTTACAGCGAATACTGAACGCTGTTTTAGCGAGCATTCCGGAAAGCACCCATGCAGAGATCCAGAGCCGCTGGAATGGCGGGATCCCCATGTCACAAAGCGATGAACACCTGCTGCTGACCTCACTGGAAAGAAAGTGGGTGGAAGAACATCCCAGGGTGCGCTTGGCCGTTAATGGCGATTTTGCCCCTCTGGGCTTCTTCGACGTTCAGGGGGAGTTCCGCGGTCTGACAGCCGATGTGATGGAGGCTATCTCTAGCCGTATAGGGCTCAAGTTTGACATCATCCGCGCGCAATCACTGCAAGACTCCCTGGATGCGGTGAAAACCGGCAGGGCGGACATTGTCGCTGGCGTGACGTTAGATGCAATCTGGCCTAACGGGTTGCTGACGACTCGATCTTATTTATTCAACTCTTGGGTATTGCTGGGGATCCAGGATCAGATTAGCCATGATCCTCCGCAGTTGATTGCTCTGGTGGCAGGGCACCCTCTGCAGGTTCTTTTGCGGGAACAGTACCCCGATAGCCGGATCATTACCGTGCCTTCACCCCAAGCCGGTATTGAGGCGCTAAAAGCGGGAAAGGCAGAAGCACTCGTGTTGCCGATGATTAGCGCCGATTACTTCCTGGCTCGGGAGCCCTCCTCGGGGTTAAGTATTCTGAGTGCTCTGGATATTGAACCGGCGCGTTTTGTGATTGGTGTCTCTGGCAATGAGTATCCCCTGGCAACTATCCTCGACAAGGCATTGCTGAATATCCCCCCAGAGGATATCCATGCGATGACCAGCAATTGGTATAACAATACCTATCTGCTTGAAGGGACCCCGGGTGATGGAAAATTGCTTGCCCACTGTTATTCCACAGCGTGGTTACTGATCGTTCTGTTGCTGGCAATGCTGGTGATAGTCTTGGTTATCAGCCGGTTGCGCAATAATCGCCGCCTGGTGCAGCGTTGCCAGGCGGTCATCGATAGCGTGCCCTTGCCGATTTACATCACTAATCTGAAAGACCAGATAGTGATGGCGAATACGCCGTTTTTTAATGCCATCAATGTTCCAGCAGAGACGGTGATCGGTAGCTCACTGGAGAACTACTCACTGCAGTTACCTGTTGCGTTGGATATTGGCCGGGGCGGTGAGCAGGAACCGGTTTTATCTGTTATGCAGTTTGGGGGCCAGTCGCGCATTTTGCAGCAGTGGGGCCAATTGCTGATTACTGAAGATCAGCGTGCTGAAGGAAAAATTGGCGGGTGGTTCGATGTGACCGAACGCGATCGCCTGATTGCTCAGTTACAGCAGGCGAAGGAGCGTGCTGACAGTGCCAACCGGGCTAAAACCACCTTCCTGGCCACCATGAGCCATGAGATCCGCACTCCGCTCAATGCCATTATCGGCATGTTGGAACTGTTGCTGAACCGCCCGCAGCGGGAGGAAGCTTTAGATCGAGAACTGCTGAGCGTTGCACATGAGTCCGCCCATTCTCTGCTGGCCTTGATTGGTGACATTCTTGATATCTCACGCATTGAGGCGGACCGTCTGATCCTGCATCCACAGCGTGCAGATATCCGTCGCCTGATTGAAGCCGTGGCGATGTTATTTGACGGTGTGGCACGCCAAAAAGGGTTAGCGTTCAGGTTGGATATTGACGCGGAGATCACCGGCGATGTGTTAGTTGATCCCATGCGTTTCAAGCAGGTGCTATCCAATCTGGTGAGTAATGCCATCAAGTTTACCGAGCAGGGACAGGTCACACTCAGTGTCGCGGTCGATCAGATTAGTGAAGAACGAGCTGATCTGCGGCTACGTGTTTCTGATACTGGCAAGGGGATTGATGCAGCCACTCAAGAGCGTCTTTTCCAACCCTTTACTCAGGGCAATGGAGAGGCTGGCGGGACAGGGCTTGGGCTGTATATTTGCCGCAAGCTGGTGGAGATGATGGGGGGAACCATCGCATTGAACAGTGAGGTTGGGATTGGCAGCGACGTCACCGTGCTGCTTTCGGTGCCGAGATTGCTGAAATTCCCCCCTCAAACACCTCTGGAGGAACCAGCCCCGATGGCACCATCCCAACTGCGGGTACTGATCGTTGAAGATCATCCAGCGGGCAGAATGTTATTGACCCAACAGTTGCAGTTTCTAGGCCATCAGCCTAGTGCGGTGGGGGATGGGGAGCAGGCGCTGCAGTTGTTGGAGCAGGAGAGCTTCAACCTGATTATCACCGACTGCCAGATGCCTGAACGCGATGGTTACAGCCTGAGCCGCCAAATCAGGCACCTCGAGCGTGAACAGCAGTCCGTTCCTACGGTGATCTGGGGGCTGACGGCCAATGCGCAAGAAAGTGCACGGGAGGCATGTCTGCAGGCGGGAATGGATGACTGCCTGTTCAAGCCGGTTAACCTGAGCATATTAAAAATGAAATTGTCTACGCTGCCACTGACTGATGCGGGACGCAGTGAAGAGGAACCTGCGTTTGTCGTGGAAGATTTGCCAGCGGAATTGCGCCAGCCAAAGGTATTGCAAGAGTTCATCCAAACGTTGCTGGATTGTTTACAGGAAGACTGCACGCAACTTGCCATGGACATGAAGCAACAACCGATGGACCTGATAAGCATACGGGCGTTGGCTCATAAATTGGCCGGTGCGGCCCGGTTGGTGAATGCTGAAAAATTGAATCAAGCTTGTCAGTCATTGCATGACAACCCCGTTCAGGCAACCGCAACGGCGGTGCAGGGGGAAGCGCAACGGCTGCTCAGCACCTTAAGTAGGCTACAACGGACTACAGGAGAATAGTCCCTTCCTACAGAGTGATTAAGGCTTCTGTGGATATTAAGGTAAGCACGATCATTTTATTCTTTGTTGCACAGGAAGGGGGGCTTTGGGGCTCCTCAAGTGTAATAACGTTTAAGGATTAAATGATGAAAAACACCACTAAATTAGCGATTCTGCCACTGGTTCTGGTTCTGGGCGCGAGCTTCTCTACCATGGCTAATGCGGCTTACGACTGTAACGCCAAGCGTGCTGCGATCGAATATCAGATCCAGCAGGCTGAGAAGTACGGTAACTACAACCGCGTAGCGGGTCTGAAGCGTGCTCTGAGCGAAGTTAATGCCCATTGCACCAACGGCAGCGTGCTGCAGGACGCGCAGAAGAAAGTTACCAAGCTGGAACAGAAACTGGCCGACAAGCAGCAAGACGTCCAGGAAATTAAAGCCGACCTGCGCGAAGCTCAGGCTAAAGGTGACGCCAAGAAAGTGGCCAAGTACCAGAAAAAACTGCAAGAAAAGCAGGCTGACGTAAAAGAAATCAAACAGGAGCTGAAGCAGGCTCGTGCTGAACTGGCCGCTGCACAGAAATAAGCAGTCATGATTTGGTAATTAAGGGGCGCAGATGCGCCTCTTTTTGTGTTGGATAAATATTGTGGTTAGCACTCAGGGAACGAATGAAACCCACTTTTCATATTGCCATTATGTCGTTAGGCCTGTTGGTTAACGGTGCCAGGGCTGAAATAAATAACGTCTATCTCATTATTAACGATAACTTTAAGGGTGAGGTGGCCGTTAACCTGGGGCTGGATGAGCAGCCGTGTATTGATGCCTCATTGCTACGTGAGTGGGGGATACGTGATGCCGTGATAGTGATGGAAACGACCTCTGAAGGTTGTATTCTGCCCGGCGTATTGAGTGCCCGAAAAATTGGGGTTTTCTATGAGCCGATAGCACAATTGCTGACGGTAGATATCCCGGCCAGCATGCTGAGTGACAGCAAGCTGGCAGGCCGCTGGGATGACGGCATCAATGCGGCATTTGTTAACTATCAGTTCAATTACGGCCATTATGCGGGCGAAAACTATCGCGATACGCAGCGGCACGACAGCCTGTATGCCGATATTACCACCGGGGTAAACGTGGGCCCTTGGCGGCTGCGTTATCAGCCTGTCTATCAGAAAGAGATCTGGGGCAACCCGACCTGGCACACCGAAAGGGCGCTAGCCTATCGGGATCTCAAAGCCTGGCGCGCTACGTTGACCTTGGGTGACAGCGTGACGCCATCAGTTTTATTCGACAACGTCCGATTCCGTGGCATCAGCCTGGTATCGGATAGCCGAATGCTACCGGATGGCCTGCGGCAGTTTTCCCCCTGGATACGCGGCTTCGCACGGAGTAATGCGGAGGTGAGGGTGCGCCAGAACGGTGAAGTCATCTATCAGACGTTTGTTTCCCCGGGAGCATTCGTGTTGAAAGATGTCTATCCGCCCGCGCTTGAGGGGGATCTTACCGTCACGATACGCGAAAGCGACAGTACCGAAACCGAACGAAAAATCCCCTACTCCTCCATGCCCAACCTGGTTTACGCCGGCCAGTGGCGCTATGACGCCTCGGTGGGTAAATACCAACCCTATTACGGCATGGAGGAGGAGCAGCCAGGCTTTGCCCAGGCCTCGCTCAGTTATGGGCTCCCAGGAAAGGTTACGCTGTATGGTGGTTTCCAGGGGGCAGATATTTATCGCAGCGTGGCGGTCGGGATTGGCAAGAGTCTTAACCACTGGGGAGCGATTTCGGCGGATTACACGTTTTCATCTGCCCGTCAGCCAAGGCGTTCAGCGCCGGACACCGGCGGCATGGCGCGTATGCGTTACGCCAAGGCTTTCCCTGCCTGGGAGTCTTCCCTCAGCCTGATGGCGCAATATTATCCGCGGCAGCGCTATCGCACGTTTGGCACGGCGATAGATCAGCAGAGCACCTATTGGTGGGACTGGGAAGACGGCATTTTTGTCGGTGACTTTGACGAGGAAAAAAAGTATCGCCTGGAAGCGCGCTATAACCAGTATCTGTCCGATTCAGACAGCCTTTACCTGACGTTGGCTCGAGAGGCCACGCGGGGTAATCAAAGAGGCGAAACCAGCGTCGAGATGGGCTTCAGCGCCAGCCTGGGTAAGGTAGACGTTGCGCTGTATGCGGAATATAACCGCCCCTCGTATGGCAAAGAACAGGCACAGTTGGGGCTCTCTGTCTCGCTGCCGTTGAACGCGCTCGGCGCACCACGTATGAAACTGAACTACGATCATACGTTGGCTAACGATCGGACCGACAGCCGGCGGATAGGCGTCAGCGGTACGCTGCTTGATGACTATAGCCTGAGCTACAATGCCAGCACTAGTCAGAGCCAACGCAATGGCAGCAGCCAGGATCTGAGCGCCAATTATCAATATAACGCAGGTGACCTGCGGGTAGGTCATTCGCAAGGGGCAGGCTATCGCCAGCAGAATCTGGAGCTTGCTGGCAGCCTGATGGCGCATCAGGAAGGCCTCACGCTTGGGCAGACGTTAGGCGAAACCGTGGCTATCGTCAGCGTGCCTGGGACGCCGGGGATCGGCATCGATAATCAGTATGGCGTCACCACCGACTGGCGGGGCTATGCGCTGATAGGCAATCTGACGCCGTACCGTATCAACAGTCTGACGCTGGACAGCCTCGAACTACCGGATACGCTTGAATTGCCTGAATCTGATCAGGAAGTGGTGCCTACCGCCGGTGCGATCATGTTCAGCCGCTTTGCTCCGGCACGGAAAATCAGCCTGGATGCTGCTCAAACCAGCTCTCCAGAATAACCACGGCGGAGGCAGAATCAACGCTGCCTTTATCCAATGCGCGGAATCCCCCATGGTCAAACAGATTGGCCCGTGCCTCAACGGTGCTCAGGCGCTCATCATGCAGGGCAATCTGCACGCCAAAGCGGCCATGCAGCCGGTTGGCAAATTTACGCGCTCGTTCGGTCAGTGGCTGCTCGGTGCCATCCATATTCAACGGTAAGCCAACCACCACCAGGTCTGGCTGCCATTCTTTCAGCAGGCGTTCGATCTTCTGCCAGTCAGGAACACCGTCCTGAGCTTTAAAGGCCGCCAGCGCCCGAGCGGTGCCGGTAATTTCCTGGCCGATAGCCGCGCCGATGCTTTTGGTGCCGAAGTCGAAGGCGATAATGGTGCGGTTAGTCATCAGGCGTGTCCTGCGTGGCTGGCAATGCTGCGAATATCGATGCCAAGGCGGTTGGCTGCTTCGCGCCAGCGGTTGGCGATCGGCGTGTGGAACAGAATGTCGGTGTCAGCCTCGGTCGTCAGCCAGGCATTCTCCAGTAGCTCTTGTTCCAACTGGCCCTTTTCCCAGCCCGCATAGCCAAGCGCCACCAGCACATCGGCGGGTTGATCTGGCGTGCCAAGCGTTTCCAGCACGTCTTTTGAGGTGGTGATCATGGTGGCCAGTGAGATTTGAATGCTGGAACCAAAGCCTTTGCGTGGGGTATGCAGAATAAAGCCGCGATCGTCAGCCAGTGGGCCGCCAGCAAACACCGGCTTATCCAGGCTGATCGCCGGATCGCGCGGTGAAGGCTTGATGTCGAGTTTATCCAGCACCGTCTCCACGGTGAAATGTTCCACGGGCTTGTTGATCACTAATCCCATGGCTCCGTCGTCATTATGTTCGCAAACGTATATCACCGAACGTTTGAAGCGCGGATCTTGCATTGCGGGCATGGCAATCAGGAAATGGTGCTGTAAATTCATGGCGTTAATTCAATTCGGAAGTAAAATGCATGCCCTCTCCCAATGAGAGAGGGCGCGTCGTCGGCCTACTTCGCGGCCAGACGTTTTTCAATGGCGTCCATCAGCATGCTGGTGACGGAAACCGGGAATGCGGCTTCGATCTCACGGGCGCAGGTTGGGCTGGTGACGTTGATCTCGGTAAGGCGATCGCCGATCACGTCCAGGCCAACAAAGATCAGCCCTTTCTCTTTTAGCGTTGGAGCAACCGCGCGGGCTATTTTCCAGTCGCTTTCGCTCAGCGGGCGCGCTTCACCACGGCCACCGGCGGCCAGGTTACCACGGGTTTCGCCCTGGGCAGGGATACGCGCCAGGCAGTAAGGCACCGGTTCGCCATCCACCACCAGAATGCGTTTGTCCCCATCCTTGATGGCTGGCAGGAAGTTTTGCGCCATGCAGAAGCGGCTACCGTGCTCGGTCAGGGTTTCGATAATCACCGACAGGTTGGGGTCGTCCTGCTTCACGCGGAAGATCGAGGCTCCGCCCATGCCATCCAACGGCTTGAGGATGATGTCGCCGTGCTGCTGGTGGAATTTGCGGATATGAGCAGCGCTGCGGCTGACCAAGGTGTCTGGCGTCAGTTCCGGAAACCAGGCGGTGAACAGCTTTTCATTACAGTCACGCAGGCTCTGTGGCTTGTTGACCATCAGCGTGCCTTTCACTTCGGCCCGTTCCAGGATGTAGGTCGCATAGATGTATTCAGTGTCGAACGGCGGATCTTTGCGCATCAGGATCACGTCCAGATCCTGTAACGCCAGGTCCTGCTCGCTGCCAAAGCTGAACCAGCTCGCTTTGTCTTCTTTCACGTTCAGCAGGCGCGTGCGGGCACGGCCATCACCGGCATGCAGATAGAGATCGTTCATCTCCATATAATGCAGTTCCCAGCCGCGGCGCTGCGCTTCGAGCAGCATGGCAAAGCTGGTGTCTTTTTTGATATTGATGGATGCGATAGGGTCCATCACGATGCCGAGCTTGATCATCTCTTCTCCTTACGAACCTGTGAAGACAGGTCCTTAGCCCAGGTCGCCGAAACGGACCTGCAAAGCGGTAATTGCGGTGAGCGCGGTGGTTTCTGTACGCAAAACGCGTGGCCCCAGCAGGATATCAGTAAATCCATAGTCTGTGGTCATGGCAATTTCTTCGGCGGATAATCCGCCCTCCGGCCCAATGAGCAGACGTACGCTCATTACCGGCAACGGCAAGGTATTGATGCTTTGGCTGGCGCGTGGATGCAGGTTCAGCTTGAGGCTATCGTCCTGCTCGGCGCACCAGTGTTCCAGAGTCATCGCTGGGCGGATTTCCGGAATGCGGTTGCGGCCGCATTGCTCGCAGGCCGCGATGGCGATTTTTTGCCACTGCTGGAGCTTTTTCTCCAGGCGCTCACCGTCGAGTTTAACGCCGCAGCGCTCGGAAAATAGCGGAGTGATCACGTTCACCCCCAACTCAATGGATTTCTGGATGGTGAATTCCATCTTTTCGCCACGGGAGATCACCTGGCCAAGATGTAAGTTGAGTGGTGATTCGCGATCTTCCAGTTGCCCGGCGTTGATCTGAACCAGCACGTTCTTTTTATCCACCCGGGTGATTTCTGCCTCAAACACCTGGTTGCTGCCATCGAACAGTTGCAGTGCCTGCCCGGCGCTCATCCGCAGCACGCGGCCGACATGATTGGCGGCATCCTCGCTCAATGCAATTTCTGCACTCGCGCTCAAGGGCTCTGGATGGTAAATGCGGGGTTTACGCATAATGATTGTCAGATCCTGGCTCAATGAAACGGCGCTGCCGATGGGCAGCGCGAAAGCACTATAGTAGGTCAGCCTTTTTGCTGCTGACAAGCTTGTTGAATATAAGGGTTGTGATTCCCTTGTACTATGGCGATGCGTGCTTCACGTTGACATTCCCAGGCGCTGACCGGATATAGGCGGTTCCAGGCTTCAAACAGTTGGGTTTGCTGGCGTGAAAGCGGCAACTGGTAGCGATCGCGCATGTAGAAGTAGGTGCGTGCGATGGCACCTCGCGCACGGGCAGGTGGCTCGGCTTGCTTGTTTTTGAAGTCCACCTTCATTTGGCACTGTCCATATTGCCCTTCGCCACCCCGCCACTGGCTGTACATAAAGTTATTACGATCACCATTGACTTCACCGATGGCGGGTTGCAGGTTGTGCAGATCGATCTCTATCTGGCGATAAACCGGATCCTTGTTGCAGTTTTTACGCCCACCCTGTTGCCAGCACTGCAACTGATGGCCGAACTGCCAGGCCGGAACCACATGTTCCCACTCGATACGCCCGGCGCGTTGGGCATTTTTACGGACCTGATAGCCGCAGCTAGCGAGATCGGGAATGCCTTTCTTACCTTGCCAGTCGATCTTGCAGCCACAATAAAAGCTGCCTGGGGCGTCCTGGTTGATTTTGGCGGCAGCAGCCTTGGCCTGGGTAAAGTTATTAATCCCCTTGGCTAGCGTGCCGCTGGAGGCCATCAATACGACTAAAAATAAAATTTTGCGATGCATATTCCAAAACAGCTCAAAATTGGAAAGGCAGGCAGGGTAACGGAAGTCACCGACAGGTGCAAATAGAGATAATAGATTGTTTTAACTTATAAATATTATTGTTAACGGCTTTGGTTAACCGGAAAATGTCAGCTTTTCACCGCACTGGCGGCAGCGGTATTCGCTCTCGCCGCGCATCACCCGATTATGGCGGCGCAGGGTCAACTGATGCTGCTGGCAATCGCAGCGGTAGGGAAAGGTTTTGCTCTGTACCGAGCGGGTCTCAAACTGGTGGGTACGGCTGGCGGGAACCTGCAATACGTTTTCCATCATCCAGCGCCATTCCCGGCCATGCGGCGGCACGCGGCCAAACTGGCGGAACACCAGCAGGTGAGCCAACTCATGGGGGACCACTTCGTCGATAAACGGCTGTTGGTTTTCCATCAGCAGCACTGGGTTGAGGCGGATTTCCCAGGCTTGCAGCCAGGCGGTGCCCGCGCTGGTGCCGCGTTGCTGATACAGGATCTTGGGCTCTGGGAACTCGACGGCAAAATGCTGCCGCGCCAGCTGCAATTTGTCTCGCAGGCAGCGCATTACCGCCTGTTGCAGCGCAATGGGGATTCTTACTCTGTTCATAATGGCGCTAGCTTAAGCAATGATGCGGCGGCTGGCAACGGGAGCAGTAAGGAAATCGTTTCTAGATGGGCGCAGCTATTTTCCCACAATGATAAGCCGATCGACTCACTTCGATTGTAATCATTGTGTTAACTGCGGGATAATAATCCGTGCATGATGAGTCTGTACCCGCAGTTCTCACCGGATGAGGTCAGAAAAACATCGCCAGCGTTAAGTCCCTACGTTAATACAGGTTATTTTGCGATTTGGCGCAATAACTGACTACCTAAAAATACGTAAGGTGTGGGGAGTTTTTTTGACGCAGCGCGCCCCGAGCACGCTGGGTAAGTGTGAATTTAACGCAGCTGATGTTGCAAGTGAGAGATCAATGTCGAATAAACCGTTCCATTATCAAGATCCGTTCCCGCTGAAGAAAGACGATACCGAATACTATCTGCTAAGCCGTGACCACGTTTCCGTCGGCGAATTTGCCGGCCAGGAAGTCCTCAAGGTTGACCCGCAAGCCCTGACCCTGCTCGCCCAGCACGCTTTCCACGACGCCTCGTTCATGTTGCGCCCTGCGCACCAGCAGCAGGTGGCGGATATCCTCAATGACCCCGATGCCAGTGAAAACGACAAGTACGTTGCGCTGCAATTTTTGCGTAACTCAGAAATCGCCGCCAAGGGTATTTTGCCAACCTGCCAGGATACCGGCACGGCGATCATCATGGGTAAAAAGGGCCAGCGCGTCTGGACCGGTGGTGGGGACGAAGAAGCCCTGTCGCGTGGGGTATACAACACCTTTATCGAAGACAACCTGCGCTATTCGCAAAACGCCGCGCTGGATATGTACCAGGAGGTCAATACCGGCAGCAACCTGCCTGCGCAGATCGATCTCTACAGCGTAGATGGTGACGAGTATAAATTCCTGTGTATCGCCAAGGGCGGTGGTTCGGCCAACAAAACCTATCTGTATCAGGAAACCAAGGCGCTGCTGTCCCCAGGTAAGCTGAAAGACTATCTGGTCGACAAGATGCGTACTCTGGGCACCGCGGCCTGCCCACCGTACCACGTGGCCTTCGTGATTGGTGGCACTTCGGCGGAAGCCACGCTGAAGACCGTGAAGCTGGCTTCAACCAAATACTATGATGCGCTGCCAACCGAAGGCAACGAACATGGCCAGGCGTTCCGCGATGTGGCACTGGAAGAGGAACTGCTGAAAGAAGCCCAGAATTTGGGCCTGGGTGCACAGTTTGGCGGCAAATACTTTGCCCACGATGTGCGCGTAGTGCGTTTGCCACGCCACGGCGCTTCTTGCCCGGTGGGGATGGGGGTTTCCTGCTCCGCCGACCGTAATATCAAAGGCAAGATCAACCGTGAGGGGATCTGGCTGGAGAAACTGGAGCATAACCCAGGTAAATTTATTCCACAGGAACTGCGCCGCGCGGGTGAAGGGGAAGCGATCAAGGTGGACCTGAACCGCCCGATGGCCGATATTCTCAAGCAGCTGTCACAGTATCCGGTGTCTACCCGTCTTTCCCTGAGCGGCACCATCATCGTTGGGCGTGATATTGCCCATGCCAAGCTGAAAGAGCGTCTGGATCGTGGCGAAGGTTTACCGCAGTACGTTAAAGATCACCCGATCTACTACGCGGGCCCGGCCAAAACGCCAGAAGGCTATGCTTCAGGTTCTCTGGGGCCAACCACGGCAGGGCGCATGGACTCCTATGTCGATCTGTTGCAGTCACACGGCGGCAGCATGATCATGCTGGCCAAAGGTAACCGCAGCCAGCAGGTGACGGATGCCTGCCACAAGCACGGCGGATTCTATCTTGGCAGCATTGGTGGCCCGGCGGCGGTGCTGGCACAGCAGAGCATCAAGAGCCTGGAGTGTGTGGAATATCCTGAATTGGGTATGGAAGCTATCTGGAAAATCGAAGTGGAAGATTTCCCGGCCTTTATTCTGGTGGACGACAAAGGGAATGATTTCTTCCAGAAGATCCAGGAATCTCAATGCACGCGCTGTGTGAAGTAATCTGATTGATAGCCGCCCCTGGTGGGCGGCTTGTACTTTGAGTAACAAGCTGTGATGTTTGTGATGAATTCGTCAACCTTTGTAAAATAGTGTCGTCGCTTTGGACGCTCTAAATAAATCTGTATACCATTGCCGTGGACAATTTTGGCTAGGAAGAGTAATGGTGACGCAGGAAACGCATATCAAAGAATTACTGGTCTGGATAGAAAATAACCTACGCAATCCACTATCACTCGATATTGTTTGCGAAAAATCCGGCTACTCGAAATGGTATCTGCAGCGCATGTTCCGCCGACAGACCAACCTGCCACTTGCTGCTTATATCCGCGCCCGTCGCCTCTATCTGGCGGCCTTTTCATTACGCTTTACGCAGAAAAGCATTCTGGATATTTCGTTGGAATATCAGTTCGATTCCCAACAGACATTCTCACGCTGTTTCAAAAAACATTTCTCTGTCACACCTAGCGCCTACCGTAAGGCCCAGAATTGTGATTTCAGCCATCTGGTGCAATCGCTGTCGCTGAATCAACCTAGCGATATCTCTATTGATTATGTTGAGGTTAAACCAGATAGCTACTCGCTGGCCGGTCAGTATTATTCTTATCACATCGAGATTGAACAGTTGGGCGAATCCCACGCGGCAATTCGTGATGGAATAAAGGATCGTTTTTGTGACGAGTTTAGTTTAAATCCAGACAAACTTTATGCGCTAACCAATTTTACGCCGGATGGTGAACGGGTGAAGGTCGACTATTTTGTTGCGGTTGATAAAGCGATCGCCAAAGGTAAATCGTTGCCGGAACTTCCGGAAATCAGCGGCGGTTATTGTCGCTTTCGCTATGCTGGCAAACCGGTGGCCCTTCACGAACATATTGCCAGCGTTTATACCAAACTTCTGCCGCAGTTTAATCTGGTACGCCGGGAAGGGTACGATATTGCGCAGCATAGCTACTCGCTCGATGGTGACGAAGAGCTGTACCTGGAATATGAGTATCTCATCCCAATAGTGCCAGACAAAGCCTTCGCAGAGAAAACCAACCCGCGCTCCTGATTGCCGTTGCGGATGTAAATACCGCCCGAAACGGGCGATAATCAAAGACCTCGATCAGTGTGAACCAATCTCCCGTAACGGTTTCCCTGCCATCAGATTTCGCTCGATATGTTCCAGAGAAATATTTTTGGTTTCAGGTATCAGGGCAATGGTAATGAAGATAAAGACCAGGTTCAGCCCGGCATAGATCCAGAAGGTATGCGCGCTGCCCAGGCTGTTGAGCATCGTCAGGAAGGTGGCCCCCACGATCATGTTGGCGATCCAGTTTACCGTCGTTGAGCAGGTGATACCGAAATCACGGCCCTTAAGCGGTTGGATCTCTGAACACAATACCCAAATCAGCGGGCCGGCACTCATGGCAAAACCGACAATAAACATCAGCAACATCAGTATCGCGAAGTATTGAGCCGCAGGCGTATTCATGCCGATATTCATCATGGTACCCAATGTCCCCATGCCGATGGCCATCACCAGGAAGCCCAGCTTCAGCGTAGGTTTACGGCCCCAACGATCCACCAGGCCGATGGCAATAAAGGTTGCCAGCACGTTTACTAACCCGACGATCACCGTTCCCCACATTTGTTGCGCTGTACTGGCAAAACCGGCCAGATCGAAAATTTTCGGCGCGTAATACATAATGACATTCATGCCGGTGAACTGCTGCATAACCTGAAGCAATACGCCAAGATAGACCGCACGGCGGAAATTCTTGTTGTCTTTGAACAGTGCCCAACCGCTTTGCTTGATTTTCAGGCTTTCACGGATCTCATCCAGTTCGGCTTTCGCCTGTTCGGTCGTATCTCGCAGCATTTCCAGCACTTTCCTGGCTTCTGCATCACGTCCACGTGACGCTAACCAGCGAGGGCTGCGGGGCAGGAAGAACACGCCAACGAACAGCAACAAAGCCGGAAGGGTGATAATACCCAGCATCCAGCGCCATGAACCGCTGTAGCTGAAAGCCGTATCGGATAGATAAGCCCCCAGGATCCCTATCGTAATCATTAGCTGGTACATGGAAATCATGCTGCCGCGAATGCGTTCAGGCGCGATTTCAGAAAGGTACAGCGGGGCAGTGAAGGATGCGATGCCTACTGCCAGGCCGAGCAGAACGCGGGAAACCAGCAGAATGTCGTTGTTGGGGGCGAAAGCAGAGCAAAGCGAGCCAATGACAAACAGCACGGCGCCAATCATCAGGCTGTATTTGCGCCCCAGCCGGTAAGAGAGCCAGCCACTGCCGACAGCGCCAACTGCTGCACCGAACATCATTGAGCTCACCACCCATTCTTGTTGCTGGGAAGTGATTTGGAATTCATGAGCAATAAAAGGTAATGCTCCGGCGATCACGCCGATATCCAGCCCAAACAATAAGCCTGCCAGTGCTGCCAGAAAACAGACAAAGAAGGTCATTTGGGCATTCGATCTGCCTTTACTTGTTGATGATGTACTCATAACGGCCTCGGTTAACCAGATAGATGATTCGTTAATAGGCAATGTTATTGGTCTAGGTGATGATTTAACGTGCTATCGATCACATTTAGTGTAATCGGTTACACTCAATGTGTTTATGGCTTATGATTTAACATCATGAATATGAGATATTAAACTATGGTTTAAAATAGTATTGGTGATTTTATATGCAAATTTGTGTAATCGCTTTCATTTTGACCGGCCAATGATTTGTCATAGCCGAAGGATCGCGTCAGGTATTTAAATGGGTTGGCGGAGTTGGTTCTTCTGCTGCACGATATCGGCCATCACGGCCAGCGCGATCTCCGCCGGAGTTTTACTGCCAAGCGGCAGGCCGATCGGCGCATGGATACGGCCGAGTTCCTGTGGGCTGAATTCGGCGATCTGTTGCAGCCGCTGGCGGCGGCGATCGCTGTTCCGTTGGGAACCCATCGCGCCGATGTAAAACGCCGGGGTGTAGATCGCCTCCATCAGGGTTAAATCATCCATACGCGGATCGTGGGTCAGCGCCACAATCGCGGTGTTGGCGTGGCAACCGCCTGCCTCAATGAATTTGGCTGGGAACTGGCGTAGCAAGGTGATATGTGGTTTGAGCTGTGTGGCGAAGTTTTCCAACGCTTCCGGGCGGTTTTCGCATACCAACACTTCAAAGCCGAGTGCGCTGGCAAAGTCGGCGCAATACAGCGCGACGCTAGAAAGCCCGGCAATCAGCAGCCGAGGAGCGGCGGCGATGTGCAACTGGATCTCCTGTTGGTTGCGCACGACCTGGGTGGCGCTGGCAAAGCTGGTGGTTTCCAGCGCGCTACAGGCATTGGGCAAGGTCAGGTGCTTGACCAGGGCATGATGGCCAGCCAAGGCCTCGGCGATATTACGCAAGTAGCTAATGCTGGCAGGGCCTGCGGGCAGATGCTCGATCAATACGTCCAGCACGCCACCACAGGGCAGCGCCACGCTGGGGGTTAGCCCGCCAGCACCATAGCGGATCACCTGACTGGCGGCTTGATATTCCCCCTCAGCCAGACGGCGTAAGAAGTCTTCTTCCACGCAGCCACCGGATAACGATCCACAATAGTGTCCGTCGCGGGTAGCCACCATCAACGCGCCTGGAGAACGTGGTGATGAGCCGTACGTGTTCAATACGGTACACAGCCACACCGGCTGCTGTTCCAGCCAGTTGATTGCCTGGCCGACTACGGTGATATCAAGGTGTTGCATTAATTAATGGACTCATTCGCTACTAGCTGGGAAGGGAGATCGATATCTTGCACGATGCCCGGTTGGTCGAGATGGAGTAGGTAAACCTCCCCGTGACTGCGTAGCAGCTCTCGCGCACCATTATCGCCATGCAATGCACACAGTTGTTTGCGCAAAATGGCGGTGAACCCCACTGGATGGCCGGGTTGGTGCTGGAAACTGGGGCGAACGATGTTGTGTTGGCTCAGCGCGGCTGCTACCTGCACAAAGATCTGCGGCGAGACAAAAGGCATATCCGCTAAATGGATCAACCAGCCGTTCCAGTTTGCGGTTGCGGCAACGCCAGCGGCAATAGATTCACCCAGCCCACCGCTGGCCAGTACGGTGCAGGGAACCTGATATGCGGCACAAACCTGTTGCACCGGCAGGTTTTCTGGCCGGGTGACAACCTGCACCGGTAAACCGGAGGCTAGCGCCTGTTGCAGCGTATGTTCGAACACCGTCTTGCCCTGTAATAGGGCGTTAAGCTTGTTGCCACTGCCACCGGCCTGAATAAAACGCTCACCCCGCCCGGCGGCGGTAATCACGATACCTGTCGTCATCTCTTTTGCCCGCGTTTGCGCAAATCAGCCACACTATAGATGCATTACATGTTTCCAAGTGTTTCATTTTATGAAAACAAAATGTTAATACTCACATAATTTTGGTTATAAGCTTATGATTATAACGTCTTCGGCAAGGTTACCAGCGGTTGCGCAACAAAACCGATAAAAAACGACTTACCTCCAGCCTTCGGGTTAAGGCGCTAATGCCTGCATCTAGATGTTAGGGGGTAGATAAGAACGTAAAGGATATTTTATGAGCAATTTCAACCCGTCACGACGCCGTTTTATCAAGGGTGCCGTGATAGCGGGGGTGTCAGTCTACCTCGCGCCTCTTTACAGCCGCGCTTATGCCGCGCTGTTTGAGCAGAAGATCCTGCAATCGCCCAACTGGGATGCGCAGACTAAACGCATTCGCTACCGTATCGATGGCCGCTCCAAGGTCATGGGCCAGAAAGTGTTTGCCCGCGATATTCGTGCCGTTGATATGCCACACTGGCCGCAGCAGCAGGCTCATGCCTTTATTCTGCGCGCCACGAAAGCCGATCGTCTGTTTACCGGTATCGATCTCTCCTTGCTGGGTGACGATCTGCAACCGGATCGGATAGTGACGGCGGAAGATCTTGAGCGTGATGGTTTGGCCTTCCCGGCGTTTTATGGCGATGACATGCTGCTGCCCACAGGGAAAACCCCAGCCTATCTCGGCCATGCGGTGGCAATCCTGATCTATCATGATTTTGCTCGTTTCCGCTTTGCCAAAGACAAGCTGAAATTCCACGACGAAGTGATCCAGTATGGTACTGAAACCGGCCCGTTACAGCGCGATCCATGGGGCAGCTTCCGCTACGTGCGCGTCGGGGGCGAAAAGCCATTCGATGACGATCGCTTCTCCAGCCTGAAAGATACCCCTATCTTCCCACTTTCGATGCGCAGACATCTGCCGGTGTGGCCGGAAGGGCGTGAGGGCGGCAAGCTGGATCAGGAAGGCATGTATTACGCCGGGATGATTGCCGACCAACTGCAAACCCCACCGCAGGACTGGTTGGTAATGTCACGCCGCTATACCACGCAATCCGTTGATACTTCGGCCCTGGAGCCGGACAACGCCAATGGCTGGTTTGATACCGCCAGCCAGACCCTGCATCTGGTGATCCCGACCCAGTCCCCGCAGGAGGTAGCGGACGAAATGCCACGCATGTTGGCCAAACGTCATCAGCCGGTTAAACAGCTAATCCTGCACCCGTGCTACACCGTGGGTTACGGCTCGAAAGATCACTATAACTTCCCGTATTACGGTGCGGTTGCCGCGCTTTACGGTGACGGGCTACCGGTGCGGCTGGCTAATGACCGCTATGAGCAATTCCAGACCTCGATCAAACGCCATGCCTTCGATATGGATTACCGCATTGCGGTAGACAAACAGACCGGCGTATTGCAGGCCTTCCAAGGGGCAATGACCGCCGACGGTGGTGGGCGCTGTAACTTTACGCCATCGGTAGTGATGGTGGGGGCTACGGCGGCACAGTCGATTTACTACTTCCCGAAAAGCGATCTTTCCTCGGTCGGGCTGGCCTCTCGTGCCATCGATGCGGGTTCCGCACGCGGTTACGGCACGTTGCAAAGCATGGCCGCCACCGAGATGATGATGGACGAATTGGCACAAGAGCTGAAGCTCGATCCGATCGAGTTTCGTTTGCGCAACGTGCTTAAGTCCGGCATGAAAAATACCCAGGGTGCAATCCCGGCAGGGGCTATTCGCGCCGATGAAGTGCTGGTGAAAGCCTCACAACATGAGATGTGGCGCAAACGAGCCGAGCGTAAGGTGGAGTTTGAGAGTAAGAATCCTGGCAAACGCTATGGCGTAGGCTTTGGCTGCGTGCAGAAAGATTTTGGCACCGGGGCTGAAACCTCCTTTGCTCGTGTGGAGTTCAGCGAGGACGGGCGTATCTCGCTGTATCACAGCGGGGCCGAAATGGGCACCGGCATGTCAACATCGCAGTCGGTGCTATGTGCACAATGGCTGGGGAAACCGGCAGATGAGGCTCATTTCTCGGTGACCGATTGGTCCCTGTTGCCGATGGTGACCAGCGGCGATCCCTACACGATGTCGCAGGATGAGCAGGACAAGCTGCAAACCAACCCGAACTGGACACCAAGCTACTGTTCTCCTTCCAGCGCCAGCAATTCCGCTTACTATTTCTCGCACAGCACGCGTGAAGCGGCCCGGCTGGTGTTTGAACAGGGGCTGTGGCCTGCCGCGCTGTCTATCTGGCAGTCGGGTATAGGGGGTGGCCAGGCGGCACCGCTGGTGGTGCGTAAAGAAGATGCTCGCTGGGTGGAAGGTGGCCTGACGGCGGCCGGTATGCAGATATTGCCGTTTGAGCTGTTGGCGAAGAAAGCCTATCAGATGGGCAACCTGACCGGCGCGGTGGTGCATGTCTTCAACCGCTGGCAGTGGGCGGAAGCGGACTTCAAGCTGAATAATCACAGCGAGCGCCTGCCTGTCGACGGCTTGTCGATACGCACTGGCCATGGCGAGTTTAGCGCTCTGGAGCGTGAGCAGGTTTATTACCCGCCAACCCAGCGTAATAACGCCGCTGTGACCTATTACAGCGCCGTCGGTACGCTGACGGAAATAGCGGTGGATATCGCCACCGGCAAGGTCGAACTGCTGAATCATCATTCGATCATGGAGTGTGGCAACCTGATCGTGCCTGAGCTGGTTTCTGGCCAGTTGCAGGGCGGTTTGGCGATGGGGATCGGCCATGCGCTGCATGAGTATTTACCGCTGTACGAAGATGGGCCGGGTAACGGCACCTGGAACTTTAACCGTTACCATTTACCGCGCGCCAGCGATGTGGCGGTCTGGAAACAGACCGGTGACATCCTGCCTGCGCTGTCGGAAACCGATCCGCCGAAAGGAATGGCGGAAGTCGTCATGATCCCGGTGGTCGCTGCACTGGTTAACGCCATTGCCCATGCCACCGGTCATCGTTTCCGTGATTTGCCCGTCCGTGCCGAAAATATTCTTGAGGTGTTACCATGAGCATTAAAACCCAACCCATTACCCTGACCATTAACGGCAAACAATATGGCCCTATCGAGGTACCGGAAGGGCTGATGATGATCGATTTTCTGCATGAATATCTCGATCTGACTGGCTCACGTCTCGGCTGCGGGCAGGGTATTTGCCACGCCTGCGTGGCGATCCTCGACCATCCAAGTGGCACCAGCGAAGAAATCCGTACCTGTATCACCGGTGCTCACTTTTTCAATGGCAAACAGGTACGCACCATCGAAGGCGTTGCGCAGGTGGATAATCAGGGCGAAGTGGTTGAACTCTCGCCTATCCAGCAGTCGTTCCTCGATCACTACAGCTTCCAGTGTGGCTATTGCACGCCGGGCTTTGTCAATGCGGCCACCATCTTTGTCGAGAAGCTCAAGCGTGAGCCAATCCTGCGTGACCAGTTGGAAGGCGCGATTGAGCAGGCGTTGGAAAACCATATCTGCCGCTGTACCGGCTATGTCCGTTATTACGAGGCGGTGCGTGACGTGGTGCTGAAAACCCCAGGCCTGCTGAAGGAGACGGCGTAATGAAAAAACGTCTCGCATTGTTGATTGTGCTGATTGCGGCGATTGTCATCGCTGTGCTGTGGTGGCGGGAAAACCGCAGCTACGACGGCCCAGTCCAGCAGGTTACCGCCAGCAGCGAACAGATTGCCCGTGGGCGTTACCTGACGCAGGCTGCCGACTGTGCCGCCTGTCATACCGCCGCTGGTGGGGCACCGCTGGCGGGAGGCTATCCGCTGGATACCCCGTTCGGCACCATTTATGGCAGCAACTTGACGCCTTCTGCCGATCAGGGTATTGGCCGCTGGACCAAGGATGATTTCTTCCTGGCGTTGACGCAGGGGGTGGCTCCGGGTGGCCGCCATCTGTACCCGGCGATGCCTTATACCTCCTACAAAGGCATTTCGCGTGAGGATGCGGATGCTATTTATGCCTATCTGATGTCGCGCCCGGCTGTGGATGTGGCCATTCCAGCCAACGATATGCCATTCCCGTTCAACCAGCGGATGGCGTTGATCGGTTGGAATTTGCTATTCCGCAACAGCGATCCGTTACCGGCCAGCTCGCAGGGGAACTCCGCCGAATGGCAGCGTGGCCGTTACCTGTCTGACGTGCTTGGCCACTGTGGTGAATGCCATACGCCACGGGGCATGCTGGGGCAGATGGAACTGAGCAAGCCGATGCAGGGCGGCGATCTGGGGCGGTTTATCGCGCCGGATATCACGCCACAGGCTTTGGCTCAGCGCGGCTGGACGCCAGAGGATCTAAGCCGTTTCCTCAGCACCGGGTTAGCGCCGCAGGGCTCGGCGTTTAGCGAAATGCACATGGTCGTCGATCTCAGCACTCGTCATTTGACGCCGGAAGATCATCGGGCGTTGGTGACCTACCTGATGGGCGACAAGCCACCACAGCCGGTTGCCGCTAAAATCGGGCAGGGCAGCGATGCCGGGCGTATCACCTATCTCGATCAGTGTTCCGCCTGCCATGAGCGTGATGGTGCAGGTATACCGCATGTTGCGGTAGCGATGCGTGATAACGCCACGCTGCGCCAACCAGACGGCAAGAACCTGATCGTTTCGGTGCTGGACGGGCTACCAGCGCAGCAGTTCCCCGGCAACGAAAGTATGCAGAGCATGCCGGGCTTTGCCGATCGTCTGGATGATGCGCAAATTGCCGAGCTGGTGAATTACCTGCGTGTCACTTGGGGTGGGCTGCCAGCGGATATCACCGCAGAGCAGGTGAAGGCTCTGCGCAACGCCCATTAATAGTGAAGAAAAACAATAGGCCCGCATGCGGGCCTATTGATCGTCAACAACGATATCAGTGGGTATTGGTCGCGCTTACAGCACGTTGCCCGCGCTGCTTGATGAAGTAACCGATGCCAAGAATAGCGAGCCATACTGGGATCAGCAGCACGGAAATCTGGATCCCCGGTGTCAGATACATGATCACCAGAATGGCGGCCAAAAAGGCCAGGCACAGATAGTTACTGAACGGATACCAGAAGGCCTTGAACTTCGGCTCGACGCCTTCATGGTTTTTCGCCTTGCGGAATTTCAGGTGTGCCAGGCTGATCATCGCCCAGTTGATCACCAGGGCAGACACCACCAGCGCCATCAGCAGCTCAAAGGCACGGCCTGGGATCAGGTAGTTAATCAGCACGCACAGCGCGGTTGCCAACGCAGAGAAACCGATGGCAACTACCGGCACACCGCGGCTATCCACTTTCAGCAGGGCTTTCGGGCCATTACCTTGTTTGGCCAAACCGTACAGCATGCGGCTGTTGCAATAGACGCAGCTGTTGTAGACCGACAGCGCAGCCGTCAGCACCACGATATTGAGCACCGTTGCGACCATATTGCTGTTCAGCGCATGGAAGATCAGCACGAACGGGCTGCCGCCTTCGACCACTTTGCCCCACGGATAGAGTGACAGCAGAATAGTCAGCGAACCGATATAGAACAGCAGGATGCGGTAGATCACTTGGTTGGTGGCTTTCGGGATGCTTTTTTCCGGGTTATCGGCTTCGGCGGCGGTAATACCCACCAGCTCCAATCCACCGAAGGAGAACATGATCACCGCCATCGCCATGAGCAGCCCCATGGTACCGTTCGGGAAGAACCCACCCTGGGCCCACAGGTTGGTGACGCTGGCTTCCGGGCCGCCGAGGCCGCTGAACAGCAGGTAGGCGCCAAAGACGATCATGCCGATGATGGCGACTACTTTGATGATGGCGAACCAGAACTCCATTTCACCATAGACCTTCACACTCGACAGGTTGATGGCGTTGATGGCCAGGAAGAACACGGCAGCGGAGATCCAGGTTGGGATCTCCGGCCACCAGTACTGCACGTAAATGCCCACCGCGGTCAGTTCCGCCATGGCAACCAGCACGTACAGCACCCAGTAGTTCCAGCCGGACGCGAAACCGGCAAAGTTCCCCCAGTATTTATAGGCGAAGTGGCTGAAAGAACCGGCCACCGGCTCTTCTACCACCATTTCACCCAGTTGACGCATGATCAGGAAGGCAATAAAACCGCCAATTGCATAACCAAGGATGACCGACGGACCGGCCATTTTTATTGTTTGAGCGATACCGAGGAACAGGCCGGTACCTATTGCGCCACCTAAGGCGATCAGCTGGATATGGCGGTTTTTCAGGCCGCGCTTTAGCTGGTCGCCATGCTGTTGACCATCCATCAATGAAACCCTCTGTGCTGACATAATGCTCATTACCGTAAAGTAATGATTACGATGTGTGTTGTTTTTTGTTTACGACGTTATAGCTATAAATTCCACGGCGTCGCTACCGTTTGGCAGAGAATAATGGTATGTGCGAAAGTTTGCACCTGCTTTGTTGTTCGAATGATGAAGATTGCAGCAGTTTAGGCAACAAAATGCGGGTTGTGTGACGAGCGGGGGGATTGCGTGCACGAAATAAGCAATAACTCACAGAATTGGCAAAAATAATCGCCATTGTTGTTGTTTTTTTGTTAACGGAGAGGGGCTGGGTAAGCGGTAGTAAAGCGAAAATAACCCTTAATCTCCTTGCCATATAACCCCGGCATTCTTCTAACCAGAGGTTTCACAAAAGTTAAATTCGGCGACTACCTCGTAAATGGTATTACCAACGCTGAGTTGCCGGTTTGCAAAGGCTTATGGATTGAAGTGTTAAAATGTGCGGCATTCATGATTTCGATCAAGGCCCATATGGACAGGAGGTGAATACTTTGTTACTTTACCGTCACGTTTTTGAAATTGGTATTACCAATTGACTCCGGGCACTTCGCAGAGAAGAAATCACCCATGGCCTACAGCAAAATCCGCCAACCCAAGTTGTCAGATGTTATCGAGCAGCAGCTCGAATACCTGATCCTCGAGGGTACGCTACGTCCAGGCGAAAAGCTGCCTCCAGAGCGCGAGCTGGCGAAACAGTTTGATGTTTCCCGTCCTTCTCTGAGAGAGGCAATTCAGCGTCTGGAAGCTAAAGGGCTGCTCCTGCGTCGCCAGGGAGGCGGCACCTTTGTACAAACTAATCTGTGGCAGAGCTTCAGCGATCCGCTGGCTGAACTGCTGGCCGATCACCCTGAATCACAATTCGACCTGCTCGAAACCCGTCATGCCCTCGAAGGTATCGCTGCCTATTATGCGGCGTTGCGTGGGACTGACGAAGATCTGGCGCGCATCCGCGACTGCCATCATGTGATCCAGCAAGCTCAGGACAGTGGCGATCTAGACGCCGAAGCCGACGCGGTCATGCAATACCAAATTGCCGTGACCGAGGCTGCCCACAACGTTGTGTTACTCCATCTGCTGCGCTGTATGGGCCCGATGCTGGAACAGAACGTTCGTCAGAACTTTGAATTGCTCTACTCGCGCCGTGAGATGTTGGCAACAGTGAGTAGCCATCGCGCCGGGATCTTTGAGGCGATTGTGGCACGCGAACCTGAAAAGGCCCGTGAAGCCTCGCACCGCCATTTGGCGTTTATCGAGGAAATTTTGCTGGATCTCAGCAGGGAACACACCCGGCGTGATCGATCGCTGCGGCGTCTCCAGCAACGCAAGGATTAAGAGTGGTTCTCTTCAAGGCACACCAGCTTGTAGAGATAAAGCTCGGAGTGCTTAGTTAAGTACTTAAGCGGCAACCAAACTGATGAGCCTGTCTTCGTGCGTTTTATGACAGAACGCACGAAGACAGGCTCCAAACAAACCATTAGACAGATAAGGAATACCACCATGTCAGAACGTTTAAACAATGACGTGGATCCGATCGAAACCCGCGACTGGCTGCAGGCGATCGAATCGGTCATCCGTGAAGAGGGTGTTGAACGCGCTCAGTTCCTGATTGATCAGGTGCTGGGAGAAGCCCGCAAGGGCGGTGTTAGCGTTGCAGCGGGTGCTGCGGCTAACAACTACGTCAACACCATCGCGGTAGAAGACGAACCGGCATACCCGGGCAACCTGGATCTGGAGCGTCGTATTCGTTCTGCTATCCGTTGGAACGCCGTGATGACCGTATTGCGTGCTTCCAAGAAAGATCTGGATCTGGGCGGCCATATGGCTTCCTTCCAATCTTCTGCGACCTTCTATGAAGTCTGCTTTAACCACTTCTTCCGTGCTCGCAACGAGAAAGACGGCGGCGATCTGGTTTACTTCCAGGGCCACATCTCTCCGGGCGTTTATGCACGTGCCTTCCTTGAAGGCCGCCTGACCGAAGATCAAATGAACAACTTCCGTCAGGAAGTGCACGGTAAAGGCCTGTCCTCTTACCCGCATCCAAAACTGATGCCTGAATTCTGGCAGTTCCCGACCGTCTCCATGGGTCTGGGCCCGATCAGCGCCATCTATCAGGCCAAGTTCCTCAAGTATCTGGAACACCGTGGTCTGAAAGACACCTCTGGCCAGACCGTTTATGCCTTCCTGGGCGACGGCGAGATGGACGAACCAGAATCCAAAGGTGCGATCACCATCGCAACCCGTGAGAAGCTGGACAACCTGGTCTTCGTCATCAACTGTAACCTGCAACGTCTGGACGGCCCGGTCACCGGTAACGGCAAGATCATCAACGAGCTGGAAGGCATCTTCGCAGGTGCTGGCTGGCAGGTGCTGAAAGTGATCTGGGGCGGTCGTTGGGATGAACTGCTGCGTAAAGATACCAGCGGCAAGCTGATCCAACTGATGAACGAAACTCTGGACGGCGACTACCAGACCTTCAAATCCAAAGATGGCGCTTACGTGCGTGAGCACTTCTTCGGCCGCTTCCCAGAAACCGCCGCGCTGGTCAAAGATATGACCGACGACGAAATCTGGGCGCTGAACCGTGGTGGTCACGATCCGAAGAAAGTCTTTGCTGCACTGAAAAAAGCGCAGGATACCCAAGGCAAACCAACCGTGATCCTGGCCCATACCATCAAAGGTTACGGCATGGGTGAAACTGCGGAAGGTAAGAACATCGCTCACCAGGTGAAGAAAATGAACATGGAAGGGGTTCACCACTTCCGCGATCGTTTCAACGTGCCAGTGGCCGATGCCGATATCGAAAAACTGCCATACATCACCTTCGAGAAAGAGTCCGAAGAGTACAAGTATCTGCACGAACGCCGTCAGGCGCTGCAAGGCTATGTACCGACTCGTCTGCCGAACTTCACCGAGAAGCTGGAAATGCCAGCTCTGGAAGATTTCAGCTCACTGCTGGAAGAGCAGAACAAAGAAATTTCTACCACCATCGCCTTTGTGCGTGCCCTGAACGTGATGTTGAAGAACAAGTCGATCAAAGATCGCCTGGTGCCAATCATCGCCGACGAAGCGCGTACCTTCGGTATGGAAGGTCTGTTCCGTCAGATCGGTATCTATAGCCCGAACGGCCAGCAGTACACCCCGCAGGACCGTGAGCAGGTTGCATACTATAAAGAAGACGAGAAAGGCCAGATCCTGCAGGAAGGTATCAACGAACTGGGTGCAGCCTCTTCCTGGTTGGCCGCAGCGACTTCCTACAGCACCAACGATCTGCCAATGATCCCGTTCTACATCTACTACTCCATGTTCGGTTTCCAACGTATCGGCGACCTGTGCTGGGCAGCGGGTGACCAACAGGCGCGTGGCTTCCTGATCGGCGGGACTTCAGGGCGTACTACCCTGAACGGCGAAGGTCTGCAACACGAAGATGGCCACAGCCACATTCAGTCTCTGACCATCCCTAACTGCATCTCTTACGATCCGGCTTACGCGTATGAAGTCGCGGTGATCATGCATGACGGCCTGGTGCGTATGTACGGTGACGCGCAAGAAAACGTCTACTACTACCTGACCACGCTGAACGAAAACTACCACATGCCAGCCATGCCGCAGGGCGCAGAAGAGGGTATCCGTAAAGGTATCTACAAGCTGGAAACTCTGGAAGGTAGCAAAGGTAAAGTACAGCTGTTGGGCTCCGGTGCGATCCTGCGTCATGTGCGTGAAGCTGCGCAGATCCTGGCGAAAGACTACGGCGTGGGTTCTGACACCTACAGCGTAACTTCCTTCACCGAACTGGCGCGTGATGGTCAGGACTGTGAGCGTTGGAACATGCTGCACCCAACCGAAACCCCACGTGTGCCTTACATCGCTCAGGTGATGAACGAGGCGCCAGCGGTAGCGTCTACCGACTACATGAAGCTGTTCGCAGAGCAGGTTCGTACTTTCGTACCAGCCAGCGATTATCGCGTACTGGGTACTGACGGCTTCGGTCGTTCAGACAGCCGCGAAAACCTTCGTCACCACTTCGAAGTTGATGCTTCCTACGTGGTGGTTGCTGCTCTGGGTGAACTGGCTAAACGCGGTGAAATTGAAGCTTCTGTGGTCGCTGATGCGATTAAGAAATTCGACATCAACCCAGAAAAAGTTAACCCGCGTCTGGCATAAGAGGTACTGAACAATGTCTATCGAAATCAAAGTGCCGGACATCGGTGCAGATGAAGTTGAAATCACCGAGATCCTGGTGAAGGTTGGCGATAAGGTTGAAGTTGAACAATCGCTGATCACCGTGGAAGGCGACAAAGCCTCCATGGAAGTGCCTTCGCCGCAGGCTGGCGTGGTGAAAGAGATCAAAGTTGCCGTCGGTGATAAAACCGAGACGGGCAAACTGCTGATGATCTTTGAAGCAGAAGGTGCGGCCGCTGCCGCACCAGCCGCCAAGGCAGAAGAAAAACCGGCCGCGGCTCCTGCCGCTGCCGCAGCCAAAGACGTTGAAGTACCGGACATCGGTGCGGACGAAGTTGAAGTCACCGAGATCCTGGTGAAAGTTGGCGATACCGTGACTGCCGAGCAGTCTCTGATCACCGTAGAAGGCGACAAGGCTTCTATGGAAGTGCCTGCGCCATTCGCCGGTACCGTGAAAGAGATCAAAATCAACACCGGTGACAAAGTGAAAACCGGTTCCCTGATTATGGTCTTCGAAGTGGCTGGCGCGGCTTCTGCTGCCCCTGCTGCTGCGGCTACCCAGGCGGCACCGGCTGCTGCCCCTGCGGCAAGCGCGGCGAAAAACGTCGAAGTGCCAGACATTGGCGGCGACGAAGTAGAAGTGACCGAAGTGATGGTGAAAGTGGGCGATAAAGTTGCCGCTGAGCAGTCACTGATCACCGTTGAAGGTGACAAGGCTTCTATGGAAGTTCCGGCTCCGTTCGCGGGCACCGTGAAAGAAATTAAAATCGCAACCGGGGACAAAGTGAAAACCGGTTCTCTGATCATGGTGTTCGAAGTGGAAGGCGCTGCACCAGCACCTGCCGCTGCTCCGGCCCAGAAAGCAGAAGCTGCTCCGGCTCCAGCCAAGCAGGAAGCTAAAGCGGCTGCACCTGCTGCTGGTAAAGGCGAGTTCGCTGAAAACGACGCCTACGTTCACGCTACCCCAGTCATCCGCCGCTTGGCGCGTGAGTTTGGTGTTAACCTGGCGAAAGTGAAGGGCACCGGTCGTAAAGGCCGTATCCTGCGCGAAGACGTTCAGGCTTACGTGAAAGACGCGGTCAAACGCGCCGAAGCCGCTCCTGCCGCTACCGGTGGTGGCCTGCCAGGCATGCTGCCGTGGCCGAAAGTGGACTTCAGCAAGTTTGGTGAGATCGAAGAAGTTGAACTGGGCCGCATCCAGAAAATCTCTGGTGCCAACCTGAGCCGCAACTGGGTGATGATCCCGCACGTGACTCACTTCGACAAGACCGATATCACCGATCTGGAAGCGTTCCGTAAGCAGCAGAACGACGAAGCTGCCAAGCGTAAGCTGGACGTGAAGTTCACCCCGGTGGTGTTCATCATGAAAGCCGTTGCCGCTGCCCTGGAGCAGATGCCACGCTTCAACAGCTCACTGTCCGAAGACGGCCAGAAGCTGACGCTGAAGAAATACATCAACATCGGTGTGGCGGTAGATACGCCAAATGGCCTGGTGGTTCCGGTATTCAAGGATGTGAACAAGAAGAGCATCACTGAGCTGTCCCGTGAACTGATGGCGATCTCCAAAAAAGCGCGTGACGGTAAGTTGACCGCAGGCGAAATGCAGGGCGGTTGCTTCACCATCTCCAGCCTGGGCGGTATCGGGACTACTCACTTCGCGCCGATTGTTAACGCGCCGGAAGTGGCTATCCTGGGTGTCTCCAAGTCTGCGATGGAGCCGGTCTGGAATGGTAAAGAGTTCACGCCGCGTCTGATGATGCCAATGTCGCTCTCCTTCGACCACCGGGTGATTGACGGTGCTGATGGTGCGCGCTTTATCACCATCATCAACAACATGCTGGCCGACATTCGCCGTCTGGTGATGTAATGAAAAAAGGGCGCAGCATGCTGCGCCCTTAGTAATTCAGTAGCAGTTTTGTCGGGTTTTGCATGACTCGACAGAATTGTTGGGACACGGGTCACTCGAACACGCTTTGCAGATTATTAACAATTCTGTAAACTGCTCGCGGTGTATGCGTCCCGGTGGATGAAGGGCGTTATGAGATCGACTAGCAATAAAAATGACGTCTGACCCGCCGGACAAAACAATTAAGAGGTCATGATGAGTACTGAAATTAAAACTCAGGTCGTGGTACTTGGGGCGGGCCCTGCAGGTTACTCTGCTGCTTTTCGTTGCGCTGACTTAGGTCTGGAAACCATTCTGGTTGAGCGTTACTCCACTCTGGGTGGTGTTTGCCTGAACGTGGGCTGTATTCCTTCCAAAGCACTGTTGCACGTTGCCAAAGTGATCGAAGAAGCCAAAGCGTTGGCCGAACACGGCATCGTTTTCGGCGAGCCGAAAACCGACATCGACAAAGTGCGCGTCTGGAAAGAGAAAGTCATCAATCAGCTGACCGGTGGTCTGGCTGGCATGGCTAAAGGCCGCAAAGTGAAAGTGGTCAACGGCCTGGGTAAATTCACCGGCGCCAACACGCTAGTGGTTGAAGGCGAGAATGGTGCAACCACCATCAACTTCGACAATGCCATCATCGCCGCAGGCTCCCGTCCGATCCAACTGCCATTTATTCCTCATGAAGATCCACGCGTGTGGGATTCCACCGATGCACTGGCGCTGAAAACCGTTCCAGAGCGCATGCTGGTTATGGGCGGCGGTATCATCGGCCTGGAAATGGGCACCGTATACCATGCACTGGGTTCACAGATCGACGTGGTTGAAATGTTCGACCAGGTGATCCCGGCTGCAGATAAAGACGTGGTGAAAGTCTTTACCAAGCGTATCAGCAAGCAGTTCAACCTGATGCTGGAAACCAAAGTGACCGCGGTAGAAGCCAAAGAAGACGGCATCTACGTCACGATGGAAGGTAAAAAAGCCCCTGCAGAACCACAGCGTTACGACGCGGTGCTGGTAGCGATCGGCCGTGTGCCGAACGGTAAACTGCTGGACGCTGGCCAAGCCGGTGTAGAAGTTGACGACCGTGGCTTTATCCACGTCGACAAACAGCTGCGTACCAACGTGCCGCACATCTTCGCGATTGGTGACATCGTTGGTCAACCGATGCTGGCACACAAAGGCGTGCATGAAGGCCACGTAGCTGCCGAAGTTATCGCCGGTATGAAG
This sequence comes from Serratia sp. 14-2641, assembly GCF_001692375.1. Classification (NCBI taxonomy): domain Bacteria; kingdom Pseudomonadati; phylum Pseudomonadota; class Gammaproteobacteria; order Enterobacterales; family Yersiniaceae; genus Serratia; species Serratia sp. 14-2641. The sequence goes on along the minus strand of NZ_LXKR01000028.1, from coordinate 153,525 downwards.
CACTACTTCGACCCGAAAGTGATCCCATCTATCGCTTACACCGAGCCAGAAGTGGCATGGGTAGGGATGACCGAGAAAGAAGCCAAAGAGAAAGGCATCAGCTACGAAACGTCCACCTTCCCGTGGGCAGCTTCAGGCCGTGCTATCGCTTCTGACTGTGCAGACGGTATGACCAAACTGATCTTCGACAAAGAAACGCACCGTATCATCGGTGGCGCGATTGTCGGCACCAACGGCGGCGAGCTGCTGGGTGAAATCGGTCTGGCGATCGAGATGGGCTGTGATGCGGAAGATATCGCGTTGACTATCCACGCTCACCCAACCCTGCACGAATCCGTAGGCCTGGCAGCAGAGATCTACGAAGGCAGCATCACCGATCTGCCAAACCCGAAAGCCAAGAAGAAGTAATTTCTGCGGTTGATCAGGTTGATAAGCGGCTCCTGTAAAGGGGCCGTTTTTATTTGGTGAGTAGCGGATAAAAGGCCGCTCAAAGAGCGGCCAGTAGCTTACTTGTTCTGGAGTACGACGTTGAAGATCAGTTGGTTGCCGGAAACTGACCAGCCACCTTTACTGACGCCAAACACCGATCCCAGTACAATGAGCAGGATAATGAGTGATCTCCCTTTCATTGCGCGTTCCTTGTGGAACCACGACCACCGCGACTTCACCGGAAAAATCCCGGCGGAACAAGCGTTCGTCAGCGCTTGTATCGCAGTAGTTGCAGCACTGTTCTCAAGCCCGATGACCGGCTGCTAAACCGGCAGAACAGACCCAAAATCAGGGTACATAAAAAAAAGGGTTTTTGCATCCCAATGGTTGATTTTTTAACCGTCTTTACGCACAATGATCCTGTTCGTCAGCGTTTGTATCGTTCTTAACGATATAAGAAATCCGTTCGGTGCCTGCTAACACCGCGCGGATACAAAAGAACCGTCTTTATGGCGGTTTTTTTGTGCCCAATGCCCGCCAATTTCCCCCAACCCTATCAATAACCATTGTAAAAGTATGGACGTTATGTTGTGCTCATTGGGCTGAGATTGCTGTTGTGCCGTAACGAACCCAAGCCCGTCCCGCCTGCTTTGCAGCCGATTACGCTGCGGTCAACGATTCAGCAAAGATTTAATGTTGCTTTTATGTGAACGAATTAACAACCGATTCAAATCCTGATATGCTGGCTGGGCGGAACCGGGCACTGTACCTTACTTACAGTCCAGGATATCGACAGCAGTGCCCCGTCAAATATCGCCGTGCGCTAAACCCGGTTTGAATATAAAACGCCAGGCACAATAAATGACAATGAGAGCGAGGAGAAAGTCGTGCTAGAAGAATACCGTAAGCACGTGGCCGAGCGTGCTGCAGAGGGCATCGTCCCTAAGCCATTAGATGCGACACAAATGGCAGCGCTGGTTGAATCATTAAAAAATCCGCCAAAAGGCGAAGAAGAATTTCTGTTAGACCTGCTGATTAACCGTGTACCACCGGGCGTCGACGAAGCCGCCTATGTCAAAGCAGGTTTTCTGGCAGCCGTTGCCAAAGGCGAAGCCACTTCTCCCCTGGTTACCCCCGAAAAAGCCATTGAACTGCTAGGCACCATGCAGGGCGGTTACAACATTCATCCGCTGATCGACGCGTTGGATAACGAAAAGCTGGCACCGATTGCTGCCAAGGCACTTTCCCACACGCTGCTGATGTTTGATAACTTCTACGACGTAGAAGAGAAAGCCAAAGCCGGTAATCCACACGCCAAGCAAATCATGCAGTCCTGGGCCGATGCCGAATGGTATCTGTCACGCCCACCGTTAGCGGAAAAGATTACCGTGACCGTGTTCAAAGTGACTGGCGAAACCAACACCGACGATCTGTCACCCGCTCCGGATGCCTGGTCACGTCCAGATATCCCACTGCATGCGCTGGCAATGCTCAAGAGCGAACGTGAAGGTATTTTCCCGGATCAGCCGGGTAGCGTTGGCCCAATCAAGCAGATTGAAGAGCTGAACAAGAAAGGTTTCCCGCTGGCCTACGTCGGTGACGTGGTCGGTACCGGTTCTTCCCGTAAATCTGCCACCAACTCGGTGCTGTGGTTTATGGGCGACGACATCCCCTACGTGCCGAACAAGCGTGGCGGTGGTGTGGTGCTGGGCGGCAAGATTGCGCCAATCTTCTTTAACACTATGGAAGATGCCGGTGCGTTGCCGATCGAAGTGGACGTCTCCAACCTGAACATGGGCGATGTGATCGACATCTTCCCGTATAAAGGCGAAGTGCGTAATCATGAAACCGGCGAACTGGTTGCCAGCTTCGAGCTGAAAACTGATGTGCTGCTGGACGAAGTGCGTGCTGGTGGCCGTATCCCACTGATTATCGGCCGTGGCTTGACCACTAAAGCGCGTGAAGCGCTGGGCCTGCCGCATAGCGAAGTGTTCCGTATTGCCAAGCCGGTAGCGGCTAGCAGCAAGGGCTTCTCGCTGGCGCAGAAAATGGTTGGCCGCGCCTGTGGCGTTGCTGGTGTTCGCCCCGGTGAATACTGCGAACCTAAGATGACCTCGGTAGGTTCACAAGATACCACCGGCCCGATGACCCGTGACGAGCTGAAAGATTTGGCTTGCCTGGGCTTCTCTGCCGATCTGGTGATGCAGTCGTTCTGTCATACCGCCGCGTACCCGAAACCGGTGGACGTCACCACTCACCATACACTGCCAGACTTCATCATGAACCGTGGTGGCGTTTCGCTGCGCCCTGGCGATGGCGTGATCCACTCCTGGCTGAACCGCATGTTACTGCCGGATACCGTCGGCACCGGTGGCGATTCCCACACCCGCTTCCCGATCGGCATTTCCTTCCCGGCAGGTTCTGGTCTGGTGGCCTTTGCTGCAGCTACCGGCGTAATGCCGCTGGATATGCCTGAGTCGGTGCTGGTGCGCTTCAAAGGCAAAATGCAGCCTGGTATCACCCTGCGTGATCTGGTGCATGCTATCCCTTACTACGCGATCCAGCAGGGCCTGTTGACCGTAGAGAAGAAGGGCAAGAAGAACATCTTCTCTGGCCGCATTCTGGAGATCGAAGGTCTGCCGGAGCTGAAGGTCGAGCAGGCGTTTGAGCTGACCGATGCCTCGGCAGAACGTTCCGCCGCCGGTTGCACCATCAAGCTGGATAAGGCACCGATCGCCGAATATCTGAGCTCTAACATCGTACTGCTGAAGTGGATGATCTCCGAAGGTTATGGCGATCGCCGTACCCTGGAGCGTCGTATTCAGGGGATGGAAAAATGGCTGGCGGATCCGCAGTTGCTGGAAGGCGATGCGGATGCAGAGTATGCCGCAGTGATCGAAATCGATCTGGCGGATATCAAGCAGCCAATTCTGTGTGCGCCGAACGATCCGGACGACGCGCGCCTGCTGTCCGACGTGGCCAACAGCAAGATCGACGAAGTGTTTATCGGTTCCTGCATGACCAACATCGGCCACTTCCGTGCGGCGGGTAAACTATTGGATCAGCATAAAGGCCAACTGCCAACTCGTCTCTGGGTGGCTCCGCCAACTAAGATGGACGCAGCGCAACTGACTGAAGAAGGCTACTACAGCGTCTTTGGCAAGAGCGGGGCGCGTATCGAGATCCCTGGCTGTTCACTGTGTATGGGTAACCAGGCACGCGTAGCGGACGGTGCGACCGTGGTTTCCACCTCGACTCGTAACTTCCCGAACCGTCTGGGTACCGGAGCCAACGTTTATCTGGCCTCCGCAGAGCTGGCTGCAGTGGCTTCACTGCTGGGCCGTCTGCCAACGCCTGATGAGTATCAGACCTATATGGCACAGGTCGACAAGACGGCGGCGGATACCTATCGCTACCTGAACTTCGACCAGTTGACACAGTACACGGAAAAAGCCGACGGTGTGATCTTCCAAACCGCGGTGTAATTCGGTACTGAGTTAGCATCATCACGGGGAGCCTTTGGGTTCCCCGTTTTTTTGTGATCATCTCGCGCTTTTATTGATATTAACTGATTGATTAGTATTGTTTTGATGAAATCATTACTCTCAGGCTAACAAACCATCCCCCTGCTTGATTGATGGCGCTCTCCTAGACTCTTACTCTAACCGTACTAAACCGAACCAAATAAACTCAGGAGGTTGAGGTATGTCGCTTCATCAAAGCCCCACGCGCGTTTGGGATACCCGGCGGCAGGAAAAAAAACGCCGTATCGCGAGTGTGCAAGGGCAGTCGCAGGGCAAAGTGATCCCCACCGCCGATCTGACCAGCGTGCTGGAAAAACTGCTGGTTTCTGGCGATCGGGTGGTGTTGGAAGGCAATAACCAGAAACAGGCTGATTTTCTCTCCCGTATGCTCGCCGAGGTCAACCCCACCAAGGTTCACGATCTGCATATGATCATGCCAAGCGTTGGCCGCGCCGAGCATCTGGATATTTTTGAAAAGGGCATCGCTCGCAAGCTCGATTTTGCCTTCTCTGGTACCCAGAGCCTGCGCATTTCCCAACTGCTGGAAGATGGGCAGCTCGAAATCGGTGCCATCCACACTTATATAGAACTCTATTCCCGCCTGTATGTGGATCTGGTGCCGAACGTGGCGCTAGTGGCCGGGTTCAAGGCCGATCGTCATGGCAATCTGTACACCGGGCCAAGTACCGAAGATACCCCGGCACTGGTGGAGGCCACCGCGTTTAAAGACGGCATCGTCATCGCTCAGGTCAACGAACTGGTCGACGATGAAACGGATCTGCCAAGAGTTGATATCCCCGGTTCCTGGATCGATTTTGTGGTGGTGGCAGACAAGCCGTTCTTTATTGAACCGCTGTTTACCCGCGATCCGCGTCTGATCAAACCCGTGCATGTGTTGATGGGGATGATGGCGATCAAAGGCATCTACGCCAAACATCAGGTGCAATCGCTGAACCACGGTATCGGTTTTAACACCGCCGCCATCGAGCTGCTGTTACCTACCTACGGTGAGCAGCTGGGCCTGAAAGGTAAAATCTGTAAACACTGGACTCTGAACCCACATCCAACCCTAATCCCGGCGATCGAAAGCGGTTGGGTTGAGACCGTGCACTGCTTTGGCGGTGAGCTGGGGATGGAGAATTACATTGCCGCTCGCCCGGATATTTTCTTTACCGGTAGTGACGGCTCCATGCGTTCCAACCGCGCGTTTTGCCAGATGGCCGGTCAGTACGCCGTAGATATGTTTATCGGCTCCACCTTACAGATCGACGGTATGGCTCACTCTTCTACCGTGACCCGTGGCCGCCTCTCCGGTTTTGGCGGCGCACCGAACATGGGGCACGATCCACACGGTCGTCGCCACGCTACGCCTGCCTGGTTGGATATGATCGAAGAGCCGGATCCGTTGGCTCGTGGCCGCAAGCTGGTGGTGCAGATGGTGGAAACCTTCCAGGCAGGTGCCAAACCGACCTTCGTAGAAAAACTCGATGCCGTCGATGTGGCGCAAGAATCTGGCATGCCGTTGGCTCCGGTGATGATTTACGGCGATGACGTGACCCACGTGCTGACCGAAGAGGGCATCGCTTATCTGTATCGTGCACGCTCGTTGGAAGAGCGCCGCGCTATGGTGGCTGCGGTAGCCGGTATCACCGATATCGGGCTGGGTGTGGACGCAAAACGCGTGGCTGAACTGCGCCGTGAAGGAAAAGTGGTGTTCCCGGAAGATCTCGATATTCGCCGCACCGATGCTTCGCGTTCTTTGCTGGCCGCGGGCAGCGTAGCGGATCTGGTCGAGTGGTCCGGCGGCCTGTATAACCCGCCAGCTAAATTTCGGAGCTGGTAATGAAACTTTCCCCCTGTTTAATCGCCTCTGAAGCGGATCGGGTTGCTGCACGATTGGCGGAGCTTGCCACGCAGGCGCTAGTGGATGAGGCGCGCCTCAGCCCGAAACCGGGGCTGGTGGATGCCCGGGGCTCCGGTGCGCATCAGGATCTGACGCTGGCGTTGATGGAACGTTCGGCTCACAGTCTGAAGCCGGTCTTCCATCGGCTGGCGATTGCCGGTTGGCAGCGTCCAGCCGATAGCGCGTTACGCCAGGAAGTTGGCCGGATTGGTCGGGAAGGTGAACAGCGGATGATGGCAGCCACTGCTGGTGTTAACACGCATCGCGGGGCGATCTGGGCGATGGGCCTGCTGGTGACGGCGGTAGCCATGCAAGGGGGGAACGCAACACCATCCAGCAGTTGCGTATTAGCCGCCCAGTTGGCGCAATTGCCGGATCACGCCAGCCCGAAGGTGTTCAGTAAAGGCTTGCGAGCCACTCAACGCTATCAGGTTCCAGGCGCAAGGGAAGAGGCCCAGCAAGGTTTTCCGCATGTGATGCAACGGGCGCTGCCGCAGCTGTGGCACAGCAGGAACCAAGGGGCCAGTGAGCCAGCTGCGCAGATCGATGCGCTGATGGCCATCATGACCACCCTGAGCGATACCTGTGTGTTGTCGCGCGGTGGGCTAACGGCGCTGAAAGCGATGCAGCAGGGGGCCGCCGAGGTACTGCATGTTGGAGGATATCAACATCCGGCAGGGCAGGCGGCGTTGGCCAAACTGGAACAACGGCTATTGGCGAGCAACGCTTCACCCGGTGGCGCGGCCGATTTGCTGGCTGCGGCTCTGTTCCTCGATCGGGCTACGGCCCGCTGAATAATCAATCCAGAGGATGTTATGGAACATATCGATTTGAGTTATCCGGCCAGCATTACGCTGCCGGGTAAGGCACTGACCGGAGTCGTGGGCTCCGGTGACATGGAGGCTCTGTTTGAGCCTGCGGCTGACGGTACGCTGACGGTGGCGATAAAAACCTCCGTAGACGGTAGCCGTCAGCGTTGGCAGCACCTGTTTGAACGCTTGGCGTCATTGCGCGATTTACCTGCCGGACGGTTAGAGATTAACGACTTCGGCGCTACGCCGGGGGTGGCTCGGTTGCGTATCGAACAGGTATTTGAGGAGGCCGCCCATGCGTGATGATCTCAGCTTTATCGAACTCAGCGCCCGGGAGCGCGCTCGCAATCTGCTGGACAGCGGCAGTTTTCGTGAACTATTGGGGCCATTTGAGCGCATTACTTCACCTTGGCTGGAGCCACAAGGCATAGTCACCCAGGCCGATGACGGCATGGTGGTCGCCAAAGGCACCATTGACGGTCAACCGGCAGTGGTAGTGGCGGTAGAAGGGGCGTTTCAGGGCGGCAGTATGGGGGAGGTTTCCGGTGCCAAGATGGCCGCGGCCCTGGAACTGGCGGCAGAAGATAACCGCAACGGCATTGCGACTCAGGCAGTATTGCTGCTGGAAACCGGTGGCGTGCGTTTGCAGGAAGCCAACCTGGGGCTGGCCGCGATCGCGGATATTCATGCGGCGATTGTCGATCTGCGCCGATATACCCCGGTGGTGGGCATTATTGCTGGAACCGTGGGCTGCTTTGGCGGGATGTCGATCGCGGCAGCATTATGCAGCTACCTGATTGTCACCCGTGAAGCGCGCCTGGGCTTAAACGGCCCACAGGTAATTGAACAGGAAGCCGGTATCGAAGAATACGATTCCCGCGATCGGCCTTTTATCTGGAGCATGACCGGTGGCGATGTGCGCTATCGCAGCGGCTTTGTCGATGAAGAAGTCCCTGATGCGTTACATGCGGTCAAGGCTGCGATGACAGGTTGCCTGCAACGCGGCGTGCCTGCTCAGCACCGTTCCGACAATTATCACTACTACTTGCCGAAACTGTCGCAATTCGACACCCGCCAGCAGGCGGACTCGGCGGTCATTGCTCAACTGTTTGCTGCGGAGGATCGGGTATGAGTACGTCATCATCAAGCCGTGGAGAATATTGGTTCTCTTTGCTGACGGCTGGTGCCGAGCAGCGCCAGGGGCAGTGCGCCTCGATCCGAGTCGCGGACGCTGAACTAGAGGGCCAACCGGTGCGTTTTATCGCCGTGGTGCCGGATGCAAATAACCATTACCCGCGCGCCGCACGCGGTGAAGTAGGTTTGCTGGAAGGTTGGACGTTAGCCCAGGTAGTCAGTGAAGCGGTCGCGGCTGACGTTGGTAAAGCACAAAAGCGCGCCATCGTGGCGGTGATCGATGTGCCAAGCCAGGCCTACGGGCGTCGGGAAGAGGCCTTTGGTATTCATCAGGCGTTGGCCGGTGCGGCCGGGGCTTATGCCAAGGCTCGGCTGGCTGGTCACCCGGTGATTGGTTTGATCGTCGGGAAAGCCATGTCCGGCGCGTTTCTGGCGCACGGCTATCAGGCCAACCGCTTGATCGCCTTCAACGATGTTGGCGTGATGATCCATGCGATGGGCAAAGAGTCTGCAGCGCGCATCACGTTACGCTCCGTAGAGGCGCTGGAGAAGCTGGCAGCAACCATTCCACCGATGGCCTATGACATCGAGCATTACAGCTCACTGGGCCTGCTGGAACAGTTACTGGATATCCGTGACCCGCTGCAGGCCAGTGAGCAGGAGCTTAATCTGGTGCGCCACTCGGTGGTTCAGGCGATTGCTAAAACACGCAGTGAAGGCGTTGGTTTAACTAACCGTCTGGGGGCAGACAACCGCCATAGCTCTTCGCTGGTGCGTGAACGTATGCGCGCAGAGTGGTAATGCCACGCTAGCCATTTTTACGTCAGAGTTCAGGAACAAAATACGACCCGCCGGGAGGGCGCATGTGATGCGTTCCGACCCGGCATAAAGCTTCACCTGCATATAACAATATAACTAACACCATCGCACCTGATCTGACTGATTTTTTCTTTTTAACAGGTGATTTATGACATACGTAATTATTCATGCCTTGGCACCGATTTTTGTCATTATGCTGCTGGGCTTTTTTGCCGGTAAGGCAAAAATGGTCGATAACCAGAACGTTTCATTACTCAACATCTTCGTGATGGATTTTGCCCTACCGGCGGCCCTGTTCGGTGCCACCGTACAAACGCCTTGGGCGGGGATCGTTGAGCAGTCGCCGCTGATCGTGGTGTTGGTGCTGGCGATGTGGATCACCTATGCGGCGATCTATTTTACCTGCACCGGGATCTTCCATAAGTCTCCGCAGGATGCCGCGGTGCTGACGCTCACCGTGGCGTTGCCCAACTATGCCGCGCTGGGCCTGCCGATCCTCGGTAGCGTGCTGGGGGAAACGCCGGGAACCTCACTGTCCGTGGCGGTGGCTATCGCCTGTGGTTCGGTATTGATGACACCGTTCTGCCTGCTGATCCTTGAGCGTGAGAAGGCCCGTACAGCCGGTGGGGTTCAGGGTTCCAGCCTGGGCATGTTGCCGGTGCTGATGTGGCGCTCGGTAAAAAAACCGATCGTCTGGGGGCCGCTGCTTGGGGTGGTGCTGTCGGCGATAGGCGTTCATATGCCTGAAATGGTGCTGGCTGCGATCAAACCGCTTGGCCTGTCGGCGACGGCGACGGCGCTGTTCCTGACCGGCGTGATCCTGTCTGCCCGTAAGTTGCAGATCAATGGCCCGGTGCTGCTGTCGAGCGTAACCAAACTGCTGATCCAACCGTTTATTGCCTGGGGGTTGGTGCTGGCATTGGGCCTGCACGGTAGCGTGGCCATCACCGCTATTTTGATGATCGCCCTTTCTGCCGGTTTCTTCGGTATCGTCTTTGGTAACCGTTTTGGCGTGCAGTCGCCGGATGCCGAAGCCACGTTACTGATCAGTTCCGTGTTGTGTATCATTACCTTACCGCTGTTTATCACCCTGACCTCAGGGATGTAACTGGAGCAACCGATGATTCGCCCGCATGACCTGATTTGGATTAGTGACCGTTCTGCCCTCAGCGCCGACCAGGCGTTACCGGAGTGGGTGAGCCAGCAGTGGCGCACCTCATTACCGCTGGTGGTGCGGCGCGATGTTCAGGGCAACGGGCGGATCCCTGTGGGGATCCGGGGCATGAAACGCAGCCAGCGCGCGGCAGCCTGGGTTAGCGCAGAGGCTATCCGGCGCGTAGTAACGCCGGAGTCTTTGGTGAGCGAGCCGCTGGCGTTGCTGCACTCGAGCTTTGTTTCCCAGCCTCCGGTGCAGGCGCTCATAATGCTGGCTCAACGGCCTTGGCTGTGGGGCTGGGGCGTGACCGGCAGCTGTGGTTATGCGCTGGCGACCGAAATCCCGGTGATGCATGCCGACAGCGATCTGGATCTGTTGGTTCGCTGTCCGCAGCCTGCCAGCCTTGATGAGTTGCAGCGGCTGGCGCAGTGGTTGCAGGCGCTGCCTTGCCGCGCCGATGCCCAAATAGAAACACCGCTCGGCGGCTTTGCCCTGAGCGAATGGCTGCGGGATGGACGAGCGATGCTGAAAACCGCTGAGGGGCCGTTGGTGACGACGGATCCATGGGCCAGCTCTCAGGAGATCTGATGAAGATTTTATTTACCTTTCCCGGTCAGGGGCCGCAGGTGCCGCAAATGCTGCACCAACTGCCGGTCAATGAAACTACCCAGCGGTTGTTAAGCGAGGCTTGCGCTGTTCTTGACCAGGACGTATTGGCGTTGGACAGCGCCGAAGCCTTACAGAAAACCCGGGCAGTACAGCTGTGCCTGCTGATAGCCGGTGTGGCCTACGCGCGGGAATTACAGCAGCACGGGGTCGAGGCTGACTTTGTCAGTGGGTTATCCATCGGCGCTTTTCCGGCCGCAGTGATCGCTGGGGCTTTGGCATTTCCCGATGCCGTCCGACTGGTGGCGTTACGCGGCCAGCTAATGGAGGAGGCTTACCCTGCGGGATATGGCCTGGCGGCGATTGTTGGTTTGCCGTTACGCCAGGTGGAAAGGCTGATAGCAGAGGTCAACAGCGCTGAGCTACCGGTCTATCTGGCCAATATCAATGCCGAAGACCAATTGGTGATCGCGGGTAGCGAAGCCGCAATGGTGCAGGTCATGGCGTTGGCGAAAACCGCCGGTGCGGCGAAAACCCAGCGTTTGGCGGTGAGCGTCCCTTCCCACTGTGCCCTGTTGGCACAACCGGCGGAAAAGCTGGCGCAGGCTATGAAGCAGGTAACCATCAATCGGCCGCAGGTTGCGTATCTCAGCGGCAGTAGCGGGCGCGTGTTATGGCAGCCGGAGCGGATTGCTGACGATCTGGCCTTCAATATGGCCCGCACCGTGCGCTGGCATGAGGCGATGGTGGCGGCCTACGAACGGGAAGTCCGTCTGGCGATCGAAATGCCGCCGGGCGCGGTATTAACCGGCTTGACCAAAAAAGTGATGGAGCAGGGGGAAGCGCTGTCCCGTTGCCAACTGGGGCTGAACGCGGTCTGCGGCATTGTGGCCAAATATCGGCGCGATTAAACCGGCCCTTCACCGCGTGCGTACATACGGCCTTCCGCCGTCAACGCCAGCAGGTTCGGATCCTGCTGCTGGTTACGGTTGAACACCAGCGCGATGGTTTGACGCATTTGGTACTGTTCGCACAGCGGCAGTAATTTCAACGTGTGTTCATACATCTTCTTCATTCGCCCTGGCACCAGCGTGTAGCCCACCCCGGCCTGCACCAGACTGAGCATTGAGAAAATATCATTCACCCGGGTGACGATTTCCGGTTCAAAACCGGCAATCTGAAACGCTTCGCTAAAGCCGTGATAAGTGGCGAAGCCTTCGGTCAGGGAGACAAACTTCTGGCTGCGAAAGTCTTGCAGGTCTGCCGTGCCATCGCTGTTTAGCGCCGAGGCTGCCGGTGCGGCAAGATAGATATCATCCTCAAACAGTGGCAGGATCTCAAAGCGCAGCGGATCGATTTGGCTGTCCGAAACCGAAATCAGGATGGCATCCAGCAATTGGTTCTCCAACTGGGCCAGCAGATCCTCATTCGATCCCATCGTCAGGCTGATCTCCATGGCTGGGCGGCGTACTTTCAGCCCCATGATCAACCGTGGAATGGTTTCCAGCGTCAGTGAGTAGAGCGTGCCGATACGCATGCGTTGCTGGCCAAACCCCGCCTTCAGCCGAGTTTCTTCGATGCCTTTGTAGGTGAGATCCACGATATCGCGGGCGTATTCTGCCAGCGTTTGCGCAGCGGGCAGGGGCAGCAGGTTGCGTCCTTTATGAATAAACAGCGGGCAGCGAAAACCCTCTTCCAGAGTATGTAACGCACGATGCACGCTAACGTTGCTCAAGCCAAGCTGTTCTGCGGCTCGGCCGATGTTTTCCTTCTCCATAAACGCCAGAAAGATTTCCAATTTTTTCAGGGTGATTTCGCTGTCGATCATCGGCTCAGGCTTGGGTAAGGGCTAATGAGAGCCATGATAACAACAATTGCCCGTCCATAGCAGGCACAGAGAGCCTTCCCAAGCCCAAGGATAAACCGTTATATTGCGCCGCAGTTTATTTGGCTCAATCGATCAACTTTGCGAGCGCCCACTGAGATAGTGGCGAATTAAGGGTTACACTTATAAAAAAGCTCAGGAGGGCATGCTATGGATTACGAATTTCTGCGTGACGTAACCGGTCAGGTGGTGGTCAGATTTTCGATGGGGCATGAGGCCATCGGCCATTGGATTAATGAAGAGCTCAACGGTGATTTTAACCTGCTGGACCGTATCGAAGCTGGTGCGGCAGGGGTCAAGGGCAGTGAGCGTCAGTGGCAGTTGGAAGGCCATGAATACACGTTGCTGATGGACGGTGAAGAGGTGATGATCCGCGCCAACCAGTTGGAGTTCGAAGGCGACGAAATGGAAGAGGGGATGAACTACTACGACGAAGAGAGCCTCTCTTTCTGCGGTATCGAAGACTTCCTGACGGTGCTGAAAGCCTACCGCTCGTTTATGCTCAACTACTGATTAACCAGACGGGGGCAGGATGCTGCTCCCCTTGTGAGTCCCAGGTGGCCGATTCTCGGCCGCCTTTCCTCCCTTCTGTAATGATTAAATAAAATCAAATAATCATGTTACTGATTTTTTAATCTGCGACACAGCGCCGATTTTTTCTTTTTTGATTTTATATAATCATTTTGATTAAAATAAATCACAATGACGAGGGTAGGATGAAAATTAAGGCGACAATAGAGAAAATCCCTGGGGGGATGATGGTCGTCCCGCTGGTGCTTGGCGCAATGATCAACACCTTTGCTCCACAGGCGCTGGATATTGGCGGCTTCACCACGGCACTGTTCAAAAACGGTGCGGCTCCACTGATTGGTGCTTTCCTGCTGTGTATGGGGGCCGGTATCAGCTTCAAGGCGGCTCCGCAGGCACTGTTGCAAGGTGGCACCATTACCTTGACCAAACTGCTGGTTGCCATGGCCCTGGGGCTAGGCGTTGAGCATCTGTTTGGGGCGGAAGGTATTTTTGGCCTGACCGGTGTGGCGATCATTGCCGCAATGAGCAACTCCAACGGCGGCCTGTATGCGGCGTTGGTCGGCGAGTTTGGTAATGAGCGGGACGTAGGGGCGATTTCGATCCTATCCCTGAATGACGGGCCGTTCTTCACCATGATCGCGCTGGGTGCGGCAGGTATGGCGAATATCCCATTGATGGCGTTGGTGGCGGTGTTGGTTCCCCTGCTGGTAGGGATGATGTTGGGTAATCTGGATCATCAGATGCGCGACTTTCTCACCAAGGGTGGCCCAATCCTGATCCCATTCTTTGCCTTCGCGCTCGGTGCTGGCATCAATCTGGAAATGTTACTGCAAGGCGGTATGGCCGGGGTTCTGCTTGGCGTGTTGACCACTTTTGTCGGCGGTTTCTTTAATATTCGCGCCGATCGACTGGTGGGGGGCTCAGGTATTGCTGGTGCGGCAGCATCGAGCACTGCCGGAAATGCGGTGGCGACGCCATTGGCGATTGCCCAGGCGGACCCTTCGTTAGCTAGCGTCGCGGCTGCTGCGGCCCCGTTGATTGCCGCTTCGGTGATCACCACCGCCATACTGACCCCGATTCTCAGTTCTTGGGTGGCGAAGCGTAATGCCGCTAAGGGCGTAGCGCTGAAGGAGACAGCATGAAGATGATCGTGATTGCCGATGATTTTACCGGAGCTAACGATACCGGCGTGCAATTGGCAAAAAAGGGTGCGCGTACCGACGTGGTGCTCAACGAACTACCGCAGTCTACCCGGCGCACGGATGTGCTGGTGATCAATACCGAAAGCCGGGCGTTATCTCCTGCAATGGCCAGCGTCAAGGTGAGTGAAGCCTTGCGGGCGTATTGCCAGAGCGATACGCCGCCCCTGGTGTATAAAAAAATCGACTCGACCTTTCGCGGTAACGTGGGGGCCGAGATCGAGGCGGCGATGGTCGCCAGCGGTGCGCAGTTGGCAATCGTGGCCGCTGCCATCCCCGCGGCGGGTCGGGTAACGCTGAATGGCGAATGCCGGGTTCACGGCGTCCCGCTGGTGGAAACCGAGTTTGCCAGCGATCCGAAAACGCCGATCGTGTCTTCTCATATCAAGACCTTGATTGGTTTACAGACGACCTATCCGATCCACGAGTTGGATTTGCAGAGTGTACGCAGTGGCGAGCTAGGCCGCGAGTTGCCGCTCCTGAGCCACAATGGACCGGCGATTGTGGTGATTGATGCCGAGACGGATGGCGATCTGGCACAGTTGGCGCAGGCCGCCCAGCAACTCAGTTGCCGTTATTTACTGGTGGGCGCGGCCGGATTGGCAAATGCGTTGCCAGCCAGCAGCTACCTGGCCGCTCGCCAACGCCTGCCCGTGCTGGTGGTTGCCGGTTCGATGAGTGAAGCCACCCGGCAGCAGATTGTGTTTGCCGCAGAAGAGAAGTCACTGGGTATTTTAGATATTGATGTCGAAGCCTTGTTGCAACCGAACAGCCAAGCTGCGGTAGACGAAATTATCCGCCAGGCAGCCAGCGTCCTGCGGGATCGGCAGCACTGCGTGCTACGCACCTGTAGAGATGCCGATGCTCGCCGGATGATCGATACGTTGTGCGAAAAGCATGACCTTTCGCGCCAGCAGTTGGGGGACAAAATCAGCCAGACATTAGGCTCCATCACCTTGGCGATTATCAATCAGGCTCAGATTGGTGGCTTGTTCCTGACCGGCGGCGACATCGCCATTGCGGTTGCGAGAGCGCTGGGGGCGGAAGGTTACCGTATTACCAGTGAGGTTGTTCCTTGTGTGCCCTGTGGCACTTTCGTCAACAGCGAGATCGACGATCTGCCGGTGATCACCAAGGCCGGCGGATTTGGCGGTGCTTCAACGTTGCGGGATGCACTTTATTTTATTGAGGAGATGTACAGTGGCAAATAACACGATTGCGGTCACCATGGGCGATCCGGCAGGCATTGGGCCAGAAATTATCATTAAGGCGCTGTCTGAAGGTGAGTTGGCGGGAACGCCAGCTGTCGTGGTGGGCTGTCTGCAAACGTTGCAACGTATTCAGGCATTGGGGATCGTGCCAAAGGTCGAGTTGAGGCCGATCCAGCAGGTTTCGGAGGCACGCTTCGCGCCCGGTATTATCAACGTGATTGATGAGCCGCTAGAGGACCCCGCAGCGCTGACACCAGGGAAAGTGCAGGCACAAGCGGGCGATCTGGCTTACCGATGCGTAAAGCGTGCCACCGAACTGGCCATGGCGGGTGAGGTAATGGCCATCGCCACGGCGCCGCTGAATAAAGAGGCGCTGCATCTGGCCGGGCATCTGTATCCAGGCCATACGGAGTTGTTGGCAAAACTGACCCACAGCCGGGATTATGCGATGGTGCTGTACACCGATAAGCTGAAGGTGATCCATGTTTCCACCCATATCGCCCTGCGCAAGTTCCTTGATACGCTGAATGCCGAACGGATCGAAACGGTGGTGACGATGGCGGATACCTTCCTCAAGCGCGTCGGTTTTAAACATCCAAGGATCGCGGTCGCGGGCGTTAACCCCCACGCGGGTGAACATGGCCTGTTTGGCGATGAAGAGATCAACATTGTCAGCCCGGCGATTGCGGCAGTAAAACAGCGTGGGATCGATGTTTCAGGCCCGTGCCCCCCGGATACCGTCTTTCTGCAGGCTTATGAAGGCCAGTACGATATGGTGGTCGCCATGTATCACGATCAGGGGCATATTCCCCTCAAGCTGCTGGGCTTCTACGATGGGGTTAACATCACGGCGGGCCTGCCGTTTATCCGGACTTCTGCCGACCACGGCACCGCGTTTGATATTGCCTGGACAGGTAAAGCCAAGTCTGAGAGCATGGCGATCTCGATTAAATTAGCCACTCAGTTGGCGTGATACCACGGACGTCATGAAGCCACAAACTCGCCAGGACCAGATTCTGGAATACTTGAAAGCTCATAATCTGGTCACCGTTGAGCAATTGGTCAGCGCTATCGATGCTTCTCCTGCCACCATCCGGCGCGATCTGATCAAGCTGGATGAGCAGGGGATCATCAATCGCAGCCACGGCGGCGTGGCCCTCAACCGTTTTATCCCTGCACAGCCCACCACTAACGAAAAGCAGCTGCGTAACCCGCAGGAGAAGCGGGCGATCGCCCTGTATGCGGCCACGATGGTTAAAGCCGGTGACGCAGTGGTGCTGGACGCAGGCACCACTATGCTGGAACTGGCGCGGCACTTGACTCACCTCCCGCTACGGGTGATCACCGCCGATCTGCATATCGCACTGTTTCTCTCAGGATTTAAACAGATCGAAGTGACCATCATTGGTGGCCGTATTGATGACAGCAGCCAGTCCTGCGTCGGCGATCATGGGCGCAGGTTGCTGCGAGGGATCTACCCGGATATTGCGTTTGTCAGCTGTAACTCGTGGAGTCTTGAGAACGGTATTACCACCCCAACCGAAGAAAAGGCGGGCCTGAAGCAGGATCTGATGGCCAATGCCCGCCAGCGGGTGCTGTTGGCTGATAGCAGTAAATACGCTGCCTACTCGTTATTCTGTGTGGCGCCGCTTGGCAGCCTGACGGATATCGTCACCGATAAGGCGCTACCTGCCACAGCACAGCAGCAATTGGCAGATTTACCCGCAGCCTTGCATCTGGTGTGACTGACAGGGCAGCCTCGGCTGCCCTGTATCTCAACATTACAGGTGCGGAATATTGCGCCCGTAGTAGATCTCCTGCATCTCTTTCCACAGCAGATCGGTGATCCTTTTCCGTTCCGCCTCGCTCAGTTCGTGCGGCCTGGCGTTGAACAGATAGTGCTTCAGATCGAAATCCTTCAGCAGCATCTTGGTGTGAAAGATGTTCTCCTGATACACGTTCACATCCATCATGTGGTACAGCGCTTTCATATCCTCAGACATAAAGTTCTGGATCGAATTGATCTCATGATCGATGTAATGCTTCACACCGGCTACATCGCGTGTGAAACCGCGTACGCGATAGTCCATGGTGACGATATCGGATTCCAATTGGTGGATCAGATAGTTCAGCGCTTTGAGCGGTGAAATCACGCCGCAGGTAGAGACTTCAATATCGGCCCGGAAGGTACACAGGCCACCTTCTGGGTGGCTTTCTGGATAGGTGTGAACACAGATATGGCTTTTATCCAGATGTGCTACCACCGTCTTTGGCAGCGGCCCTGGGTGCTCAGAGGTATCCACGTCTTTCGGATCGACCGGCTCTTCGCTCATAAGAATGGTGACGCTGGCGCCTTGTGGTTCGTAGTCCTGGCGGGCGACGTTGAGAATATTGGCGCCAATGATCGAACAGGTTTCACTGAGGATCTCGGTCAGGCGGTTGGCATTGTACTGTTCGTCAATGTAGGCGATATAGCCATCGCGATCGTCTGCGGTTTTGGCATAACAAATATCGTAAATACAAAAACTCAGGCTTTTGGTCAGGTTATTGAAGCCGTGCAGTTTGATCTTTTGCAATTAGATTTAGCCCCTATCTTCTCGCTTAACGTGAAACGTTCAGTGCATTGAGCAAATACTGCGGCAGGGCAAAGCTGCCAGCGTGAATTGCCGGATTGTAGTAGCGGCAGTCTAAGCCACTTTGATGAAAGCGTTGTTGCAGCGTGGTGACATCCAACTGGCGCAAAGCCGGATTTTGGCTGGCCCAGGCAAAGGTCATGATGCCGCCGTAATAGGTCGGGATCGCTGCCTGATAGAAGCTGACGTCGTTAAAATACTGGCTGAGCTTGGTGTGGCTGTTGACCGCTTCGTCCTGCTGCAGGAAGCAGACGCCGTTCTGAGCTACGAAGATGCCACCCTCGTTGAGGCAGCGTGCGCAACCTTCATAGAACGCCGAGGTAAACAGGCTTTCACCGGGGCCGATTGGATCGGTACAGTCAGAAATAATCACGTCGAATTTTTCGTCGCTCTGGCTGACGAAATTGACGCCGTCGTCGATCACCAGTTTGAAGCGAGGATCGTCATAGGCACCGGCGTTGTGATTAGGTAAGTATTGGCGGCAAAATTCCACCACGCCCGCGTCGATCTCAACCATAGTGATCTGTTCAACGTCCTGATGACGGCAAACTTCACGCAGCATAGCGCCATCGCCACCGCCGATAATCAGCACTTTCCTGGCCTGGCCATGGGCCAGCAACGGCACGTGGGTCATCATTTCGTGATAGATAAACTCATCGCGTTCGGTAGTCTGCACCACGCCATCGAGAGCCATCACGCGGCCCAGCACCGGGTTTTCAAAGATCACCAGATCCTGATGCTCGGTTTTCTCACGGTAAAGCACCTGCTCTACTGAGAAGTACTGGCCAAAGTTGGCATGTAGCGTTTCATACCAAATCTCTTTCTGGGTCATGTGC
This sequence comes from Serratia sp. 14-2641, assembly GCF_001692375.1. Classification (NCBI taxonomy): domain Bacteria; kingdom Pseudomonadati; phylum Pseudomonadota; class Gammaproteobacteria; order Enterobacterales; family Yersiniaceae; genus Serratia; species Serratia sp. 14-2641. Next base: position 134,847 of record NZ_LXKR01000028.1, on the reverse strand, counting down.
GGGTTACTCCGTAATAACAACCATGAAAAATGAGCGCAACATCATAAACCCTCCGTGTGGCAAATTACAGCATTGTCGGCAGGGCAACAGATAGGCGATAGCAAACCCTGCCAGCTATCGTTGGCAAGGCTGAGAGAAAGCAGGGGGAAGTTAGTTGGCGTAGGCCAGAAGGCTCAGGGAGTCGCGCGCCAGAGATTTGCACTTATTGGGGGTAGGAATAGCGATGCCGCTGAGATCGCGGTAGCTGTCTTCACCCAGGGATTTCATATTAAAGCTATTATAATTAGTCAAATCCCAACGGTTTTGCTGGGCGAAGTACACGATGGCGCGTTTGATTTGCGCGTTAGGCAAATCATTGTAGCCACAGTCGTTTTTTAGATAGACAAACACTGCGGTCAGATCGGCGAGATCTTCCGCTTCGGATTCATTTAGCGCCAGGCTGGCATTGGAAAAGCCCAGCATAGTCAGCAATAGCATTAACAACGTTGTTTTTTTCATCATGAAATAGACCTGTTCAATATCTGCTGACGTTACCACACTTGACTGTAAAGGCACCAAATTAATTATGTGGGCTTAACATACCTTAATAGTAGCTCTTGACCTTCCACTAAGGGGAGGGTTTAGGCTGCGGATCTTAAGCTTTCGATCACTGAGAAAAGGGAACCAGCGATGTTACGCCGTGATTTTATCAAACTGACCGCCGCAATAGGTGCCGCAAGCGCCTTGCCATTATGGAGCCGTGCCGCCTGGGCAGCCGATCGCCCAGCCTTGCCGATCCCACCGATTTTGACGCCAGATGCGCAAGGAAAGATCGCGTTGGCGCTGCAAACCGGTGAGATGAACTGGTTGCCTAACATGGCTACCCGCACCTGGGGGATCAACGGTGCGTTGCTTGGCCCAGCGGTCCGTTTGCAACGGGGTAAGCCGGTGACGGTGGATATCAGTAATAAACTGCCAGAGGCCAGCACGGTACACTGGCACGGTTTAGAGATCCCCGGCAATGTCGACGGTGGCCCACAAGCCTTGATCCAACCAGGCACCACCCGCACGGTGAGTTTCACTGCCGATCAGCCAGCGTCTACCTGCTGGTTCCATCCTCATACGCATGGCAAGACTGGCCAGCAGGTGATGATGGGATTGGGCGGATTGGTGCTGCTGGAAGATGAAGAAAGCAGCCAACTGCCCTTGCCGAAAACCTGGGGAACAGATGATATTCCCGTGATCCTGCAAGATAAGCGCCTGGGCAAAGACGGCCAAATCGAATATCAATTGGACATCATGAGCGCGGCCGTGGGTTGGTTTGGTGACCGTATGTTCACCAACGGTGCTGCCTATCCGCAACACATCGCGCCACGCGGCTGGCTGCGTCTGCGTTTCCTGAACGGCTGTAACGCCCGCTCGCTTAACCTGTCCACCAGCGACAATCGCCCATTATACGTGATTGCCAGTGACGGTGGCTTCCTGGGCGAACCGGTGAAACTGACCGAACTTCCGATGCTGATGGGCGAGCGCTTTGAAGTGTTGGTCGATGCCTCCGATGGCAAACCGTTCGATATCGTTACCTTACCGGTGAAGCAGATGGGCATGACGCTGGCCCCGTTCGACCAGCCGCTGCCGGTATTGCATATTCAGCCATCGCTGGCGCTGGGCGTGAAATCCATGCCGGACAGCCTGGTGAAATTGCCTGCGCTGCCATCGCTGGCCGGGGTGCAGGAACGCTGGTTGCAACTGATGATGGATCCTAAGCTGGATATGCTGGGGATGCAGGCTCTGATGGATCGCTATGGTCACCAGGCGATGGCTGGGATGAGCATGGATCACGGCAATGCCGCTGGCAACATGGCAGGTATGGACCACGGCAACATGGCGGGAATGGACCACAGCAAGATGGATCATGGCAGCAAGCCGTTTGATTTCAGCCATGCCAACACCATCAATGGCAAAGCCTTCGATATGACCAAGCCCGCGTTTGAGGCCAAGCGTGGCAAATACGAGAAATGGACCATTTCCGGCGAAGGCGACATGATGCTGCACCCGTTCCATATCCATGGCACCCAGTTCCGCATTCTGTCGGAAAACGGCAAGCCACCGGCGGCCCACCGGGCAGGATGGAAAGATACGGTGCTGGTAGAAGGTTGGCGCAGCGAAGTGCTGGTGCGCTTCAATCATCTGGCCAGTGCCGATCAGGCCTATATGGCCCACTGCCACCTGCTGGAACATGAAGATACAGGGATGATGCTAGGCTTTACCGTAGCCGATTAAATTATCCCAGGCTGCGGCTAACCACGCCGCAGCGTGTAAAGTGGTGACGCGCTCGCGTCGCCACCGCCCGCCAGCTATGCTAAACTCTGCGCCCTTCTTCCGGCAACTGACCTGAAAACTATGAAACACACTGTAGAAGTAATGATTTCCGAGCAGGAAGTTAAGACCCGTATTGCTGAACTTGGCCGCCAGATCACCGAAGACTACCGCGATAGCGGCAGTGACATGGTGCTGGTCGGGTTGCTGCGTGGCTCTTTCATGTTTATGGCCGATCTGTGCCGCACCATTGAGGTGCCGCATGAGGTCGATTTTATGACCGCTTCCAGCTACGGCAGCGGCATGTCTACCACCCGCGACGTGAAAATCCTCAAAGATCTGGATGAAGACATCCGTGGTAAAGACGTATTGATCGTCGAAGACATCATCGATTCCGGCAATACCCTGAACAAGGTGCGCGAGATCCTGGCGTTGCGTGGGCCGAAGTCTTTGGCGATTTGTACGCTGCTGGACAAGCCTGAGCGCCGTGAAGTTGAAGTACCGGTGGAATATGTCGGCTTCCCGATCCCGGACGAGTTCGTGGTGGGTTATGGCATCGATTACGCCCAGCGTTATCGCCATCTGCCTTACATCGGCAAAGTGGTGATGCTGGACGAATAATCCGGCCGGGGGGCAGCAGGGCGCTGACCCCCTATACCCGTCGTCTTTCAAGCTGCAGCGTTGTTACCTGCACTTACCCACCCCAGTCACTTACAATAGTAAGCTCCTGGTGATGAGTAAGCTTGTCGCCTAGCTGCAGCTTGAAATCCATAGGGTATATAAGGCGCTAGAACAGGCCTTTCTCTTGCTTGAGTGTGGCTATCGCTTTGCGGTAGCCCATCTCCAGGCTCTCACGGCTGGTGGCGGTGACTTCCAGATCGTGCAGACGACCGTCCTGGATCCCGTACACCCAACCGTGGACCATCACTTTCTGGCCGCGTTTCCAGGCCGACTGCATGATGGTTGAGTGCCCCAGGTTATACACCTGCTCAATCACGTTGATCTCGCACAGTACGTCCAGACGTTGTTCCGGTTCCAACTCGCCGAGCAGGGAACTGTGCTTGTACCACAGATCGCGAATGTGCAGCAGCCAGTTGTTGATCAACCCCAGTTCCGGGTTCTCTACTGCCGCTTCTACCCCACCGCAGCCCAGGTGACCACAGATGATAATATGTTCGACTTCCAGCACGTCGACGGCATATTGCACCACTGACAGGCAGTTCAAATCGGTGTGGATCACCAGATTGGCGACGTTACGGTGAACGAACAGCTCACCCGGCTCCAGGCCGGTCAGGCGCTCGGCGGGCACGCGGCTGTCTGAGCAGCCGATCCACAAGAATCGCGGTTTTTGCGCTTGAGCCAAACGTTCAAAGAAGCCAGGATCTTCCTTGTTGATGTTAGCGGACCAGGCTTGGTTGTTGGCGATAAGCCTTTCGATTTCTTGCATGGCGGTTATTGGCCTGTTATGAACGAATTGCGTTGATGTAATATATGGCAAGCGTCACAATTTGGAAATCGGAACAGTTAAGCAATTTTCTGCCCTATGGATATGCGCACGGATTCAACTCGGTAATCGGGCCGCTGATGATAAACTCCCTCTTAGACAAGTTCGGCAGCCAACTCCATCACAAGGTACTCTCATAACTTATGAATTATGCACTGGAAATAGCGCAGCTGACCAAAACCTACGCGGGTGGCGTCAAGGCATTGCGCGGTATCAATCTGAACGTGGAGGCAGGGGACTTTTATGCCCTGCTGGGGCCGAACGGCGCCGGGAAATCCACCACCATCGGCATTATCAGTTCGCTGGTCAACAAGACGGCGGGCACGGTGCGAGTGTTTGGTTACGATATCGATAAGGATATCGTTAACGCCAAGCGTCAGCTCGGGCTGGTGCCGCAGGAATTCAACTTTAACCCGTTTGAAACCGTGCTGCAGATTGTGGTCAACCAGGCGGGATATTATGGCGTGGAACGCCGCGAGGCGATGGCGCGGGCAGAAAAGTACCTCAATCAGCTCGATCTCTGGGGTAAACGTAACGAGCGGGCGCGTATGCTGTCTGGCGGGATGAAACGCCGCCTGATGATTGCCCGTGCGCTGATGCATCAACCCAAACTGCTGATCCTCGACGAACCGACTGCCGGGGTGGATATCGAACTGCGTCGCTCGATGTGGGGCTTCCTCAAAGAGCTGAACGCCCAGGGCACCACCATTATCCTGACTACGCACTATCTGGAGGAAGCAGAAATGCTGTGCCGCAATATCGGCATCATCCAGAACGGTGAGCTGGTAGAAAACACCTCGATGAAGGGGCTGTTGGCCAAGCTGAAGTCCGAAACCTTCATCCTCGATCTGGCGGCAAAAAGCCCATTGCCCCATCTTGAGGGTTACCACAGCCGTTTGACGGACACCTCCACGCTGGAAGTGGAAGTGATGCGTGAGCAAGGTCTGAACGGTCTGTTCACCCAACTGAGCGCGCAGGGGATCCAGGTCCTGAGTATGCGTAACAAGGCCAACCGGCTGGAAGAGCTGTTCGTCAACCTGGTGAACGGCAATGGAGAACAAGCATGATGCATTTGTATTGGGTGGCCTTGAAAAGCATCTGGGCCAAAGAGATCAACCGCTTCGCCCGCATCTGGATCCAGACGCTGGTACCGCCAGTGATCACCATGACCTTGTATTTCATCATCTTTGGCAACCTGATTGGGTCGCGTATTGGTGAGATGCACGGTTTTGATTATATGCAGTTTATCGTGCCGGGCCTGATCATGATGGCGGTGATCACCAACTCTTACGCCAACGTGGCGGCGTCGTTCTTCAGTGCCAAGTTCCAGCGCAATATTGAAGAGCTGCTGGTGGCACCAGTGCCGACGCACGTGGTGATTGCCGGTTATGTTGGCGGTGGCGTGGCGCGTGGTATCTGTGTGGGGATCCTGGTGACAGTGATCTCGCTGTTCTTCGTTCCCCTGGTAGTCCATTCCTGGTGGGTGATCGCGGTGACGCTGCTATTGACGGCGATCCTGTTCTCGCTAGGCGGTTTGCTTAATGCCGTGTTTGCCAACACATTCGACGATATCAGCCTGATCCCGACCTTTGTGCTGACGCCGCTAACCTATCTGGGCGGGGTATTTTACTCGCTGACGCTGTTACCACCGTTCTGGCAGGCGGTCTCCAAGCTGAATCCGATCGTCTACATGATCAGCGGTTTCCGCTTCGGTTTTCTGGGCATTTCCGACGTGCCGTTAGCGCTGACCATGCTGGTGCTGGTGGCGTTCATTGCGGTGTTCTACGGGTTGGCCTGGTATCTGATTGAGCGTGGCCGCGGCTTGCGTTCATGATGTCATTTCCCTCCCCCCGTTGCCGGGGGAGGGAGTTTATTGATTTAGCACATACATCACTTAAATCCATAGAATTAAGGTAATAAGCCCTTTCTCCCGGCGATTTAAATCGTGCTATGCTGGCGCTCCACATTTTCTTCATTTTTTCATGACGCACTCGTAAGCAGAACAAACCATGCAGCCTCAACATAAGATAGCAGCAGGGCTACTCGGCATTGTTATGTCGTTGTTGGCACCGGCGGCGTTGGCGGATTTGCTGTCAGAAGACAGCGCTATTCAAGCCCAATACATGGAAGTGCAGCGTAACAGCGAGGTTTATTCGTTGATCGGTGAGCATGTGATCCCGGTCGGTGAAGTGAAAAAAGGGCAACTGATCCAGATGTTCCCGGCGGATGCGGAATATTACGAGCTTAAGTTTGGCTACGGCACCGGCTTTATCGATAAAAACGACGTTCGCGCCATCAGCAAAACCCGTAAGGTGAAGGACGATCTGGGGGATCTGAATAAACCGCTGACCAATCAGAATCTGATCACCCAGCGTGCAATTAACGTCTATACGGCGGCGGATAACAAAAGTGAAATCTTTGGCGTACTGGAAGAGAACCTGCGCTATCCGATTATCGGCAAGCTGAAAGATCGGCTGAATAATACCTGGTATGAGGTCAATATCGGCGATCGTCTGGGATTTGTCAGCGAGTTGGACTGCGAAGTCGACAACGGCATTCCGGTGCTGACCTATCATCACCTGCTGAAAAACGAAGAGAACAAACGTTTCCGTAATACCTCAACCACCACCTCGGACGTGGCCTTCAGCAACCAGATGACCTATTTGAAGCAGACGGGTTATGACACCATCTCGATGTATCAGCTGGAAGCCTACCTGAATAATCAGATCAACCTGCCGGGCAAAGTGGTGGTGCTGACCTTTGATGATGGGTTGAAGTCGGTTTATCGCTATGCCTATCCGGTACTGAAGGATTACGGTTTCCGCGCTACGGCGTTTATCATCTCTTCGCGTATCAAACGTCATCCGCAGAAATGGAATCCGGATTCGCTGCAGTTTATGAGCATTTCAGAGCTGAAAGAGATCCAGGATGTGTTTGATATCCAGTCACACACCCATTTCCTACATCGTACCGATGGCAACCGTCGGCCGATCCTGCTCAGCCGTTCACTGCACAATATCGAATTCGACTTTGAGCGCTCAAGACGGGCGTTAGAGCAGTTTAATCCGCATGTGCTGTACCTTTCCTATCCATTTGGTGGTTATAACCAAAAGGCGATCCAGGCGGCAAAAGATGCCGGGCTGCATTTGGCCGTGACCACGGTGCAGGGGAAAGTGAAGCCGGGTGATAATCCTTATACTTTGAAACGGCTGTATATCCTGCGCACTGACTCCATCCCCACCATGGCGGAGCGGATAGCCAACAAGCCTGGTGCGTTACCGGGTGTGACGGTAACAGAATAGAGAGAAGACGGGCGCTGAAAGCGCCCGATTTTTTAGGCAACCTGAACGGGGACGGCTTTTGCCTTGCGTTGCAGGTGGTTGTCACCTTCGAAGTAGGCGACTTTAGGGTGGTGCTGGCGGGCATCGGCGTCGCTCATCTGCACGTAAGAACAGATGATCAGTTTGTCACCCACACAGGCACAGCGGGCGGCCGCACCGTTGACCGAGATAATGCGCGAACCGCGTTCGGCGGCGATGGCATAGGTGGAGAAACGTTGGCCGTTATCCACGTTGTAAATATCAATCGCTTCGTATTCCAAGATCCCGGCGGCTTCCAGAAAATCCTGGTCAATGGCGCAGGAACCTTCGTAGTGCAGGTCAGCCTGAGTCACTTTCACCCGATGCAGCTTGCCTTGCAACATAGTACGTATCATAGCGTTACCTAACTGAATATCGGCCTTTTCAGGCGGCTGAAGAAGAACTGCTTCCTTGCACTATTTATCGTCACCGAAAACCCGGCCAGTCTACTGCCAACCGGGTAAGAACGACAACGACTGTATAATAAATGGCTTACTGCGTCAGATCGACCTGCTGATTATCGATCAGGCGAGCTTTACCCAACCAGGAGGCCATCAGCACCACGGCCCGGCGGCTTTCTACGCCCAACGGTTGCAGCGTGTCTGCATCGCGAATAAACAGCTCGTCTGGGGTGAAACCTGCTGCGCGCAGCTTTTCGGCCGTCTGCGCCAGCAACTCTTCAATGTGGCGTTCGCCGTTGCTGAGCTGCTCTGCCAGGGCGTTCATGATTTTGCTCAACTGTGGCGCGATCTTGCGTTCTTCTGCGGTGAGATAGCCGTTGCGAGAGCTTAGCGCTAGCCCGTCTTTGGCCCGCACCGTCGGCACGCCAACGATATCAATGTCATAGCCCATATCCGCCACCATCTTGCGGATTAACGCCAACTGCTGATAGTCCTTCTCGCCAAAGCAGGCCAGATCTGGCTGGATCAGATTGAACAGTTTGCTGACGATGGTGGAGACACCGCGGAAGTGGCCCGGACGGCTGGCGCCTTCCAGCATGGTGGAGATCACCGGTACATCAACGCTGGTGTGCTCTTCCAGCCCTTTGGGGTAAATTTCGGCCGGGGCAGGGGCGAAGATCAACTCGACATTACGGCGATTGAGCTTTTCACAGTCTTCCTGCAAGGTGCGCGGATAGCGCTCCAGATCGTCTGCACGTTCGAACTGCAGCGGGTTAACGAAAATGCTCACTACCACCACGTCGGCACGGGCGCGGGCTTCTTCCACCAGCGTCATATGGCCTTCATGCAGATTGCCCATGGTGGGCACCAGCGCAACGCGCTTGCCTTCTTGCCGCCAGCGGCGGATCTGTTGGCGCAGCAGTGGCAGGGTTTCGATAATTACCATTCCATAACTCCTCGGTGTTGAGGGATAAACTAGTTAGCTATCAATCGTGGCCGGTCACTCAGTTGAACGAGTGCTCTTCGTCGGGATAAATACCTTGCTCGACTTCCCGAATATACAGCTGCACGGCGCCGCGAATATCGCCGCCCTGCGCCAGAAAGTTTTTGGCAAATTTAGGGGTATGGCCGCCGGTGATCCCCAAGGCGTCATGCATCACCAGGATCTGGCCATCGGTAGCATTGCCGGCACCAATACCGATCACCGGGATCGACAAGGCTTCAGTAACCTGGCGGGCCAGTTCGGTCGGTACGCACTCCAGCACCAGCAGTTGCATACCGGCCAGCTCCAGATTCTGGGCGTCGATCAGCAGTTGCTTGGCCGCCAACTCATCGCGCCCCTGCACCTTGTAGCCGCCAAATACATTGACGGATTGTGGCGTGAGGCCAAGATGGCCACAGACGGGGACGGCGCGCTCCGTGAGCATTTTCACCGTTTCGCAGAGCCAACTGCCGCCTTCTATTTTGACCATGTTGGCCCCAGCGCGCATCACCTCGGCCGCGCTTTGGCAGGCTTGCTCTGGCGTGGCGTAACTCATGAAAGGCAGGTCGGCCAACAGCAGGCTGGCTGGTGCCCCACGGCGTACCGCGCGGGTATGGTAAGCCACGTCGGCCACGGTTACCGGCAGCGTTGAGTCATGCCCTTGCAGCGTCATCCCCAGCGAGTCGCCGACCAGCAATACTTTAATACCTTGTTCTTCAAACAGCTGGGCAAAGCTGGCATCGTAGGCGGTAATAGTCGCAAACTTGCGCTGCTCCTGCTTCCACTGGCGTAAATGGCTCACGGTGGTAGGTTTCATCACGACGTCTCCTGAAATATCCGCGCAGCCTGGATCCGTAGCACGGTGGTAAAAAGTGTTGTCATTCTACTGTAACCCTTCAGGGGTGGGTAGCTCCGATGCTGATGGTTAAGATGTTCTTAAGAAGCTTATGATGTAATGGTCTGTCTAGAGGGAGAGCCCATGAGAATTCTGTTGATTGAAGACGATAAACTGATCGGTGATGGCATCAAGGCGGGCTTGACCAAGCTGGGGTTTAACCTCGACTGGTTCACCGATGGCATCGTCGGTAAGAATGCCCTGGACAGTGCACCTTATGATGCGGTGATCCTCGATCTCAGCTTGCCAGGGTTGGACGGGTTGGATTTGCTGCGCCAGTGGCGTCAGGCCGGGCAGGATGTGCCGGTGCTGATCCTGACCGCGCGTGACGCGTTGGAACAGCGTGTCAACGGGTTGCAGAGCGGAGCCGATGATTACCTGTGCAAGCCTTTTTCCCTGACGGAGGTTGCCGCGCGTTTACAGGCGTTGATCCGCCGCCGCCATGGGCAACTGACGCCCCAACTGGTCCACGGCAACCTGGTGTTTGATGCCGCATCCCGCAGCGTGAGCTGCAACGGTGAGCCCGTGACGCTGACCCCGCGCGAACTGGCGGTGCTGGAACTGTTTCTGCACAACAAGGGGCGCGTGCTGGCACGGCCGCTGATCCAGGAAAAACTGTATAACTGGGATGATGATGTGAGCAGTAACGCGGTTGAGGTTCATATCCATCATCTGCGGCGCAAGCTGGGTAACGGCTTTATCCGCACCGTACATGGCGTGGGCTACACGTTGGGGGATGAGCCGTGAAGTCATTGAGTTTGCGGTTGCGACTGATCCTGATCTTCAGCCTGCTGGCATTGCTGACCTGGTCCTCCGCCAGCGTAGTGGCGTGGATGATGACGCGTCACAATATCAACGAAGTGTTCGACACCCAACAGATGCTGTTTGCCAAACGGCTGGCGACTGCCGATCTGGGGGATTTACTGGCTAATCAGCAAGTGCGCAGTCTGCCGAAAACCAAGAAGATGCTGAATCACGGTAAACGCGGAGAGCAGGACGATGATGCGTTGGCGTTCGCCATCTTTTCCCACGATGGACGCATGCTGCTCAATGACGGTGAGAACGGTGAGGATTTTCAGTTTGACGGCGAGCGGCAAGGGTTTGTCGATGGTCAACGCAAAGGAGATAGCGACAGCTGGCGGTTGCTATGGCTCACGAGCCCGGATGGACGTTACCGCATTGTGGTCGGCCAGGAATGGGATTATCGGCATGATATGGCGTTGGGGTTGGTGATGGGGCAGTTGCTGCCCTGGCTGGTGACGTTGCCGATCCTGATGTTGTTGATTGCACTGATGGTAGGCCGCGAGCTAAGACCGTTGCGTGAGGTGGCCGCCAGCCTGCGTAAACGAGCCCCAGACGACGCTACGCCGCTGAATGTACACCAGGTACCTAGCGAGGTGCGTCCGCTGGTCGAGGCGCTGAATACGCTGTTTACGCGCATTAATAGCCTGTTGGTGCGTGAGCGTCGGTTTACTTCGGATGCTGCCCATGAGTTGCGCAGCCCATTGGCCGCATTGCGGGTACAGACCGAGGTGGTGCAACTGGCGGGAGACGATGTGCCCATGCGTGAACATGCGGTGAACAACCTGACGCTAGGTATCGATCGAGCCACGCGCCTGGTGGATCAACTGCTCACCTTGTCCCGGCTGGACTCGCTCGCCGATTTGCACGATCTGGCCTTGGTCGACTGGTGCCAATTGGTGCCGATGACCCTGGCGGAGCTGGATCGACAGGCGCATACCTCCGGGATCACACTGCGTTACCAGCAGCAGGGCGAACCTCCTGCATTATCGGGCCAGCCGCTGCTGTTATCGCTGTTGGTACGCAATCTGGTGGACAATGCGGTACGTTACACTCCGGCCGGTGGCACGGTTACGGTCACGCTTAGCCAGCGGCAACTGACGGTGGAGGACGATGGTCCTGGCGTCACGGCTGAGCATCTGGAAAGACTGGGGGAGCGCTTTTATCGCCCACCGGGGCAAGAACAGACGGGAAGCGGGCTGGGCTTGTCTATTGTGCAGCGGATTGCCAGCCTGCATGGGCTACGTGTTAGCTTTGCCAATCGGCAGGAGGGTGGGTTTATCGCAACAATAACCTTGTCTGGGAACGGTATTCAAGCCTTGGGCTGATGCCACAGCGTCATGCCGTTTTTTGGCACACGTTGCAGGCATTCTGCCAGCGTTTCACCATCTGGGAAGACCAGATCCGGAGCGATATCCGCCAGCGGGTAGAGCATAAATTCACGTTGTTTCAGGCCATAATGGGGCACGGTGAGACGATCGGTGTCGATCACCAGATCGCCGTACAGCATCATATCCAGATCCAGCGTGCGAGGGCCCCAGCGTTCATCTTTGCGCACCCGGCCCTGATTACGTTCTATCGCCTGGGTGTGATCGAGCAGCTGTTCCGGTGGCAACTGGGTATCCAGTGCCACCACCGCGTTGAGATAATCCGGCTGGTTCTGTGGCCCCAGCGGTTTGGTACGGTACAGCGGCGAACAAGCGATCAGACGGGTGCGTGGAATATGCTCCAACGCCTCCAACGCGGTATTCACCTGTTGCAAAGGTTGCGCCAGATTGCTACCCAGCGCGATATAAACGCGGATCATTATGCTCCTTCGTTATTTGGAGACCTGCGGCGTGGGCGGCGTTGACGAGCCCGACGCGGTGCCGGATCTTCGCCTAGCGTGCTCAACATGTTTTTCTGGCGGGCCGCGGTGGCCACCTGGAACTCATCCCACCATTCGGCAAGACGCAGCATCTCCGGGTTGTTTTCCACTTCGGCACGCAGTGCCAGCAAATCATACGCCGCGCGGAATTTAGGGTGTTCCATCAGCTTGTGCGCACGCTTGCCCTGACGACGGGACAGGCGTAACTGCAGTTGCCAGATGTCACGTACCAGTGTAGTGATTCGTTTGGGGATTGCCAGTGAACGGCACTCTTCGTCCAGCACGTCGTTCATGGCCAGCGCAAAGGCGTCGTAATAGGCCAGGCCGCTTTCCTGCGCCAGTTTCTGTGCGTGCTCCAGCAGTGGGTACCACAGCATGGCGGCAAACAGGAACGCCGGGTTGACGCGCTTGTCGTTTTGCAGGCGGTGATCGGTATTTTTCAATACCTGCTCCAGAATGCGCTCCATCGGCGTGTCGTGATTCGGCGTGAAGTTGCGCGCGATCAATGGGAACAGCGGCTGGAACAGCTGATATTCACACAGCTTCAGGTAGGTCTGGTAACCGTAACCCGTTTGCAGCAGCTTCAGCGCCTCTTCAAACAGGCGTGCAGGTGGGATTTCGTGCAGCAGCGAGGCCAGGCGTGGAATAGGCTCGGCGGTTTCTTCGCTGATGGTCATATCCAGCTTGGCGGCAAAGCGCACCGCGCGCAGCATCCGCACCGGATCTTCGCGGTAGCGGGTTTCCGGATCGCCGATCAGGCGGATCACGCCCTGTTGCAGATCGCGCAAGCCACCGACGTAATCACGCAGGGCAAAGTCGGCTACGCCGTAATACAGGCTGTTGATGGTGAAATCACGGCGCTGGGCATCGTCTTCGATGGTACCGAAGATGTTATCGCGCAGCAGCATGCCGTTCTGGGCCTGCTGGGAGGAGTTCTTGTCAGATTCCTGACTCTGTTCGTGGTGGCCACGGAAGGTGGCGACTTCGATGATTTCCGGCCCGAACATCACGTGCGCCAGCCTGAAACGGCGGCCGACCAGGCGGCAGTTGCGGAACAGTTTGCGCACCTGCTCTGGAGTGGCGTTAGTGGTAATGTCGAAATCTTTCGGCTTTTTGCCGAGCAACAGATCGCGTACACCGCCGCCGACCAGATAGGCTTCGTAGCCGGATTTATTCAGGCGATACAGCACTTTCAGCGCATTTTCGCTGATATCTTTGCGCGAGATCGCATGTTGATCGCGGGGGATAACGGTCATTGAGCGCGTTCCCTCTGCGGCTACAAATGGCGGGCGTTTACGCGGCGCTGGACGGCGGGCAGGTGTCTCCCTGCCGCTCTCGGTGGAGCGCGGTGGCGTTGTGGCTAACGGTTCTGCAGGCGCGCTTTCTTCGCGGACTTGGTTTTTATCGCTGGCCGGCGCATCTTCGCGGGTCAACTTGTCATCGCGGATTAGTACCTTACGGCAGAAATTGGCTACTCGGGTAAAAATGGTACACCTCGATAGTGACGGATAAAAATGGCGCTAACAAAAAAATAGCGGCTAATCATAGCTTACCCCAGCTGTTTTGAGAATGCCGTTGTGTTTTCACACTGCGGGATCGCTTGCTGACGTGGCACATTTGCCAACTGCCAATGCTCAACCGCCCAGCTCAATAATAACGGCAGATCAAGATCTTGCCAGTTTTCCGGCAGCGGTTGGCGCAGAAACTTCAGGGCAGCAACCAGTACTGGCCGTGGATCGCCAGTGGGCAGCGCGGGGGCGTGATTTTGCTTCGACAGTTTAATGCCGTTGTTCCCCAGCGCCAGTGGCAAATGCACATAGGTGGGAACCGGTGCCTGTAGTTGCTGATACAGCGCAATCTGGCGCACTGTGGGTTCGATCAGGTCGGCACCGCGGACGATTTCGGTCACGCCTTGAAAATGATCGTCGATCACCACCGCCAGATTGTAGGCAAACAGGCCATCGCGGCGGCGGATGATGAAATCTTCCTGTGCCAGCGCTGGATCGGCCCGAAGCTCGCCCTGCAACCGATCGTGGAAGGCATATACCGGGTTTGATTGACGTAAGCGGATCGCGGCACCCTGCGGGCCAAGCCGTAACTGGCGGCAATGGCCATCGTACAAACCGCCGATCTGCTGGATGCGGCTGCGGGTACAGGTGCAGTAATAGCTGAGATCCTGGCGTTGTAGCCAATCAAGGGTCGCACGGTAAGCTTCAGAGCGTTGGGATTGATAGATGACCTGGCCGTCCCAGTGGAGACCATAGTGTTCGAGTGCGGATAAGATACGCCCGGCAGCTCCGGCGACTTCGCGCGGAGGGTCGATATCTTCAATACGTACCAGCCATTGCCCGCGTTGAGCACGAGCCTGGAGGTAGCTTCCCAGAGCGGCAATCAGCGAACCGAAATGCAGATCCCCGGAAGGCGATGGGGCAAAGCGCCCCACATAGTGACTTGCTAGCATATCTGAAGGGATTGCTTCCCTTAACTCTGTGCGGCGCGCGTTATTGGCACGCGCCGCAGGAGGTAACAACTGCTTAGCCGGCCATCTGCTTTTCGCGGATTTCGGCCAACGTCTTGCAGTCGATGCACAAATCGGCAGTCGGACGCGCTTCAAGGCGACGAATGCCAATCTCCACGCCGCAAGACTCGCAGAAGCCGAAATCATCGTCTTCTACTTTCTTCAGCGTTTTCTCGATCTTTTTGATCAGTTTGCGCTCGCGGTCACGGTTACGCAGTTCGAGGCTGAACTCTTCTTCCTGAGTGGCACGGTCTGCCGGATCGGGGAAGTTAGCTGCCTCTTCTTGCATATGCGACACGGTACGATCGACTTCGTCCCTGAGTTGGTTGCGCCATGCTTCAAGGATGCGCCTGAAATGCGTCAACTGGGCGTCGTTCATGTACTCTTCGCCCGGTTTCTCTTGATACGGCTCCACCCCAGCGATGGCGAGAATGCTCAAGGACGAGGTTTTACGGGTTTGCCCTTCTTGCATATTGCTTCTCCTACATACACACGCACTATACCCTTTAATGCTAGTAGGGTATGTCGAATCCCCAATACGGGGGAAAAACAGGCCGCTATAAATAACAGAAGGGAAGAGGGATGGCAATTATTCCTGTCGCCTGCTTGACAATGGTGTGAAGGAAGGCGTATTTGGCGAAGCAATATCCGGTTGTCGATTTATTTGTGCCCGGCACCGCTAGCCAATAAAAAACGGTAACTTAGCGCTTAGCGAGATACCGTCAGGTGATAATTTTGCCCCGTAACAAACAACTTCCACTCCCAACTGCTGAACCTGCGCTAGTAGCACCGCATAATGCTCATCTATATGATTTGCTGGGGTGACCCGATCGATGCCGCTGTGTAACACGGCAAAGAACAGCACCGCCCGCTGCCCTTGTTCAACCACGTTTTGCAACTCACGCAGATGCTTCTGCCCTCTCAGCGTTACGGCATCGGGGAAGTAGCCCTGTTGATGTTGCAATAGTGTGACTGACTTAACTTCAATATAGCAGTCAACCCGGTTTTCTGCCTGTAATAACAAATCGATACGGCTGTTTTCGCCGCCATATTTCACTTCGCCGGTGATTTTACTGTAACCGGATAATTCACTGATTATATTCTGTTCAATGGCTTCACGAACCAGAGTGTTGGCCCGCAGGGTGTTGACGCAGATCCAGTCGCCAGCCAGGGTATGCGTCAGCTCCCAACTGTGGGCATATTTGCGTTTGGCGTTGTCCGAAGTGGAGTACCACACGGTGTCCCCTGGCGTAGCACAGCCGGTCATGGCACCGGTGTTGGCGC
Organism: Serratia sp. 14-2641; assembly: GCF_001692375.1. Lineage (NCBI taxonomy): Bacteria > Pseudomonadati > Pseudomonadota > Gammaproteobacteria > Enterobacterales > Yersiniaceae > Serratia > Serratia sp. 14-2641. Next base: position 118,938 of record NZ_LXKR01000028.1, on the reverse strand, counting down.
AGTGCAGGGTAAAGGTTTCGCCTTCAGGGGTGATCACATCGGCCAGAAAGCGTTTGTAGCGCTTGATGAGCGTGGCCGGTTTTAGTGGTGGGTCAAAGATCATGATTTATCCTGTGGGCCGAGTGGCCACTGCGCTAATTCGTGATAGCGGGTGCGGCCCTGTTCAAACGACGATTGGTAGAGAGAGAAATGGTTGGCGTTGAACGGCCACCCCGGCGTGCCAGGAGGAATAGCGACCGGTTGGGTTGCTGCCCGCAATAACGTGATATGGGGATGAAATGGCAACGGGCTTTGATAACAGCCGCTGCGGGCCGCTTGCGAACGCAACAACTCTGCCAACTGCAACAGCGCGCGTGGGGGGCGTTTGCTGCCCAACCACACCACTCCGGGGCGCGGCCAGTGGCCAAGATCGTCCAGATTGAGGCTAAAACCCGTCTGTGCGATACGCCCTGCCTGCGTTTTTAGTGCCTGTTCTTTCTGTGCGCTGACCTCGCCGAGAAAGGCCAGCGTCAGATGCAGATTGGCGGCGGCTACCGGGCGGCCATCTTCGGGTTTAAATGCCTCGGCACGCCAGCGGATCACCTGCTGCTGCAAGGCATTGGGTAGCGACAAGGCGAAGAACAGGCGGCGCGAGCTGGACATGAAACCCCGGTAAATGAATGAAATGTTGAGCCTAATGCTACAATGTGCGCTGTCCATTAACTACCCCATGGAGAGTTTTGTGTCCTCACTGCCCGTCAGCGCGGTTCTTGATGAGCTGCTTGCCGCACTGCAATCTGCCCCGCAGGTGTTGTTGCATGCCCCCACCGGTGCCGGGAAATCCACCTGGCTGCCGTTGCAGATCCTGGCAAAAGCCGGGCTGCCGGGGCGTATCATCATGCTGGAACCACGGCGGCTGGCGGCAAAAAACGTCGCTTATCGCTTGGCGCAACAGCTGGGTGAAGAACCGGGCCAGACCGTGGGATATCGCATGCGTGCCGAGAGCAAAAGCGGGCCACAGACGCGGCTGGAGGTGGTGACCGAGGGCATTCTCACCCGCATGTTGCAGCAGGATGCTGAACTGCAGGGCGTCTCGCTGATTATTCTTGATGAATTCCACGAGCGAAGTTTACAGGCCGATCTGGCGTTGGCCCTGCTGCTGGATGTTCAGCAGGGGCTGCGTGACGATCTGAAATTGCTGATCATGTCGGCGACGCTGGATAATGCGCGGCTGTCACAACTGCTGCCGCAAGCGCCGGTGGTGATGTCGGAAGGGCGCAGCTACCCGGTTGATCGGCAGTACCAGCCATTACCTAGTCACCAGCGGTTGGAAGATGGCGTTGCCTCTGCGGTGAAGCGCTTGTTGTCTGAGCAATCAGGTTCGCTGTTGTTATTCTTGCCCGGCGTGGCGGAGATTAACCGCGTGCAGGAACGGCTCATTGGCGAGGTGCCAGCGGATACCGATCTCTGCCCGCTGTATGGCGCATTGCCGTTGGCACAGCAGCAAAAGGCGATCCAACCGGCGCAGCACGGGCGGCGTAAAGTGGTGTTGGCGACCAATATTGCCGAAACCAGCTTGACCATTGAAGGCATCCGCCTGGTCGTCGACAGCGGGCTGGAGCGCGTAGCGCGTTATGACGTCCGTAATGGCCTGACGCGATTGGTCACCCAGCGCATCAGCCAGGCTTCGATGATCCAGCGCGCTGGGCGTGCCGGGCGCTTGGAGCCCGGAATTTGCTGGCATCTGTTTGCCAAAGAGCAGGCGGAGCGCGCTGCGGAACATGCTGAACCGGAGATCCTGCAAAGCGATCTGGCCAGCTTCTGGCTAGAGCTGCTGCAATGGGGCTGCGTGGATGTGGATCAACTTACCTGGCTCGATCGGCCGCCGTTGGCCGCATTAGCTGCTGCCCGCCGTTTATTGCATACTCTGGCGGCTATCGATGACGGTGAGAAGCTCACAGCCATTGGTCGTCAAATGGCCGGATTAGGTTGCGAACCAAGGCTGGCGGCCATGCTGTGTGCCGGTGCCAAGATGGGGGCCGATGGATTAGCCACTGCGGCGATGTTGGCTGCCTTGCTGGAGGAACCGCCACGCAGCGGGCAGATGGATATAGGCTATTGGCTAGGCCGCCCACAGCCGCATTGGCAACGCCGGGCGGCACAGCTGAGCAAGCGCTTACCGCAAAAAAGTGGGCAGATTGATGCCGATCTGGCCGCTCCTTTGCTGGCGCAGGCATTTGCCGATCGTATCGCCCAACGGCGCGGGCAGGATGGGCGCTATCTGTTGGCCAATGGCCTGGGCGCAGCGATGGATCAGGACGAAGCGCTCTCCAGGGCTCCCTGGTTGATTATTCCCAGCCTGTTGCAAGGCCATAACAACCCGGATGCCCGTATCCTGCTGGCGTTACCGATCGAAATTGATGCGCTGGTGGCGAGGTTGCCCGAGATTGTCAGCAACCAGACCGCCGTCGAGTGGGATGAAGAAAAGGGCACCCTGCGGGCCTGGAAGCGCCAACAGATTGGCCGCTTAACGCTGCGGGCTCAGCCGCTGGCCAAACCGGCGGAAGAGGAACTGCAACAGGCACTGATAAATTGGGTCCGCGCCCAGGGATTGGCAGTGCTTAATTGGGATATCGCTGCCGAACAGTTGCGCCTGCGTTTACACTGTGCCCAGCGTTGGTTGCCAGAGGCCGAGTGGCCGCCAGTGGATGACGAGACGTTGCTCGACACCCTGGAAAGCTGGTTGCTACCGTCATTGAGCGGCGTACGCGATCTGCGCGGATTAAAGCAGGTCAATATCGCTGAAGCCTTGGCCCGCCGGTTAGACTGGCAGCAAAAGCAACGGCTGGATAATGCCCTGCCAACTCATTATGCTGTGCCGACCGGTAGCCGTTTGCCGATCCGCTACGATGCCGATAAACCGCCGGTATTGGCGGTGCGTTTACAGGAGATGTTTGGTGAACAGCGTAGCCCAACGTTGGCTGAGGGTCGCATCCCTGTGGTGCTTGAGTTACTCTCTCCGGCGCACCGGCCATTGCAGATCACCGGCGATCTGGCCGCCTTCTGGCAAGGCGCGTACCGCGAGGTGCAAAAGGAAATGAAGGGGCGCTATCCCAAGCACGTATGGCCAGACGACCCGGCCAATACCGCCCCCACCCGGCGCACCAAGAAATACCAGTAACGAATTCAGATGTTTCTTCTGTTCAGCCAGATGGCTTAGGGACAGATTAAGCGACAAAATAACGGACCCGTCGTCTTTCAAGCTGCAGCGTTGTTACCTGCGCTATCACACCCCAGTCACTTACCCAAAAGTAAGCTCCTGGGGATGAGATAGCTTGTCGCCTAGCTACAGCTTGAAATCCATAGGGTATAGAGTGCTGCAAGCGTGGAGAAGAACCGCAATGGCTGGGGATGACCGCGAGCCCATCGGGCGCAAAGGCAAACAACCAAAACGTAATGTGCCGCGTAAACCGGCGCGTCGTCAGCGTGACGACGATTATGAAGAAGACGAGTATCAGGATGAGTATGACGATGATGAGTACGATGACGACGAAGAGGAACAACGCATGCCGCCCAAGGTAAAAGCGAAGTCGCCGCGTAAAAAGCGCCGTTGGCTCGGCCTGCTGATAAAACTGTTCCTGGTGATTGCGGTGCTGCTGGCGATCTACGGAGTTTATCTGGATTCCCAGATCCGTAGCCGCATCGATGGCAAAGTCTGGCAGCTACCGGCGGCGGTGTATGGCCGCATGGTCAACCTTGAGCCGGGTATGCCTTACAGCAAGAAAGAAATGATTGCCCTGCTGGAAGGGATGCAATATCGCCAGGTCAGCCGCATGACCCGGCCTGGAGAGTTTACCGTGCAGGCCAACAGCATCGAGATGCTGCGCCGCCCGTTTGATTTCCCGGATGGCAAAGAAGGCCAGATCCACGCTCGCCTCGATTTCCAAAACAATGGCCTGGCGAAAATCGTCAACATGGAAAATCAGCGTAACTTTGGCTTCTTCCGCCTCGATCCGCGCCTGATCACCATGCTGCAATCGCCGAATGGCGAGCAACGCCTGTTTGTGCCGCGCTCTGGTTTCCCTGATCTGCTGGTCGACACGCTAATCGCTACCGAAGACCGCCATTTCTACGAGCATGATGGTATCAGCTTTTACTCCATTGGCCGTGCCGTGGTGGCCAACCTGACAGCCGGGCGTGCGGTGCAGGGCGGCAGTACCTTGACTCAGCAACTGGTAAAAAACCTGTTCCTGACCAACGAGCGTTCGCTGTGGCGTAAGGTCAACGAAGCCTACATGGCTTTGCTGGTGGATTACCGTTATAGCAAAGACCGTATTCTGGAGCTGTATCTGAACGAGGTGTATCTCGGCCAGAGCGGTAGCGATCAGATCCGTGGTTTCCCGTTGGCCAGCCTGTACTACTTTGGTCGCCCGGTCGATGAACTGAGTCTGGATCAGCAGGCGCTGCTGGTGGGCATGGTGAAAGGGGCCTCGCTGTACAACCCTTGGCGTAACCCAAAGTTGGCGCTGGAGCGTCGTAACCTGGTGCTCAAGCTGTTACAGAACCAGGGGGTGATCGACGCTGAGCTGTACAACATGCTGAGTGCTCGCCCGCTGGGCGTACAGCCGAAAGGTGGGGTGATTTCACCGCAGCCTGCGTTTATGCAACTGGTGCGTCAGGAGTTGCAGGCCAAGCTGGGTGACAAGGTTAACGATCTTTCCGGGGTGAAGATCTTCACTACGTTGGATCCGGTTTCACAGGATGCGGCCGAGAAGGCGGTGGAAGACGGTATCCCGGCGCTGCGTGCTGCGCGTCACCTGAACGATCTGGAAGCGGCGATGGTGATTGTCGACCGCTTTACCGGAGAGGTTCGTGCCATGGTGGGCGGTGCCGATCCTCAGTTTGCCGGCTTTAACCGTGCGCTGCAGGCGCGCCGTCTGGTAGGGTCACTGGCCAAGCCGCCAACCTATCTGACCGCGCTGTCGGAACCGGATAAGTATCGGCTCAATACCTGGCTGGCCGATCAGCCGCTGTCAATCAAACTGCCGAATGGCAGTTCGTGGCAGCCGAATAACTACGATCGCCAGTTCCGTGGCCGGGTGATGCTGGTGGATGCGTTGGCCAACTCGCTCAACGTGCCAACGGTCAACCTGGGGATGTCGGTGGGGCTGGATCAGATCAGCGCTACCCTGCAAAAGTTGGGTATTCCTAAATCGGCGATCACTCCGGTGCCTTCCATATTGCTGGGGGCCATCGGCCTGACGCCGATGGAAGTGGCGCAGGAATACCAGACCATCGCCAGCGGAGGTAACCGTGCGCCACTGTCTGCCGTGCGTTCGGTGATTGCGGAAGATGGTACCGCGTTGTATCAGAGCTTCCCGCAGGCGGAACGCATGGTGCCTGCACAGGCGGCTTACCTGACGCTGTATGCTATGCAGCAGGGTGTGGCACGCGGGACTTCCCGTTCGCTGTCGGTCAAGTTCCCTAATTACAACCTGGCCGCTAAAACCGGTACCACTAACGATCTGCGAGACAGCTGGTTTGCCGGTATCGACGGCAAGGAAGTGGCGATTGCCTGGGTAGGGCGTGACAATAACGGCCCGGCCAAACTGACCGGTGCCAACGGTGCCTTGACGCTGTATCGTCGCTATCTGGAAAACCAGACGCCGCTGGTACTGAAGCTGCAACAACCTGAAGGTATTAGCCAGATGGGTATTGATTCTGCCGGTAACTTTATCTGTGGTGGCAGCAGTTGGCGCACCATCCCGGTTTGGACTGAAAACCCGCAAGGGCTATGCCAGGCAAGCCAGGCCGAGCAGCAACAAACTCAGCAACAACAAGCCGGAGAACAGAAAGATGCCGACGGCGTTGCTGGCTGGATAAAAGATATGTTTGGCAAATAACCCCCAATCGTTATGTTAAGCATATTTATCATTTGATTTTACTGTGTTATCAAGCCCGTAGCGTTCTGTTACGGGCTTTCCTTTCTTTGTTGTTGGTTTTATTTCCACCCTGTTAATGCGGTTACCGCGCCAATCCCATAGCTTTTTTACGGCCGAAATACGCTTGCAGTTCCATTAGCCTTCTGCATAAAATGCCGCGCTTATAATAATTATTATCGTTCACATTCGTTATCAAACCACATCAGAGAAACCAGACATGCCGACCAAGCGTTATTCCCCATCACCGGCCAAATCAGGCTTGTTCCCCGTAAGCGTTTTGGCTGCCACGATCGCGGCTACGCTAACCTTACCTGCGGTTGCAGCCCAGACGACGGCTGCCGCGGATGCCGATACTATTACGGTGGTAGGGGGCGGCAACGGCGGTGCTTCACAGGAAAGCGCCTGGGGCCCAGTTGGCACCATCGTGGCGAAACGCAGCGCGACCGGCACCAAAACGGATACGCCGCTAGTGAAGACCCCTCAATCGGTATCGGTGGTCACGCGTGAACAAATGGACGTTATGCAGCCTTCCTCGGTGAAAGAAGCGTTAGGCTTCACCCCCGGTGTGATGGTGGGCAGCCGCGGCAGCTCCAACGTCTATGATGCGGTTTATATTCGTGGTTTTGGCTCGGTCAACCAGAATATCTATCTGGATGGTTTGAAGCTGCAAGGCGACTATTTTAACGAGGCCGTAATCGATCCTTATTTCCTTGAGCGGGCCGAAGTGCTGCGCGGGCCTTCTTCCGTGCTTTACGGTAAAAGCAGCCCAGGTGGGATTATCTCGCTGATCAGCAAGCGCCCAACCACGGAACCGCTGAAAGAAATCCAATTTAAAATGGGTACAGATAACCTGTTCCAGACTGGCTTTGATTTCAGTAATGCATTGGATGATGACGGCAAGTATTCCTTCCGCCTGACCGGGTTGGCCAAAGACGCTGACGCTCAGCAGGAGATGGCCAAGGAAAAACGCTATACCATTGCGCCTTCATTCAGTTGGCAGCCCGATGAGCATACCAACCTGACGCTGTATTCTTACCTGCAAAACGATCCTAACCTCGGCTACTACGGCTGGTTGCCGATGCAGGGAACGGTGGTCAACGCGCCTTATGGCAAGCTGCCAACCAGCTTCAACGAAGGTGAAAAGAGTAACTTCTATTCGCGCCAGACGCGCATGTTTGGTTACAGCTTCTCCCATGATTTCGATGATACCTGGACCGTACGCCAGAACCTGCGTTATATGCAGTTGCATACCAACCAGAACAATATCTATGGCACCGGCGTAAACGCCGACAACACGACTCTGAACCGTAACTATATCGCTTCGGATGAGCGTCTGAATAACTTCAGCGTTGATACCCAGGGCCAGGCCAAGTTTGCTACTGGCCGCGTCGATCATACGTTGCTGGCTGGCGTAGATTTTATGCGCATGAGTAACGATATTCAGGGCGGCTGGGGTGTGGCGAGTCCACTGGATCTGGCTAACCCGCAGTTTGGTCATTATACCAAGGGAACGTTAAACCCAACCAGTAAGGTCAATGGCCAACGGCAGGTGGGTATTTACCTGCAGGAACAGGCCGAGTGGAACCAGTGGATCCTGACAGCCGGTACGCGTTATGACTGGGCTAAGAGCACCGTTGAGGATCGCACCGACATGGCTACGATCCCCTACAGTGAGCAGAAAGACCACCAGTCTACCAATCGCATCGGCCTGAACTATCTGTTCGACAACGGCATCTCGCCATATGTCAGCTACGCGCAATCCTTTGAGCCGAACGTGGGCGCAGGGTATGACGGCAAGGCCTTTGTGCCTTCCAAAGGCGAACAGTATGAGGCTGGCGTGAAATACATGCCAAAAGATCGTCCTGTCTCAGCCACCATTGCCATCTATCAACTGACCAAGTCAAATAACCTGGTCACGGATGTTGAGCATGCCGATAAAGGTTGGTTCCAGCAGCAAACCGGGGAGATCCGCTCTCGCGGCGTAGAGTTGGAAGGCAAAGCGGCGCTGACGGCTAACGTCAACCTGCTGGCGTCCTATACCTATACCGATGCAGAATACACCGAAGACACCACCAACCAGGGCAATACGCCAGCGATCATTCCTAAGCATATGGCCTCTTTGTGGGGGGATTATACCTTCCACGAAACCGCATTGAGTGGCCTGACGCTGGGCGCAGGTGTACGTTATACCGGCTCAACCTATGGTGACGAAGCCAACACCTTCAAAGTGCCGGACTACACCGTGTGGAATACCGTGATCAAGTATGATTTGGCGCGCTTCAACCTGCCAGGTTCTTCCGTAGCGCTTAACGTTAACAACCTGTTTGATAAAGAGTACGTCTCTAGCTGTTTCGCCACCTATGGCTGTTTCTGGGGGGCAGAACGTCAAGTGGTCGCCACGGCAACCTTCAGTTTCTAATCGGCTAACGGGAGCGGCCTTTGGTCGCTCCCCGCCAAGCAGGGCCTATGCAGGATAAACACCTTAATCGCGATGCTACGTTCCAGCTCGACCGCGTGAGCTTTGCCGTGCCAGGGCGGGTGCTGTTACAGCCGCTGTCATTGGCCTTTCCTCAAGGCAAAGTGTGTGGATTGATTGGTCATAATGGCTCCGGCAAATCCACGCTGCTGAAAATCCTTGGTCGTCACCAAAATCCTACCTCTGGCCAGGCATTGCTTAATGGGCAACCGCTGGGTCAATGGGATAGCAAAGCCTTTGCTCGCCAAGTGGCCTATCTGCCGCAGCAATTGCCTGCAGCGGAAGGGATGACGGTGCGCGAATTGGTCGCCATCGGCCGCTACCCGTGGCACGGCGCGTTAGGCCGTTTCAAGGCTGGCGATCGCGAGCTGGTAGAAGAGGCGATCGGGCTGGTAGGTTTAAAACCCTTTGCCAACCGCCTGGTAGACAGCCTCTCCGGCGGCGAGCGTCAACGGGCCTGGCTGGCGATGATGGTCGCGCAGGATAGCCGTTGTTTGTTGCTGGATGAACCGACCTCTGCGTTGGATATTGCCCATCAGGTTGAAGTGCTGGCGTTGATCCAACGCCTGAGCCATGAGCGTGGCCTGACGGTGATTGCAGTGCTGCATGACATCAACATGGCGGCTCGTTATTGCGATCATCTGGTGGCGTTACGCGGCGGCGAAATGATTGCCCAAGGGTCATCGCTCGAACTGATGCAAGGGCCGGTGCTGGAACAGATCTACGGCATCCCGATGGGCATATTGCCGCATCCAAGTGGCGGTGCACCAGTGAGCTTCGTGTATTAATGCCTACCTCTGCCGATTTTCATCATGACCCGCTGCGCCGGCGTTTATTAACGGCGATGGCATTATCGCCTCTGTTGTTCTCTTTACCGTCGCGTGCGACAGGTTTGCCCGATATCACACGTATCGCGGCATTGGAGTGGCTACCGGTCGAGCTGCTGATCGCACTGGGCGTGATGCCGCAAGCGGTTGCCGATATCCACAACTACAACCTGTGGGTGCAAGATCCTCGGTTGCCGGATTCGGTGATCGACGTCGGTCAACGTACCGAACCCAATCTGGAGCTGTTGCAACAGATCAAACCTTCTCTGATCCTGCTTTCCAAAGGCTATGGCCCTTCGCCACAAAAACTGCAGCCTATCGGCCCGACCATGGAGTTTGGTTTTAACGACGGCAGCGGTAAACCGCTCACCGTGGGCAAAAACTCGTTGCTGCAATTGGCACAGCGGATAGGTCTGGAAGCACGGGCTACCCAGCATCTGCAACAGTTTGATGCTTTCATGCTGGAGGCGCGTAACCGCCTGGCGGGGTATCGGCAACAGCCGCTGCTGCTGTTTTCTTTGCTCGATCCTCGGCACGTGTTGGTGATTGGTCAGAAGAGCCTGTTTCAGGAAGTGATGGATCAGCTAGGCATTGAGAATGCCTGGCAGGGGGAAACCAACTTCTGGGGGACCTCGGTGGTGGGGATCGAACGCCTGGCGACAATAAAAAATGCGCGAGCGATTTATCTCGATCACGGTAATCAAGCCATGATGGATAAGGTCAGCAAGACGCCGCTGTGGCAGGCCTTGCCGTTTATCCGCCAGGGCCAACTGCGGCAGGTGCCAGCGGTGTGGTTCTACGGGGCTACGCTTTCGGCCATGCGTTTTTGCCGATTGCTGGAGCAGGCGCAGGAGACCCGCTCATGAGTGCACGCCTGCGTATCTTGCCGATAGCGCTGATTCTGTTACTGCTGGCCGCGGCGGGGGGCCTGACGCTCTTCAACCTGCTGCATCAACTGCCGTGGGAGCAGTGGTCACAGGCGTTGGTACAGCCAGACATCGACAATGTCGATCAGATGTTGTTCCACTACAGCCTGTTGCCACGCCTGTCAGTCTCGTTGCTGGTGGGAGCCGGGTTGGGATTGGTCGGCGTACTGTTCCAGCAGGTATTACGTAATCCTTTGGCGGAACCCGCCACGCTCGGCGTGGCTGCCGGGGCTCAGCTAGGCTTGACGATTGCCACGCTGTGGATGCTGCCTGGGGGCGAATTGACCCGACAGCTGGCGGCGATGGTTGGTGCCATTGTGGTCGGTGGGCTGGTGTTCGGCGTTGCCTGGGGCAAACGGATGTCGCCCGTGACGTTGATTCTGGCCGGTCTGGTACTTGGGCTGTACTGCGGGGCGGTCAATAGCCTGCTGGCGTTGTTCAATTACGATCAGCTGCAAGGTCTGTTCCTGTGGAGTACCGGTGCGCTAAACCAGCAGGATTGGGGGACCGTGCAGTTTATCCTGCCGCGCTTGCTGTTGGTTGCCGTGCTGGCCGCCTTATTGATCCGCCCACTAACGCTGTTAGGGCTGGACGACGGCGTGGCACGTAATCTGGGCCTGGGCCTGGCATTGTCGCGCTTTGCGGCGTTGGCGGTGGCGATTGTGTTCAGCGCCATGTTGGTCAATGCGGTCGGCGTGATCGGTTTTATCGGCCTATTTGCCCCGTTGATGGCCAAGATGCTAGGAGCCCGCCGTCTGGCGCACCGCATGATGTTGGCACCACTATTGGGGGCATTGCTGCTCTGGTTGACCGATCAGGTGATGATCTGGCTGACGCTGGTGTGGCGTGAAATCCCAACCGGCGCGGCGACGGCACTGATTGGTGCGCCGTTGCTGCTTTGGTTGTTACCACGCTTACGCAGCAGCGCAACTCCGCCGCCGATGGATTTGGGCGACAAAGTGCCTGTCGAACGTGGCCGCTTGCCGATATGGATCCTGCTGGGGAGCGTTTTACTATTGGCCGGGATTGCGGTGGCGCTGATGTTTGGGCAAAACCCCCACGGCTGGCACTGGAGCGTGGGCAGTGAATTACAGGCGCTGATGCCTTGGCGCTGGCCACGAGTGGTTTCAGCCCTGGCGGCCGGGATGATGCTGGCGGTAGCCGGAACGCTGATCCAGAAACTGACCGGTAACCCGATGTCCAGCCCGGAAGTGCTGGGGATCAGTTCCGGCGCGGCTTTCGGCGTGGTAATGATGCTGTTTATCGTCCCTGGTGATGCTTTTATGTGGTTGTTACCCGCCGGGAGTCTGGGGGCGGCGGCTACGCTGTTGATCATCATGATTGCGGCTGGACGTGGCGGATTCTCTACCGAACGCATGCTGTTGGCGGGTATCGCCCTCAGCACCGCCTTTAGCACGACCATTTTCCTGCTGTTGGCCAGTGGCGATCCCCGCATGGGAGGGCTGTTGGTGTGGCTCTCCGGCTCTACCTACTCGGTGGATGCTCCGCAGGCAATACGTACGGCGGCGATTGCTGGCGTGTTGATAGTCTTGGCCCCGCTGTGTAGACGTTGGCTGACAATTCTGCCGTTGGGCGGCGCTACAGCACGCTCCGTAGGGATTGCCCTGACGCCGACCCGGCTGAGCATTTTGCTGCTGGCGGCAACGCTGACGGCGATGGCGACGCTAACCGTCGGGCCGCTGAGTTTTATTGGCCTGATGGCACCGCATATGGCCCGGATGTTGGGATTCCGCCGGGCGCTGCCGCAGATGGTGATTGCTGCGCTGCTAGGCGGCCTGCTGATGGTGTTTGCGGACTGGTGTGGCCGGATGGTGATGTTCCCTTACCAAATCCCCGCAGGGCTGCTGGCGACCTTTATTGGCGCGCCGTACTTTGTCTATCTGCTGCGTAAGCAAACTTCGTAGACTATCTCGGCTTACCACCATTGCCACCAAGGGCTCAGCATTGCTGGGCCCTTGGTTTTTCAGGCAGTTGCAAAGCATTGCGTGGCATTGCGCAAAGTTGGTTTTTAGACGTGAAACAGCCGCCAGTCGGGCTGGTGAGATGAATATACTGCGGGTGGGTGCTCTGGATCTTTGTATCTGGAGCCAATGCGAAAGGTACAAAGAGAAAAGCCCCGAGTCGATAATATCAACCCGAGGCCAACTCTAACGCCGAACAACGTTAGGTTAGCTTCTTATCTGCCGAGAGGCAAGGATAAGGAGGCATGATGCCAAACAGAGGAGATATCGTAAAACTGGTCGTTATCTGTACCACGGTTATCTTGCTGGTATGGATAACGCGCAGCAAACTTTGTGAGCTGCGTATTCGATCGGGCAACACGGAGGTTGCGGCCATTTTGGCCTACGAATCCGAACGGTAAGGCAACCCAACGGCGGGGGCCTGCTCCCGCCCGTTGGTTGTAAGCGTGCAGATCTATGAGCGCCCATCTCTTACAAATTCAAACGGCGGGCTGACGGTTCGTTGTTTGAGTCTGCTCACACATTCATCCTGCTACGCCCGTTCAGGTTAGTTCGGCCTACACATTCAGCAATATTGCCACGGTCATTGAGCGCTGTTTTTTCAGGCCGTTACAATGCATTGCGTGGCACTGCGCAAAGTTGAAAATTAGGGGTGAAACGGCCGCTGGTCGGGCTGGTGAGATGAATATACTGCGGATGGGTGCTCTGGATCTTTGTATCTGGAGCCAATGCGAAAGGTACAAAGAGAAAAGCCCCGAGTCGATAATATCAACCCGAGGCCAACTCTAACGCTCCACAACGTTAGGTTAGCTTCTTACTCGCCGCGAGGCAAGGATAAGGAGGCATGATGCCAGACAGAGGAGATATCGTAAAACTGGTCATTATCTGTACCACGGTTATCTTGTTGGTATGGATAACGCGCAGCAAACTTTGCGAGCTGCGTATTAGATCGGGCAACACGTAGGTTGCGGCCATTTTGGCCTACGAATCCGAACGGTAAGGCAACCCAACGGCGGGGGCCTGCTCCCGCCAGTTGGTTGTAAGCGTGCAGATCTATGAGCACCCATTCTCTACAAACCAAAACGACGGGCTTCTGGCCCGTCGTTTATAACCGTAACTATCAGCTCAACTTTTTAAGCGTTTCGGAAAAGAGTTCCCCGGAAATTGCCCAGTTGTCTGTCGTTACGTCATTGAAAATGACATACACATACTGCGGATCAACTTTTGCGTGTGTGGCGATAGCGTCGGTTACCGCTTTAGCAATTGCAGGTTTAGCGTCGTCACGGCCCTCGAACATCTGAATATTGACTACTGGCATTTTAGAACCCCTATAAGAATGGATGATATGTCAGGTAATCTGACGTTGGAGGGATCCTACTAGGGTAGAGAAAGTGGATAAACTGTCTAAAAGAGCACACAGCGTAGAATAAAAATCTACAATTAGCCGAAGGTTTTTTGTGCGGCTAACGCGATTAATTCATCAATGATAAAGCGTACTCCTGGTAGCAGATGACGGGCTCGAGGCCATATGACATTCAATTCGGTTGGTGAGGGGTTGTATGCTTCAAGTATTGGCACTAATTTACCACTCAGTATATGCGGTCTTAGTAACGCCTCCGGAAATTGAATCACACCGGCTCCGGCGATACAGGCATCTATCATAGCGTCGCCATCACTGATTTGATGAAAAGGTGCGGGTTTAAGTCTGATGTCTTTCCCTTCACCATTCCGAATCAACCAGCTTAAAGGTGCTCCGCCACGCCAGGCTAAAATACAGCGATGGATACTCAGTTCGGCTAAGGTTTCAGGCGTGCCATAGGTAGAAAGATAGGCTGGCGATGCACAGATAATCAGGTGCTGCTCATTCAGCTTGCGGGCTACAAGGTCGGTGGTATCTTTAACCGCCCCGAAACGAATGGCGAGATCAAAACCTATATCCAGAGGGTCGATGATCCGGTCATTAAAGGTAATGGTCAGTTTCAGGTGGGGATAGCGTTTCGTCATGTCCATCAACACCGGCATCATGACCGAACGGCCAAAGGCAGCAGGAAGATCAATTCTGACTGTGCCTACGGGTTCCGTTAGTTTCGAACGTAACGCCATCTCGGCCATCTGTAATGTCTCTAGCGCACTCTGGCAGCTTGCCAGGTATGCTTCTCCTTCTGTCGTAAGGCTGATTTTCCGCGTGGTGCGATGGAATAGAGGAGTACCGAGGTTATGTTCCAGACGCTGAATGCTTTTTCCAATTGCTGATTTGGACACACCTAGCTGTTCCGCAGCTTGAGTAAAGCTACTTGAATTTGCAGCCGTCACAAAATGGATGATGCTGCTGAAAGATTCGGTAGAAATCACGGTTGGCATGTTATCCATCCGGCTGGAAATTGGAGGGCTACTGTAGCGCAAAGCCGTTATTCAAAACAGCGTTGCTCATTTTTCTCCCTCGGATAACATGAAAGTAAATTTACAGTTAACCTTGAGTGGTGCAGTTCAGAAGACTCCGTGAGTTATCGATCCTGGACATCCTGACTTGACTATGTTTAGTCTACAAACGAAAACGGCGAGCCTCAGGCTCGCCGTTGTTAGGTCTACCGCTCAGGCTTACTTCAAGCCAGCCGCTTCACGCAACTGGGCTGCCTTGTCGGTCGCTTCCCATGGGAAGTGTTCGCGGCCAAAGTGGCCGTAAGCTGCGGTTTCACGGTAGATCGGTTGCAGCAGATCCATCATCTGGATCAGGCCATATGGGCGCAGATCGAAGAACTCACGCACCAGCAGGGTCAGTTGCTCGGTTGAGATCTTCTCGGTACCGAAGGTTTCCACCATGATGGAAGTCGGTTCCGCTACGCCGATAGCGTAGGACACCTGGATCTCACAACGATCTGCCAGGCCTGCGGCAACGATGTTTTTTGCCACGTAACGCGCTGCATAAGCGGCAGAGCGGTCAACCTTGGAAGGATCCTTGCCGGAGAACGCGCCGCCACCGTGACGGGCCATACCGCCGTAGGTATCAACGATGATTTTACGGCCGGTCAGGCCACAGTCACCCATTGGGCCACCGATAACAAAACGGCCGGTTGGGTTGATGTGGTATTTGGTGCCTGCGGTCAGCCACTCGGCTGGCAGTACCGGCTTGATGATCTCTTCCATCACCGCTTCTTGCAGATCTTTCAGCGCGATATCATCGGAATGCTGGGTGGACAGCACCACGGCATCAATACCGACGATTTTGCCATCGTCATACTGGAACGTGACCTGGCTTTTGGCATCTGGGCGCAGCCAAGGCAGGGTGCCATTTTTACGCACTTCGGCCTGGCGTTGAACCAGACGGTGGGCATAAGTGATTGGTGCAGGCATCAACACGTCGGTTTCATTAGAGGCATAACCGAACATCAGGCCCTGATCGCCAGCACCTTGCTCCAGCGGATCGCTACGGTCAACACCCTGGTTGATATCCGGTGATTGTTTACCGATGGCGCTCAATACGGCACAGGAGTTGGCATCAAAGCCCATATCGGAATGAATGTAGCCAATCTCGCGCACGGTTTTGCGGGTGATTTCTTCGATATCGACCCAGGCGCTGGTGGTGATCTCGCCGCCAACCAGCACCATGCCGGTTTTCACGTAGGTTTCGCAGGCTACGCGGGCTTTTGGATCCTGTTCCAGGATGGCATCAAGAACGGCATCCGAGATCTGATCGGCAATTTTATCCGGATGTCCTTCTGAAACAGATTCGGACGTGAAGAGGTGTTTAGCCATGGTGTTCTTTACCTTGCAAAAGACGGGTTGGAAATTACTGCACAGCGCTGGAGATCCGGGCATCAAAGCGAAGGGTCTTCCGCTGATGGCGAGATGCATCCTGCAACGCCCCTCAGGCAAAGCCGTTAAGCAGTTTATCAGTTAATCGGTATAGATGGATTAACATCTGGACGTCTATTTTAGGTCAGCCTTTAGCCGGATTGCCAGTAATTTTTTGACCTAACGCTCTTTTGGGCAAACCGCTTGCCGCCATTTTCATCGCTTGAAACAGTTTCTGGCGAATTTTCATTTTGCATTTTGCCCGGGGGTCCGGTATAAACTGCGCGCGCGGTTCATTTGGTGCACAGCGTGTTGCAGAAAATTGAAACTTTCTGTAAACCCCGGCAACGCCGCGCCATGATCTACCGTAGGTACCCACTAATGGGGCCGCCGCTTCATTGAACGTTCACGTTCTTATACTATATAGAGGCTTTGTCGTTCATCGCGAGCGGCATGCGTGGAGGTGGTTGGATTAATGATCCGTTGTCTACTGGTTGTTGGTTCTCAACAGCAGTGCCGTTCTGGCGCGCATTCTTGTGCTATTTCCCGTCTTGTCTCTACACCATCTACCCGATGTTACACACCTCTGGGCGCAACTCAGGATCCTCGGGCCGGTTAACGGCTGTCTGAAGCACTGAACAAGGGTAGCCTGCAGCCAACAGTGGGATGATTCTTTACCCGATTCACGAGGTTTGAACAGGGTGTCTTACAATAAATCTATTGGGTATAAACCGATCGCTGACCACGAACGGCAGGTGAATTCACTGCTAAAATGGGGTGTTTCCGGGTTGTTCTCGCGGGTTGTAGCTGCGATAGTGGCTGACTATATCGTCAGTATGCAAGGTGAGGCGAGTAATGTCTGAAGATATGCCGATCCAACGCCCGTCAGTAGCGGGTGATAATTTATCTTTACGCTCCATGCAGGAGGTTGCCATGAATGATCGTAATGCCAGCAAGATGCTGCGCACTTATAACGTCGCCTACTGGGGCAACAATTACTTTGACGTCAATGAGCTGGGCCACATCAGCGTGTGCCCGGACCCAGACGTTCCGCATGCGCGCGTCGATCTCGCCGAGTTGGTGAAAGAGCGCCAAAAAGATGGCCAACGCCTGCCAGCCTTGTTCTGCTTCCCGCAGATCTTGCAGCATCGCCTGCGTTCCATTAACGCCGCGTTCAAACGTGCGCGTGAATCCTTCGGCTATGAAGGTGGCTACTTCCTGGTTTACCCGATCAAGGTTAACCAGCATCGCCGCGTGATTGAATCACTGGTCAACTCCGGTGAACCACTGGGGCTGGAAGCGGGTTCCAAGGCGGAACTGATGGCGGTACTGGCCCATGCCGGTATGACCCGCTCGGTGATCGTCTGTAACGGCTACAAAGACCGTGAATATGTTCGTCTGGCGCTGATCGGTGAAAAGCTGGGGCACAAAGTGTACCTGGTGATCGAGAAGATGTCGGAAATCCAGATGGTGCTGGAAGAGGCTGAACGCCTGAATGTGATCCCACGCCTGGGCGTGCGTGCCCGCCTGGCCTCACAAGGGGCAGGTAAATGGCAGTCGAGCGGTGGCGAAAAATCCAAGTTCGGTCTGGCAGCCATTCAGGTATTGAAGCTGGTGGAAACCCTGCGTGAAGCGGGCCGCCTGGATAGCCTGCAACTGCTGCATTTCCACCTGGGTTCTCAGTTGGCCAACATTCGCGATATTGCCACTGGCGTTCGTGAGTCTGCGCGTTTCTATGTCGAGCTGCATAAGCTGGGCGTAAACATTCAATGTTTCGACGTGGGTGGCGGTTTGGGTGTGGATTATGAAGGCACCCGTTCGCAGTCCGACTGTTCGGTCAACTACGGCCTGAATGAATATGCCAACAACGTGATTTGGGGGATCGGTGATGCCTGTAATGAGCATGGCCTGCCGCATCCAACGGTGATCACCGAGTCTGGCCGTGCCGTAACCGCCCACCATACGGTGCTGGTTTCCAACGTTATTGGCGTTGAGCGCAACGAATTCTGTGAGCCGGTTCCTCCGGTTGAAGATGCACCTCGCGCGCTGGAAAGCATGTGGGAAACCTGGCAGGAAATGAACGAGCCGGAGAACCGTCGTTCGTTGCGTGAATGGCTGCACGATAGCCAGATGGATCTGCACGATGTGCATACCCAATATGCTCATGGCATGTTGGATCTGACCAAGCGTGCCTATGCTGAGCAGCTGTATCTGAACATCTGCAACAAGATCCAGCAACAGCTCGATCCAAGCAATCGAGCGCACCGGCCAATCATTGACGAATTGCAGGAGCGGATGGCGGACAAGTTCTACGTCAACTTCTCACTGTTCCAGTCGATGCCGGATGCCTGGGGTATCGACCAACTGTTCCCGGTCTTGCCGTTGGAAGGCTTGGACAAGCCGCCGGAAGGCCGTGCGGTATTGCTGGATATCACCTGTGACTCCGATGGCACCATCGATCACTATATTGATGGTGACGGCGTAGCCACCACCATGCCGATGCCTCCGTACGATCCGGAAAACCCACCTCTGCTTGGGTTCTTCATGGTTGGTGCCTATCAGGAAATCCTGGGCAATATGCACAACCTGTTTGGCGATACGGCTTCGGTGGATGTGTTTGTATTCCCTGATGGCAGCGTAGAAACCGAACTGTCTGATGAAGGCGATAGCGTAGCCGACATGCTGGAATACGTGCAGCTCGATCCGATCGCGCTGTTGGCGAAATTCCGCGATCAGGTGAAAGAAACCGATCTTGACGCGGAGTTGCAGGCGCAATTTGTCGAAGAGTTTGAGGCCGGTCTGTATGGCTATACTTATTTAGAAGATGAGTAAGTTATTCCGATAGTCTGACATACTTCCTATCCAGGGGCGCGGCAGAGGCTGCGCCCCTTCATTTTTCCCTCTTAGCCCGTACCCCGCCAAATTAGAAATTCCATTTAAACTTTCAACGTCTTAATGCCGTGTTCTCAGTTATCACAAATTTGTGAACTCTCCGTGAGGATTTGGTCACGACTTTCTCTGTAGTTTGTCATTGTCGGTGAATAGCACCAGAGGTAACGATGATGATCAACAGACGGTATTTTATTCTGGGTGGTGGAGCACTCTCTGTGGCCTATGCCGTAGGCCTGCTGCCTGCACTTTTCTCTCGTTCGGCGATGGCGGAGTCGTTTGCCGTCAACTATACGGCAGAACAATGGCGGCAACGGCTTTCAGCCAGCCAATATGCTGTTTTGCGCGAGGAAGGTACGGAACCCCCTTACAGCAGCCCGCTTAACGATGAGCACCGCGATGGTCAGTTTGCCTGTGCGGGTTGCCAGCAGGCGCTGTTTTCTTCCCACACCAAGTTTGACAGCCATACCGGCTGGCCCAGTTTCTGGCAACCCCTCGAACAGGCAGTGGCGACGCGTAAGGATCGAACGCTGGGCATGGCCCGCGAAGAGGTGCATTGCAGCCGCTGCGGCGGGCATTTGGGGCACGTATTTGACGATGGCCCACAACCCACCGGTTTGCGCTACTGCATGAATGGCATCGCCATGTTGTTCACGCCAAGCTCGGCCTAACCAGAATAGTGAGGAATAACATGAGAAACGTAGACAAAATGCTGCCATCGCTAGGTAAATACGGTATATGGGGCGCGATATTGGTTGCTGCCGGGTTCTGTTTGCAAAGCGTTGCCTGGCCACTGGGTGAGGCTGAGGCGGCGGTAGCGATCCCTGCGCCGGTAAAAGACGAAGCGCCGACGACATCGCGTACGGAAACCGCGATCTTTGCCGGCGGTTGTTTTTGGGGCGTGCAGGGGGTTTTCCAGCACGTTAAAGGCGTGACCAATGCCATATCCGGTTATACCGGAGGTGCGGCACAAACGGCTAATTATGAGGCCGTCAGCGGAGGGGATACCGGCCATGCGGAGTCAGTGCAGGTCACCTTTGATCCACAGCAGATTTCCTATGGGCAACTGCTGCAAATCTATTTTTCGGTAGCACACAACCCAACCGAGCTCGATCGCCAGGGGCCGGACAGCGGCACACAATACCGCTCAGCCGTTTTCCCTCTGACGGAATCACAACAGCAGGTTGCCAAGGCTTATATTGCACAGCTGGATGCCAGTAAGCGTTTTGCCAAACCACTGGTGACCCGCATTGAGGAAAATGGTCATTTTTATCCTGCCGAGGCTTACCATCAAAACTATCTCACGCTTAACCCGGATCAACCCTATATCGTGGTGAATGACTTGCCAAAGGTAAAACAGCTACAGCAGCTGTTCCCAACGCAATATCGTGCAGATCCGGTGCTGGTTAATTAATAAGAGTCTTTGTTGTAATATATTAGGCAGTGGAGTTTTGCCAATAGCCCCAAGCCATCTCCTCGGAGATGGCTTTTACTTATTTATTTTACGTTATCAATCAATTAATAATGGTTGACGATATTGTTGAGTTATTCTGTTTATTTTGGTAATTTCTTTGTTAAAGAAAATCTCTGTTCGAAAATCAAGTAAATAACAGTCTGTCACCTTTAATTAAATAACTAATGCTCAAGTGTCGATTGGTAATCATCGCTATTAACTTCATTTACAGGGAACGGTAATATTTATGGTTAATAATAGATTGCCAGAACAACGTTATATCGCCGTCAAGACGATTAAATTGGCTGATCCAATCACGTGACGCGTCTCTACCGCCAGGCCTATTTTGCTGCCCAGGCCACGCGAGCCGAAGGGGGGATTTTGATTTCCCCCAGCCCGAACATGACGCTTTATGCCTGTGCCAGTGTGCTCTTGGTGGCTGCATTAATCGCTTTTTTAATCGGTGGTGAATATACCCGTAAAGCCCGACTGGAAGGTGTCGTGATGCCTTCAACCGGAGTAGTCAAAGTGGTTGCGCGTACGCAAGGACGGGTTGAAGCATTGCTGATTAATGAAGGCGATGAGGTTGCAGCAGGCCAATTACTCTATCGGCTAAGTGGTGAACGCTATGACGGCAAGGGTTTGGCCACCTTGGCGACGCTAAAAAACTCCCTGGCGCAGCAGTATCAGATGTTGGTGCAGCAACAGCATCAGGAAGTTGCCGCCAATAACATGCAAATACAGGGATTACGGCAGCGGGCTGACCAATTGAAAGAGGAATTGCGCAGCGCCGATGAGGCACTGAAACTCACGTTGCGCCAGGCGGCATTAACCCGCTCGATGATGGAGCGTTATCAACGTTTGGTGCGGCAGAAGTATGTCTCCGAGCTTGAGTATCAGCAAAAGCAGATCGAACTGGCGGCCGCGGAAGGTTATGTCGAAAACCAGCGGCAGGTACAACAGCGCCTGAAGCGTGAGTTGACCTCGGTTGAAACGGATCAGGGGAGTTTGTTGCGGCAGGGGCAAAGCCGCCGGGTGGAGCTGGACCGGTTATTACAAGGGATCCGGCAGCAACAGATAGAGCTGCAATCGCAGGAGGAAAGCACGCTGGTTGCCCCGGTGGCAGGGCGTGTTGCTGCGGTGTTGGTCAAGGCGGGGCAAACGGTCAACCAAAATGAGCCGCTGTTAACGCTGGTGCCACAGGCGGCCCAAATGCAGATTGAGCTGTATGCGCCGAGCAAGTCCGTTGGGTTTATCAAGCCTCATCAGCGGGTTGGCTTGCGTTTCGCGGCCTATCCCTATGAAAAATTTGGCGTGCAGTATGGCACGACGCGGGAGGTGACCCGCATCAGCCTCAGCCCGACAGATGTCATGCCACATAACCCGGTGGTGTGGAAAGAAAATGAGGGGCATTACCGGGTGATTGTCATGCCGGATAAACCCAGCGTGACCGTGTATGGCCGCCAGGAATTACTGCGCACCGGGATGGTGGTGGCCGCAGATATCGAGCTGGACAAGCGGCGGCTATACGAATGGCTGCTGGAACCGTTATGGAGCCTGCAAGGAAAAATATAGCCATGGAATGGACTGAGCATTTGCACCTGAATTTGCATTGGCGCCGCCGCTTGCCGTTGATCCGTCAAACCGAGTCGGCGGAATGTGGGGTGGCTTGTCTGGCAATGGTTGCCGGTTGGCACGGTTACCGTATTGACCTCCCCAGCCTGCGTGCAAGATTCAGTGTTTCGACGCAGGGCATGACTTTCGTGCATTTGATGGAATGTGCTCAGATCCTGAAATTGACAGGTCGTGCGGTACGTTTAGAGCTGGAGGAGCTTAGCCAACTGACCGTACCCTGCATTTTACACTGGGATCTCAACCACTTTGTGGTGCTTAAACGGGTACGTGGTAACGAGATCGAACTGCACGATCCGGCACGCGGGGCGGTTAACATGTCGTTGGTACAGGCTAACCGTCATTTTACCGGTGTCGCGTTGGAACTGACGCCAACCCATGACTTTGAGCCGCGTGACGAACGCAAGAAAGTGCGGCTAACGGAATTGGTTGGCAAGACGGTAGGGTTGAAGGCTGCGCTGGCGCGCATTTTCTGCTTTGCCCTGGCATTGGAAGTCTTGGCCTTGCTGAGCCCGTTGGTCAATCAGATCGTGATCGATGAAGTCCTGGTGGCGCTGGATGATAGCCTGTTGGTGCTGATTGTTATTGCCATGCTGCTGATGAGTGCGACCCAGACGTTGATTGGCCTGGCCCGGCAATGGGCGACCATTACCATGGCGGTCAATTTCAATATGCAGTGGACGGCCAACGTGTTCCATCACCTGCTGCGTTTGCCGATCGACTGGTTTGAAAAGCGTGACATTGGTAACGTCAGCGCCAAGTTTGATGCGGTCGATACCATTCAGGATACGCTCACCACCAGCATCCTTGAGGCGATGCTGGACGTATTGCTGGTGGTCGGTACCTTGGGCATGATGTTGCTCTACAGCGTGTCGTTATCCATGCTGGCGCTAGGCGCAGCGCTGATTTATGGCTTAATACGCGTGCTATGGTTTCGCACCCTGCGTCGGGCGGCAGAGGACAGTTGGACGGCGGGCACCCTGGAATCAAGCCACTTTCTGGAAACGCTGCATGGCATGCTCAGCCTGCGGGTTAACGGAGCGTTGACCCAGCGGGAATCAGCTTGGCGTAACCTGAATATCGCCAGGCGCAATAGCCAACTGCGTGAGCATAAACTGGCCATCGGCTACGACATCATTAACCAGATCATTGGTAGCCTGGTGGGGGCGGCGGTGCTGTGGTTTGGTGCCAATGCGGTGCTGTCGGGTTCGTTCTCGATCGGCATGCTGGTGGCGTATATGTCATTTCAAGGGCGTTTTTCCGCCAGCATCAATGGCCTGATCGATAAGGCATTTGCCTGGCGAATGCTGGATGTTTATAACGAACGGCTGGCAGATATTGTGCTGACCCAGAAGGAGGGCGGTGCTCAGGTGGCAGAATCTCTTACCGTAGCTTTCCCCAAGCAGAGAGAGGATCGCCCAGTTGTGGAACTGGAAAATATCACCTTCAGCTACGGCCAGGGAGGTAACGATATCTTGGCAGGAGCGGCGTTGCGAATCATGCCTGGAGAAGTGGTGGCGCTGGTAGGGCGCTCTGGCTGCGGGAAAACCACCCTGGCGAAGATCCTGCTGGGGCTTTACCCGCCAACTGCTGGGCGGTTGCAGGTGTTTGGCATCGATCATCATCATGCGGGCTATCGGCAGGTTCGCCAAATGATCGGCGCGGTGATGCAAGAGGATCGGCTATTCCGTGGGGCAATACTCGACAACATCACCTTTTTCTCTCAACACAGCGATCTGGATTGGGCGCAACACTGTGCTCAACTGGCACAGCTGCATGAGGATATCATCGCGTTACCGATGGGCTACCAGACGTTGATTGGGGAAATGGGTAATTCGCTGTCGGGGGGCCAAAAGCAGCGCCTGCTGTTGGCCCGGGCATTATATAAACGCCCACGGTTACTGATCATGGATGAGGCAACCAGCCATCTTGATGTCACCAATGAAATCCTGATCGGCAGCACTTTGCGCAACCTGGGCTTAACCATCCTGCTGATTGCTCACCGGCCTGAGACGATAGCCTCTGCCGATCGCGTAGTCGAACTCGATGCTGGCAGGTTGGTTGTTCCTTCTTGTGCATCTGCTGACAACGGGCACCTTGAAGAGTGAACCAATTGCGGCGATAATCTACCCATTGAAACAGACATCGAATAAATCCCTTTCTCGTCGGGCTAACGACGCGGGAGGGATTTTTTTTTGCTACCGCCCAAGCGTCCGGCTACGGGCGAACCGTTGAAAAATGAGGGTAAATATGAGTACCTTAGGCCATCAGCCCGATAATTCCTTAGTGTCCAACGCCTTTGGTTTCCTGCGCTTTCCGCTGAACTTTATGCCTTACGATAGCGATGCAGAGTGGGTGATCACCGGTGTTCCTTTTGATATGGCTACCTCCGGCCGTGCCGGTGGGCGTCATGGCCCTGCGGCGATCCGCCAGGTTTCTACCAATCTGGCATGGGAAGGGGCACGCTGGCCGTGGAACTTTGATCTGCGCGATCGTCTGAACGTGGTCGACTGCGGTGATGTGGTATTTAACTTTGGTGATGCCCAGGATATGAGCGACAAGCTGCAGGCGCACGCAGAAAAACTGCTGTCAGCCGGTAAGCGCATGCTCTCTTTCGGCGGTGACCACTTCGTTACGTTGCCGCTGCTGCGCGCGCATGCCAAGCATTTTGGTAAAATGGCGCTGGTGCATTTCGATGCCCATACAGACACCTATGCCAACGGCAGCAAGTTTGACCACGGCACCATGTTCTTCCATGCGCCGAACGAAGGCCTGATCGATCCAAATCACTCCGTGCAAATCGGTATCCGTACCGAGTTCGATCGTGACAACGGCTTCACCGTACTGGATGCTGCGCAGGTTAACGATCGTGGCGTGGACGATCTGCTGGCGCAGATCAAACAGATCGTTGGCGATATGCCGGTTTATCTGACCTTCGATATCGACTGCCTGGATCCGGCTTTCGCACCAGGCACCGGCACCCCGGTGATCGGCGGCCTGACCTCCGATCGCGCCCTGAAACTGGTGCGTGGTATGCAATCGCTGAACATTGTCGGTATGGATGTGGTAGAGGTAGCTCCGGCTTACGACCAGTCTGAGATCACCGCACTGGCAGCGGCAACGCTGGGCCTGGAAATGTTGTATCTGCAAGCGGCCAAAAAGCAGGGCTAAATCAGTTTGCTGAATGGGTAGGGGTCGCACATAGTCGACCGAAGGGGGCGCGGCATGCTGCGCCCGCTTGGCAGCGGCCCTTACCCGTCAACCCATCATGAAAATATTGCCGTGAAGATAAAGTGTATTTCGCGTTTACGGAGGAACCGTGCTGACTAAACCATCTATACGCCTCAACAAATATATTAGCGAGAGCGGCATCTGCTCGCGCCGCGATGCCGATCGTTACATCGAACAGGGCAATGTTTTTATCAACGGTAAGCGCGTAGCGCTCGGCGATCGGGTATTCGCTGGCGACGTGGTCAAGGTTAACGGGCAGCTTATTGAACCCCGTAACGAAGACAATCTGATTTTTATTGCGCTGAACAAGCCGGTGGGTATCGTCAGTACCACCGAAGACGGTGAGAAAGACAATATTGTCGATTTCGTCAACCACAGTACCCGTGTCTTCCCGATCGGGCGGTTGGATAAAGATTCGCAGGGGCTGATCTTCCTCACCAACCACGGCGATCTGGTGAACAAGATCCTGCGTGCCGGTAACGACCACGAGAAGGAATATCTGGTCACGGTCAACAAACCGGTAACCGACGATTTTATTCGTGGTTTGGGTGCCGGAGTGCCGATGCTGGGCACGGTCACCAAAAAATGCAAGGTGAAGAAAGAAGCGCCCTTTGTGTTCCGTATCGTGTTGGTACAGGGGCTTAACCGCCAGATCCGCCGTATGTGTGAGCATTTCGGTTATGAAGTGACCAAGCTGGAGCGCACCCGCATCATGAACGTCGGCCTGTCTGGGCTGCCGTTAGGGGAATGGCGCGATTTGACGGACGATGAACTGGTTGAGTTGTTTAAGTTGATTGAAGACTCGTCTTCAGAGGCTAAACCCGCGAAGAAAGCGGCCAAGCCCAAGCCTGCGGTAAAAAAACCGGCGAGCGGCGGGCAGAAAACCGCGGATAAAGCGGGCAGTCACGCACCGGCGCGTAAGCGTTTTGCTCAGCCGGGGCGCAAAAAGAAAGGGCGCTAAGTCGGCGCTTTCTGCTAATTAAACGGCCTCAGTCTTGATGACTGGGGCCGTTTTGCTTTGTTTTCACCCCCGCTGCATTTTTTCGTGATCCACTCCGCAGTTGTAACTTTAAAATAACCAATCATTAACATTCTTCCCTTTGCTGGCTTGACGAAAGATTCGCCATATCTATAGTGACTGTATTAAATAAGAAACTGAGTTTCATATATGAAACAATCAGATAGAGGACAGAAGCAATGAGCTGGAAGAACGTGTGCGAAGTGTCTCAAGTTAAAGAAGATTTTCCTTTCTCCGCCAACATTGAGGGAAAAGAGGTCGGCGTCTATTTGATCGACGGTCAATATTACGCGCTGGAAGACGTTTGCCCGCATGCCTATGCCTTGCTCAGCCAAGGGTTTGTCGATGACGGAAAAGTGGAGTGTCCACTGCACGAAGCGGTGTTCGATGTGCGTAGCGGCCAATGCCTGCGCGAACCCGGTGGCCGAGATTTGCAAACCTACCCTACCCGGGTGATCGACAATCAAATCCAAATCACCTTTATCGCGGAGGAATAAGCATGCAGCACATTACCGATTTCAACCCTTGGCTGCCGGATACCCAACAGGTGATCCCGGCGCGTGAGGGCGGCAACGGCCAAATCCACCAACCCGGCCAGTTTCAGAATGTGATCTGGCAAACCCGGGCACGCGTGCCAGACGGGTTTGAAACCTCGCTGGTAGCCGCGCTGGAAGAGATCTTCGAGCAAGGGGCGGAGGAGCTGGAGCAGATCGTCAGTGCGCTCAATCAGCGTCGCCTGTTCGATCGCAGTGGTCAGCCATGGAATGAAGCCACGTTCCGCGAATTCCTACACGTCAACGGTTTCTGAGCCGCACAGGGAGAAGGACAATGACAGCAAACACGACATCCTCCGCGCAGACGGTACAAGACTATCTGGATCAGGGCCTGCGCGGTATGTGGTATCCGGTATTGGCCAGTTGGGAAGTGGGTAACAACCCGGTGGGCATCACCCGTCTTGAACAACAGATCGTGGTGTGGCGCGATAAACAAGGGGCGATCCACGCACTGGAAGATCGTTGCCCGCACCGTGGCGCTCGCCTGTCGATGGGCTGGAATCTTGGCGATCGCATTGCCTGCTGGTATCACGGCGTTGAAGTTGGTGGCGATGGCGAGGTTAAAGATGTGCCAGCGGTAGACCGCTGCCCGTTGGTAGGGCAGAAATGCCTGAAATCCTACCCGGCGAAAGAGGCTTACGGCGCGGTGTTCCTG
The DNA here is from genome assembly GCF_001692375.1 of Serratia sp. 14-2641. NCBI lineage: Bacteria > Pseudomonadati > Pseudomonadota > Gammaproteobacteria > Enterobacterales > Yersiniaceae > Serratia > Serratia sp. 14-2641. Next base: position 91,582 of record NZ_LXKR01000028.1, on the reverse strand, counting down.
TATTTCGGCGTCACTGCCGATGAACAGCCTGCCGAACTGAGCTTCCCGCAAGAGCTGGCGGATGAGGCCAACTACAGCAACTTCCTGTGTACCGCCAGCTGGGACTGTAACTATCAATACGCATTGGAAAACGTGATGGATCCGATGCATGGCACCTACCTGCACTCCTCATCGCATTCGATGGCGGAAGGGGATCGCAAGGCCGATATGGCGCTGGAACCCACCGACAGCGGTTTCATCTTTAAAAAGAACGGCCAGATTGGTGTGAACTTCGACTGGGTCGAATTTGGTAGCAGCGGTGCCTATTGGATGCGCCTGTCGATCCCTTACAAAAAGCGTTTTGGGCCGGGCGGCCACTTCTGGATCATCGGCATGGTGGTGCCGGAAGATAAAGATCACTGCCGGGTATTCTTCTGGCGTATCCGCAAAGTGAAAGACTGGCAGCGTGACGCATGGCGCTTTATGTACCGCAACCGTCTGGAAGAACTGCACTGGGACGTACTGGAGCAGGATCGCATCGTGCTGGAGAACATGGCACCGAACGCGCGTGGTCGTGAATACCTGTATCAGCATGACGTGGGCCTCTCCCGCCTGCGCCGTATGATGCAGAAAGAGGCACAAAAGCAGCTGGCAACGCTTAGCGAGCTGGAGGCGGCACAGTGAGCGGCTTGCTGGCAGGGAAACGTATCGTAGTCACCGGAGCGGCGCGTGGGCTGGGGCGCAGCTTCGCCGCTGCGGTGGCTCAGGCCGGGGCCAGCGTGGTGATGTGCGATATCCTGGCGGAAGAGTTGCAGGACAGCGCCGCCAGCCTGCGTGAGCAGGGGGCACAGGTTGAAGCTCAGGTTATCGATCTGGCTTCACCGCAATCCATCACTGCGGCGTTCAGTGCGATTGCCAAGGGTGGCGCGATCGACGGGTTGGTGAACAACGCTGCGATGGCAACCGGTGTCGGTGGCAAAACCATGATGGAATACGACATTGAACTGTGGGACAAGGTCATGCAGGTCAACGTGCGGGGGACCTGGTTGGTGAGCCAGGCGGCGGTGCCATTATTGGCCCAAACGCCGCATGCCAAAATCGTCAATGTTGCCTCGGATACCGCTTTGTGGGGGGCGCCGAAACTGATGGCCTATGTGGCGAGCAAAGGTGCGATCATCTCGATGACCCGCTCCATGGCGCGTGAGCTGGGGCCGCAGGGCATCTGCGTCAACGCCATAGCACCGGGCTTGACGCGCGTTGAAGCGACCGAATACGTCCCTGCCGAACGGCATCAGCTTTACGAGCAAGGCCGGGCACTGGCAGGCGCACAGCATCCGGACGATGTGACCGGTAGCGTGCTCTATCTGCTGTCGCCGCTGGCGGATTTTGTCACCGGCCAACTGATACCGGTCAACGGTGGTTTCGTGTTTAACTGACCGCCTGACGGACAGGCAAACATTTTAGGAGCAGCACATGGCAGACGATCAAGCGTGTAAATATCTGATCCCGGGGCTGGATCGCGGGTTACAACTGCTGCTGGCCTTCGGCGAGCAGCATAAGGAAATGACCTTTGCAGAATTACATCGCCTGGTCGATATGCCAAAGGCAACCGCCTACCGCGTGGTGCAAACGTTGGAGCATCTGGGTTTTTTGGAGCGCAACCCGCGCACCAACACCTTTGCGTTGGGGATCAAAGTGCTGCGTCTGGGCTTTGAATATATCGCCTCGCTGGACGTGGCCCAGGCTGGCCAACCGGTGATCGAGCAGCTGCGCGATCGTAGCCAATGCAGCAGCCATCTGGCGATCCGCGATGGACATGACGTGATCTATATCGCCCGCGTCAGCGCGGCTGGCTCGCAGATCAACCAGGTCAGCGTGGGCACCCGTTTACCGGTTCACCGCACCTCGCTTGGCCGGATGCTGCTGACCAGCACCAGCCGGGAAGAGTTTGAACGCCTGTTCCCGCATGAAGCCTTGCCCGATGCGGCGCCGGGGACACCGGCTAATCGCGAAGCGCTGTGGCAGATGGTGCAGCAGGATAAGGCCCGTGGCTATGTGATTGGCGAATCCTTCTACCGCCACGGCATTTCCTCGATCGTCTATCCGATCTTTAACCGCGAACAGCGGGTGGAAGCGGTGGTCAGCATTATGGTGCCGTCCGATGAGATCCCAAAGGCGGATCGTGAGCGGTTGCGTATGGAAGTCCGGGATGCCGCAGTGAAAATATCGGGCCTGTTAGGCGCGCCACCGCAGGCTAACGTAGGCTAACCGGCCAAACGCTTTGTTATCTGGGCGACGCTATTCGCCCACTACCAATCACTCAGGCAGGGATAAGACTCATGAGCTTCATGGGCCGGGGTCGATCATGCCTGAAAAACGCATTCAGCGAGAACGTGAGGCACAATAATGAGCATAACCGGAATCGAAAAGCTGGAATTTGGCGTCGAAGATCTACCAACGTGCGAAAAATTCATGCAGGACTTCGGTCTGCAACCGACGCTACAGCATTGGGGCGAACCGCGCCGTGAATTTACCACGCTGAGCGGGGCTAGCGTGGTGCTGTATCCGCAAGACAGCGAGGTCTTACCGGCCGCGTTTGAGGCGGGTTCAACCCTGCGCCGCATGACCTGGGCGGTTGAAAGCCCTGCGGCGCTGGCTGCGTTGCAGCCCCTGTTGGCGCAGATGCCAGGCTTTCGCCACGTTGGCGAAGAACTGGAATGCCGCGATCCCAACGGCATGACGCTGCGTTTTGCCGTTACGGCGCAGCAACCGGTGGAGCTGCCCGTTTCGCCGATCAACCAATGGGGCGATGTACGCCGCATCGACCAGCCAAGCCCGGTTTATGCCAAAGCCGAGCCGGTCAATATCGGCCACGTGGTGTTCTTCGTTGAGGATTTGGCTGCTACCGAGCGCTTCTACTGCGAGCTGCTCGGTTTCCAGGTTTCCGACCGCTATATCGACCGCGCCGTCTTCTTGCGCACTCAGGCACGTGGTGGCCATCACAACCTGTTCCTGCTGAAACTGCCTAACCGCCCACGGGGCCTGAACCACGTCGCCTTCACCGTACGCGATATCCATGAAGTGATCGGCGGCGGCATCGCGATGAATAAAGAGCAGTGGAGCACCTTTATTGGCCCCGGCCGTCATCCGATCTCCTCGGCCTATTTTTGGTACGTCAACAGCCCGACCGGCGGTGCCTTTGAGTATTACACCAATGATGACTACCTGACGGAAAACTGGCAGCCGCGTGAGCTGGAGCATTCGCTGGTGTCGTTTACCGAATGGGCGGTCGAAGGCGGTATCGATCACGATACCCGCCGCCAACATAAGAAGCCGGGGGCGGTATGAGCCAACCAACCCGTGCAGGCATTGTGATTATCGGCGGCGGTCAAGCTGGTGGTTGGGCGGCGAAAACGCTGCGCGATCGCGGCTACAACGGCAGGCTGTCAGTGATCAGTGACGAGCCTTATGATTTTTACGAACGCCCACCGCTCTCCAAGGCGGCGCTGCTGGATGGTAGTGCGCCACTCAGCCGCCTGTTCAGTGAAGAAGTGGTGGCCGGGATGAATATCGATTGGCATCGTCCGCTACGTGCCGAAGCCATCGACGGACAGCAGCAAATCGTCACGCTCAGCGACGGCAGCCAACTGCAGTTCGATCAACTGCTGATTGCGACCGGTGGCCGACCACGCCTGCCGGATGCCAACTGGGCCAAGCACCCGCGAGTAATGACCTTACGTTCCTGGGATGATGCGGCACGCCTGCGCCAGGGCCTGCAACAATGCCAAAAGCTGGCGATTGTGGGTGGGGGCTGGATTGGGCTGGAGATTGCCGCCTCGGCCCGCAAGCTGGGCGTTGACGTGACGGTGTTTGAGCGCCAACCCGCGTTGTGTATGCGCAGCGTAGGGGCCAGCGTTTCCCAGGCGTTGTTGGAACTGCATCAACAGCAGGGCGTCACCGTGCATTGCGACTGCGGCGAGATCACGCTTGAAGATCGCGATGGTGAAGCCTGGATTGGCAGTGCCAACAGTGCCGCGCAGCCCTTCGACCTGGTGGTTGTCGGTATCGGTGTTGAGTTGAATCTGGAGCTGGCCCACAGCGCCGGGCTGAAGCTTGAAGGCGGGATCGTCGTAGATGGACAAGGGCGTACCAGCCACCCGGCCATTTTTGCCGCAGGCGATGTTGCGCGCCATCCAACCCTCGGCCTGTGTCTGCAATCCTGGGCCTACGCACAGAATCAGGCGATTAGCACCGCTTGCGCCATGTTGGATGCGTTTGCCGCACCTTACGATGATGTTGCCTGGCTGTGGTCGGATCAATACGACGCCAATATCCAAATCCTGGGCGTTCCTACCGGCGGCGTTCACCAGATAGTGCGCCGCACGCCTCAGTCACAACTGTTCTTCACCCTGAATGCCGATCGGCAACTGGTGCAACTGGTCGCGTTTAACGACGCACGCACCATCAAGCTGGGTAAACGCTGGCTGGCCAGCGGCCGGGTACTGGATCCGCAGCAACTGGCGGATGTGGAATTTTCTCTGATGGCGTTGAAATAACGCCCGACCCAAAGGGAGCGTTTTATGACTACGCAAGATATCGACGCCCGCAGCGGTCGGGTGGGGGATGCTGTTGCCGAAAATTCGCCAACCAGCGTGCGTTGGTCGGTGCCGGCAGCCCTGTTTGCCTGCGTGTTACTGGCGTTTTTCGACAAGATCAGCATTGCCGCGCTGTTTTCTGACCACGAGTTTCAGCAGGCGATGGGCATCGGCTTTGATCCCACACGGCTCGGGCTGCTGATGAGTGCCTTTTTGTTCTCCTACGGCTTCTCTTCGATGCTGTTGAGCGGCATTGGCGATCGGCTCAATCCGGTCAAAGTGCTGATTGGCATGATGGTGACCTGGGGCGTACTGATGGTGCTGATGGGGATGACGCGCTCTTATCACACCATGATGACGCTGCGTATCCTGCTGGGCATCGCCGAAGGGCCGTTGTTGCCAATGGCCTATGCCATCGTGCGCCAGGCTTTTCCGCAGCGCCTCCAGGCACGTGCCACCATGCTGTGGCTGCTGGGGACTCCGATTGGCGCGGCACTGGGCTTCCCGGTCACACTGTTTATTCTCAGCCGCTTTAACTGGGAAACCACCTTCTTCTTTATGGCGTTTCTGACCGTGCCGGTGATGTTGCTGGTGCTGTTTGGCATGCGTCACCTGAACGTGGCACGCCCGGCGGCCAGCACCACCAGTAAACCGGCCGTTGCCGAACGCAAGCAACTGCGCCGCGAACTGTTCAGCACGCCACATTTCTGGATGATTTGCCTGTTTAACATCGCATTTCTCACCTACCTGTGGGGTATGAATGGCTGGCTGCCGAGCTATCTGATCGAAGGCAAAGGCATTCATCTGGAGCACGCCGGATACCTGTCGTCACTGCCGTTTATTGCCATGTTGCTTGGCGAGGTGGTGGGGGCCTGGCTGTCGGACAAGATGGATCGCCGAGCGTTGGCCTGTTTCATCTCGCTGTGCGGTGCAGGGATCGGTTTGGGTGTCGTTCTGTATATGCAGGGCACCTACAGCGTGATCGCCGCCATGTCCTTCAGCACCTTTATGTGGGGAGCCGGCGCGCCAAACATCTTCGCGCTATTGGCCAAGGCCACCAGCAGCCGGGTGAGCGCTACCGCTGGTGGGGTATTTAACGGATTGGGTAATTTTGCCGGCGCATTGGCACCGGTGCTGATGGGGGCTCTGATCGCCGCCACCGGCAATATGGATAACGGTTTGCTGTTCCTGGTGGTGATGGCCTTTGTCGGCTGCGCCATTCTGCTGCCGTTACTGAATAAGTATTGATGCAACGAAGGAGAGACAACATGTCCCAGGTTGAGAATAAAGCCGGCATCAAGCCGCAGGATCTGACAATGGAAAAGTGGGTGGAATCGCGTATCGCCCGTTTTGAAGGCCGTAAATATGACTGGAACGCACTGAAGTTCCAGGCCGATTACGATCCGAAATACCGCCGGGCGCAGATGCGCTATATCGGCACCGGTGCCACCGGCGTAGTCAGCGACACCAACACCATTCCGGCGGGGAACTTTACCTTCTCCACCATGGTGCTGCCGTCAAAATGTGAGGGGCCATTACACCTGCATGACGACGTTGAAGAAGTGTTCTTTATGCTCAAAGGCAAGATCACACTGATGATCCAGGACGGTGAAGAGTATTACGAAACCATCCTGAAAGAGCGCGATCTGATTTCTGTTCCGGCGGGGGTTTATCGCGGCCTGTTCAATCACGGTGAAGAAGAAGCTCTGATGTGCGTGATGCTCGGTACTGCCAAGCCGGAAACCCCGACTTACCCGGCCGATCACCCGTTGTCGAAAGTGAAGCGTAACTGATGAACAGCTTACCGGAACGCCAGCAGGCGGATTGTGGAGGCCAGCGGCTAAGTTGGCGCGAAGCCGGGCATGGCCGGGCAGTTGTGCTGCTGCATGGCATCAGTTCCGGTTCTGCTTCGTGGGTGAAGCAGTTCAGCGATCGCGCCCTGACAGACGGCCACCGCCTGATTGCCTGGGATGCTCCAGGTTATGGCGGTAGTGCAGCATTGGCACAGACAGAGCCAGATGCTGCCGCTTATGCCAACGCGCTGGCGGGGTTGATCGCCGAGTTGCAGTTACAACAGCCGTTGATTGTGGGGCATTCGCTCGGTGCGTTGATCGGCAGTGCCTTTGCCGCTGCCAACCCAGATAGGCTGAGTGGGCTGGTACTGGCCGATCCAGCTCAGGGCTATGCCACTGCGCCGCTGGAAAAACGCCAGCAGGTATATGGCCAACGCAAAAAGATGATCGAAACGCTTGGCCCACAGGGCTACGGCGAACAGCGTGCGGCAGCATTGTTACGTGAAGATGCGGATCCGCAGGATATTGCCTGGGTACGCAGCGGCATGCAGCAACTTAATCCGGCCGGTTTTCTCAGCGCCGCCTGGATGTTGGCCAATGACGATATCAACCGTTACCTGGTGCGCTATCGCGGCCCGTTACAGGTGTGGTGTGGCAGTGTCGATCGCATCACGCCACCGCAGGGGGCCGCAACGTTGGCACAACAGCAGGATGCGACAATGCGTCTGATTGATGCGGCGGGGCATGCCAGCTATCTCGATGCGCCAGCGCTGTTTAACCGCTATTTGCAGGACTTTACGGGGGCAATCCAACCATGAATTTTCAGATTGAGCGGCGAGTGGCGGTGGTCACCGGAGGATCCTCGGGGATCGGTTTTGAGACGCTGCGTTTACTGCTGGCCGAAGGGGCGAAGGTGGCCTTCTGTGGCCGCAATCAGGACAAACTGGCCAGCGCCGAGGCCAGCCTGCGTGAAGAGTTCCCGCAGGCGGAGATCCTGGCGTTACGCTGCGACGTGCTCGACGCCGAGCAGGTTGCCAAGTTTGCCGAGCAGGTCAGCACGCATTTTGGCGCAGTGGATATGTTGATCAACAACGCCGGGCAGGGGTTTGTGGCGCATTTCGATCAGACGCCGCGCGAGGCCTGGTTACATGAGGCAGAGCTGAAGCTGTTCGGGGTGATCAACCCGGTGCAGGCCTTTTTACCGGCGTTGGAGCGCTCGGATATCGCCTCCATTACCTGCGTTAACTCACTGCTGGCCCTGCAGCCGGAAGAGCACATGATTGCCACCTCGGCAGCCCGTGCCGCGTTGCTCAATATGACGCTGACCTTATCCAAAGAGCTGGTGAGCAAAGGAGTCCGCGTCAATTCCATCCTGCTGGGGATGGTGGAATCGGGCCAATGGCGTCGGCGTTTCGCCGAGCGCCAGGATCAACAACAAAGCTGGGAACAGTGGACGGCGGCGATTGCCGAGCGGCGTGGCATCCCGATGGGGCGTTTGGGTAAACCGCAGGAACCGGCACGGGCGCTGCTGTTTTTAGCCTCCCCCATGTCCTCCTTTACCACCGGCGCGGCGCTGGACGTTTCCGGCGGCTTCAATCGCCATCTCTGACGGGACTGAAAAGATGAAGAAGATCATGATGATTGGCTATGGCGCGATGGCAAAAGAGGTGCTGGCGCGCCTGCCGGAGGGCGTGGCAGTCGGTTGGATCGTGGCACGGGAAGCGCATCATGCCGAGATCGACGCCGCATTTGCCGGGCAGGTGCAGGCGTTGACCCATCCTGACCAGTGTACCGGGCAACCTGATTTGGTGCTGGAGTGTGCTAGCCAGCAGGCGGTCGCCGAGTTTGGTGAGGCCATCGTTAAACGTGGCTGGCGGCTGGCAGTGATCTCTACTGGCGCCCTGGCAGATGCCGCATTGCAGCAGCGTTTGCAGCAGTCCTGCGCACGTTACCACGGGCGGCTGATCGTGCTGTCTGGTGCGGTGGCGGGGATGGATGGCCTGGCTTCGGCGCGGGAAGGCGGGTTGGACAGCGTGACCTATCAGTCCAGCAAAAGCCCGGCCAGTTGGCGCGGCAGCCCGGCGGAAAAAATGATTAATCTGGATGCCGTCAGCGAAGCCCAGGTGTTCTTTGAGGGGTCGGCGCGGGAAGCCGCAAGCATGTTCCCAGCCAACGCCAACGTAGCGGCCACCATTGCGCTCCATGGCTTGGGGATGGATGCCACGCGGGTACGCTTGCAGGTAGATCCGCATACTCAACGTAATACTCACCGCCTACAGGTGTGTGGCCAGTTTGGCGAGTTCCAGATTGAGCTGTGCGGCAACCCGCTGGCCAGCAACCCGAAAACATCAACGCTGGCGGCGCTGAGTGCGGTACAAGCCTGCCGCAGTTTGGTGGACGGCGGTTTTATTGCCTGAATGGCAGGAGCAAAGCATGGAAACGTTAAAGATTTTTCTTGCCGGCCGCTGGTGCGAAGGGCGCGGCGAAGAGATGAGTTCGGTTTTCCCGGCTGATGGCAGCGTGAATGCTCGCCTGCGAGCGGCGAACGTCGAGGATGTGAATGAGGCGGTTGCGGCGGCAGAAAAAGCCTGGCGCGAGCCGAGCTGGCGTGGATTGGTGCCGCATCAACGTGCGGCGATCCTGCATCGCGTTAGCGATTTGATTACTGAACAAGTGGAAGCCCTGGCGCAGTTGCAAACCCGTGACAATGGCAAACCACTGGCGGAAACCCGTGGTCTGGTCATGAGTGCGGCGGCTACGGCTCGCTATTTTGCTGCCGCCTGCGAGGTGTTGGAGGGGGAGCTTCCTACCCAGCGTAACCGTGATGCGATGACGCTGAGCCAGTATCAGCCGCTGGGCGTGATAGCGGCGATCACGCCGTGGAACTCACCGATTGCCAGTGAAATGCAGAAGGTGGCTCCGGCGCTGGCGGCAGGGAATGCGGTGGTACTGAAACCGGCAGAAGCCACGCCGTTAATGGCGCTGAAGCTGGCCGAACTGTTTGAACAGGCAGGCTTGCCTGCCGGATTACTCAGCGTATTGCCGGGCAAGGGCTCGGTGATTGGTGAAGCCTTGGCTCGCCATCCGTTGGTGAAAAAGATCTCCTTCACCGGCGGGACTTCCACTGGCCGTCATTTGGCACATATTGCCGCAGAAAAACTGATCCCTACATCGCTAGAGTTGGGAGGCAAGTCGCCCACTATCGTGCTGGAAGATGCGGATCTGGAACAGGCGGCACGTGGCATCTGCTACGGCATTTTCAGCTCGGCCGGGCAGGCATGTATCGCCGGATCCCGGTTGTTTGTGCACCGTTCGCTTTATCAGCCGCTGTTGGCCCGTTTATGCGAACTGACCGCCGGGCTGCGTATTGGTAACCCGCTGCAAGCCGGTGTCCACCTCGGCCCGCTGATCAGCCACAAGCATCGTCAGAGCGTGGCGGACTACGTGGCCTTGGCTCAGCAGGAGGGGGGGCGGGTGCTCATTGGCGGTGAAGCTCCTGCCGATCCGCAGTTGGCTCAGGGCTGCTACTACCTGCCGACCATTATTGAAGGGCTGAGCAATAGTGCTCGCACCTGCCAGGAAGAGATCTTTGGCCCGGTGCTGGTAGTGTTGCCGTTTGATGATGAACAGCAACTGATCGAACAGGCCAACGACTCGATCTATGGCTTGGCGGCCGGGATCTGGAGCCGTGATTTTGCCCGTACGATGGCGCTGGCGGAACAGTTGGAAACCGGCACCGTCTGGATCAATACCTACAAGACATTCTCGATTTCCACACCGTTTGGCGGCTTTAAACAAAGCGGCCTGGGGCGTGAAAAGGGCTTACATGGCATCCAGGCCTATATGCAGCAAAAGAGTTTGTATCTCTCCCTCAGCAATCAGCCTAACCGCTGGAGCGACTGACGTACCCTACGATCAAAGACAATAAGAAGGCAGATGATGAGCGAAAAAATTACGGTTGGTGAGGCGATAGCCCGAACGTTGGAACAGTACGAGGTGGCGGCAATGTACGGCATCATCTCGATCCACAATCTGCCGATTGCCGATGCCGTTGGGCAGCGTGGCGCGATCCGTTTTGTTCCGGCGCGCGGTGAGGCTGGTGCTGTAACCATGGCTGATGCCCACGGGCGCTTTTCTGGCTTGGGGGTGGCGCTGACCAGTACCGGTGCCGGAGCCGGTAACGCCGTCGGTGCGATGATTGAAGCGCTGAATGCCAATACGCCGCTGTTGCATATCACCGGTCAGGTAGAGAAAGCCTATCTGGACGCCGATGCCGGGTTTATCCACGAAACCAAGGATCAACTGGGCTTCCTGCGCGCCTGTTCGAAACAGGCTTACCGGGTGAACTCGCCAGAGCAGGCGGTCGCGGTGATCCAGCGCGCCATTCTGGATGCTCAGACCGTGCCTTGTGGCCCGGTGGCGGTAGAGATCCCGATCGATATTCAGAACAGCCTGGTTCCCGCCAGCCTGGTAGGGAAGGTGGTACTGCCTCCTGCGCTGCCTGCTGCGGATGAAGCTGCGGTTGAACGTCTTTACCAGCAGGTGAAGCGTGCCAAACGTCCATTGCTGTGGGTTGGTGGTGGTGCGTTGGCCTGTCGTGAGGCGGTGAAACAGTTGGCGGATGCTGGTGTGGTAGTGATCTCCAGCACCCATGGGCGTGGGATTTTACCGGATAGCCATCCGCGCAGCCTGCGTGCCTTCCACAACTCGCCAAGCGTTGAGTCTATCCTGACGCAGTGTGATTTGACGCTGGTGGCCGGTTCCCGCCTGCGGAGTAACGAAACTCGTACCTGGTCACTCCCACTGCCGCGCCCGTTGGTACAGATTGATATCGATCCGGCGGCGGCCAACCGTAATTATCTGGCGGATGAGCAGGTTTATGGCGATTGTTCCGCTTTGCTGAGTGCGCTGGCAGCACGCCTGGCACCCGGCGAGAAAGTGAATGCCGAGTGGGATGCCGAGATTGGCCGTGCGGTTGCGTTGGCCGAAACGGCACTGCGCCAGCAGTCTGGTGAATACGCCAAACTGAATGATGCTATCGCCGCCGCGCTGCCGCAGGATGGCCTGCTGGTACGTGATATCACCGTTTCTGGCAGCGTATGGGGTAGCCGCCTGTTCCGGGCCATCTCGCCTTTATGCAATATTCACTCGCTGGCAGGAGCGATCGGCATGGGGTTACCGATGGCGATCGGCACGGCCATTGCCAATCCGCAGCGTAAAGTGGTTGGCTTGGTTGGGGACGGCGGTTTGGCGCTGGGCCTGGGGGAACTGGCAACCATGGCGCAGGAACAGGCCAATATCACCTTGCTGATCATGAACGACGGCGGCTATGGCGTAATGCGTGGCATTCAGGACAAGTATTTCTCTGGACGCCAGTATTATAACGAACTGCATACTCCGGCGTTCTGCCAGGTGGCAGAGGCGATGGGGCTGAAAGCCTGGAAAGTGAGCGATGCTGCGCAGTTTGGTGGCGTGCTGGCGGAGGCGATTAATTACCCAGGGCCATCGGTGGTAGAGGTTGATATGAAAAGCGTTGGGCCGTTGACCTTCGCTGGCCCACCGCAGAAGCTGTACTGACTGCTTACTCAGTTCCCTCTCTCCAGAGGCGTACTCCCAAGAGAGGGAACATAGAGTTACTTACCGGCAGCGATGCGATCGCGAATGTGCTTGGCACGGGCTTCGGAAGTTGGGTGGCTGTCAAACATGCTGCTTTCATGACCACCGTCTAATTTCGCCAGTTTATCGAAACTGGTAGCCAGGCCAGCAGGATTGATGCCGCGTTTTTTCAGCAGATCGAACGAGTAATCATCCGCATCGCTTTCCTGTTTCTGCGAGAACTGGGCATTGACCAGTTTTTCGCCCAGATCGGCCAACTGCGACTGAGACAATGAGGCTGCTACGCCGCCCGCTGAAGATGCTGCGGTACGTAATGCAACTGTCCCATAAGCGACCTGCATGGCTTTACGAGTGTGGCCCAGCGCAACGTGGCCCATTTCATGGCCCAGTACACCTTCAACTTCGTTATCATCCATCATGTCCATCAGGCCGCTGTAGACGCGGATACAGCCGTTAGCCATCGCCCAGGCATTGACGTCTTTGGTCACGTAAACCTTGTAGTTTGCAGGGGTACCGTTGATATTATCCCCCAACGCTGCGGCGATCTTGTTCAGGCGCTTGGTATATTCGCTGCTTGCTGGCGCGATTTGCTCCTGGCTATCCATCTCTGCGCAGGATTTATCACTGAGTGCCTTGACGTCGCTATCGCTCAGCGTCGCCGCCTGGTAGGCCTGGGCACCGGATTGTAGTAGGGTATCGGTATTAAGGTTTTGACAGCCGCTCAATAAAGCAGTAATGCTCAGTGCAATCAAAGAAGTACGGATTTTCATCGTTCTATCGTCCTGTGATAGTAAAGGGGGGTGGTACTGTGTTTTGCTGCCATTATTCTGCGCATAGCCTAGTGTACGACAGGCTTGGCCGAAATAGCGATATTCCGAAATATGTCCCGAACGTGCGCATTAGTGATGAACTCGCTCTCATTCGGTATTAGGGATTGCTGTTTCAATGCCGAGTCTGAGAAAATAGAAATCTTGATCGCTTTTTTAATCCGACCTGGAGTAAAACATGTCCTCTCGTAAAGAGCTTGCCAACGCCATCCGCGCACTCAGTATGGACGCCGTTCAAAAAGCAAATTCCGGCCACCCGGGCGCCCCTATGGGCATGGCAGATATCGCCGAAGTCCTGTGGCGTGACTACCTGAACCACAACCCTACCAACCCGCACTGGGCTGACCGTGACCGCTTCGTGCTGTCTAACGGCCATGGTTCAATGCTGATCTATAGCCTGCTGCACCTCACTGGTTACGATCTGCCGATGAGCGAGCTGGAAAACTTCCGCCAGCTGCATTCCAAAACTCCGGGTCACCCAGAATATGGTTATACCCCAGGCGTAGAAACCACTACCGGTCCGCTGGGCCAGGGGATCGCTAACGCGATCGGTTTCGCCATTGCCGAACGTACGCTGGCCGCGCAGTTCAACCGCCCAGGCCACGAGATTGTTGACCACCACACCTATGCCTTTATGGGCGATGGTTGCATGATGGAAGGCATCTCTCACGAAGTCTGTTCCCTGGCTGGTACCATGAAGCTGGGCAAACTGACTGCGTTCTATGATGACAACGGCATCTCCATCGACGGCCACGTAGAAGGCTGGTTCACCGATGATACCGCCAAGCGTTTCGAAGCCTATGGCTGGCACGTGGTACGTGGCGTTGACGGCCACAACAGCGACTCTATCAAAGCGGCGATCGAAGAAGCCCATAAGGTCACCGACAAACCTTCCCTGCTGATGTGCAAAACCGTGATTGGCTTCGGTTCACCACACAAAGCGGGCACCCATGATTCCCACGGTGCTCCACTGGGCGCAGCTGAAGTTGCGGCTACCCGTGAAGCTCTGGGCTGGAAATATGCCGCCTTCGAAATCCCGCAGGATATCTATGCCCAGTGGGATGCCAAAGAAGCCGGCAAGGCCAAAGAGGCTGCCTGGAACGAGAAACTCGCCGCTTACGCCAAAGCCTTCCCAGAACTGGCCGCAGAGTTCAAACGCCGCACCAGCGGTGAACTGCCAGCCAACTGGAAAGCGGAAGCGAAGAAATTCGTTGAGCAGTTGCAGGCTAATCCGGCCAACATCGCCAGCCGTAAGGCATCACAGAACTCACTGGAAGCCTTCGGTAAACTGCTGCCTGAATTCCTCGGTGGTTCTGCGGATCTGGCACCAAGCAACCTGACCATGTGGTCCGGCTCCAAGTCTCTGGGTGACGATCTGGCGGGTAACTACATCCATTACGGCGTGCGCGAGTTCGGCATGACCGCCATCACCAACGGTATCGCGCTGCACGGTGGTTTCCTGCCGTACTCTGCGACCTTCCTGATGTTCGTGGAATACGCCCGTAACGCGGTGCGTATGGCTGCGCTGATGAAAATCCGCAACGTGTTCGTCTACACCCACGACTCTATCGGTCTGGGCGAAGATGGCCCGACGCACCAGCCGGTTGAGCAGTTGGCCAGCCTGCGCGTGACGCCGAACATGAGCACCTGGCGTCCTTGTGATCAGGTTGAATCGGCTATCGCCTGGCAGTACGGCATCGAGCGCAATGATGGCCCGACCACGCTGGTGTTCTCCCGTCAGAACCTGACCCAGCAGCCACGTACCGCCGAGCAGTTGGCGAACGTTTATCGCGGTGGTTATGTGCTGAAAGACTGTGCAGGTACGCCGGACGTGATCCTGATTGCCACCGGTTCTGAAGTGGGCATCACCGTTGAAGCCGCCGACAAACTGACCGCCGAAGGGCGTAAAGTGCGTGTGGTATCCATGCCGTCTACCGACGCCTTCGACAAGCAGGATGCGGCCTACCGTGAATCCGTGCTGCCAGCGGCAGTTTCTGCTCGCGTAGCGGTGGAAGCGGGTATCGCGGATTACTGGTACAAGTATGTTGGCCTGAACGGCGCGATCGTGGGCATGACCACCTTCGGTGAATCTGCTCCGGCAGAGCAATTGTTCAAAGAGTTCGGCTTCACCGTCGACAACGTGGTAGCCAAGGCTAACGCGTTGTTGAAATAACGACTGAGCTTTAACTGTGCGAGGGGCGAATATTCGCCCCTTATTTTTTGCTCCCCGGCCACTCTCCTTTCTCTCTCCTCAGCCTAGACAACATTAAGAAATCCTTAATGATTGGATAATCATGGCTGTTGCTGTCCAAAAATCGCCCACCATCACAAAACAGCAACATAGCGAATTAACGGCGTTGCTTAACCACCGTCATTCGCTATATGTTAATTTTTGGTTTTATAAATGTAACCAGGAGTTAATGGTATGTTTTTTAAGATTGGCGTATCTATGGCGGCGGCGGCCGTCTTAATCTCTGCTCCGGCCTTTGCGCAGTTCCCGGCAGGCTACCCGGCCGATTATCAAAAGATTGTCGATGCGGCGAAAAAAGAAGGCAAGGTGGTGGTGTATTCCACTACGGATACCAAAGCCGCAGGGCCACTGATCCAGGGGTTTGAAGCGCTGTATCCTGGCATCAAAGTAGAATACAACGATATGAACAGCACCGAGCTGTATAACCGTTATATCAGCGAGCAGGCGGCTGGGGGCACTAGCGGTGACGTGGTGTGGAGTTCTTCTATGGATACCGCGCTGAAGCTGGCCACCGACTATGCGTTGGAATATGCCTCGCCAGAGCTGGGGCAACTGCCTAAATGGGCCGTGTGGAAAGATAAGGCCTATGGCACGACTTATGAGCCGGTGGTGTTTATCTACAACAAGCGCCTGATCCCGCAGAGTGAGGTGCCGGACTCCCATGCAGCGCTGGCTAAGCTGATTGCCAGCCAGCCGGATAAATTCAAAAAGAAAGTCACCACCTATGACATCGAGAAGTCGGGCCTGGGCTTCATGCTCTCGGTGCAAGACTTCAAGGCCGATCCAAACTACTTCGCTACCTTGGCCGATATCGCCAAGGGCGGGTTGGCCGTGCAGTCTTCCACCGGCACCATGATGGAAAGGGTTTCCTCAGGCGAAAACCTGATTGGTTTTAATATCCTGGGGTCCTATGCCGAGGCGAGAGCCAAAACCGACCCTTCACTCGGTATCTCGTATCCCAAAGACTACACGCTGGTGTTGTCACGTGTGACCTTTATCAGCCAGGAAGCGGCCAACGGCAATGCGGCCAAACTGTGGGTGAACTACGTGCTGTCTGAGCAAGGGCAGAATATCCTGGCCAACAAGGCGGATATCCCCTCCATCCGCAACGATATCGAAGGCAAGAACGACATCGATGGCATGACGCAGATGCTGGGTAAGGCGTTGAAACCAATCCCGGTGGACGAGAGCCTGCTGGAATATCTGGAACCTGCCAAACGCCTGGAGTACATCAAACAGTGGCGTACTGCCGCCGCGAAATAATGGTGGAATTGGGGCACGCCAACCATTGTTACCCCTCACCCCACCCCTCTCCCACAGGGAGAGGGAGCTGGTTCTGTGTTGTGGGTGGGGGCAGAAGCCAATCGGTGGCACGAGTGTTGTGAAGTGACACTAAAGTGAAAGTAGCGCATCCAGTTCCCTCTCTTCAAAAAAGAAAAAGGGAGCCAGTTCGGTGCCACGGTCAGGCTCAGAAGTGAATAGGTAGCACAATCAGTCCCCTCTCCCTGTGGGAGAGGGTTAGGGTGAGGGGAACTGCACAGAATCTTTCCTGCGTTCTCCTTCAGCATGAAGCCTGTATTGCTTAAACAGGGAACTCTACCTCGGTGCATCTCAGGATGCAGGGGATATCACCATCGGGACAGTCTATGAAAGCATTGCGCAACAAGTGGCAGAGCCTGCCGCGCGGCTTGGTGGTGCTGATAACCGCGCTGGTTATCTACGTACCACTGTCGTTTATCGTGATCCAAAGCTTCCTTTCCGCGCCGTTTTTCTCGCCTTCCAAGGTGTTCAGCCTTGAGGCCTTCCGGTTTATCTTTACCGACCCCGATTTCTACAAGGCGCTGAAAAGCGGATTTATTCTGGCATTTGGCCTGGTTGTCATCTCCATTCCGTTAGGTGGCGTACTGGCGTTTTTAATGGTGAGAACCGATTTGCCGGGCCGCCGCTTTATTGAACCGCTGATCCTGGTGCCGATCTTCGTTTCGCCGATGGTGTTGGGCTTTGGCTACGTAGTGGCAGCCGGACCGGTCGGTTTCTTCTCGCTGTGGGCAGAATCCTTGCTGGGTTTTGTGCCCTGGAATATCTATGCGATGGGTAGCATCGTGGTGATCGCCGGGCTGACGCATGTTCCCCACGCTTATCTCTATATTTCATCGGCACTGCGCAGCGTCGGTTCAGATGTTGAAGAGGCCGCCCGCACCGCCGGGGCTTCTCCGTTGCAGGTCATGACCGCCGTCAGCTTGCCCATGGTGCGGCCGTCGATCCTGTATGCCAGCGTGTTGCTGTTCTTCCTGGGGCTGGAAGTGTTTGGGCTGATGCTGGTGCTGGGCGACCCGGAAGGCAACCTGGTGCTGGCGACTTACCTGTATCAACTGACCAACAAGCTGGGTACGCCGTCTTACCATCTGATGGCGGCGGTGGCGGTGGTGTTGATCTGCATTACCATTCCACTGGTGATGCTGCAACGGCGTCTGATGCGAACCGCCAACCGCTTTGTTACGGTCAAGGGAAAAGCCTCTCAGGCCCGTGCATTGCCGTTGGGTAAATGGCGCTGGGTTGCCGGTGGCGTGGTGGTCTTGTGGCTTACCGTTACCATCGGTGTTCCGCTGGTGGGTGTGGTGCTGCGCGCCTTTATTTCCAACTGGGGCGTCGGGGTTTCCATTTGGGATGAGCTGTCGCTCAACACCTTCCGCACCATATGGCAGCAACCTAACCTGCTGCGGGCGATTGTCAACTCGATGGCGATCGGCGTGTTTGGTGGTGCGCTGGCGGTGGTGTGTTATCTGTTTATCGGCATTGCGATGCACCGTAAACCTGACGGCGTGACCCGTTTTCTGGATTACAGCGTACTGGTGCCGCGTGCGGTGCCTGGCTTACTGGCAGGCTTGGCTTTCCTGTGGGTATTCTTGTTCCTGCCGATGTGGCTGGATAAATCGCTAAAAGCCGGTTGGCTCTCCGTGCTGCCGATCGCCGAATGGCTGCGTGAAAACCTGGTGGTGTGGTTACGCTCTCTGCGCAGCACCATCTTCAGCGTCTGGCTGGCTTATACCGTGGTGTGGATGGCTTATGGCCTACGGTTGATCTCATCGACGCTGTTGCAGGTTGCTCCCGAGTTAGAGGAGGCTGCACGCAGCACCGGAGCCTCTCGCGGCCAGATCACGCGCCATGTGACGATCCCGCTCTCCCGCTATGGCCTGATTGGATCCTGGCTGCTGATGTTCCTGATCTTCGAACGCGAATATTCCACCGGGGTCTATCTGCTGTCACCGGGTACGGAAACCATAGGTTCCATGCTGGTTTCCCTGTGGGCGGCGGGGGCGATCGATATTGTCGCCGCGCTCTCTTTTATTAACATCCTTCTGGTCGTGTTAGGACTAGGGATTGCCCTGCGATTTGGAGTGAAAATACATGATTGAGCTTTCGGTAGATAATCTGCACCTGACCTACGGCGATAACCCGGTATTGAAGGGCGTCTCGATGCAGCTCAAACGGGGAGAGGTAGTTTCACTACTTGGGCCGTCAGGCAGTGGCAAAACCACTTTGCTGCGAGCGGTAGCCGGGTTGGAAAAACCCACCCAGGGGAAAATCGTTATTGGCAACAATACCGTCTATAACGGCACGGCGCGCAGCGAGATCCCGGCGGAAGAACGCAATCTGGGCCTGGTGTTTCAATCCTATGCGTTATGGCCCCACAAAACCGTGTTTGATAACGTGGCCTATCCGCTGAAATTACGCAAAACGCCTGCAGCGGAAATTACCCAGCGTGTACAGGCGGTACTCGAACAGCTCGGTCTGGGGCAGTTAGGTAAGCGCCATCCTCATCAGCTCTCCGGTGGTCAGCAGCAGCGTGTGGCGATTGGCCGTGCGTTGGTCTATAACCCACCGGTGATCTTGCTGGATGAACCGTTATCTAACCTGGACGCCAAGTTGCGAGAGGAAGCGCGGGTGTTCCTGCGTGAGCTGATCATCAAACTGGGCCTTTCTGCGCTGATGGTAACCCACGATCAGAACGAGGCGATGGCAATTTCCGATCGGATCCTGCTGCTCAATAACGGCAAGATCGAGCAGCAGGGTACGCCACAGGAAATGTACGGCTCGCCTGCCACCCTGTTCACCGCCGAATTTATGGGCAGCAACAACCGTCTGTTTGGCAAGGTGACGGAGATCCGTGAAGGCAACGCGCGGATCGAAGGTAAAGACTGGGGGCTGTGGGGTAAGGCTGGGGCTGGGTTAACCACTGGGCAGGAAGCAACTGCGGTGATCCGCGTTGAGCGAGTACGCTTGGGGGAAGATCCGCAAGGCAATCAGATCTCGCTACCCCTGCTGACCAGTATGTATCTGGGTGACCGATGGGAATATCTGTTCCGCACGGTGGCAGAGGACTTTGCGGTTCGTGCCTATGGTAGTGAAGTTCGTGGCCAAGAAATGTGCACGCTGTCTCTGCCCGCCGAGCATCTGTGGATTTTCCCCAAGGTATAGCGAGGGGGAACGCAGGGCGAAGAGATCGCCCTGCGGACAATGAGATGCACTTAGCGGCGTAGTTGCGTGAACCGGCGGTAATTACCATTTCAGATTTAAAGTTAATCCCCCTCGCAGCAGCCAGTGAAACAATTCACTGGTGCGAGTAAAGTTCAGTTTCTTCATCGCAGACCGTTTATGCGAGTGCACTGTTTTAACTTTCAGTTGCAGAATATTTGCCGTCTGCGACTGGCTGATCCCTTGCCTCAGATAGTGCAGAACCTGGCGTTCACGTTCGGTCAGGCTCTGGCGATGGCAGGCAGGGCAAAGGTGCGTCCTTTCTTGTGGTAGAGAGTTGAACTGCGAGGCCAGTTTTACCATCCTCAGCATGTCGCCGAGGCTTTGGTTACGGTATAGCGTACTACTCTTGGCGATACAGCGGATGGGGGGAGTAAAGCGTCTTTCAGCTTTATCACGTATCACAAAATAGAGCGGTTGAGGCTCGTCAGCAGGAAAGTGCCGACATAAGTTGGTTCTTTCGCCCTGATACAGCGCCTGAAAAATGATGTCAGGTTTATCTGCGGAGTAACCGCTAAAAAAATTAACCTGTGTGTTCATATCGGTAAAATACTTAGTCAGCCCGTACTGCAGACCGGCTAAGAAGTAGCTATCTTGATCGTTTAATGAGATGGTTATTTTTTTCTTCATGGTCAAATTCCATTTAGCGTTGTGTCTATTTAAATTACCGCGAAGATCGTTTGGGACTCTATAAATGCAATGCGCTAGCTATGAGGGATAACTTATCTGTATAACATGGTATACAAACGTTTTTAATATGCCAAATTAACTCACTTAACCTCATTATATTGGCTTTTAATCTTGAGGATTTAATCTTTACTGGCCGATTGTTGGGGGTGTGTGGTTTTTCATGGCATAGCGTTAAGCTTTTATACTATGCCATTTGCCACTAAAGCATGGCAGCAGATTAGTGGCGGGGTTAATATGCGCTGTTAGTCCTGCTTTATGCAGACCAGGAACGGATTGCTAAACCCTCGAATTAATACTGCGTTGTGGAATAAGGGTACTACTTCCGTATAAATATCAACGAGTTCAATTTCCGGCATGACATATTTTCGCCAGATGTAGTCCGGCGTGGTGTCGGCGGGGTGGACTTGTTCATGAGTGAATTGGACATTGTTACCCCCTTTTATTTCTGATGGCGTGATGGAGAAGGCGGTGTTGCGATCCAGCAGATAGCGAGTGTCATTTTCTTTGATCGAGCCGGAGATGTAGAGCATGCCAGATTTTGATGAGGAAAATATGATGGTAGCACTTGCCTTAAGTACAATATTACTTTTTGCTTTCACCTGCAGCGACACTTGCTGAGTATCGCAGCGGAAGGGTTTTCTATCCTGATGATGAACGTTGAAGTACCACAGGCACATCAGTAAGACGGTAAGGAGTAACGCTGCGCCAATAATTTTTTTCATTTCATTTTACTCAATGGTTTTAAATACTTTGCAATGCTGATAATCGCCTTCAGTCTGGTCTTTTTGACAGGCAGCCAGAAAAGTTATCTTCAATAGTTCGTTATCGGGGCGCTCTTCGGTATAAAAAATGTCTTGCCTGACCAGGTCACAATCCAGTTTTTCTGACTCCAGTATCTTTTTTGCCCTGAACTCTGAGCCGGGGACGGGATCTTTTCTGAGAGAGTAAATATCACATTGTTTATAGGTGCTAATTAATTTTAGCTGAGTTGATGGTGCCCTGAGCAGCAAAGCCAGGCCGATGAAACCCAATACAGCCAGCAGTGCCAGGGTAGGTATCATCATGGTTTTTATGGTCAATTTATCTGGCATGGCCAATGGAAGAGTACCGATGGACTTTTCCTCTTTAGGAGCTCCCTCCTTCTCTGGTTTCGTCACCACTTGTTCCACTTTCTTTATCTTGGCATCGGTTTTTTGTTTTGGTGTGGGGTGAATATCTGCTTCCATTCTAAACCCTATCTTAGGTAGGGTTATAATGATGGGTTTTTCTATCCCCAGGCTAACAAATGATTTTCTCAACTCACTGATGCAGTTGTTCAAGCCTGCGTTGGAAGCAGGAAAACCATAATCCTCCCACGCATTTTTCAGTAACGAATCACGGGATAAGTTAACCCCATTGCTTTTGATAAACTCATTAAGTACTCGGCAAGAGGGTTTTGAGAGTTCAAGAGCCGTTTGATTATTATTGTTTAATGCGAGTGTTCGATGCTCCGGATCAAACACAATGATTAAGTTTATGGTGTATTTCATTTTATAATCAACTTCCTAGGTGTTGTTGATGAGATGATTTTTCTG
Source organism: Serratia sp. 14-2641 (assembly GCF_001692375.1). Lineage (NCBI taxonomy): Bacteria > Pseudomonadati > Pseudomonadota > Gammaproteobacteria > Enterobacterales > Yersiniaceae > Serratia > Serratia sp. 14-2641. Next base: position 69,721 of record NZ_LXKR01000028.1, on the reverse strand, counting down.
ACTAAGATTAATCTTTCTTTATAAATTTAGGAGAAATCTAAGTTAAGTGTGTGTAGATAGTCAAGTGTGACTTTTGAATTTATTTTTCATCAACATTTACGTTCGTTTCTAATGAGTTAGAAATGCTGGGCATTGATGACTTTTCATTCATTTGCGGTATTTAATGTTAATTAATGTGATTTTCTAGATTAAAAACCTAATATTTTGCATAAGTGCAGATTAATTTGCTGTTTATTGCGATCGTACATAATATTTGTCGGGTCGCCGAAAGCTATGTGTATATGTCCTCAGCGTAACGTATTACGACAGGTAAGAACGGTGACGACCAATAATATGGAGGTGCAGGCTCGACCTGTGCTGTTTTTAGTTAGAAAAAAGGAAAAAACGATGAAATTTTCGCAAATTGCTATGGCCACCTTACTGGCGAGCGGTATCTCATTCGGCGCTCAGGCTGCTACCGGAAACAGCGGTACCGTGACGTTCACCGGAGAAGTCAGGGATTCGCCATGCGACCTGGCTGCGGGTCAGGATGGTGCGGATGTCAAGGTAGATTTTAGTCAGCTTTCCATGTCTGGGTTGAACTCAGGCAGAAGCGTCACCAAGGACTTCAAAATCAAATTGGAGAACTGTGTGATGGATAAGAAAACGGCGGAAATCACCTTCAACAGCACCAACCAGATTGCGGGTAAAAACCTGCTGAAAACCAATGGCAGTGCGACCGGTTTGGGTATCAAGATCAACGATATCACCTTTGGTACGGCGTTGGAACTGACGGGTCTGGGAGACGACAATAATACCCTGACGTATACGGCGATGGTGCAGAAAGCCGATGATGCCACTGCGGTCACCGGGGGTGATTTCACCTCTAGCACCAACTTTGTGATTGCCTATAAATAAAGAATTTTTCTGACGCAGGAGATGTGCTCTCGCGTCAGAACGTTTCTTATGCATGGCAGAACAGAGTCACCGTTCTGCCATTGCTATTGTCACCACCAAACACTATTCGCTGTGCGGAGTTAGCGCAAAACTCTTTTTATGCATTGTCTGGATAGACTTTTCCTATGCCTCTGTAGTTATGTTCAAACCCCTCTTGGGATCCTTATTGTGGAGGGGGCGGCAGTGTCTGGTGTAAATGATGTGATGGATTGCTTGTGAAAAGGACTCCGGATAATAACCTATGATTCAGTCACGGTTTATAAAAAATCGCATCACGCTGTCGATATTAATGATGCTAACGGCAGGGAATGCACAGGCTGTCAAATTCAATATCGATATGCTTGATGCGCAAGATAAAACGAATATCGATTTCTCTCAATTTTCTCAGTCAGATTATGTGATGCCGGATGAGTATCAATTGCGGGTCACCGTTAATGGCCAGGGACTGGGCAATGAACGAGTTATCCCATTTTATCTGCCTGAGGGCATGGCGGCCGCAGAGCCAGGTACCGTTAATTTGCCTCAAGCCTGTTTGTCACTGGAAATGGCTGATTCATTAGGGTTGACGGATTCTGCCCGTAACAAGGTCACTGCTTGGCATAACGGGCAGTGCGCCGATTTTAGCAGCCTGCCAGGGGTCACGCTGACTCCTGACCTCGGGGCCAGCGTGTTGAAGATCAATGTGCCTCAAGCTTGGCTGGAGTACAGCGATGATAACTGGCTGCCGCCCTCCCGTTGGGATCACGGTATTCCCGGGATACTGCTGGATTACAACCTGAATGCCTCGGTAACGCTTCCGCAAGGGAACGGCGGCCGACAGCGCAATATCAGCGTTAATGGCACCGCTGGGGTGAATGCAGGGGCCTGGCGCTTGCGGGCGGACTATCAGGGTAGTGATAGCCAGACCTCCGGGCTTAACCCGTCCTCCAGGCGCAACTTTGACCTGACCCGGGTCTATCTTTATCGCCCTTTACCCAGCCTGCAGTCAACGCTGACCCTGGGGGAGGATTATGTTAACTCTGCCCTGTTTGACTCCTGGCGTTATACCGGTGGGAAGCTGGCCAGCGATGAACGGATGTTACCGCCGCGTTTAAGAGACTACGCCCCGGAAATCATCGGGGTGGCTAATAGTAATGCACGAGTTACTGTGACCCAGCAGGGGCGCAAAGTGTATGACAGTACCGTACCGGCGGGCCCTTTCCGTATTCAGAGCCTGGACAGCGCCATTCGCGGCACGTTGGATGTGACCATTACCGAACAAAATGGCGAGCAGCGCAAGTTCAGCGTTTCCACCGCGTCGGTGCCTTATCTGACCCGACCAGGGCAGATGCGTTATCAACTGATCACCGGGCGGCCCAGCACATGGCAGCATAATCTGGAGGGCCCGCCGTTTGTTGCCGGTGAAATGACCTGGGGCATCAGTAACGCCTGGTCAGTCTACGGCGGCGGGACGTTATCTGGGGACTATCAAGCTGTGGCACTGGGGGTGGGGCGTGATTTGTTTGTGTTGGGAACCATGGCACTGGACGTTACCCAGACTGTGGCGAGATTTCCCCAGCACGATGATCGGCAGGGTAAATCCTGGCGTCTAAGTTACTCCAAGTTCTTTGATGAGATGGATACCGATGTGACCTTTGCCGGATACCGTTTCTCGGAGAAGGATTTTCTCAGTATGCAAGAGTATCTGGATGTACGTTACCGGGATGATGCTCGTGGGCGTCAGAAAGAACGCTATCAGATAAACATCAACAAGCGTTTTGAGGGGTTTTCTCTGGGGCTGAACTATGAGAGCCAGACGTATTGGGATCAAGGGGATACTGAGCAGTTTGGCGGAACTGTCGGTACCTATTTTGACCTGCCGTCGTTGGGGTTGAGAAACCTGTCTGTCACTGGCACGGTCACCCGCAGCCAGTATCAGGGGCGTGAGGATAATCTGGTTAACGTGATGATTTCTGTGCCGCTGGGGCTAGGTTCGGTGAGCTATAACGCCAGTCAAAGCCGAGGGCGCTATAACCAGCAGGTCGGGTATTACGGCGTGGCGGGGAATGATAGTTACAGTGTGAATGCCGGGTTGATCAGTGGCGCTCAGGCATCGGCCAATAGTCAGTTCAATGGCATGTACACCCATAATGGCAATATGGCCAAGGTTAGCGCGAATGCGGCTTTTGAAGACCGTGGTACCTCCTCTTTCGGGTTTAATGCCAGCGGTGGTCTGACGGTCACAGGGCTCGGCGCGGCAATGCACCCGGCGGGTTACAACGGCGGAACCCGGCTGATGCTGAGCACCGATGGCATTGCCGGGGTGCCGTTAAACACTTCGGGCGTCAAAAGCAACCGCTGGGGGATCGGTGTGTTGGGTGATGTAAACAGTTATTACCGCACGACTGCACGTATTGATGTTAACACCTTGCCGGATGATGTTGAGGCGGTTCAGGGGGTGGTAGAGGCCTCGCTGACGGAAGGCGCGATTGGTTACCGCCGATTTTCCGTATTGCAGGGGGCTACAGCGTTTGCGGTGTTGCGATTGGCGGATAGCAGTTTCCCTCCCTTTGGCGCGAGCGTGAGAGACCAGCGAGGACGAGAGGTGGGGTTGGTGGGGGAACAGGGGATGGCATGGCTCAGTGGTATTGCCCCCAAGAGTGCCTTGAATGTGGCGTGGGCAGGGGAAGTACAGTGCCAGGTGCAGTTACCAGCGCAGATTGGCGAGTCTAATCTGCTATTACCTTGCCGGCCAACCGCGTCGGATCAGATTAATTAATAAAGAGTACATACTTATGAGAGTTCGCAAGATGGCAACCCGCACCGTTTGGAGTTTAGTGACGTTGTTGGTATTCCCTTTAACGGTTCAGGCGGCGGTCACGCTAGACCGAACCCGGGCGGTATTTGATGGCGCCAGCAAGTCCATCAGCCTGAATATCAGCAACGATAACCAGCAGCAGCCCTATCTGGCCCAGTCCTGGCTGGAAGATGAACAGCAGAACAAGATGTTAACGGGTCCCTTGATCATTACGCCGCCGGTGCAGCGTTTGGAGCCGGGGGCTAAAGGGATCATTCGGGTGAAGGCCACGGGCTCGGTGAGCCAACTTCCCCAAGATCGGGAGTCGCTGTTTTATTTTAACCTGCGGGAAATCCCACCGGAAAGTGAAAAGCCAAATGTGCTGCAGATTGCGCTACAGACCAAAATCAAACTGTTTTACCGCCCGAAGGCATTGAAGCGTGAACCGGGAGCGGTTTGGCAAGATCGGTTGGTCTTACATACTGAAACCGGCGGTTATCGGATAGAAAATCCCACACCGTATTACGTCACGGTGATCGGGTTGGGGGGGAGTGAGCAGCAGTCGCTGGAAGGGGATTTTGACAGCGTGATGCTGGCCCCGAAAAGCAGTGCCCGCGTGAAAAGCGGCATTTATGCCAAACCTTATTTAACTTATATCAATGATTATGGTGGCCGCCCCACGCTGGCGTTTCGCTGCAGCGGTAGCCAGTGTGTCGCTCGTTAAACAGGGTAAAGGGACTTATGAACGGACGATTGATGGGGGGAAGTGTCTGCCTGTTGCTGATGCTATCGCTGGCGAGCCAGGCGACCGATCATCTGGAACTGGTATTTAATGGGGTGATCCTGGTGGCAAACTGCCAGTTTGACCAGGAGGGCAGCAGTCAGAAGGTCTCCTTGCCCAGCCAAAGATTACGCTTTTTCGAACACAACTCACGGACTCAAACCACGCCATTTACCCTTGGTCTGAAAGACTGTACGCCTGCCACGCTGGGGAAGATGGTGAAACTGACGTTTAACAGTACGCAGACCCAACAGGTCAACGGGGTCGCCATGCTGGCTACCACCGGCGATACCGGGCTGGTGATTGGTCTGGAAGACAGTCTCGGTCAGGCGATTGTTCTGGGGCGTGAGGTGAAGGTCGGTACCATTAGCCAAATCGGCTCCGGGGGCATTAACCAGTTTCAGTTTGGTGCCTATGCGTTGGCTCCGGGGGCGGTAAAAGCGGGCGATTACAGCGCGACGGTGACGGTTGAGGCCAGCTATCAGTAGGAGAAAATATGCGACAAAATGGCAGACGATATTGGCGATATGGCCTATTGAGCCTGATGCTGGGGGGGGCAACGGTGCAGGCGGATGTCCCTGTCACCGTCAAGGCGACGATAGTGATCCCGGCGTGCAATGTCACCAGCGAGAGCGGTGAGTCACGGCTGGAAGTACCGTTTGGAGCGGTTAACTTGCAGGATGTCGGCAGCGCCAAAGCGGAAAAGTCGGTCCGCATCAACGTTTCGTGTAGCGGCGGGGCACCGGTGGGCAAGAGTTTGAAAATGTACTTGTCGCCTACCGCCTACGGGGTGATGAACACTATGGGAGCCAACGTGCTGGGAACCTCGCAATCTGGGGTCGGGATAGCGTTATCCCGCAACAACATGGCGTTTACTATTGGTCAATGGCTGCCGATACAGGCTGGGATGTTTACGCTCACCGGGCGGGTAGTTATCCAGGATGGAATGGGTGAAGAGGGCGGAGCGTTTAGCGCCACGGCGTCACTGTTTGCCAGTTATATCTAGATTATGAATATATCTGAGATAAAGAGTGCGGGGAATATACAAATGAGTGAAACGGGCAGCATAAAATACCTCAAGGCGTGGGGAGGCGGGCTATTAATCGGCTTGATGGGCATGGTTCCCGCTTTTGCTGACTACAATGTCGTCGCCGTAAGTGCCATCTCCAGGGTGACGATTAGCGGCAAGACAGAGGTGAGTACTGGGCTGGTAAGCAAGTATGTTATCGACAGTAGCACTGTTTCTGGCACGGTATCTTGTGGTGCTGCAAATTTGCCTTCAGCACAAGCATGGCACTATACGCTGATTGATTTGCCGAAAGAGCCTGAAAATGCTGAACGTCATCGGATTAATGAAAATTTATCTATTTCTGCCACGGCGGATAATAATTCCCATGGTAAGTGGGTAAATAAGAATGCGCAGTATTGTGCTTCAGATGGTATTTTAAATGAAAATGCATCGGGGTTTACTGCGGCTTTTCCTATTACGCTTTCATTTTATATAAAACGGCGTCCTATTGATAATCTGATTACTTTTCCTTCAATGCCATTGGGGGGATATATTCGCAGTTTTGGCAATCCAAGGGGGTTAAATGAAAGGATTTATACTATTCCGTTTTATCTGCAAGGGGGAACGATACAATTACCTAACACGTGCCAGGTGAATCCCACTGCTCTGACGTTGGACCACGGTACGCTGTCAGCAGATAGCGTCTCGCATCGCACTTCTGCACCCATTACTTATACCTGTGACTCGCCGGTGAGGGCGACTTTCTCACTGAGCTATGAGGCTGATGGGAATGGTGCATTGCCGTTGAAAGACACGGCAGGAAAAACCGGCGCGGTCTCTAAGCTGACGATTACCGATCCAGATACTGGGGCTTCAGGCAGAAGCATTGAGGCGGCTATTGGGACATCGAAAACCTTTACGGTCAGCAGCGAGCTTTCTAAAATCACGGGGAGTGGGCAATTGAGTGGCAGCGCCTGGCTCATTGCCATACAGGATTAACTCAATGTGCTGCGAATGTGAGCTGTGAAACGTTCACCGTTGAGTGAGCGGAAAGGGGGCGCCGATCGGCCCCCTAAGAAGCACAATTACAGTTGAGTCAGTTTTTTCACTTCCAGACTCACTAGCTTCCCTTCCAATTCAGCCAGGAAGGCATCGTGGTAAGACATTGCCATATGCTCTTTCAGCGCCTGCTCAGAAGTCCAGCGCTCGATAAAGACGAACGCGCCCGGATGGCCCTGCTCTTCATGCAAATCATATTGGATGCAACCCGGCTCGGAACGGCTCGGGGCGACCATGGCGCGTACCGCTTTATCTACCGCAGCACGGTGTTCTGGCATGGCTTTAATCAGGGCGACTACTTTGATTTCACTCATTTTGGTTCCTTGTAAATAACATTAACCACAAAAGAAAGAGAGTTAGACCCATCAGCATTTGCTTCACCCAACAAACGCTGGGTTCATTATGGAGAACTTGGCGTTACCGGCAAGTCATTTGCGCATTCGGACTCAATTCGGCTAGCGGGGACTGAGGGTAAAAATGTGCGCTAGATCATTTTATTTTCGCAAAGTCTCTTCGACATGACAGGCAGTGCGTTGCACCTGTTCCTTTTGGTAAAACTTTGGTTTATGCTCGGCTGAAGCGTTTCAGTTATCACTGTTGTCAGTGGAAACGCCAGAGTGAGCGGTTGCGATGAGCAATGGGGTTTGACGAATAATGCAAAGCAGCGATTCACAGCAGGCGGTGCGCTAAAGTACTCTAGGCGAGATAATCAGTCTGCGCGATCCTTGACGTTGAACATTACCGCCAGAGATCGCCCTTTTTCAGGGAGTAGCATGACCATCCGCATAGCGATAAACGGCTTTGGCCGTATTGGCCGTAGCGTTTTACGCGCACTGTACGAATCGGGGAGACGCGCCGAAATTTCCGTCGTCGCCATCAACGAACTGGCACATGCCGAGGGGATGGCCCACCTGCTGAAATATGACTCCAGCCACGGCCGCTTTGCCTGGGATGTGCGCCAGGAATGTGACGTGTTGAGCGTGGGGGATGACAGCATTCGGCTGTTACATCAACCCGAGTTGGACCAGTTGCCCTGGGGCGAACTGGGCGTAGATGTAGTGCTGGATTGCAGCGGTGTATACGGCAGCAGGGCAGATGGCGAAGCTCATCTGACGGCAGGGGCAAAAAAGGTACTGTTTGCCCATCCGGGCGGTAACGATCTGGATGCGACCATCGTGTTTGGGGTTAACCACCAAACGCTGCGTGGCGAGCATCGCATCGTGTCCAACGCCTCCTGTACCACCAACTGCATTATTCCGATTATCAAGCTGCTGGACGATGCCTACAGCATTGAGTCAGGCACGGTAACTACCATCCACTCCTCGATGAACGATCAGCCGGTGATAGACGCCTATCATCAGGATTTGCGGCGTACCCGCGCGGCGAGCCAGTCGATTATTCCGGTCGACACCAAGCTGGCAGCGGGCATTACGCGCATCTTCCCGCAGTTTTGCGATCGTTTTGAAGCGATCTCCGTGCGGGTGCCGACGATCAACGTAACGGCCATCGATCTTAGCGTCAGCGTAAGCTCGAAGGTGTTGGTCACAGAGGTAAACCAGCTGTTGCAAAAGGCGGCACAGGGATCATTTCGTGGTATAGTTGACTATACAGAACTACCATTAGTCTCGATTGATTTTAACCATGACCCGCACAGCGCCATCGTTGATGGGACGCAAACCCGGGTCAGCGGACAGCACCTGATCAAGACCTTGGTCTGGTGTGATAACGAATGGGGCTTTGCCAACCGGATGTTGGATACAACACGGGCAATGGCCGCAAGCGGTTTCTAGTAAGGCGCTATCAACGTGGTGTTGATGCGTCGCTCAGGCAACTTTATAGAGAATCAACAAAGAGGGTTCACCATGTCTGTAATTAAGATGTCCGATCTGGATCTGGCGGGTAAACGCGTTCTGATCCGTTCCGATCTGAACGTACCAGTGAAAGACGGTAAAGTGACTTCCGATGCGCGTATCCGTGCCTCCCTGCCGACTATCGAAGCTGCGCTGAAACAAGGCGCCCGCGTGATGGTAACTTCCCACCTGGGTCGTCCTACCGAAGGCGAGTACAACGAAGAATTCTCCCTGCTGCCAGTGGTCAACTATCTGAAAGAGCATCTGAAATCCCCAGTCCGTCTGGCGAAGGATTATCTGGAAGGCGTTGACGTTGCAGAAGGTGAACTGGTTGTTCTGGAAAACGTTCGCTTCAACAAAGGCGAGAAGAAAGACGACGAAGTGCTGTCCAAGAAATATGCTGCGCTGTGCGACGTATATGTGATGGACGCCTTTGGTACTGCACACCGTGCGCAGGCTTCTACACATGGCGTGGGCAAGTTTGCTCCAGTTGCCTGTGCAGGCCCGCTGCTGTCTGCGGAACTGGAAGCCCTGGGCAAAGCGCTGGGTAACCCGGCTCGCCCAATGGTGGCTATCGTTGGTGGTTCTAAAGTTTCTACCAAACTGACCGTGCTGGATTCTCTGTCCAAGATCGCCGATCAACTGATCGTTGGTGGCGGCATCGCTAACACCTTCGTGGCGGCACAAGGGAATAACGTGGGGCAGTCCCTGTACGAACCCGATCTGATCCCGAACGCGCAAAAACTGTTGGAAACCTGCGATATTCCGGTGCCAACCGACGTACGCGTTGCGACCGAGTTCTCTGAAACCGCTGTGGCCACGGTGAAGCAGGCCAACGAGATCCAAGACAACGAGCAAATTCTGGATATGGGCGACGTCTCTGCCGAGCGTCTGGCCGTTATCCTGAAGAACGCCAAAACCATTCTGTGGAATGGCCCGGTTGGCGTCTTCGAGTTCCCTAATTTCCGTCGGGGCACCGAAATTGTTGCACGCGCTATCGCAGATAGCGAAGCCTTCTCCATTGCAGGCGGCGGCGACACTCTGGCAGCTATCGATCTGTTCGGTATCGCTGACAAAATTTCCTACATCTCTACCGGCGGCGGCGCCTTCCTGGAATTCGTTGAAGGGAAACCTCTGCCTGCAGTAGTGATGCTGGAAGAGCGCGCTAAGCAGTAATTCAGATAACGGGGGGCGCAAGCCGCCCGTTTGTTTATGCTCCCCAGCTGAGCTGTGGGGGTAAAAAATCGCTATTTATCCATCGCTACCACTAGCTTGCAGGTTGTAGCTTGCAAGACGACGGGTATACGGCCAACGAAACAGGACAACGTCTAATGTCTAAAATTTTTGATTTCGTAAAACCAGGTGTCATCACAGGTGATGACGTGCAGAAAGTCTTCGCAGTTGCCAAAGAGAACAACTTTGCACTGCCAGCGGTAAACTGCGTGGGTACCGACTCCATCAACGCAGTGCTGGAAACAGCAGCCAAGGTGCGTGCTCCAGTGATCGTGCAGTTCTCTAACGGCGGTGCTGGCTTTATCGCGGGTAAAGGCATCAAAACTGACGTGCCACAAGGTGCTGCGATCCTGGGCGCAATCTCTGGCGCGCACCACGTGCACCAGATGGCTGAACATTACGGCGTGCCAGTGATCCTGCACACCGACCACTGCGCTAAGAAACTGCTGCCATGGTTAGACGGCCTGTTGGACGCGGGTGAGAAGCACTTCGCGGCGACCGGTAAGCCACTGTTCTCTTCACACATGATCGACCTGTCTGAAGAGTCACTGGAAGAAAACATCGAAATTTGCAGCAAGTACCTGACTCGCATGGCGAAGATCGGTATGACCCTGGAAATCGAACTGGGCTGCACCGGTGGTGAAGAAGATGGCGTAGACAACAGCCACATGGACGCTTCTTCCCTGTACACTCAGCCACAAGACGTTGATTACGCGTACGAAAAACTGAACGCTATCAGCCCGCGCTTCACCATCGCTGCCTCTTTCGGCAACGTACACGGTGTTTACAAGCCAGGCAACGTGAAACTGACTCCAACCATTCTGCGCGATTCTCAGGACTATGTTTCCAAGAAACACAACCTGCCGCACAATGCGTTGAACTTCGTGTTCCACGGTGGTTCAGGTTCTACCGCAGCAGAAATCAAAGAAGCGGTCAGCTACGGCGTAGTGAAAATGAACATCGATACCGACACCCAGTGGGCAACTTGGGAAGGTATCCTGAACTACTACAAAAAGAACGAAGGCTATCTGCAGGGCCAACTGGGTAACCCAGAAGGTGCCGACAAGCCGAACAAGAAATACTACGATCCACGCGTATGGACTCGTGCTGCTCAGACTTCCATGATCACCCGTCTGGAACTGGCATTCAAAGAACTGAACGCGGTAGACGTGCTGTAATATCGTCCCTCCGTTCAGATTGACGCTAAAAGGCTCCCTTGGGAGCCTTTTCTTTTTTTACCCAGGCACCCGTCACCTAAGTAGCTACCCCAATAACCCCGCCCCAACGTTAATCGACAGCCCCAGGATCAAGATATTGAAGACAAAGGAGATCACCGATTGCAACAGGGTGATTTTACGCACGTCTGCGGTGCCCACGGCCACGTCGGCGGTTTGTGAAGCTACGGCAATGGTGAAGGAGAAATAAGCGAAGTCCCAGTAGTTTGGCTCGGCCAGTTTGCCGGGGAACAATAGCGGTAACACTTCCGTATTGGCCCGCTGGCGGTAAAACAGGTGGGCGTAGTGCATGGTGAATGCCGTGGGTAATAGCAGCCAGGAAACCACCAGTGTGGAGCCGGTCAGGGCGAGATGCAGCGTTTTCAACACATCGCTGACCTGTTTGGCAGTGCTCAATTCAAACAGGATGGCCAGAATGCTCACTACGCAGCCCAAACTGACCAACGCCAATACCTGGCTTGCACTCTCGTCCTGCTTGCGTGCCAATTGCCGGGTACGTTGTGGCGTAAAGCCCAGCATCAGATGCCAAAGGCATAATAAATAGATCCAGGCCATCACGTTCCAACCAACGATCAACCGTTGCAACCATGGGAGATGAGCAGGAAGCAGCCCGACACACAGAAGCCCTACGCCTACCGAAATCAATAATCTGGGGCGCACTTGCCAATAGTGTTTCAGCGAGGGAAAAATAGCGATCACGATAAGCTCTCCTTGTACCGTAAAATCATTTCAATCATAGCTGATACCAGGTTAACCCGGGATTTATTCAGGTTATACCTGGTAAAACTGGTGGAAAATTTTACCCGTTGCGGTTGGCACTGCGGCAAAATGTTGGTTACCCTTAGCTGTGGTTTGTTTATTGGCCCTGTTTCGCCAGTATATTTTGCTCATTTTCCCCGCATGGGGATGTCAAGTAGGACGTCAGAATGGAAGAACTTAACGTAGTAGAAGGCATTAACAATGCCAGCAGTTGGCTAGTCAACCATCAGGATATGCTGATCCAGTATGCGGTGAATATTGTTGCCGCGATCGTGATTTTTATTATTGGTTCAGTGGTGGCTCGCGTAGTGAGTAATGCGCTCAGCCGCGTGATGAAGCTGCGTGGCATCGATGCCACCGTGGCGGATTTCCTGGCTGCGATGGCGCGTTACAGCATCCTGGCGTTTACCTTTATTGCGGTGCTGGGGCGTATTGGTGTTCAGACCACCTCAGTGATTGCCGTGCTGGGTGCCGCTGGCCTGGCTGTGGGTCTGGCACTACAAGGTTCACTTTCCAACTTTGCAGCCGGTGTGCTGCTGGTGGCCTTCCGTCCGCTGCGGGCCGGGGAGTTTGTCGATCTGGGTGGCGTTTCCGGCACGGTAGATCAGGTGCAGATCTTCTCCACTACGCTGCGTACTTCAGATAACAAAACCATTGTGGTGCCGAACGGTAAAATCATCGCGGGCAATATCATCAACTATTCCCGTGAGCCAAACCGCCGCGTGGATATCGTGGTGGGTGTAGCTTACGACGCTGATATCGATCTGGTGAAGAAAGTATTGGGTGACGTGATCGCGGCAGATAAGCGCATCATGCACGATAAAGGCGTGACTGTTCGCCTCAATGAAATGGCCCCTTCTTCACTGAACTTTGTGACCCGCTCTTGGACCACCAATGCCGAGTACTGGAACGTGTACTTTGATCTGATGGAAAACTTCAAGCGTCAGTTGGATGCTCACCAGATCGGTATTCCATACCCACAGATGGACGTGCATGTCCGCCATGTAGCGAAAGCGGCAGAGCAGCCGGAGTAATGATCTGACGTTCCCTCACTTTCTAGTGAGGGAACGGATTTCAATCAATCAAACAAACGGTGCTAACGGATCGGCGGCGGCAAAGGCCACTTCACGTTCCGCCTGCGGGGGATAGATCAACTCGTTGGTAATGGAGACTTTGATTTTCTTTCCCTCTTCTTTGGTGAATTTCACCACCTGATCCCAACCTTCGCTGTAGACCGCGCCCCAGGCCCCCAGATCCAGACAGGTAACGTAATTCACCTGGCGGTAGGGCAAGGGTTCAATACCGATCAGATCGGCAGCGACGTTATGGCCGACAAAGCGCCCTAACATAATGGCGTGCTGGCAGGTCATCAGGGCGTGATTGCCTTGATCGTCAGTACGGGCAAAGGCGACATCGCCGGTCGCATAAACCGCGTTTTGCCCAATCACTCTTAACTGCTGGTCGACATGCAGCCTGCCTTGCGGATCGCGCTCACCCGGGATTTGCCGGGTTAACGGGCTGGCCTGTACACCCACGGTTAAAATCACCGTGCTGGAGGCGATATGTTCGCCGTTTTTCAGCGTCAGCCCGCTCTCGTCAATGGCCTTAATCTCGCAATTCAGCCGCCACTCGACACCCAACTCTACCGAGGCTTGGCTAATCACGTCGCGCAGTTGCTCGCTGTAACGGCCTCCTGCCACTGGGCTGCGATCGACGACAATCACACGAATTGCAGCTGAGTCACCGAGGATCGCCCGTAAGCGTGCAGGCATTTCGGTGGCCACCTCAATACCGGTAAAGCCGCCGCCACAAACGATGACGGTATTACGTGCGGCGCTCTCAGGTTGCTCGGCCAACGCAGCAAGATGCCGCTCCAGGCGGGCTGCGCTCTCCATTTTATCGACGTCGAAGGCGTACTGCTGTGCTCCTGGTAGGGCATGAGTGATGTGGCTACCGGTCGCCATGATCAGACGATCGTAACGTACGGCAGTCAGTTGGTCCTGCTCGTTGTGGTACCAAACCTGCTGGCTGGCGCTATCAATCTCACTGGCAACCCCGGCGAGGAATTTTACCCCGGTTACTGCGAATAATGGCAGCAGCGGAGCGGCGTAGTTTTCCACCTCGGACTCATAGAAACGTGGGCGAATACGCAGCTCTGGCTGGGGGGCAAGCACGGTAATCTCGATATCGTGACGACCGTGGAGATCGGCTAATCGTGCCGCGCTCAATGCCGCCCACATCCCTGCAAAACCGGCACCCAGGATAAGAATTTGTTGTTTCATACTGTCACTCCGCTGTTGTTTCATCTGCACATTGGCTTAATCATTAACTGCGACTATATTGATCGTAGTTGAGATCATCAAGCCTTTTACACGCTATTCTGGATGTGGTTTGTTTAATTAATTGAATTTTATCATCTTTTAATTATTTATGGCGTGGAGGCATGCTGGCATTGCATCGTTGAAGGGAAGAAATTACTATTTAACTCAGAATTAATCGTGCGGAGAACACATGGCGTTCTACAGTTCCGGGGTGGAGTATGGCATCCATAGCCTGATGTGTATGGTCGATAGCAAAGGCGAAGGGCGCGAGATGAGCGTGCGTGAAATCGCTGAATTGCAGGGTGTGCCTTATGACTACCTGGCCAAGATATTCACCAAGTTTTCCAAGGCTAAACTGGTTGAAAGCACCGAGGGTAAAGGCGGTGGCTTCCGGCTGGCCAAACCGGCCGATCAGATCACCGTGCTGGATATCGTGGCGGCTATCGACGGTGAAAAGGCAATCTTCGACTGCAAAGAGATACGCCAACGCTTGGCCGTATTTGATGCAACTGCGCCCGACTGGGCCTGTGAAGGCATTTGCGGCGTACGCCAGGTGATGAATATTGCCCAGCAACGTATGGAAGAGGCGCTATCACAACATACCGTGCTGGATCTGGTGCGGCGGATGTTGAGAAAGGCGCCAGATGTCTTCCCGATTCAGATTGAAGAGTGGATCGATCATCGCCGTAACGATTGAGCATTAGCATTACTGATGCCTGATTAGAAATATCCATTTCCCCTAATAATTTTCTCTTCGTATGATGCGCGTGTTGAACAGCACACGCCGCTTTCCCGGCGCTGATATTGCCAGAAGGAACACCATGTTAGCCATCTATCTGCAAGGCTTTGCCTTGAGCGCCGCGATGATCCTGCCGCTTGGCCCACAAAACGTGTTTGTGATGAACCAGGGGATCCGCCGCCATTATCATCTGATGACCGCCTCGCTGTGCGCGTTGAGCGATATCATTCTGATTTGCGCCGGTATTTTTGGCGGTAGCGCCTTGCTCAGCAGTTCACCAATGCTATTGGCGTTGGTGACCTGGGGCGGCGTTGCTTTCCTGCTGTGGTACGGCTGGGGGGCTTTCCGTACCGCGTTTAGCCAACATCTGGAGCTGACAGCGGCGCAAGAGATGAAGCAAAACCGCTGGCGCATTGTGGTGACCATGTTGGCTGTCACCTGGCTGAACCCGCACGTGTACCTCGATACCTTTGTGGTGCTCGGCAGCTTGGGAGGGCAACTGACGCCAGACATTCGATCCTGGTTTGCCCTTGGCGCGGTCAGTGCTTCGGTCGTCTGGTTCTTTGCCTTGGCATTGCTGGCCTCATGGCTGGCTCCGTGGCTGAAAACCCTGACGGCACAACGGATTATCAACGTTCTGGTCGGGCTGGTGATGTGGGTCATTGCACTGCAATTGGCCTGGCATGGGCTAACCGCTAATTGGTAATAATCGGCCGTAGGAGCGAGCCGGGCGCAGCATGCGGCGCCCCTACAGCCCGATTAGCCCTTATATTTGTCACTAATCCGAATTCCATGGGCGGCAGGATGTGTTAGCTTTGAAGGCAAGCATTTAGTCATTCAAGGAGACACTGTGAAGCTTAAAGCATTGGCCATGGCCGCAATGATTGGATTAGGCACGTTACCTCTGGCGCTGCAGGCAGCAGAAGTACCTGAAGGGCCGCATGTGGTCACTTCCGGTACGGCCAGCGTGGACGCCACCCCGGATATTGCTACGCTGGCGATCGAAGTCAGCGTCTCTGCCAAAGATGCCGCCCAGGCGAAAAAACAGGTTGATGAACGCGTAGCGCAGTATTTTGACTTCCTGCAGAAAAACGGCATTGATAAGAAAGATATCAATGCGGCCAACCTGCGTACCCAGCCAGAATATGACTATCTGAAAACCGGTGAATCGCAGCTGAAAGGCTACCAGGCCGTGCGCCAGGTGCAGGTAACCTTGCGCCAGTTGGATAAACTCAACGAGCTGTTGGACGGTGCGCTGAAATCGGGTTTGAACGAAATTCGTGCGGTTGAGCTTGGGGTAGCCAAGCCAGAGGTTTATCGCGAGCAGGCACGTCAGAAAGCGATTGAAAATGCCACTCAGCAAGCCGCTTCGTTGGCGCAGGGCTTTAAGGCCAAGCTGGGGCCGGTGTACAGCATTCGCTATCACGTTGCCAACTACCAGCCGATGCCGGTAGCTCGCATGTTTAAAGCCGCTTCTGCGGCACCGGAAAGCGATGCCGCTCAGACTTACGAGCAACAAAGCATTCACTTCGACGATCAGGTGGACGTGGTGTTCGAGCTGAAAACCAACGCCGCGCAGTAAGCAATCTCTTACCTGGGCGCGGCGTCATGCTGCGCCTTTAATCCTGCCTTAATACCTGATGCCCATGCGAAAGCAGCGCATCGGTGACCTTACGCATCATGCGGCTTTCCGGTGCAAAGCGGTGCCAGAACAGCATACGGCGCTGGAACAGACCCGGTGTCAGGTCGATCAGTTCTCCGCTGGCCAGCTCTCTCTCAATCTGCAAATGCGGGATCATACAGCAGGTGGTGCCTTGCCGTGCCAATTGAACAAACGCCTCTGACGAGTTAACGATATGGCAGGGAACGCTGCCCGGCGAGAGATCGAAGTTCTGCTGTAAAAACGCCTGATGCATATCATCAAGATGATCGAATGCCACCGCCGGTGCCTTCAGCAGGGCGGAACGGGTCACGCCATTAGGGAAATAGCGATCGGCAAAGGCTTTCGAGGCGACGAACAGATAATCCAGCGCGCCCAACCGATCGACCAGGCAGCTCGGCAGCGGCTGCGGCTGGATACTGACCGCGCCCACCACTTCCCCCCGGCGCAGACGTTCCTGCGTGCGGGTTTCGTCTTCCACCTGTAAATTCAGGCGCACCGGGGAATCGGCCAGCACCGGTTTTAGCGCCGGTAACAGCCAGGTTGCCAGGCTGTCGGCGTTGACCGCCAGTGACAGCAACAGCGGCGTATCGACCCCATTGTCATTCCCTAACCACTCCTCTTCCAGCAGCTCGACCTGATGCAGCAAGGCCAACAGTTTTTGACCCTGCTCGGTTGGGCGCGGTGGCACGGTGCGTACCAGTAGCGGTTGGCCGAACAGGTTTTCCAACTGTTTGATGCGCTGGGATACCGCCGATTGGGTGATGCAAAGTTTTTGTGCCGCGCGCTCAAAGCCACGCTCACGGATCACCGCGTCCAGCGCTTGCAGCGTTCTATAGTCTGGGCGTTTCATCGGAGAGAAGATCCCTTTTAGTAAGTTGATTCAGGCACTATGCCACATTTTTGCACTTTCTCAGGTGAAAAAATCCCGCCGCTCTTTTCAGAGCGGGTGTCGTAGGGAGGGGCAGAAATGTGCGTCAGGTTAAATAAGTGTGTTTTAGCCTAAGTTGCCATCAGTGATTTACCCTATAATACGCACACGTTTTCGTACATAGGCAATGAACACATCATGACTCAGGATGAACTGAAAAAAGCGGTAGGCTGGGCAGCATTGGAATACGTGAAGCCTGGCACTATCGTGGGCGTGGGCACCGGCTCGACTGCGGCTCACTTTATCGATGCGCTGGGTTCGATCAAACACCAGATCGAAGGTGCGGTATCCAGCTCAGACGCGTCGACCGCCAAGCTGAAAAGCCTGGGGATCCACGTTTTCGATAGCAATGAAGTGGATTCGTTGGATATCTACGTTGACGGTGCCGATGAAATCAACGGCCACATGCAGATGATTAAAGGCGGTGGCGCAGCGCTGACCCGCGAAAAGATCATTGCTGCCATTGCCCGTCAGTTTATCTGCATTGTCGATTCCACCAAGCAGGTTGATGTGCTGGGTAAATTCCCGCTGCCGGTAGAAGTGATCCCGATGGCTCGCTCCTACGTGGCTCGTGAACTGGTCAAGCTGGGCGGCCTGCCGGAATACCGCCAGAACGTTGTAACCGATAACGGCAACGTGATCCTGGATGTGTACAACCTGGAAATCCTCGATGCCATAGCGTTGGAAAACAAAATCAACGGCATTGCTGGCGTGGTTACCGTTGGCCTGTTTGCCAACCGTGGCGCGGACGTCGCGTTGGTTGGCACACCGGATGGCGTAAAAAAAGTGGTCAGATAATCTGGCCGTAAAGCGGTGAGCCTGCTGACAAAGTCTCAGCCGGTTCGCCGCTTTTTACTGGCTTACGGTCCGCCACGCATAATTCTTGTCTTAAAATATCTTTTCTTAAAACGGGCGAATTTGGTGACATATGTCACATTCCGTTAATAACCTCCGTTAAGCTTCTGCCTAAATCTTTCCCAATGGCATTTTCCACCAGAAACCACCGACATCGCTGAGCCTTGTACTAACGGGCAGGCAATCGTTTGTATTGCCGGGCGCGTTATTTTTGTTATGTTGGAGGGACGTGCTGTTGATTTTGGGTTGCTGCCAGTGTGGTGGCAATTTGAAAGCTATCCCCGTCGTGTGGTTTAAAGGATGACGGGTATAAAGGGGAAAACAGCCGCTTCTGAAGTCTGAACATAGGGTCGGGTAAATGGCAAAAGTATCATTGGAGAAAGACAGGATTAAGTTCCTGTTGGTAGAAGGGGTTCATCAGAGCACCGTGGATAACCTGCGTGCTGCCGGATATAGCAACATCGAATATCACAAAGGTGCGTTAGACACCGAAGCGCTGAAGGCATCGATCCGTGATGCACACTTCGTGGGTATCCGATCGCGCACGCATCTGTCCGAGGAAGTCTTCGCGGCCGCAGAGAAGCTGGTTGCGGTGGGCTGTTTCTGTATCGGCACCAACCAGGTTGATTTGAAAGCGGCGACCAAACGCGGCATTCCGGTGTTTAACGCGCCTTTCTCCAATACTCGATCCGTGGCCGAAATGGTGCTGGGTGAGCTGCTGTTGATGCTGCGCGGGATCCCAACGGCCAACGCCAAGGCACACCGTGGCCAGTGGCAGAAACTGGCCGTGGGCTCGTATGAAGCGCGGGGCAAGAAGCTGGGGATCATCGGCTATGGCCATATCGGTACTCAGCTCGGCATCCTGGCGGAAGGCCTGGGGATGAAAGTGTTCTTCTACGATATCGAGAACAAGCTGCCGCTGGGTAATGCCCAACAGGTGCGCCATCTGTCCGATCTGCTCAATATGAGCGACGTGGTCACGCTGCACGTGCCGGAAACGCTGTCGACCAAGAACATGATCGGCACCGAAGAGCTGGCGCTGATGAAGCCAGGTGCGATCCTGATCAACGCCTCACGCGGCACCGTGGTGGATATCCCGGCACTGTGTAACGCCTTGGCGAGCGACCATTTGGCCGGTGCGGCAATCGACGTGTTCCCGGAAGAGCCTGCAACCAACAGCGATCCGTTCAATTCTCCACTGTGCGAGTTCGATAACGTGTTGTTGACGCCGCATATCGGCGGTTCAACCCAGGAAGCGCAGGAGAACATCGGTGATGAAGTAGCTGGCAAGCTGGCGAAGTATTCCGATAACGGCTCAACGCTGTCTGCGGTCAACTTCCCTGAGGTGTCGCTGCCAGCACATGGCCCGAACGCCAGCCGTTTGCTGCATATTCATGAAAACCGCCCAGGCATCCTGACGCAGATTAACCAGATCTTCGCTGAAGAAGGGGTGAACATCGCGGCCCAGTATCTGCAGACCAGCTCGGAAATCGGCTACGTGGTTATCGATATCGAAGCGGAAACTGAACGTGCTGATGCAGCGTTGCAACGTATGAAAGCGATCGAAGGGACCATCCGCGCCCGCTTACTGCTGTAATCGGTAACCGACGGAACACCAAGGCCGGAGCAATCCGGCCTTTTGCTATGCGGAGATTGGCCAGGCCCAGGTTTGTGATGGGGTGATAATCTCTGGCAGAGGGATATCCCATTGCTCCACCGGCAGGGCGCTAACCTGTTGGCAATCGTGCGCAATCCCCAGCGGATAGGGGCCTGCGTGCTGCCAGTTTTGTAAGGTGCGATCGTAAAACCCGCCGCCCATCCCCAGACGTTGCCCTGCCGAATCGAAGGCGACCAGCGGCGTCAATACCACATCCAACAGTGACACAGGTAAGACGTGGCGGACATCGAGCGCTGGCTCAAGGATTTTGAAGCGGTTACTCACCAGCGGCGTTTGCGCAGTGTAATGCAGGAATAACAGGTTGCCAGGGCTGAATGGATGCAAAACGGGCAGATACACCCGTTTACCCAGCTGCCACAGCCGCTCGATCAGCGGGCCTGTATCTAGTTCGCCATCAAAAGAGAGAAACGCCGCAATGTGTCTGGCTGCCTGAATGCGTGGATGTTGCGCAATATTGCTGGCCATTTGCTGGGCGAAATCATGCTGTTGAGCGGGCGTTAAGGCACGGCGTCGTTGGCGTATTTCGTTACGGATGAGTTGGCGTTGCTGAGCGAACTGAGGTTGCAAAGACATAGTGTTAGATTCGCCAGTAGTGGTGAGTTAACACACTGAAAACGCAGGTGAAGGGATCTCCGAGATGCCGTCGCAGGCTGTAACCCTTGAACCCATGGTTCAAGGTGAACGTGCTGTCACAATCTTAAGGCTTCTCGGACGGGCCGAGCATGCACACCGATCGTGGATCATCACATTCTGTTGGTACTAAATATCGGCTCAGGGGACTGGCCCGCTGGCAAACATCTCAGAGAAATTTTTCACTCATTGCCGGAGCCTTCAACTCCAGCAACTTAAGTTATTCGAATTGTGCATCCTGACGTTCAGAGATGCGACCCTGTTCAAGCAGCGCTTGTTCAATGGTCTGTTGCAGCATACGAATTCGTTGTTCCATATTGGCCGCATAGTCACGCGTTTTCAAGCGTTCTTGAGCAAGTTCGTGACAGACGTTCAATGCTGCGATAAATACGAGTTGCTCTGTATTTGTGACTCTAGTGCGAACTTTAAGATCTTGCAACCGTTGGTTAAGATCTTCTGCTGCCATGTTCAACGCATCTTGTTGTTCTGGCGGGCAATTGACTCTTAACGAGCGGCCAAAAATTTGAATATCTACCGGTTGTGCAGACATGCCACCTTCCTGCCTAAATTTCGCGCCAGCACCGGTCAGCCATTGCCGGGCCACCGAAGCGGGCGCCACTATATATACCTGGGTACCAAGATTCAACACTTTTTCAGTACCTGGTTGTAATCTACCGCGCCTAACATTACCAAACAAAAAACGGTTGCAAAATGCGTATTTACCGTACGTTTGCCCGGACTGCGCTGATTATAACTAGCCACTGAGGTGTTGCCTCAACTGGTATACCAACGGACCTTGGTGGTAGCATAACACGAACTTATCCTGCCAACGATGACGAATGCGCATGTCTATACAGAATACATTTCCA
Source organism: Serratia sp. 14-2641 (assembly GCF_001692375.1). Classification (NCBI taxonomy): domain Bacteria; kingdom Pseudomonadati; phylum Pseudomonadota; class Gammaproteobacteria; order Enterobacterales; family Yersiniaceae; genus Serratia; species Serratia sp. 14-2641. The sequence goes on along the minus strand of NZ_LXKR01000028.1, from coordinate 48,400 downwards.
AGTTACCAATCTTTGACCGTGGCTCTTAACCAGCAGGCGGTTGCTTTGACCGCAGCCGAGATGCACGGTTTGATCAGTGGCCTGCTGTGCGGTGGCAACCGTGATGCCAGTTGGCAGACGCTGGTGTTTGATCTGACCAACGAAGGCATTGCCTTCCCGCAGGCGTTGAGCCAACCGTTACAGCAACTGCATGAAATCACCCGTGATACGCTGGAAGATGACGAATTCATGTTCCAACTGATGATGCCGGAAGGCGAAACCGTCAGCGTGTTTGACCGTGCGGATGCCTTGGCAGGTTGGGTAAACCACTTCCTGTTGGGGCTGGGCATGATGCAGCCGAAGCTGGCGCAGGTGAAAGATGAAGTGGGCGAGGCGATCGACGATCTGCGTAATATCGCTCAACTGGGTTATGACGAAGGCGAAGACCAGGAAGAACTGGAACAGTCGCTGGAAGAAGTGGTGGAGTACGTGCGCGTTGCTGCGCTGCTTTGCCATACTGAATTTACCCGCCAGAAACCGACGGCCCCGGAAAATAAAAGGCCAACGTTGCACTGACCGGCGGATCCCACGTCCGTTGGCCGAGAGCGCTGATAACCCCTACTGACTGCGTTCAGCAGGTGGCATAAACCGATTTCAGGAGATGTGATGACCCAGCAGGAATTCCATAAACGCCGTCAGGCTTTGTTGGCACAGATGGCTCCGGCCAGCGCGGCAGTGATTTTCGCCGCACCGGAAGCGACGCGTAGTGCAGACTCTGAATATCCTTACCGTCAGAACAGTGATTTCTGGTATCTGACCGGTTTCAACGAGCCGGAAGCGGTGTTGATCCTGGTGAAGAGTGATGAAACTCATAACCACAGCGTGCTGTTCAACCGCGTACGCGATCTGACGGCAGAAATCTGGTTTGGCCGCCGTTTGGGTCAAGACGCGGCTCCGGCCAAGCTGGGGGTAGACCGCGCGCTGGCCTTCGACGAAATCAACGATCAACTGCACCTGCTGCTCAACGGCCTGGACGTGGTGTATCACGCGCAGGGGCAATATGCCTATGCCGATGAAATCCTGTTCGGCGCGCTGGATAAACTGCGTAAAGGCTTCCGCCAGAATCTGGAAGCCCCTGCAACCCTGACGGATTACCGTCCGTGGCTACATGACATGCGCCTGTTCAAATCGGCAGAAGAGGTTGCCGTTATGCGCCGCGCCGGTGAAATCAGCGCCATGGCGCATACCCGTGCGATGGAAAAGTGCCGTCCGGGCATGTTCGAATATCAGCTCGAAGGGGAGATCCTGCACGAGTTTAACCGCCTGGGCGCCCGCTTCCCGTCTTATAACACCATCGTCGGCAGCGGAGAAAATGGCTGCATCCTGCATTACACCGAAAACGAATGTGAAATGCGTGACGGTGATTTGGTGCTGATTGATGCCGGTTGTGAATATCGTGGTTATGCTGGCGATATTACCCGTACCTTCCCGGTTAACGGCAAGTTCAGTAAGCCGCAGCGTGAGGTATATGACATCGTGCTGGCGTCGATCAACAAGGCGCTGGAAATGTTTAAACCGGGTATCAGCATTCGCGAAGTGAACGATCAGGTCGTTCGCATCATGATCGCCGGATTGGTTGAGCTGGGCGTGATGAAGGGCGACGTGGAACAGCTGTTTGCCGAGCAGGCACACCGCCAGTTCTTTATGCACGGCCTGAGCCATTGGTTGGGGCTGGATGTGCATGACGTGGGCCACTATGGCTCAGCGAGCCGCGATCGCGTGCTGGAGCCAGGCATGGTGTTGACGGTAGAACCTGGCTTGTATATCGCACCGGATGCTGATGTGCCGCAGGAGTATCGCGGTATCGGTATCCGCATCGAAGATGACATCCTGATCACCCAGGACGGTAATGAGAATTTGACCGCCAGCGTGGTGAAGGATGCCGACGCGATTGAAGCCCTGATGGCGGCGGCCAGATAACATGAGCGTAATCATTGTGGGCGGTGGGATGGCGGGCGCTACGTTGGCGCTGGCGATTTCATCTTTGACTCAGGGCAAGGTGGCCGTCGATCTGGTGGAGGCAACCCTGCCAGACGATCGTGCGCATCCTGGCTTTGATGCACGGGCTATTGCTTTGGCGCAGGGAACCTGCCAACAACTGACGCGTATCGGCGTTTGGGCTGCGTTGCGGGACTGTGCCACGGCGATCACTCACGTCCACGTCAGCGATCGCGGGCATGCCGGTTTCGTGAACCTGCATGCGCAGGACTATCAGGTGGAGGCGTTGGGGCAGGTGATTGAACTGCACGACGCTGGGCAGCGGTTATTCGCCCTGCTGGCAAAGGCCCCTGGGATCACCCTGCATTGCCCGGCTAAAGTGGTCGATGTGCTGCGTACCGTCGATCGCGCTGAAGTGCAGTTGGATAACGGGCAGCGCCTGACGGGCCAGTTGCTGGTAGCGGCGGATGGTTCACGTTCGGCGCTGGCGCAGGCCTGCAATATCCAGTGGCAGCAGAGTGATTACCCGCAGTTTGCCACCATTGCCAACGTTTCGACGGCCGAGGCTCCGCAAGGGCGGGCGTTCGAACGTTTCACCCGCTACGGGCCGTTGGCGCTGTTGCCGATGTCTGGCGGGCGTAGCTCGCTGGTGTGGTGCCACGCTCGGGAAGCTCGTCAGCAGGTCGATAGCTGGAGTGATGAGCGTTTTCTCAGTGAGCTGCAACAGGCCTTCGGCTGGCGGCTGGGCAAGATGCTGAAGGCGGGTAAGCGCCACAGTTACCCCCTTAGCCTGCTGAGGGCCAATCAGCACGTTAGCCATCGTCTGGCGCTGGTTGGCAACGCGGCGCAAACGCTACATCCGATCGCCGGGCAAGGATTCAATCTGGGTTTGCGAGACGTGATGTCGCTGGCGGAAACCCTGGCAGAAGCCGCGCAGGCTGGCACCGATCTGGGTGACTATGCGCTATTGAGCCAATATCAGCGACGTCGGCAACAGGATCAGCAGGCGACCATCGGCGTCACCGACGGTTTGATCCGCCTGTTTGCCAATAGCTACGCGCCGCTGGTCGCCGGGCGTAATCTGGGGCTGATGGCAATGGAGCAGCTACCGGCCATGCGCGATGCCTTTGCCAAACGCACGTTAGGCTGGGTTGAACGCTGATTTATTCCCTCATATTCCTTGTCGGAGAGGGTTGGGTCGAAGTTGGGATGAACACTAATTTTTGCCCTACCTGCCTTGCCGAAGTAGGGCAATATTTTGATAAAAGTCACCGAATCAGCTCCCTCTCCCTGTGGGAGAGGGTTGGGGTGAGGGGCAAATTTAAGGAACTCAAGCAGCATGCAATCATTTGATGTGATTATCGCCGGTGGCGGTATGGTGGGATTGGCACTGGCCTGCGGTTTGCAGGGCAGTGGCCTGCGCATAGCGGTGCTGGAACATCGGCAGCCAGATTTATCACCGCTGCCAGAACAGCCAGCGTTGCGCGTATCTGCCATTAACGCCGCCAGCGAGCGCTTGCTGCAAAGCATTGGCGTGTGGGATGAGATCCGCAACCTGCGCGCCAGCCCGTATAACGCGATGGAAGTCTGGGATCGTGACAGCTTCGGCAAGATCGCGTTTCGCGGCGACGAATGTGGTTTCAGCCATCTCGGCCATATCATAGAAAACGAGGTGATCCAGCAGGCGCTGTGGCACAAGGCGGCCACCTTGGCCGATGTGACGTTGCTCGCCCCGGCTGCGCTGAAACAGGTGGCATGGGGGGAAAACGACGCCTTCGTCACGCTGGAAGATGGCCGTATGTTAACCGCCCGGCTGGTGATCGGTGCCGACGGAGCCAACTCCTGGCTGCGTCAGCACGCCGATATCCCGTTGACCTTCTGGGACTACCGCCACAGCGCGCTGGTGGCCACTATTCGCACCGAAGAGCCCCATTTGGCTACGGCCCGCCAGGTGTTTCATGGCGAAGGGATCCTGGCTTTCCTGCCGTTTAGCGATCCGCATTTGAGTTCTATCGTCTGGTCGGTTGCGCCAGAAGAAGCTGAACGGCTGCAACAGCTGGAACCGGAAGCCTTTAACCGCGAGCTGGCAATGACCTTCGATATGCGTCTGGGCAACTGCAAGCTTGAAAGCGAGCGGCTGACCTTCCCGCTTACCGGGCGATACGCTCGCAGCTTTGCCGCCCATCGTCTGGCGCTGGTGGGGGATGCGGCACATACCGTGCATCCACTGGCCGGACAGGGGGTGAACCTGGGCTTTATGGACGCCGCCGAGCTGATATCCGAGCTGAAACGCCTGCAACGTCAGGGCAAGGATATCGGCCAGCATCTGTATCTGCGCCGTTATGAACGCCGCCGCAAGCACGGTGCCGCAGTGATGCTGGCGAGTATGCAAGGGTTCCGCGAACTGTTTGCAGGCCATAACCCGGCGAAGAAGCTGCTGCGCGACGTGGGCTTAAGGCTGGCCGACAGTCTGCCGGGCGTGAAGCCGAAACTGGTGCGCCAGGCCATGGGGCTTAACGATTTGCCGGACTGGCTCGCCTAGTCAGCTTGGAGCTGACAAACCTCACTACGGGGCGCCACATACTGCGCCCGCGAATCTGCATGTTTACCCGTCATCGATTTCCCTTATATCTCCCTTCGTTTGAGAAATTCTAATTTAAGGCAGAATTTCTCATTACTTTTTCTAATTCCATGGTCGGTTATCAAAAACCGAAATTCTCTATCCCAGCCCCTGTTTGTTATATAACTTCGGATTTTTGCCGCTTTAATTGTTAATTTTGTGCCTCAAAGCGCATTTTTCCAGTGAAAAACTCTGCAAACTAACGCGGCATTTTACTGACCCTGAACTCGGTCGAACCTATTTTAACTTATGGTTAATAGGGGCGTTCGGTGTTAACGTCAGGGCAAAGGTATCGTTTGCGTCGTTAACCATTGGCGAGGCAATTGTGTTGAGCAGCCAGCGTGTTTCGCGCAATCAGGCCCGCGAGCTACACCCGCCTTATTGCGTAATAACACCCTGTCTTCGGCTACTTGAGTGGAAAGAGGGAAAAGATGGCAAAGCAAACCCCACTGTACGACCAGCACGTGGCGTGCGGTGCGCGCATGGTTGATTTTCATGGCTGGATGATGCCGCTGCACTATGGCTCCCAGATTGATGAACACCACGCCGTGCGTCAGGATGCCGGCATGTTCGATGTCTCCCATATGACCATCGTGGATCTGCGCGGTGCTCGTACCCGTGAATTCCTGCGTTATCTGCTGGCGAACGATGTCGCCAAACTCACTCAATCGGGTAAAGCGCTGTATACCGGCATGCTGAATGCGTCCGGCGGTGTGATCGACGATCTGATCGTCTATTTCTTTACCGAAGACTATTTCCGCCTGGTGGTGAACTCCGCCACCCGTGAAAAGGATCTGGCCTGGATCGAACAGCATGCGGCTCCGTTCAACGTTGAGCTGACGGTGCGTGACGATCTGGCGCTGGTTGCGGTGCAAGGCCCACAGGCCAAAGAGCGCGCCGCCACCTTATTTACCCCAGAACAGAAGCAGGCTGTAGAAGGCATGAAACCTTTCTTCGGCGTGCAGGCGGGGGATCTGTTTATTGCTACCACCGGCTATACCGGAGAAGCGGGCTATGAAATTGCCCTGCCGAAAGAGCAGGTGGTGGATTTCTGGCAGAAACTGCTGGCTGCTGGGGTAAAACCTGCCGGGCTGGGCGCTCGCGACACCCTGCGTTTAGAAGCCGGTATGAACCTCTACGGCCAGGAAATGGACGAAGGTGTTTCACCACTGGCTGCCAATATGGGCTGGACCGTTGCCTGGGAACCGCAGGATCGTCAGTTTATCGGCCGTGAAGCGTTGGAACAGCAGCGCGAAAATGGCACCGAACAACTGGTCGGCTTGATCATGACGGAAAAAGGCGTATTACGTAATGAGCTGCCGGTACATTTCACCGATGCTAACGGTCAACCTCAGGTTGGGGTGATCACCAGCGGTTCTTTCTCACCGACCTTGGGCTTCAGCATTGCGCTGGCAAGGGTTCCGGCCGGTATCGGTGAGCAGGCCATCGTACAGATCCGTAACCGTGAAATGCCGGTGAAAGTCTGTAAGCCAGGTTTTGTTCGTGCCGGTAAGTCACTGATCAATTAGTTTTTATTCTTCGAAGGAGTAGCAGGCCAATGAGCAATGTGCCAACAGAATTGAAATACGCCACCTCCCATGAGTGGGTGCGTGATGCAGGCAACGGCGAATACGTTGTCGGTATCACCGAACACGCGCAGGAACTGCTGGGCGATATGGTCTTTGTCGATCTGCCGGAAGTCGGCACCACGGTTTCCGCGGGTGATGACTGTGCCGTCGCAGAGTCGGTCAAGGCCGCTTCCGATATTTATGCGCCAATCAGCGGTGAGATCATCGCGGTTAACGGCGAACTGGAAAGCTCCCCAGAGCTGGTCAACAGCGAGCCATACGGTGAAGGTTGGCTGTTCCGCATCAAGGCATCCGATGCGACAGAGCTAGACAAGCTGCTAGATGCGGGTGCTTACCAGGCCTCCATCGACGAATAATCACTATCACGCCCCACTACCCTGTGGGGCGTTTTGCAGTTCAGGCTATATCCCGTACCCCGCAAGCATTCAGGAATTTGTAGCAATGACTCAGACACTCAGCCAACTTGAACACAGCGAAGCGTTCATCGAGCGCCACATCGGCTCTTCCGCAGAGCAACAGCAGCAGATGCTGGAAGCCGTGGGCGCTCGCTCGCTCAGCGCGCTGATCCAGCAGATTGTGCCAGCCGATATCCAACTGCCAGGGCCTCCGCCGGTAGGCGATGCGGCCACGGAACATCAGGCGCTGGCCGAACTGAAGGCGATTGCCTCACAGAATCAGCGCTACAAATCCTATATCGGTATGGGTTACAGCGCGGTGCTGACGCCGCCGGTGATCCTGCGCAACATGCTGGAAAACCCAGGTTGGTATACCGCTTATACCCCTTATCAGCCGGAAGTGTCGCAAGGCCGCCTTGAGGCGCTGCTCAACTTCCAGACGCTGACTCTCGATCTGACCGGGCTGGATCTGGCCTCTGCCTCTTTGCTGGATGAAGCTACCGCTGCCGCAGAAGCGATGGCGTTAGCCAAACGTGCCAGCAAACTGAAAGACGCCAACCGCTTCTTTGTGGCTGATGATGTGCACCCACAAACGCTGGACGTGGTGCGTACCCGTGCCGAGACCTTTGGCTTTGACGTGATCGTCGACAAACCGGCGAAGGTGTTGGAGCTGCAAGGCGTGTTTGGCGTACTGCTGCAACAGGTTGGCACCACCGGTGAGCTGCACGATTACAGCGCCCTGTTGGCAGAACTGAAAACGCGCAAAATCATCACCAGCATGGCAGCCGATATTATGGCGCTGGTGCTGCTGACGGCACCGGGCAAGCAAGGGGCCGACGTGGTATTCGGTTCTGCACAACGCTTTGGCGTACCAATGGGCTACGGTGGCCCACACGCGGCGTTCTTCGCCTGCCGTGACGAATTCAAACGCTCGATGCCTGGCCGTATTATCGGGGTGTCCCGCGATGCTGCCGGCAATACTGCGCTGCGTATGGCGATGCAAACCCGTGAGCAACATATCCGCCGTGAAAAGGCCAACTCGAATATCTGTACCTCGCAGGTGCTGCTGGCCAATATCGCCAGTCTGTATGCGGTGTACCATGGTCCACAAGGCCTGCAACGTATCGCCGGGCGTATCCATCGCCTGACCGATATTCTGGCCGCGGGCCTGCAACAAGCGGGTCTGACACTGCGCCATCAAACCTGGTTCGATACGCTGACCGTGGAAGTGAAAGACAAGGCGGCGGTGCTGGAACGCGCGCTGGGCTTTGGCATCAACCTGCGTACCGATATCCACGGGGCAGTCGGCATCACGCTGGATGAAGCCACTTCCCGTGAAGATGTGCAGACGCTGTTTGCCCTGTTGGCAGGCGATAACCACGGTTTGGATATTGATGCGCTGGATGCAGCCGTGAGCAAAAACAGCCAGTCGATCCCGGCGGCCATGCTGCGTAAAGATCCGATCCTCACGCATCCGGTGTTTAACCGCTATCACAGCGAAACCGAGATGATGCGCTATATGCATCGTCTGGAGCGTAAAGATCTGGCGCTGAATCAGGCGATGATCCCGCTGGGTTCCTGCACCATGAAGCTGAACGCCGCTGCGGAAATGATCCCGATCACCTGGCCTGAATTCTCTGAACTGCACCCGTTCTGCCCACCAGAGCAGGCCGCAGGTTATCAAGTGATGATTGGGCAACTTTCTCAATGGTTGGTGCAACTGACCGGTTACGATGCGGTGAGCATGCAGCCTAACTCGGGCGCTCAAGGTGAATATGCCGGTCTGCTGGCGATCCGCCGCTATCATGAAAGCCGCAATGAGGCAGGGCGTAATATCTGCCTGATCCCAAGCTCGGCGCACGGTACCAACCCGGCTTCTGCCCAGATGGCGGGCATGGGCGTGGTGGTCGTGGCCTGTGACAAGAACGGCAACATCGATCTGCACGATCTGCGGGTGAAAGCCGAGCAGGCCGGGGAAGCCCTGTCCTGCATCATGGTGACCTACCCGTCAACCCATGGCGTGTATGAAGAAACCATCCGCGAAGTGTGCCAGATCGTGCATCAGTTTGGCGGCCAGGTTTACCTTGACGGCGCCAACATGAATGCGCAGGTGGGGATCACCACACCGGGCTATATCGGCGCGGACGTATCGCACCTCAACCTGCATAAAACCTTCTGTATTCCTCACGGCGGTGGCGGCCCAGGCATGGGACCTATCGGCGTGAAGTCTCATCTGGCACCGTTCGTTCCAGGCCACAGCGTAGTACAGATTGATGGCGTCACCACCCAGCAGGGCGCGGTTTCTGCTGCACCGTTCGGCAGCGCCTCTATCTTGCCGATCAGCTGGATGTATATCCGCATGATGGGCGCGGAAGGGCTGAAGCAGGCCAGCCAGGTGGCGATCCTCAATGCCAACTACATCGCAACCCGCCTGAAAGACGCTTATCCGGTGCTGTATACCGGCCGCGATCACCGCGTGGCGCACGAATGTATTCTGGATATCCGCCCGCTGAAAGAAGAGACTGGCATCAGCGAGATGGATATCGCCAAGCGCCTGATCGACTACGGTTTCCATGCGCCGACCATGTCGTTCCCGGTGGCAGGCACGCTGATGGTTGAACCAACCGAGTCGGAAAACAAGGTGGAGCTGGATCGCTTTATTGATGCGATGCTGGCAATCCGCAGCGAGATTGACCGCGTGCAGCAAGGCGAATGGCCACTGGAAGACAACCCATTGGTCAATGCACCGCACGTGCAGGCGGAACTGGTTAACGACTGGCAGCATGCTTACAGCCGCGAGCTGGCAGTGTTCCCGATAGCGGGTGTGCGTGAGAACAAATACTGGCCGAGCGTGAAGCGCCTGGATGATGTCTACGGCGATCGTAACCTGTTCTGCTCTTGCGTACCGATGAGCGACTACGAATAACACCATCTGCCAAAACGATGATCGAGGGACACTGCATGATGCCGTGTCCCTTTTTTATTGCAGCACCGCAGCGATTGCTGTTCACTGATTAACCTATCTTTGAGCAGCAGTTGTCTGGCTTGCCCTCGTGAGTACCCGCTATTATTTCTGATCTCAACAGCAAGGAACCGTAATGACAAAAGTAGTGTTAGTGACCGGTGCCAGCCGGGGCATAGGCCGTGCGACGGCGTTATTGCTAGCTCAGCAGGGCTATGCGGTGGGTGTCAATTATCTGCGTGATAGTACTGCTGCTGAGTTAGTGGTGGCGCAGATCCGCCAACAGGGTGGCAAGGCACTGGCTCTGCAGGCAGATATCGCCGAGGAAGCAGAGGTGGTGGCGATGTTTGCCGAACTGGAAACCACGTTGGGGCCAATCAGCGCTTTGGTCAATAACGCAGGCATTCTGTTCCAACAGGCGAGCATTGAGCAACTCACCGCCGAGCGGATCAATAAGGTGCTGACGACTAACGTCACCGGGTATTTTCTCTGCTGCCGCGAAGCGGTAAAACGTATGGCGCTACGGCATGGTGGGCAGGGCGGAGCGATCGTCAACGTGTCTTCCGCAGCGTCGCGACTTGGGGCTCCGTGGGAATATATTGACTATGCGGCGTCAAAAGGGGCGGTGGATACGTTGACTACCGGTCTGGCGTTGGAAGTGGCGGCACAGGGGATACGCGTCAACTGTGTTAGGCCGGGTTGTATTTACACCGAGATGCATGCCAGCGGAGGAGAGCCGGGGCGGGTAGATCGTGTGAAGTCTGCGTTGCCAATGCAGCGGGGTGGTCAGCCAGAGGAAGTGGCGCAAGCTGTTGCCTGGCTGCTTTCCGATGCGGCGTCCTATGTCACCGGCAGTTTTATCGAAGCCGCTGGCGGACGTTAAGTACGGCAATCGCGGAGTCCCCTCACCCCGCCCCTCTCCCACAGGGAGAGGGAGCCAGTTCAGTGTGATGGTCAGGTGCCGTGATCACTCTGCTTCCCGGTGCAAAGGAAACTGATTCAGGAGGTTGGTTGGGCAGGTTTCTGTAACTGATAGCAACTCGATCGGTCCCTCTCCCAAAGGGAGAGGGAGCCAGTTAAGTGTGGTGGTCAGGTGCCGTGATCACTCTGCTTCCCGGTGCAAAGGAAACTGATTCAGGAGGTTGGTTGGGCAGGTTTCTGTAACTGATAGCAACTCGATCGGTCCCCTCTCCCTGTGGGAGAGGGTTAGGGTGAGGGGCATTACTTCAGCCAGCCTTTACGCTGTGCATCCTGCAAATGCTGCTCCAAATATTGCCACAGCTCGGGATGGATATCGGCAATCATCGTATTTCGGTCCAATACCTGTTGCAGGCTGATATCATTCTCTACCCAGCTCTGACCGCCGTTGTGCAGGTTCATCAGCATTGGCATGCAGCGATCCAGCACCAGTGCAAAGCGGGCATCGGCGCTTTCGCCTGCTTCATACTCCTGCCACAGCGCGGTGAAAACGCCACGTTGAGGTTCCGGCAATATCCCAAACAGCCGTTTTGCCGCCGCCACTTCCTGATCGTGGATCGCCGCCCGTGCCGCCAGATCGTAAACCATGACGTCACCGGCATCGATCTCGACGATATCGTGCAGCAGAGCCATCTGGATCACGCGCTGAATATTCACTTCATCGCTGGCATAAGGGGCCAGACTCAAGGCCGCAATGGCAAAGTGCCAACTGTGCTCGGCCGAATTTTCCTGACGTTGGGTGCCCATCACCTTGGTACGGCGTTGCACGCTTTTAAGTTTGTCGATTTCCATCAGAAACTGGATGGTTTGAGTCATGGAGCCAAAGTCTAACGCGGGTACAGCGGATGACATGGTACGAACCTCGAGGTGAATGATGGGGTACCCGCCGTCTTCCAGCCGTAACTGAAATCCATAGGGTGCAAAGCATATCGATTGTAGCCCAGCGGGCTGAGGATTTCGATGTTAGCGTGGTGTTACAAGCATACACAGTTTTATTTTAGCGTACACGTGTACACTGGAATCGTTCTCAGTTAATCTCATTTGCAGTTAATTCGCACAATATGCGTTGTTTTGAGGGGTTGCGCGGTATGGGGAAAAAGGACGAAGTGAAAGTCGGGGCAGACCAGTTGCCCGCCACGGCTTATCCATGGGCAGAGGAAATTGCCAATAGCATCAGCCACGGTATCGGTTTGGTGTTTGGGGTTGTCGGCCTGGTGCTGCTGTTGGTTCAGGCGGTAAACGACGGCGCTGGGGTAACGGCCATCACCAGTTATAGCCTGTATGGCGGCAGTATGATCCTGCTGTACCTGGCTTCTACGCTGTATCATGCTATTCCACATCAGGGAGCCAAGCACTGGCTGAAAAAATTTGACCACTGCGCTATCTACCTGCTGATCGCCGGAACCTATACGCCATTCCTGCTGGTGGGCCTGGACTCACCGTTGGCGCGAGGGCTGATGGTGGTGATCTGGGGGCTGGCGCTGTTCGGCGTGATTTTCAAACTGGCATTTGCACACCGTTTCGAGGTGCTGTCGCTGGTGACCTATCTAACCATGGGCTGGTTGTCGCTGATCGTGATATATCAGTTGGCAATGCGCCTGGACGTCGGTGGAGTCACTTTACTGGCGGTGGGCGGTGTGGTGTATACGCTAGGGGTGATTTTCTACGCCTCGAAACGCTTCCGTTTTGGCCATGCGATCTGGCACGGTTTTGTGCTCGGCGGCAGTGTGTGCCACTTCATGGCGATCTACCTTTACGTATAACCTGCCCGTCTGTTGTCGATATATTGCCAAAGCGTTTCTTTTGGGTTAAAAAGAGGCGCTTGTTTCTTTCGGGTATCCAGCAAGCCTTAGCTTTATTTCTGAGCCCGCCAAACCTCTCGCTTTCAAGTCGCAGGGGGTTGGCTGCGCTTGCTGCTGGCTGACCTGCATCTTGAGATCTATGGGGTATTTGCACCTTCCGGTGCCTTTAATCATTACCCAGGACTCTTCACTATGATCGTTCGTTTATCCAAAGCCCTGCTGGTTTGCGCTATTGCGCTATTTGCCTCACTGGTAGCCTTTGGCAATATCACCGATTACGACACCAACTTCGCTTTCGTACGCCATGTTTTTATGATGGATACGATCTTCCCTGATGCCACTATCACCTATCGTTCCATTCAGTCGCCATGGCTGCATCAGGTGGGATATATCGGCATTATTGCGTTGGAAACCCTTACCGCTATTTTGTGTTGGATTGGGGGGATCCGCCTGCTGTGTGGCCTGAAATTGCCTGCGGCCAGCTTTAACCGGGCCAAGACTTTTGCCATCGCAGGGTTGACGTTAGGCTTCCTCACCTGGCAGGTGGCCTTTATGTCGGTTGGGGGCGAGTGGTTTGGCATGTGGATGTCAAAACAGTGGAACGGGGTGCCCGATGCCTTCCGCTTCTTTGTCACTATTTTGCTGGTGCTGATTTATCTGGTGCCGCGTGATGGGGAATTGGACGAATAACTCGTCTGGCCGCAGGCGCGATGCCTGCGGCCAAACCACTTACTTTTCTTCTGCCAGTGAGTAAGGCAGAGGCTTGATGGCGAGCTGACTGCTGGCATCATCGCGTACGCGCAGCACGCTGTCCGCTTCCAGATCGTTATTCATCACCACCTGTACCCACAGCGTTCCGTCAGCCAGCGAGATTGCCGCCAGCACGCTGCCGGTGCGGCGCCAGTTGTCACCCAGCTTCAACTCCAGATCGTCACCCGCCTGTGGAGCTTGGCTGCCTTTACCTTCCAGCCAGTACAGGGCACGTTTGTTGGCCCCTCGGAACTTGGCGCGAGCCACCATTTCCTGCCCGGTGTAGCAGCCTTTGCTGAAGCTGATCCCCTCCAGCGCCTGAAGATTGGTCGCCTGAGGGATCAACTGCGCACTGTTTGCTGCATCAATCACCGGATAACCGGCCTCGATATCCAGTGCCAGCCATTGGCGGCTGTCGTTCAGCTCAGCCTGTCCTTCCAGCTTGGAGGCTAGCAGAGCGGCGGTTTCTGCCGTGGTAATCAGCACAAAACGTTCTGCTGGCAGCGCAAAGTGCAGCAAGGTGGTATCGCTATCTTGCACCACTTGATGTTCTGCATCCGGCAGGGTGCTAAACACCTTCGCCAATGCGGCCCGCGCCTCAAGGCCAGCGAGGCCCAGCAGCACCGCATTGCTGTCTGCCGCGATGGTGATTTTGGAGAACACCGCGTATTTCTTTATTTCCGCCAGTTGGCTTTCCAGCACGCTGCGGCGCTCAAGATAGGCAAAGCCTTCACCGCGGTAGAATAAACGCAGGTTGCTCCACATTTTGCCTTTGGCATCGCAATGGCCGCACAGCACGTGTTGATCGGCCGCCAGTTTGTCGATATCAGCCGTTACCTGGCCTTGAAGATATTTTACCGTGTCTGGCCCGCTCAACTGCACCATGGCCCAATCTTCCAGTGAGATCAGCGTCAGTGGCAAATGGGAAGAGGCGGAAGGTTGACGGGGTGGAAAAGGAATATTGAACGCCATAATCGGTTCCTGCTGCATGTTTAGCATACCTGTTGGGGTTGCTACCATGGTAAAAGAGGTGGCTGGCTTTGCAAACAGTTATTACCAGGCAGCGCTTTTTTTGACATTTTACGTTTTGTTGGGTGAACGCCCTTCCCGGCGAGTATGTCAAATTGTTACTCTAGGCGCTTACGGCCAACGAGACCCAATTGCACCCAAATCGTTGGCTGACGGAATTAAATTGCGCGCGCGTTGCCATACCAAGTGTCGGTTGCCCAAGAGCATGGCAAGCCATGCCGAAAAGAGGTTAGTCATAACAACATGGATATTAATAATAAAGCACGTATTCACTGGGCCTGCCGCCGCGGCATGCGCGAGTTGGATATCTCGATCATGCCGTTTTTCGAACATGAATACGATACGCTGAGTGATGCAGACAAGGCCGTATTCATCCGCTTGCTCGAATGTGACGACCCCGATTTGTTCAACTGGCTGATGAATCATGGCGCTCCGCAGGATCAAGATCTGCAGAGAATGGTGTCCCTGATCCAAATGCGAAATAAAGCCCGTGGCCCAGTGGCGATGTGATGTCCGCGTTTCCTGGCGTACCCAGTTAGTCTCATTGCTGACTCACGGCCTGCTCATTTTGCTGATCCTGATCGCCCCGTGGCCGGAAGGCTATGGCCCGATCTGGTTAGTGCTGTTGACGTTGGTGGTGTTTGAGTGCATTCGCAGCCAAAAGCGCATTGCATCCAGGCAGGGAGAACTGCGGTTGCTGGCTGAACGCCGGATTGAGTGGCATGGCCAGGAATGGCTGATGGTGAACAAGCCCTGGATGCCTGGGTTCGGTATTTTGCTGTCGCTTCAACAGATCGACGGCAAGAAACGCCATCGGCTGTGGTTGGCTTCGGATTCCATGAGCAAAGCGGATTGGCGTCAACTGCGTCAACGGTTGTTGTTTGAACAATCCGCTACCGACGAGGACGTATAATGAAACCGCTGCTTTGGCTGGTAGAAGACGAGCCCAGCATTGCGGATACGCTGATTTATACCCTGGAGAGCGAAGGCTTTCAGGTGCGTTGGTTTGAACGTGGCGAGCCTGCTTTACAGGCTTTGCAACAGGGCTTACCGGCGTTGGTGATCCTCGACGTCGGCCTGCCCGATATCAACGGTTTTGAGCTTTGCCGTCGGCTGCTGGCGCAGGCGGCGGATTTACCGATCCTGTTTCTTACTGCCCGTAGCGGCGAGCTCGATCGCCTGATCGGGCTGGAAATCGGTGCCGATGACTATGTCGCCAAGCCCTTTTCCCCGCGTGAGGTCAGCGCCCGCGTGCGCACGATCCTACGGCGTTTACACAAGCAGCAGCGCTTGCAACAGCCTGCCCTTTATCATTTTGGTGCCTTCAGCCTGGATGAAGA
Source organism: Serratia sp. 14-2641 (assembly GCF_001692375.1). Taxonomy (NCBI): domain Bacteria; kingdom Pseudomonadati; phylum Pseudomonadota; class Gammaproteobacteria; order Enterobacterales; family Yersiniaceae; genus Serratia; species Serratia sp. 14-2641. Next base: position 32,958 of record NZ_LXKR01000028.1, on the reverse strand, counting down.
GGGGGCCACGATCTGCTACCACCAACAGCCGTTGCCGCTGACCCGCTATGAATTCTTGTTGCTGAAAACCCTGTTGCAAGCGCCTGGCCGGGTGTTCTCCCGCCAGCAGTTGATGGACATCGTTTGGGCACAGGCGGAAGAGAGCCTGGATCGTACCGTTGATACCCATATCAAAACGCTGCGGGCCAAACTGCGGGCAATCGACGCCGCAGAACCCCCGATCCATACCCATCGTGGCTTAGGCTATAGCGTGAGCCGCCAGCCATGAGGATTGGCCTGCGCCTGCTGTTGGGCTATTTCCTGATTGTGGCGGTGGCGGGCTATTTCGTACTGAGCATTTTCGTGCAGGAGGTCAAACCTGGCGTACGGCGTGCCACTGAAGGCACGCTGGTGGATACCGCCAACTTGCTGGCACAGGTGGCGCGGCTGGATATGAGACATGGGGATGCGGCAAAAGGTCAGTTGGCACAGGCTATCGCCCAACTAAATCAGCGGCCGATCGGGGCCAATATTGCCGGGATCCGTAAAGATCGTAACGAATATCGCGTCTATCTTACCGATGGGCGCGGCAAGGTGATTTTCGATTCATCAGGCCAGGCGCTGGGGCAGGATTACTCCCGCTGGAACGATGTTTATCTGACATTACGTGGCCAATACGGTGCGCGTAGTACCCGGACGATTGCCGATGATGAGAGCAGTTCGGTGATGTACGTGGCCGCACCGGTAGTGGAGCAAGGGCAGATTATCGGCGTGTTGAGCGTCGGCAAGCCTAACAGCACCATGGCACCGGTGATCCGCCGCAGCGAGCGGCGTATTTTGCTGGCGGGTGCTGTGTTGCTGGGGATTGCGCTAGCGATCGGGCTGGGCTTCGTCTGGTGGATTAATCGCTCGATCAACCGCCTGGTGAGTTATGCCGACGGAGTGGCGCACGGCGAGGCGGTGCCGTTACCACGCATGGGCAGCGTTGAACTTACCCAACTGGCGCAAGCGCTGGAAAGCATGCGTATGAAGCTGGAAGGCAAGGCTTACATTGAACAGTATGTGCATACCCTGACTCATGAACTGAAAAGCCCGCTGGCGGCGATCCGTGGCGCGGCGGAACTATTGCAGGAGTCACCGCCTCCGGCGACGGCAAAACGCTTTTTGACCAACATCGAACAGCAGAGCGCTCGCATTCAGCAATTGGTCGATAAGCTGTTGGTGCAGGCGCAGTTAGAAAGCCGGCCCGGTTTGGAACTGGCTGCGGTAGCGATGGTGCCGTTAATCCGGCAGATTGTCGCGGGTAAAGAAGCACAGGCGGCGCAGCGTGGTGTCACGATTGAATTGGGAGCGTTGGCGGAAGCATCGCTGACTGGAGATGCGTTTTTACTTGGGCAGGCGCTGAGCAACCTACTGGATAATGCCCTGGATTTCACCCCGGTGGGTGGCTCGGTTAGCATTGATGGCGAGCGGTTAGAGCATCATTACCAAATCACCCTTTGCGATACTGGCAGCGGCATACCCGACTATGCGCTGGATAAAGTGTTTGAACGCTTCTATTCCCTGGCGCGGGAAGATAAACCCAAGAGCAGCGGTCTGGGCCTGAACTTCGTGCAGGAAGTGGCGCGCCTGCATCGTGGCACCATCCGTTTGCAAAACCTGCAACCCACCGGCGCGAAGGCCGTTCTCACTTTACCTCTCTGATTACAACTTTTTGTCCGCACTTCACCTTCTCTTCACATAACCACATTCTGATTTCACTTGCCGACTTTATCGTAGCGACATTACCTACAAGGAGTCTGCCACGATGTTTAAATCGGTACTGTTTTGGAAAATAACCACCCTGCTGGGATTGATGATCCTGATGATGATCCCGGTGGGCATGCTCATGGATGTGGTACAGGAACGCAGCGGCTATCGCCAGAGCGTGGTGGGGCAAGTGAGTGAAAGCACCAGCCGGGCGCAGCGTATTCTTGGGCCAGTGATCGTGATCCCGTACACCTTGCGCGAAGAGAAGAAAAACGAAAAAGGTGAAATCAAGATAGAGACCAGCCGCTATCAACGCTTTGTCTTGCCCGAATCCTTGGTGGTGAATGGCAGGCCCAACGTTGAGATCCGCAAGCTGGGTATCTACCAGACTCAGGTGTATCAGGGGCCACTGGATTTCCAGGTGAAATTCGGCCAACCTGATCTGGAGGATTTGCAGCATAGCAACATTACGGTCGGCCAACCCTTCCTGATGCTGTCATTAAGCGATTCTCGTGGTATCAAAAGCATCTCTGCCCTCAACGGCATTCAACAGCAGGCCAAGTTTGAACCGGGTACTTTGGTCAGCGGGCTTTCTCAGGGGATCCATGCACCGCTGGCCCTGGCCTCGTTGCAGAAAGAAGGGCTGACGGCGGATTTCACACTGAACCTGGCAGGGACCAGCAGCTTGTCCCTGGTGCCGGTAGGGCGCAGTTCCGAGTTGCTATTACAAAGCAACTGGCCGCACCCGAACTTCCTCGGCAACTTCCTGCCGGATGAGCGCAAGGTGACCGATAAAGGCTTCTCTGCCCGCTGGCGCAGCACCTGGTTTGCCAACAACATTAATAGCGCCTTCATGTATGACAACGGCATTATGGAAGAGGAAAAGCTGCCGACCTTCACGACTAGCCTGATCGAACCGGTCGATCACTATCAATTGACCGAGCGAGCGGTGAAGTATGCGGTGCTGTTCCTGGGGCTGACGTTTATGGCGTTCTTCCTGTTCGAAACCCTGACCGGGCTGCGGGTACACCCGATCCAGTATCTGCTGGTGGGGGCGGCACTGGTGCTGTTCTACCTGATCCTGCTGGCTTTCTCGGAACATCTGGGATTCGACGTAGCCTACCTGCTGGCAAGCGTGGCCTGTAGTGGACTGATTGCCTTCTACCTCAGCGCCGTGCTGCGCGGGATGCGCCGTGGCATGCTGTTCGCCGCCAGTCTGCTCCTGCTGTATGGCATTCTGTATATGCTGTTGCAGTCGGAAGATAACGCGCTGGTATTAGGTTCGGTGCTGCTGTTCGGGGTGCTGGCAGGCATTATGCTGCTGACGCGAAAACTGGACTGGTATCAGGTGGCCGACCCGGCTCGCTTGAAGGGCAACGCTGCTGAGCCAGAAACCGCTGAGACGCCAGCCAGTAATGGCGAGAGCCGTTTCAGGTTGTGGAAATAAGGACTTTGTTGGGCGCGATATCGCGCCCAATTTCGTTACAGCAGCGGTTCCATTTCCAGCAGGATCTGTTCACACCACTGTTGCAGGCGTTCTTCGCTCAGATCGTACTGGTTCACCTCATCCAGCGCCAGGCCAACAAAGTGTTTGCCGTCGGCGCTGAGCGGTTTGGGGCTGGTGAATTCAAACCCGTCAATCGGCCAGAAACCGATAAACTGCACGCCCTGCGGGGCAAGCTGGTCGTGCAACATCCCCAGCGCATCCAGGAACCATTCGCCATAACCCAACTGATCGCCCATCCCGTACATGGCGACAATCTTGCCTTTCAGGTCTAGTTCAGTCAGTTGCGGCCAGATCGCTTCCCAATCCTCTTGCAGCTCACCAAAATCCCAGGTTGGAATACCCAGGATCAGGATGGAATAGTCTTCCATCAGCTTGGGAGAAACGTCTTTCAGGTTGTGCAGGTCGACCAGGTCTTCACCCAGAATCTCACGGATTTTTTCTGCCGCCATCTCGGTGTAGCAGGTGCTGGAGCCGTAAAACAGACCAATCTTCATATTTAAACCGTTTATAATGCCGTGTGTAGAATTGCAACGAGTATACCTTAAGGCATAATGCCTGTGGCATATACCCGTCGTCTTTCAAGCTGCAGCTTGAAATCCATAGGGTATGAAGATAATGAAGAGGGGACCGCGTGCAACAGCAAGACAGTGCGCTGATTGAGCAATTCCTGGATGCGTTGTGGATCGAACGCAATCTGGCAGAGAATACGCTGGCCTCTTATCGGCTCGATTTACAGGCGCTGGCCGGTTGGCTGGCTCTCAACAACCGCAGCCTTTTACAGGCCGAAGCTCTGGACTTACAGGCCTTTCTCGCCGAACGGGTAGAGGGAGGATACAAAGCGACCAGCTCAGCCAGGTTGTTAAGCGCGATGCGCCGCCTGTTCCAATATCTCAACCGTGAAAAAATGCGGGCGGATGACCCCACCGCGTTGCTGGCCTCGCCCAAATTACCGCAGCGGTTACCCAAGGATCTGAGCGAAGCGCAGGTTGAGGCCTTGCTACAGGCGCCTTGCGTCGATCAACCGTTGGAGCTGCGTGACAAGGCTATGCTCGAGGTGTTGTATGCCACCGGCTTGCGCGTGTCGGAGCTGGTGGGGTTGACCATCAGCGATGTCAGCCTGCGCCAGGGCGTGGTGCGGGTGATCGGTAAAGGCAACAAAGAGCGCCTGGTGCCGTTGGGCGAAGAAGCGGTGTACTGGATCGAAAATTATCTGGAACACGGCAGGCCCTGGATGCTGAACGGCCAGACGCTGGATGTGCTGTTTCCCAGCAACCGCAGCCAGCAAATGACCCGCCAGACGTTCTGGCATCGGATTAAACACTATGCGATCCTAGCGGGTATCGACAGCGAACGGCTGTCTCCGCATGTGCTGCGCCATGCTTTCGCCACCCATTTACTGAACCATGGGGCCGATCTTCGTGTCGTACAGATGTTATTGGGGCATAGCGACCTCTCAACCACACAAATTTATACTCATGTAGCCACTGAAAGATTGAAACAGCTACATCAACAGCATCACCCGCGCGCCTGACGCGCAGGGATCGAAAGGATTGGAAGAATGAAAAAAGGTTTAATGCTGCTCTCCCTGCTGGTGGCCTCGGTTACCGGCGCGGCCCATGCTGACGATGCAGCCATTCAGAAAGCACTAGGTAGCCTGGGCATTAAGCAGGCAGACGTGCAACCCTCGCCGGTCGCCGGTTTGAAAACCGTATTGACCGAAGGCGGCACGCTGTATGTGACGGAAGATGGCAAACACGTGCTGCAAGGGCCGCTGTTTGACGTCAGCGGCGGTGAGCCGGTCAACGTGACTAATCAACTGTTGATGACCCGTCTGGAAGCGCTGAAAGATCAGATGATCGTCTACAAAGCGGCGAAAGAGAAACACGTGATCACCGTGTTTACCGATATCACCTGTGGCTATTGCCATAAGCTGCACGAGCAGATGAAAGAGTACAACGATCTGGGGATCACCGTGCGCTATCTGGCGTTCCCGCGTCAGGGCCTGGAATCTCAGGCAGAGAAAGATATGCGTTCCATCTGGTGTACCGCAGACCGGGCTAAAGCCTTCGATGCCGCCATGAAGGGCGACGCAGTGTCTCCGGCAACCTGCAAAACCGATATCAGCCAGCATTATGCACTGGGCGTACAGTTTGGTATCAACGGTACTCCGGCTATCGTGCTGAAAAATGGCATGGTTGTCCCTGGCTACCAAGGGCCGAAAGAGATGGCCGCGATGTTGGATGCGCATGCAGCCTCCGCAGCCACGAAATAAGTCACGGTGAGTATTAAAACCCAATTACGCCGCCGCGAGGCGGCAGATGCCAGCCATTTACCCGCCAGCCTGCCCCCCCTGTTGCGTCGTTTATACGCGTTGCGTGGAGTTAAGGGCGAGCAGGAACTGGAGCGTAGCGTCAAGGGCATGTTGCCTTGGCAACAGTTAAGCGGTATCGATGCTGCGGTAGCGATATTGCAGCAGGCACTGGCCGATGGTCGTCGCATCATGGTGGTGGGCGACTTTGATGCAGATGGTGCCACCAGTACCGCACTGACGGTGCTGGCCTTGCGTAGCATGGGCTGTAGCTCCATCGAATATCTGGTGCCCAACCGTTTTGAAGATGGCTATGGCCTGAGCCCTGAAGTGGTGGAACAGGCGGCAGCTCGGGGTGCCGAGCTGATCGTTACGGTTGATAACGGCATCTCTTCTCATGCGGGTGTAGACGTTGCGCACGGCTTGGGAATACAGGTGCTGGTCACCGATCACCATCTGCCGGGCGATACGCTGCCTGCGGCAGAGGCGATCGTTAACCCGAACCTGCGTGACTGTGATTTTCCCTCCAAATCCCTGGCTGGTGTTGGCGTTGCCTTCTATCTGATGTTGGCGTTGCGGGCCAAGCTGCGTGACAGCGGCTGGTTCGAACAGCGTGCGCTGGCTATGCCTAATTTGGCCGAATTACTGGATCTGGTGGCATTGGGCACGGTGGCAGACGTGGTGCCGCTGGATGCCAACAACCGTATTCTGGTGTATCAGGGGCTGAACCGCATCCGGGCTGGCAAGTGTCGGCCAGGTATCCGCGCTTTGCTGGAGGTGGCCAACCGCGATGCGCGGCAATTGGCCGCTAGCGATCTCGGTTTTGCCCTTGGGCCACGGCTGAACGCGGCAGGGCGGCTGGACGATATGTCGATCGGCGTAGCCATGCTGTTGAGCGACGATATTGCCCAGGCGCGTATGCTGGCCAACGATCTCGACGCGCTCAACCACACCCGGCGTGAGATTGAGCAGGGGATGCAGGTGGAAGCGCTGGAGCTGTGCGATCAACTGGAGCGCACGACCACTGAACTGCCTTACGGGTTGGCGATGTATCACCCGGAGTGGCATCAGGGCGTGGTAGGCATTCTGGCTTCGCGTATCAAAGAGCGTTTCCATCGCCCGGTGATCGCCTTTGCCCCTGCGGGCGACGGCATTCTGAAAGGCTCTGGCCGCTCGGTGGCCGGGTTGCATATGCGTGATGCGCTGGAGCGGCTCGATACCCTGAATCCTGGGCTGATGATGAAGTTCGGCGGCCATGCGATGGCGGCGGGCTTGTCGTTGGAGGAGGCCAAGTTTGACGAGTTTCGCCAGCGTTTTGGCGAACTGGTCGGCGAATGGCTAGATCCCGCCATGCTGGAAGGTGTGATCTGGTCGGACGGCGAACTGATGATGCAAGAACTGACCCTGACCACTGCAGAACTTCTACGTGAGGGCGGGCCGTGGGGGCAGGCGTTTCCTGAGCCAACCTTTGACGGCAAGTTCCGTATCCTGCAACAGCGGCTGGTGGGCGAAAAACACCTGAAGCTGATGATCGAACCGCTTGGTGGTGGCCCATTGCTGGACGGCATCGCCTTCAACATCGATACCACGCAGTGGCCGGACAGCAGCATCAAAGAAGTGGAACTGGCGTATAAGCTGGACGTGAATGAGTTCCGTGGTAACCGTAACGTGCAGTTGCTAATCCAACACCTCTGGCCGCGTTAACCGGTTTATCAGGGCACCTTCGGGTGCCCTGATCTCAATCCCCCACAAAAACTGACCAACTCGCTATAAACTGGCCGCTGGATCCGCTAGAATTACCGGTTCCAATGGCATTTCGCCATCGACGACATCAACGTAAGAACGCAAAAAATCATGTTTGAAATTAATCCGGTAAAAAACCGCATTCAGGATGTGTCCGAGCGGACAGCCGTTCTCAGGGGGTATCTTTGACTATGATGCCAAGAAAGAACGCTTAGAAGAAGTTAACGCCGAGCTGGAACAGCCGGACGTTTGGAACGAACCTGAACGCGCACAGGCATTAGGCAAAGAGCGCTCGTCGCTGGAAGCCATTGTTGAAACCATCGATCAGCTGGAACAAGGTTGTGAAGACGTCACGGGTCTGCTGGAACTGGCGGTCGAGGCGGAAGACGAAGACACCTTTAACGAGACCGTGGTTGAGCTCGATCAACTGAGCGCCAAGCTGGAACAACTAGAATTCCGTCGTATGTTCTCTGGCGAATATGATAGCGCGGACTGCTACCTGGATATCCAGGCGGGCTCCGGCGGCACCGAAGCACAGGACTGGGCCAGCATGTTGCTGCGCATGTACCTGCGTTGGGCGGAATCCAAAGGCTTTAAAACGGAAGTGATTGAAGAGTCCGACGGCGACGTCGCGGGCCTGAAATCGGCAACCATCAAGATTATCGGCGACTACGCGTTTGGCTGGTTACGTACTGAAACCGGCGTGCATCGCCTGGTACGCAAGAGCCCCTTCGACTCCGGTGGCCGTCGCCATACCTCCTTCAGTTCCGTATTTATCTATCCGGAAGTGGATGACGATATCGATATCGAAATCAACCCGGCCGATCTGCGCATTGACGTTTACCGCGCCTCCGGTGCCGGTGGTCAGCACGTTAACAAAACCGAGTCGGCGGTGCGTATTACCCACTTGCCAACCAACATTGTGGTGCAGTGCCAGAACGATCGCTCTCAGCATAAGAACAAGGATCAGGCATTCAAACAGCTGCGCGCCAAGCTGTATGAATACGAGATGCAAAAGAAAAATGCTGACAAGCAAATGCTGGAAGACAACAAGTCTGATATCGGCTGGGGCAGCCAAATCCGTTCTTACGTGCTGGATGACTCCCGCATCAAGGATTTGCGCACCAACGTCGAAACACGTAATACGCAGGCCGTACTGGATGGCGACCTGGATAAATTCATTGAGGCAAGTTTGAAAGCCGGGTTATGAGGAACAGAAATGTCTGAGCAACAAGCACAAGGCGCCGAACAGGCGTTGGATCTCAACAACGAGCTGCAGTCACGCCGTGAAAAACTGGCCGCGCTGCGCGAGAACGGCATTGCGTTCCCGAACGACTTCCGTCGTGATACCACCTCCGACAAGCTGCATGCCGAATACGGCAGCAAAGAAAATGAAGAGCTGGAGTCTCTGGGTATCGAAGTGACCGTGGCTGGCCGTATGATGACCCGCCGTATCATGGGTAAAGCCTCCTTCGTGACGCTGCAGGACATGGGTGGCCGCATTCAGCTCTACGTCGCACGTGACGATCTGCCTGAAGGCGTTTACAACGAGCAGTTCAAGAAATGGGACCTGGGCGATATCCTCGGCGCACGCGGTAAGCTGTTCAAGACCAAAACTGGCGAACTGTCTATCCACTGTACCGAGCTGCGTCTGCTGACCAAAGCACTGCGTCCACTGCCAGACAAGTTCCACGGCCTGGCCGATCAGGAAACCCGTTATCGCCAGCGTTATCTGGATCTGATCGCTAACGAAGAATCCCGTAACACCTTCAAGATCCGTTCTCAGGTGATGGCGGCGATCCGTAACTTCATGGTGGGTCGAGGCTTTATGGAAGTCGAAACCCCGATGATGCAGGTGATCCCTGGCGGCGCGTCTGCTCGTCCGTTCGTTACTCACCACAACGCGCTGGACATCGACATGTACCTGCGTATCGCGCCAGAGCTGTATCTGAAGCGCCTGGTGGTAGGTGGCTTCGAGCGCGTGTTCGAGATCAACCGTAACTTCCGTAACGAAGGCGTTTCCCCGCGTCATAACCCAGAGTTCACCATGATGGAACTCTATATGGCGTATGCGGATTACAAAGACCTGATCGAACTGACTGAGTCGCTGTTCCGTACGCTGGCGCAGGACGTGCTGGGTGACACCAAAGTGCCTTATGGCGATGAGGTATTCGACTTCGGCAAGCCGTTTGACAAGCTGACCATGCGCGAAGCGATCAAGAAATATCGCCCGGAAACCAATCTGGACGATCTGAACGATATGGCTAAATCCGTAGCGATTGCCGAGTCGATCGGCATCAAGGTTGAGAAGAGCTGGGGCCTGGGCCGCGTGGTTACCGAGATCTTCGAAGAGACCGCTGAAAGCCATCTGATCCAGCCAACCTTCATCACCGAGTATCCGGCAGAGGTTTCTCCGCTGGCACGCCGTAACGACGAGAACCCGGAAATCACCGACCGTTTCGAATTCTTCATCGGTGGGCGTGAAATCGGTAACGGCTTCTCGGAACTGAACGACGCAGAAGATCAGGCGCAGCGTTTTGCCGATCAGGTTAGCGCGAAGGATGCTGGTGACGACGAAGCGATGTTCTACGACGAAGACTACGTCACCGCGCTGGAACACGGCCTGCCGCCAACTGCAGGCTTGGGCATCGGTATCGACCGTATGGTGATGCTGTTGACCAACAGCCACACCATCCGCGACGTGATCCTGTTCCCGGCCATGCGCCCGAGCAAGTAATCTTCGCCAAGTGATTAAACCGGTGCAGGCGACTGTGCCGGTTTTTTTTCGCCTGAAGAGAGCAGGGTGTTGCTAACCGCTTAAAACATCGGCAGTTATGCACTTTCTTCTCTTGCCCGGCGCGCATAACCGGTTATAATGCCAGTCGCACACCTAAGCGGGTGTAGTTCAATGGTAGAACGGCAGCTTCCCAAGCTGCATACGAGGGTTCGATTCCCTTCACCCGCTCCAATCTCAAGTCTCCCCGAACTCCACCAAAATCAACAATTCTCTGATTTAACAGCGTTTTTATCATTTTCCATATCAACTTGGTTTAACCCGCATTTCCCCAATCAACCCAGTATCTTGTACAGAAATGCCTGTAGTTGCACCTATGCAGTTTGAAACGACACAAATTGCGTGATTTCAGAGGTGGAAACTATACTCATGCCATCTTGGAAAACCACTTCTGCGTAGATCTGACAAGCCGCCTTACAATTAGAGGGGAATAAGGCATGGTTCGGTTGGTAATGATTTTATTGGGGGTTGATTATTTGCGTAACCGCTGGCGAGGGTTGATGACTGCCGGTTGGTTAGGTGTGTTAGCGGGCTTAATCGTTTTCATCGATGCGTTAGATAACGCGATTTATTTCCCTTTGCATCCCTTCGCTTTCCTGTTGTTGGTTGAGGGACTGGCAACGCTGATGGTCGCGCATACCGGCATCGGCGGGCAACGTACCTTGCGTTACGTAAAAGGGGGCGCATTTTCCCTGGCTGCGGTATTGATCTTGAGTGGGCAACACCATGGCCATTTTATTTTATCGATGATTTTTGGCACTTTGTTTTTGGCCGATGGGCTATTGCAAATTGTCTCCGCTGGGGTCGTGCGCTATAAAAACTGGAAGTTGGTGGTGGCTGGCGGTGTATTGGAAGTCATGTTAGCTATTTTCTTCTTTCAGCCCTATCCGACCCATTATGTCGGCACCGTGCCTTATTGTTTAGGCCTGGGGTTGATGTTTGGTGGGTGGAATATGGTTATGCTGGCGATGCGCGTCAAAAAGCTGGAGGTCAACCCAGCAGTTTTGGGTAATAAGGCCGCAGAGGAAGCCAGTAGCGCAATAACCACGCCTTTGGTAACTGAATGGGAAGGCCCTCCGGCTGATGATGAACCTGCACTGACCATACATGTCTGGACTCCAGTGGGATCCTCGAAGAGTGCAACGGTGCCTCATCCTGTTATTGATCGTTATATTGCTGCGGTGGATAAAAACGGAGTGATTTCCACTGGCCATGCTGCACTTGAATCTCCGGAAGGTATTTATATCAGTTTGTATCCGGCGGTCGATATTGACCGGTCGCCAGATCAATTTACCCGCTTGCTACGGGCAACCGCAGACAATAATGTTGAAGGGAGATTCCAACCGGATTATGTGACTGAGTCAGGTGCATGGTGTCCTTCAACCCAGCGTGTGAGGATCAGAAACTACGATGCTGAACGTCTGAAACGGTTCTGGGAAGTTTATCGTGAAGACAATACTTATAATCTTACGCATCGTAACTGCTCAAGCAGTGTGGCGCGGGGTCTTGAAGCGGCGCTGGAAGGTGTAGTGAGCAAAATATGGGGACAACGTGGTCACTGGTGGGTGTTGAGTAAAATTCTCACGACGCCGGAATTATGGGTGGCGGTACAAATACGTAAACGAGCAAAAACGATGGCCTGGACACCAGGGCTGGTGCTTGACTATGCACGTGCATTAAGCATGTTGGCGGATCCACGGCCGGCCGGTTGGATAACTACCATACGACGTGCCCTAGAGAAAATGTTTTCTTTGCGCAAGCAATGGCGCGATGAAAAAGCGCAGGGCACAATAGCGTCAGGCGTTCGCAATGAGCCCTCAAATGACAAAGGCAACTAGCGATTATGGCAATGTTTCCCCTTTTATACGTAGGGCTTTATTATTTGCATCAATGGCATGACGAACACTTTGCTGATTGGTATCAAAAATATCGTCAATAAACCATTGCCCATTCTCAGCCACTAAATCAAACCCGGTGGTTGTCGTAAGGTTGCTATCACTAAAAGCGCGAAAGGTGACTGTGGCATGCGATTTTTTATTATCGTTAGAGAGAATATTGATATTCTTCACCACCAGGTTCTGATAATCCTGACACTGGCAGATCGGGTCAGCGTCAAGATAGCCTATATCGCCCGGCAAGGTTAGCGCCTGATCCTCTGCCAGCACCGCGATGAATTTCTTTGAAGCAATGCGCTTCGGACCCGTTTGGCTAATGAATGCGACTGAAACATCATCATGGCTATAGGTGGCATAAATCCGTGCTAAAAAGGCACTGGGATTTTCAATGGCCAATGCGGGCTGTGGGAGTGCAGCAAACGAAAGGAGAGAAAAACAAAGCAAAGCCAAAAAACGCATGGTTACCACCCCCTTAAAAGTTCTCTATCCCTTAAATCAGCTGGTCCATACTACGGAGCGCTCACGTTGATGGCAACGCCAGATGGCTCTTACTCAGCCCTGTACGCAACCAAAGTATACGTTGGAAAACTATTCCTAAAGAAAGGGATGCGACCAAAGATCACCACGGTGAACGCGATGATTAATAACATAACCAAAAACAAAATCACCAGAGACATCGCAAACCAGAAGCCACTCATTTCAATCGTTGTAAGCCCTATAGATACACCATACAAGGCCCCGCATATAAGGATAAGTGACGTAGTGATCCCAACGAAGTTTGCCAGCCTTCTTCGAAGGCTTTTCTTCTGAAACTGAAACGTCGAGGGGTTAACATTGAAGTCATAGAAAACCTCCTCAGAAATCACCAGCTCAGGCCGTTGCAGCGAGGCAATCTGCATCAGTATTGCACGTGTAATATCCCAGTAATACTTGAATTTCTTTATTTCATGCACCGGGACTAAATTTTCTTTCGTTTCACCAGATTGGTTTACGGTGTAGATAACCAGGTTTTTAGTGTTGTTTTTATAGCCCGTATTACGAAAGCCAATCGTGGCCTTGGTGCCGTCCTCTAACGAGCCAGTGACTTCTGGCCATAGTAGCTGATAATGACTTACACCGCCTGAAAGATCGTTGTATCGCGTGTAAAAAACACCTTCAGAGGTGACGTTAAAGTATACCTCTCCATGCTTTAATTTTAAGTTGTCGCTAATTCTTTTAAAGAATAAATAATTCAGAGGGAGAAGGAACAATAAAAATAAAACACCCAGTAGAAAGGTGTCACCCTCGATAAAAAATAGGGTTGGCGTAGCCAGAGATGCAATGAAAACAAGTGTGAAAACGGGAGAAAGCAATAAGTAGAGCGTCTTTGTCGCTATTCTACGCTCGATGGCAGACACATCATCACATCGCTTGGAGGGGCTGGCGAAAAACGCGGTATGTTCGGCAATCATACTTTTATATCCCTATAATCAATCACATAATCACTGACGTGATGCCTTACTGTACCATAGGTAGTTAGCGGAAGGCTTAAAACCCAAGAACTCAAGCCTGGTAGATTACCAGACTCAGGGACTATTTTCTGCTTATGATAAAACGGCTCACTGCAAGGGAAATCTCCGCTTCTGGGGGCATGTGCCCGACAAGATTATTGCAGGATGCAAGGTGTCAGGTTCGGCCGCGTATGTCAGCCATGTTAATGCCTCATCGGTGTTATCGGGGTTCAGTAGCTTTGGTCAGTTCGCTTTCCTGTTTATGACAATCAAGCTTTGCATCGCGGGTGTAAGCATAGAAAGAATAAATATACATCCATTAATAACCCCGGCGGTTCGCCAGGGTTATTGCCATAATAGGTTATTTAAAGGCTGACTTTCCTGCAAACTGTGCTGACGAGCCCAACTCATCCTCAATTCGCATGAGCTGGTTGTATTTTTCGATACGCTCACCCCGGCACGGGGCTCCTGTTTTGAGATGACCTGCACGCATGGCCACTGTCATATCGGCGATAAAGCTGTCGATCGTCTCTCCGCTGCGGTGTGAGATAAAGGCACCCCAGTTGTTGTCATAGCAGAGCTGAACCGCATCAAAGGTTTCACTCAGGGAGCCAATCTGATTGAGTTTAATCAATGCAGCATTCGCAAGATTTTCATCAATCCCGCGCTGTATATACTTCACATTGGTCACAAACAGATCGTCACCAACCAGTTCAATCTGATCTCCCAATCGATCATGCAGAATTTTCCATCCTGCCCAGTCATCTTCCGCAAGGCCATCTTCAATAAGGACAATCGGGAAGGTTTTAACCAGCATCTGGTAGTAGTCCGCCATCTCCTGCGAGGTCAGCTCGGCATTCTCCGTACGCAGATGATATTTTCCGTTTCGATAAAACTCACTGGAGGCTGGGTCCATACAGATAACGATATCTTCATTAGGGCGGAACCCTGCTCTCTCTATGGCAAGGACAATCAGTTCCAGCGGTTCACGATTTGAAGAAACTGCCGGGGCAAAACCGCCTTCATCGCCCACACCGGTCGACAGGCCCATTTCAAGAAGAACCTGACGAAGCGACTGATATACTTCGCTACCCCAACGCATGGCCTCCCTGAACGTTGGTGCACCGTAAGGCGCAATCATATATTCCTGAAAGTCAGCCCCCTGACCGCGGGCATGAACGCCCCCATTGATGATATTCATGCAAGGCACCGGCAGCAGATTTGCCCCAATCCCACCAAGATAGCGGTACAAAGGCGTATGAGATAGTTGAGCGGCGAGCCGTGATACGGCCAATGAAACGCCCAAAATAGCATTTGCCCCCAGGCGCGCTTTATTATCCGTCCCATCCAGGGCAATCATAATGTTATCGATGCCGCGCTGATCGCGTACATCATGCCCTTTAAGGCTGTTATGAATCTCAGTGTTAACGCTTTTGATCGCGTTGAGGACTCCTTTCCCGCCGAAGCGCGCTTTATCACCATCGCGGCGCTCTATAGCCTCTCGCGAACCGGTACTTGCTCCGGAGGGGACGGAGGCTCTTGCAACAGTACCGCATTGGGTTGAAACATCGACTTCCAGGGTTGGGTTACCCCGAGAGTCCAGAATTTCACGGGCATGGATTGTTTCAATAATAAAGCTCATATAAACCTCTAATATCAGTTGGTTGCAATATGCTTAATCAACACGTCAATGGTCAGATGGTTGACGAATTCAATTGAATGGGAAGAGAGCATCCCGAAAAGTCTGTTTTTATGTCCCATAATGACCAGATCTACACCCGCATCGGCGACGTAGGCCTCTACGTCTTTAAAGCGGCTGATCGTCACTATCTCTTTCACATCCACGGGAAAATTGACTGTCTTCACTAACCGACTAAGCATTGTTTTTGCCGCAATAATTTCAGCAGACTGCCGGTCTTTCGTTAAAGAGTCTGAGGTAATGTCTAACTCTTGAAGATCTGAAGTGAGGTGTCCAAGGGTGATCACCGTCCCTTGTTCATGAAAACCCCTGGCGACACTTTGAAGCAGAAACTGGCCGTCGGTTTCATCGCTGAGCATTAACAGAGCATGTTTATACATTTGCATTGATTACCTCGAGGAGGTTGAGAGAGTATCCGTCAGCCACGGCAGTATCTCTTTTTTCCTGCTTATAATGCCTGGAAGAGACAGACACGTTAGATTGAGCGCATTATTTTCTGAGAAATATATCGTTGTGTGTTTCTTAAAGATGTCCGTGACAGCCAACATCGCAATGTCAAAATCGCCGGACTGACACTCTTTTGTTAATGCGATAAGTAGGTCAGCGAGCATTGCATCTACTGCTGACATGCTTGCGACTTCGATTTGAGAAAGCAGCACCGACTGGGCGTTAATCCGGTAGCGCTTGGCATCTTTCTTAAGAAGTGAGTCTGGTGTTTGCGCCCTTATATCTGTTTTCGCGATCAGCAGCTCTTTCACGAAAGAGTCATAATTGAGTTGGCTTATGGAGGATAATGACTGCACGGCAGCGATGTCTTGAGCTGTAGTGGTAGGTGATGTGAGCGCAACAGTATCACTCAGTATCGCTCCTAACATCAGGATGGCCTGAGATGAAGAGATCGGCTGAGGATTTTCAAGGGTAAGGATTTGCCAGATCACCGTGGCACAGCAGCCGTAGGAACGTATCCAAACATCCGGAGGATCCTGTGTCATAACGGTGCCCAGCCGGTGATGGTCTATGATGCCTACAATGTTGCCGTCGGCAAGTGAGGAAGGGCCCTGTTCCAGATCGGTAAAGTCGACCAGCCATACCTGTTTGCCACTGAGGTCTTCGTCGAGCAAGGGGGGAGGGGCTACGCCGGCCTGCTGCAGAATAAATGCCGTTTCAGGTGTAATGTCACCGAGCCTAAAAGGAGTCGCGCGCTTGCCGAGATTTGTCAGCCAGTCTGCTGTAATGAGCGCGCTGCAGATGCTGTCGCTGTCGGGATTCTGATGGCCAAAGACATAGATCATTTCAGCGTCTCCTCTGAGGAATCAGACGCAAGAAAGATCAAAGGTAAAAGATGATTTTTTTTCATAAGTGTACCTGACATACGTGCCTAAGGATAAAAGCAAAAATGTATATCAGGCGTCATCATCCGAACTGGACAGTCCGGCGGTTGGGAAAGGTGGAACACCATCACCTTGAAAAAAAGCATAGGGCAAAATTATAATCTGTGCAACAAAAATGCCGGCTACTTTGACCGTGATCATTTTTTTCCTGACATTCAGAAAATCGTTTAAAGCTTCACTACTCTGAATTCTAGGAGGATTTTATTATTCTGAATTACGTTTCACGACTACATTGAAGTACTCTACAACCGGACCCGGCGCCACCGTTATCACAGCGGCATCTGTCCAGAGGCCTTCGAAAAGGCCTCACCGTGAGGACAGAAGCTGTCTGTAGAATTGGGTGTGCTCCAGTGATGGAATAATATACGATTAATCACTAAAAGCCATATCCTATATCAAACGTCCCTATGTTTACATTGTAATTGTGCATTTTCATCCGTTGATAAGATAAGCCGATATTCCAATTTTGCTCATCACCAAAATAATATTTCCACCCAACGGCGCCATAAAGGCCAAGTCCGTTTTTACTCTCAATAGTATTATCTTCATGATAAAGGTTAGTGCCTGCTCGAATATAGAGTGAATGATGCCCCAAAGGCAGCGTGGCTTGCAAGGCGAGCGGAATTGTATGATAGGTTATATTTTCAGGATGAGCGTAACCATCTGAAATAATTAGGGCTGTATCGCCAGCTAGACTAGCATGTCCATAGGCATAGCCAGTATAAATGCCCAGGTTTTTTGTAAAACCATATTGATACCCTATTTGTATATGACCACCTGCATCATTACCTTCTATATAAGTAACTCCAGAATTTAAAGATAACTCTTGCCCTGCAAGTGCAGATAGTGGAGCAATGAGGAAAAGCAAAGCATAGCATGTTTTTTTAGTTTTCAAAATACACCCCTTAGATATAACTAAACGTTCTATGGTGGGAAATGTTTTTTGTTGATATCACCATGATGTAATGCCTAATGGTAATATTAACAAACTAAACAATGGTTTCGTCTATTTGTTGATACTCTAAAAGATAATCTACCTAGTCTTTTAATTGCGGTTTTTGTATGGGTGGGATGATGGTTTGACACTCCTCTCATAGAAGCGCTCACCATATTGTTAACTAAAAGAATGGTACCTATTAAAAATAGGGTTTTTAAAAATTTATTCATGATGGCAATGTCCAAAATATGCGTATTTTTATAACTCACTGTTTTAAAAAACATTTTATGATGTTTTTTATTGCTAATTACAGATCGTGAGGAATAGGAGAGGTAATAAATACAGGGTAAAACAAAGGCAAGGATGGATTTAGAGGGTTTATTCTCTACGTGTACCAAGTAATAATAGGTTTTTGTTGATTTTTTCATGACGATACCTGACAAGTTAGCCTATTTGAATAAGCGAAAATATATCAGGCGCCATTATCCACTTTATAGGTTAATTATAAGTGGCGGTTCGGAGAAGGTAGAGCACCATTACCTTTGTGTCAATTATCATTCAACAAAACAGGGAAATCAAGAAAAAAATAAAAATGGAAGCCAAGATGTTCAATATACCTAAGTAATGACAAATGGCGTATCACTAACATATTGTATTATATTTGTTTTGTTTTTAAAGGTTACACAGCAGCATCATTATCATGCACATCTTACTTACTAATTGGCTACATTACTCACTATAGTTTAACTTATAATCAATGCAGCAGCGCCACAAATGCAGTTTAAAATCCATGATGATTGTTTACTTTAAATTAAAAGTGATTTTAATAATACCTTCCATGTAATCCACTTTGATGATTGGGGGGAGTGATTTTTCTAGGCATGGTTTAATGTTGGGTAATGTTTAATGGCATATGATTTTATGCTATGATTGAGCTTGATTAACTATGAGTAAGAGATTGATTAAATGAAGGTAGATGCAATACTTTGGGATTATGATGGAACACTGGTTAATACCGTCCCCAAAAATATTTCCATCACTAAGGAGATTCTATCCATTGTCGCGCCACATTTGACAAAAGAAAATTCGCCCAAATGCTTACAGAGTGAAGAGTTATACCATGTCGCTAATCATAGAGCTAAAAATTGGCAAGAGCTATATATTGATTACTATGGGTTGTCGCATGAAGAAATGTTAATTGCCGGAAGCCTGTGGGCAGAGTTTCAAGATAAAAATAAAACCAAAGTTGTGCTTTTTGATGGTATTAAAGATGTTTTAATTAAATCAAGAGATATCCCTCATGGTATTTGCTCACAAAACTCAAAGGGAAATATCCGTAGAGTGCTTGAAATAAATGGGGTGTCTGAATTTTTTAAAGCTATTGTTGGTTACGATGATGTTCCAAATCATTACCAAAAACCACATCCATTTGGTGGTGTTAAATGTTTAAAGTCAATTTTTGGCCATACTAAAAATCATTCAATTATGTATATAGGTGACCATGAGTCTGATACGCAATTTGCTCGTAACATACAATCCGAACTCGGAGTTAATGTTATCTCAGTAGCTGCAGCATATAGTCTTTCTGAACCTAAACACTGGAAAGTTAAGCCAGATTATATTGCATATACTACAAAGGAACTTTTATCTATTATTGATGTTCACATGTAAATAGATTAAACAGGGTTTTAACTCAGGCGATCTTGCAGGCGAAACGTTGCAATGCCCTGGTCATATCA
Source organism: Serratia sp. 14-2641 (assembly GCF_001692375.1). Taxonomy (NCBI): domain Bacteria; kingdom Pseudomonadati; phylum Pseudomonadota; class Gammaproteobacteria; order Enterobacterales; family Yersiniaceae; genus Serratia; species Serratia sp. 14-2641. The sequence goes on along the minus strand of NZ_LXKR01000028.1, from coordinate 13,727 downwards.
CGCATCAACACTACTTTAGTTTGTCATGCTTTCAGTCCAGACCTACTTATAGCACCTCCTTATCTCATATGACATGTACGAGCAGCCTCTTCGGGCTGCGCATTCTCGTCTTCAAGTTACTTCAACCGTTCAACGTCGGGCTGTACTGGTCCACGGATGGCAGATCATATTTTTTAATATTACCAGTAATGATAATGAATTTCTTCAGTTAATAGATCCCATTATCACTTCAATAATGATAATTATTATTGAGCTCTATTTTTGTATGTTTGTCTTATTTTTCATTAAAATTATCTTTCATTTTTTGAATGATGATAATTATTTTGTATCACGGAATTGGTAAGGGGATATATCAAAGTGTAAATCAAAAAAACATATTTATGTAAGGCTGTTTTTATTTATGAAACTAAAGATTTCAACAAATTTTCTTATTCCCTATAAATAGCAATTAAAACAAGGTATTGTTGTTTTTTATATCCATTCTGTAACATAGATAAAAACGATCGATTGAGGAGTTTTCATTGGTAATAACGTGTTTTACTGCGAGTGTTATTGATTTAGTCTTTTGCGAAAATTCTTAATTAATATTTAAGGGGTTGTAATGAAATGTCATTTTTTCAAAGCAAGAAGCTTGTGTTTTATACTGGGGGCGGCAATTTCTGTCGTGGCTAATGCGAGTGTAAATAGCAGCTCTATTTCTGGTGAAATTTCAGTTTCCTTGAATGTATTACCCGGCTGCGTTGTTAAATCTGCCCAGCAACCCAGTGATTTATCCACCGTTTCTGATGGCCAGCAATGGATGACGTTAGCTTTTCCTGATACAGGTGCAACTGCAGGCTCTCAACTAAACGCACAAGATAAAATTAATATTCAATGTACGGCGGGAGCGCAACCTTCATTGATTTTAGATGCAGGGAAACAGGGTGATAACGACGCATACAATATGTTGAATGAAGATAATACAACGAAAATGCCCTATACCCTTTCCATTGATCAAGAAGGTACCAGTATTATCAAACCGAATCAGCCAGTAAAAATCACCAGTTCTGGCGATGTCTCACTTTATGCTAAGGCCACTGTCCCACAAAATGCTCAGGCAGGGAAGTATACGGATACCATTGAAGCAACCATAAGCTGGTAATTGAAGGTCATGGGCATCAAATTGTCTTCAACATCCTTGATACTGGTGCTGGGGTTATCCACCATGAATTCCCCTGTACAGGCTAAGGCTGGCCAGCAAGTCAGCGCGAAGTTTGATGTCACGGCCACTATTAATAACGGTTGCAGATTCATAGGGAGCAATAAACTTTCTGTGGATCTGCCTGACCTATTGATTGGCCAATCCTCAGTTTCCAGCCAAGCCTATTTTAACCTGCAGTGTACACCTGGTGCTAACGCAACCATTGGTATTGATAGTGGGCAGCATCCCTTAAGCAGGGGTAACCGAGCGTTAGCATTGGATGGAGGAAATGACCAACTGATCCCCTATCAGATTTTTGCAGTGAAAGAGGGAAAGAAGATTGAATGGGAAACTCCCATTATATTCACCCCCGATGAGTTAAATAACAAAATTGAAATTGACGTGGAAATAAATCACCCTCCATCTCCACTTATACCAGGTCATTATACAGACACAGCAACTATAACTGTCTCTTACTAAATGCAAAATAAATTATTTGGTGGAATACCGCATGAATAAATTACTTTTTTCTTTTGCCATGCTGGCATTTTCTACTCATTGCTTTGCAGCAGCAAATATGGAAATCTGGCCGGTCACGATTTCTTTTACTGGTAGTGCTAAGAACAGCGTTTTTTGGTTAAAAAACGTAGGTAGTGAAAGTGTCAGTCTGCAAGTCAGGGTATTGAACTGGCAACAGGCAGACTCTAAGAACTTGTATGCAGAACAAAATGAGGTTTATACGGTACCTGCTTTTACCATTATCCCGCCACAAAAAAAGATCCCGATAAGGATATATGGTATCAAGAATCAAGGCGACAAAGAGCATGACTTAAAGGTTATTATCGACGAGTTACCGACGCCTGATGTAAATCAAAAGAGCACACAGAACAATATAAAAATCCGTATGCAATATATTCTCCCCCTGTTTGTCTATGGGCAAGAGTTGCAACCCGCTATTCTTCCTGGTGCAGACGGTGTACCAAAAGAAAAACATCATTTAATCTGGTCTGTTAAAAAAAATACGTTATGGATAGAGAATCATGATAAGACACACGTAAAAATCACCTCCATTGATTTTAAATGTGGAAAAAAAGCATGTTATCACCAGGATATTCCCGTCAGCTATGTTTTGCCAAATGCTAAAATGGCGTTCGTACTCCCTCATGATCATTTAATTCCAGCTGCTGCAAGCGCTTTGGAAATTCATCCATCCAGATAAGTAGCAGCAATTTCCCCTGCGCCTGGCTGAGAGCGAGAGCGAAATGATAATGAATAAGATTACGGTATGTCTGTTAATCATAATACCGACGACGATGGTTCATGCAGCAACCTACGTTGACACTATTCCCACCCAGAACAACGCAGGGCAGGACCATATTTTTATGGTCAATATTAGCGAAAACGGGAAACATTTGCCCTCTCCTGAGCGGGTCATCATGAATGGCAGTGTGATTGCTCTGCCTACAGAGACTCTGGACAGCCTACACATTCGTTACGCAGGCTATCAGGTGAAAGATCACTATGTGGATATAAGAAAAATCAGCGGTGTCACCGCCATTTATAATACCAAAACGCTGGAGCTGGCGATTGATATCCCTCCAGATTGGATACCATTACAGCTCGTTAAAATCCCGGATCGCTGGAATTCCCCCTATTACGCTGAGAATGTAACTCCAGGTTTTGTTTTTGATTACGATATTTATGATGAGCACCCTCGTAACAGTGGTTATTTCTCTTCCTGGATGAACGGGCGCTACTTTAATCACTTTGGCTACGTGAATCTTTCCGGGCAGTATATTAATCTCCATCAAGGGGGGCACGGCTATTCCAGATTCAAGCGGCTGAATACCAGTTGGGTTTTCAATAATCGCAACAGTGCACAAAAGCTGATACTTGGTGACATTCAAACCGATTCGGGCAATGGTTTTGGTGGTGTCTACATGGGGGGAATTCAGCTCCGTCGGGACTACACGCTGCGCCCCGATATTGTCACTTATCCCTCTCTGCGTCTGAGAGGCACAGCTTCGACGCCCTCTTCGCTAGACTTTTTTGTGAAGGGCTATCGTTCGGCCAGTTCTCATGTCGATCCTGGCGCTTATGTTATCAACAATATCCCTTTTATTAATGGTGATGGAACAATGACGGTAGTGACCACCGATGCGAATGGTCGGCAGGTCTCTAGCCGTATTCCTTACAGTATCCAGACTGACATGCTGCGTCCTGGATTAAGCGACTTCAATTTTTCAGTTGGAGCGCTGCGCTACAATTATGGTTGGCAGGATGATCAATACAAGAATATCGCCCTCAGTGGTTCTTATCGCTATGGTATGACCGACCGCCTCACCGCACTTTCCCATATTGAGGGTGCGGATGGGTTGAAGATGCTGGGGGGCGGATTCCAGTTCAATATGAATAGCTGGGGCCGTCTTGATGCCACGGTCACCATGAGTGATGCGCAATACTCGCGGCGAGGTGCCAGAGAATACCTTGGTTACAGCAAACAATTTCAGCGCGCCAATATTAACATCAGTCACATCCGCTCAAGCGGCGGCTACCGGGATTTAGACAGTTTTGATTCTGATTACGGTAGTGCATTAGCCTCGGATCAGATATTTGCTTCTTATGCACTTGGCGCTTCGGCTGGCGTCCTGGGGGCTGGGTTTATTTATCAGCGCGATGATATTGGCATTACGCATAAAATAGCCAATTTGTCATACAGTACCCTTGTCGCCAACCTTTTCAGTCTGTCGATTTCTTACAGTAAAGCCTTCTCTGAGGACCGGGCGGATAACTTTATGCTCGGGATATCACTTCCTTTCGGCGGTAATACCCGAATCGGTGTACAAAATATGCAGAGCAACAGTAACGCCAGTACGAATGTCGTTTCACTGACGCATAACTCCGGTTCAGATCTAGGGGTTGATTGGGATCTGAATTATAGCCGCGAGAGAAATGCCGACATGGGCTATCGCGATATGTCTGCCACTTGGAAAATGCCAGCGTTCATCGCCAGTGGTGGGGCATACGGTTACAGGGATCTAACGCCATGGGTTGGGCTGCAGGGGAGTGTAGTGTTTATGGATAAAAGCGTCTTTTTCACCAAAACGGTGGGAAATGCGTTTGTCAAAGTGGACACCTATGGCGTAGAGGGGGTCCCGTATTACCTGGATGGAGCCTTGAAAGGCAAAACGAATAATCAGGGGATTGGTTTTATCAGTGACGTCGTCCCCTATGAAAAAAATCTGGTCACGATCGATCCTTCCTATTTGCCTGAAGATGTCAATGTCACTGACGTGAGAAAGAGTTTCTTTGTGCCGGAAAACTCGGGTTACAGCGCGAAATTTTCCCTACAAAACTTGAATGACCAAGTATTGCTGCGCCTTGTTCCGCCACGTGGAGTGACTTTAACATCAGGAAGCGAGATCCAGGATCAACATCACCATACCGTCGCGCTGTTGGGTAATGGTGACTTGGTTTCAATGAAAAGGCCGCGGGTGACCGAGACTTACACGCTGGTTTCGGACGGACAAAAACGGTGTTCCTTCCAGCTTTCAGCAGAAAATAAACACGGCATTGAGGTAGCGACATGCGCACGATAACCCTGCATTTTCTTTTGCTGGTGCTTAGCCTGACTTTTGTGCCTTCGACTTGGGCTGTTACCCTAAACTGGTCTAGGATCTGTGATATTAGCTGGACGGATGAGGTAGTCGATTTCACTGCGGGTGGGGCAGTTTCTCCGTTGGATCTGGCCGATACCCCGCAGGATTACAGCCAAGCGGTTCATGTCTGGTGCTATGAAGCGCCCGATATAACCAGCGGAGATGCTCAGCATATGGGGTTAGTGGTAGAGCAGCAGCATAATAGCGCGACTTCTTTTCTGGCCATGTCGGCAAATCAGGCGAACCAAAGTTTATTGCCCTTTGTCTTTTGCCTTGGTAATCATGGGTCCAATCTGCTTTGCGTCGATACGGTGAATAAAAAATTAACCTACAATTGGGGAACGGATGCATCTGTTCCTTCTCTGATGCCGCAGATTTTTCAGAAAGTCACCGATGGAGAAATGCCTGATGATTGTGCAATAAAGGGAACGTGCGGTAAAGGTCGTGTATTCCCTATCCCCAAAGGGCCATATGTTTACGTTGCGCATGTGCATATCACCACCGATCCGAAAAAGATTTCCTTATCGCCTCCTATACCAGGAGCTTACTCTGATAAAATTACTCTTCGTCTCGACGGGCAGGTGGCCTCTGGCCGCTGGTGGAGTCCTGATATTAACATTGGTGGTAATAACAACCCGACGGTTACCTTGGCGGCAACGCTGAAAGACGACTGCCGCATTATCAATACCCCAGATGTGCATTTTGATGGTGCCTTTTCATCGGAGCTGACGCAAACGCAAGATATTACCCTGCGTTGTACTAACACGACCCCCTATACCATTAGCTTTCAGGGGGAGAACGACAGCATTGGTTGGCACCAGATGAAATCACAGACCTCGGATACTTTTTTACGTTACCAGATGTATAAAGATGAATTACATACTCAGGTATGGGATGCAAATCAAGCCGCGGGGGAGGGTAATGGCAAAGAGCAAAAATTGAGAGTCTTCTATGCTACCGATCCATCACAACAGAATGTGCCGGCGGGGAGCTATAAAGATACCGTTACGATGACGTTATCCTATTGATTATTAGTACGTTGAACCTGGAATTCAGGAAAAGTTAATCTGGATGAGCAGAGAGCGTTTACTGGCATCCACCACTTACGGGGACATGTACCCTAGAAGATTATTTCAGGATGAAAGGCAACAGGAATGGCTCAGTAGATTGCTCTAGTAGAGTGATAAGTTCGGGGTCCATATATTGGTAGTCATCAGGTATATCGAGAACATGCAGCGGTTTATGTTCCAACAGGCGGCGATACTCGGCCACCAGCCGGTTTTTGTGTTTTTGCTCCATGACAAAAATCATATCTGCCCAGTGCAATAACTCCGGTGTCACCGTTTTTATGGCATGACGGCTGGTCCCGGCCGACCTTGCGGTCAGGCCGGGAGTCCGTTGCCAGATGCGTTCTGCGGTAGGGCTGCGCCATTGATTACGGCTACAGACAAACAGCACATTCATGGTTATTCGATCTCATCGAGTGCGTTACGCCGGGCTACGGCGCGGGATATCTGCGGATACTCTATGCCTAATTGACTCGCTCGCGTTATTTTATGTGAGCGGGTGTAGAGCATTTTCCATTGCTTCTCTTTGGTGAACTTGGGTTGAAAATCCCCCATCTCACGGTGTTTGTTGCGTTTGTTGTTAACCAGGCGCCAGGCCCGGCCACGTATGTCAGTCATGTTAATGCCTCATCGGTGTTATCGGGGTTCAGCAGCCGCGATAATACGAGAGGTGGTGCAGCAGCATCTTATGCCGCCCGTTAATGCTAACATTTCGGCTATAAACAATAAATCGTCTTGATACTGTGGCCGCTGGCCTGACAAGTCGCAGCCTCTCTACGGGAAATAAAAGGAATGCATGATGTCAGTGAAGGATAGGTTATTGGCGCTGTTCGTGGTGGTAGCCTGGGGGCTGAACTTTGTGGTGATTAAAGTTGGGCTGTATGGCATGCCACCGTTTTTATTGGCAGGCCTGCGTTTTGCGTTAGTCATGTTCCCTGCCATCCTGTTTGTCAAACCACCGAAGATCCCGCTTCGCTGGATGCTGGCGTACGGTATCACCATCAGCTTTGGTCAGTTCGCTTTCCTGTTTATGGCGATCAAGCTTGGCATGCCTGCGGGCTTGGCATCACTGGTGTTGCAGGCTCAGGCTTTCTTTACCATTTTGCTCGGCGCGCTGCTGCTGGCCGAAAAGCTGAAGTGGAACCATATTGCCGGGATTATGATTGCCACCGTTGGCATGTTTATGCTGGCTAGTGCGGGCATGGCTGGGCAAACGACGGCAGGCATCACGTTGACCACCATGATGTTGACGCTGGCCGCAGCGTTATCCTGGGGACTGGGGAATATCACTAATAAGGTGATTATGCGCGATCGCAATGTGCCGATCATGTCACTGGTGGTGTGGAGCACGCCCGTACCAGTGGTGCTGTTCTTCATATGCTCATGGCTGTTTGAGGGGAAAACTCAGTTGATTGACAGCCTGGTGCATATTCAAGGCGAAACTATTCTAGCGCTGATCTATCTGGCGTTTGTTGCCACCATTATGGGTTATGGCATCTGGGGTAACCTGTTGAGCCGTTACGAAACCTGGCGCGTTGCTCCGTTGACGCTGCTGGTGCCGGTTATCGGTATTCTCTCTGCCGCATGGCTATTAGACGAAAGGCTATCATTGCAACAAATGATCGGTGCATTGGTTATCATCGTGGGCTTGCTGGTCAATGTGTTTGGTGGTTTGCTCAAGCCTGCCATCAGAAAATATCAACAGCGCTAGTGGTGTGAAGGGGGGAATGCTGAACTCCTTCATCTACTCATTTTTTCATACTGTGTCCGTTATCCATTGAAGGTAGCGCGATAAAGCATGAACCAACTTTACCATCACCAGCCCTAATCTAATTGTTTCACCCCCACACATTTTGCGACTATTTCGGATCCATCGCTATAGGCATCGGTGGTACAGTGGCGCGATTTTCATTCATTTGATGTTTTTTTGGCTGTTGAACGCCGAGGTGTGAGTATGAGTAAGTTTATTGCTGCGGGCCTGCTGGCCGTTTTACTGTCCGGGTGTGCTACCGAGTCGCCTTGCGTACCGGTCTATGATGACCAAGGCCGTCTGGTTCATACCAATACCTGTATGAAAGGCACCACCCAGGATAACTGGGAAACCGCTGGGGCGATTGCAGGCGGGGCGGCAGCGGTGGCTGGCCTGACATTGGGCATTATCGCGTTAACCAAATAGTGATTTTTTAGTCGGGGCGCAGCATAGGCGCCCCGATACTATTATTGCTGTTGAGCCAGTTTTTTGCTGTCACAGCCGGTACTCTTGCATTCCCGCTCTACGCTTTTCAGAAAATCGATACGGCTTTGCATGGTCTTGTTTGAGCAAGCGACATTGATCATGGAGTCGTCGCTACATTGACTGTCCCGATTTTTCAGCCATTCGATCTGCGACTGCTTCAGCGTCTGCTTCTGCGGCTGAGTCAGCAGCCCCATCACCTTTTTGTATTGCACATTGATTTCTTGATCCAACTGCACCATCTCCAATGCCGCGCAGTAGGTCACGTCATAAGGGGTACGCGGGCTGTCACAACCCCCGGCCAACGCTGTGGCAGAGACCAACAGCAGCGAACATCCCAAGATTGTTTCTTTAATCACTTTGCACTTCTCCTTGTTTGGTTTTGAACTGGCTACACAGTAAACCAATGCCCGCGTTTGCAATAGCCCGATCGAATACAAATATTCAACCGGGCTTATGCAGTGCCTTTACTTCAGTCTTAGCCCTCGGTTTGCGGTGTGACCTTTTGCTTATCGGAGTTCATACAGCTGTAGATCACCGGCAGCACCAACAACGTCAGCACGGTAGCGAAGCCCAGGCCGAACATGATCACCACCGCCATGCTCTGGAAGAAAGCATCGCTAAGCAGTGGGGCCAGACCGAGTACGGTGGTAAAGGCCGTCAGCAGGATAGGGCGCAAACGCGAGGTAGAAGCGTCGATGATAGCTTCCAGGATCGGTTTTTCCTGCCGCTGTAACCCGATCTCCTCTACCAGCACAATGCCGTTACGGATCAACATGCCGCTTAAACTCAACAGGCCAATCAGCGCCATAAAGCCAAACGGAATACCGGTTAGCAGGAAGCCCACGGTGACCCCAATCAAGGCCAGTGGAATGGTCAGCCAGATCGCGACGGCATTTTTCAGCGAGCTGAACATCAGCACGGTGATGATGAACATGATCACAAAGGCCACCGGCAGGCTGGTGAACAACCCGGCCTGGGCTTCCTTGGTGCTTTCATAGTCGCCGCCCCAATTCAGTTCATAGCCGCGCGGTAAGGGGATGGCATCAATATCCGGTTTGATGCGTTGCAACAGTTCGGCAGAGGTTTCACCGCTTTGGGAGCTAGGATCGGCCTGAACCGTCAGGGTACGCTTGCGATCCCGGCGCATGATCAGAGGATCTTCCCACTCGGTAGTAAAGCCGTTGACCACGTTGTCGATGGGAATAAACGCCTGCCGCGCCTGGCTCCAGATCATCACGTCGTTCAACCGTTCGGCATTCAACCGCTCCGAGTCCGGCGTTCTTAACACAATCGGCATTAACCGTGTGCCATCACGATATAGGCCAACGGCTATCCCGCCAAAACTCATGCGCAGCGCACTGTCGATTTCGCGTTTATCCACCCCTAATTCACGGCCAAGATAATCCGAGAACTGCGGACGAATGACCTTGCTGCGCTGTTGCCAGTCGTGCATAACGCCGTCGGCATTGGGGTCAGCGCTGGCGATGGTTTCTGCCTTGGCCGCCAGCGTTCGCAGGACGTTCGGATCCGGGCCGATAAAGCGCGCCTCAATGGAACTGTTATTCGATGGCCCGAACATGATGCGTTTGGCCTGGGCGTTCACCTGGGGGAAATTGTTGCGTACGTAGCCCTCTATTTGGCCGATCATACCCGGGATCTGGTTGAGCTGTTTGGCTCGTACCATTATCTGTGCATAGTTGGAATATTGCCGCTGCGCGTTGTAGGTGAGCATAAAGCGCATTGCCCCCTGGCCGATGGTGACCATGGTATCGCTGACGCCGTCTTGCGCCTGGATATGCTGCTCGATCTGGGCTGCAATCTTTTCGGTGTAGGCGATATCGGTGCCGTAGGGCAGCCAGAGATCGACGAAGAAGATCGGCGTATTGGACGGCGGGAAGAAGCTTTGGCGCACGTTGCCAAAGCCGATCACCGAGACGACCATCAACGCAGCCAGCACCCCCAACGTAATGGTGCGCTGGCGCAGCAGTTTGCCCAACAGATTGCGATAGACGCGGAACAGCCAACCATCATAAGGGGATTTGACCGGCTCATCGGGTTTTGGCTCGGCCATTTTCTGTTTTTCAAACGCCCATTTGGTGAATACCGGCGTCAGGGTCAAGGCGGTGAACCAGCTCAGCATCAGGGAAATCAGCAGTACCTGGAACAGTGACTTACAGTATTCCCCGGTGGCATCGTTGGATAAGCCGATCGGTGCAAACGCCAGAATGGCAATCACCGTCGCCCCCAGTAGCGGGAACATGGTGCGTTTGACCACGTTATTAATGGCCTGCAGGGTCTTCTCACCCTGTTGCCGCCCAACCAGCACGCCCTCGACGATCACAATGGCGTTATCCACCAACATACTTAAGGCGATCACCAGCGCCCCGAGCGAAACGCGCTGCAGCTCAATGTTGAACAACTTCATGATCAGCAGGGTGCCAAGCACGTTCAGCGCCAGCGAGGCGGCGATCACCAGCCCGCTACGCACCCCCATAAAGATCAGCAGGGTGCCGACCACGATCAGCAGCGCCAGCAAGAAGTTCATGATAAAGCCGTTCACCGCGCCTTCTACTTCATGGGACTGATCGTAGAAAACGCTGATATCCATCCCGGCGGGGCGTTCTGCTTGCAGTTGGGCCAACCGGGCCTTGACCGCCTCGCCCACCACAATCACGTTCACATTCGGGGCAAAGGATACGCCGATGGAGAGCGCAGGCCGCCCGTTGGCACGGTAGATATTATTGGGAGAGTGGGTTACGCCCTGGCTGATAGTGGCGATATCGCGCAGGTAAACGCTGCGCGGGCTGCCTGGCTCGCTAATCAGCAGGTTCCCCAATTCTTGCACGCTGGCAAATTCCCCGGTGGGATGCAGCCTGATCGACTCGCTGCCCACCAACAGATCCCCGGCGTTGGATACCACGTTCTGCCGGCTCAACAGATCGTAAAGCCGCTGTGGGATAATATTGGCGGCAGTCATCTGGGCGCGGGAAATCTCAATCTGCACCTCTTCCGGGATCACCCCGACAATCCCCACCTTACCTACGCCCGGCACCACCACTAACTCACGGCGTAGCAGCTCGGCAAAGTTGCGCAGCTCCTGATTGCTAAAGCCATCGCCATATAGCGAGAAGAAGAAGCCGTACACATCGCCAAAATCATCGTTCACTATCGGAGGGCTGGCACCGGGCGGTAACCGTATCGCGGCATCGCCAATGCGCCGGCGCAACACATCCCAGATTTGCGGCAGTTCAGCGGCACCGTATTCGGCACGGATATTAATGGTGATCTGCGACAGCCCCACGCTGGAGATGGAGGTAACGTTGTCGATATAAGGCAGTTGCTGAATGGCATTTTCCAGTGGCAGGGTGACTTCTTCCTCCACCTGCTGGGCCGAAGCGCCGTCATAGCGGGTGACCACCACCGCAGTCTTGATGGTAAAGGCCGGATCCTCCAGCCTGCCGATGTTGAGAAACGCCAGCACGCCGCCAATACCTAGCAGCAGGATCGCCAGCCAGATTCGGGTGCCGTTGTTGATAAAGTTCTCTGTCAGTTTCATTACAGACCTCGCTCACGGACCCAGGCGCGCACTTCTTGATTTGGGCGCAGTTCGCGAGTACCGGCGGCGACAATCCGTTCACCATCGGCCAGACCGGAGACGATCTGTATTCCGTTCGCGGTCAGTTGTCCGGTTTCAACCTGACGAGATTCCACAAACAGTTTGCCATCACGTTCCTTGATCACCCACACATGGGGCTGATTGCGTGGGCTGTTATCTGGGTTAAATATCGCTTCTACGGGCACAATGACATTGGCCTTCTGCGAAGCCCCGGCCAGATTACCGAGATTGATTTTCACGCTGCCGCTCATTCCCGAGAGTAGTGGCAGGTCTTGTGGGCGCGGCATGGTCAGGGTCATTTGATAGGTCAATGAGCCCGCTGTGGTATTGGTGGTGTGTTCTTTATAGCGAGCGGTAAACTCGCGGCCTGGCAAGTTGTTCAACAGAACAATAGGTTGGTACTGTGCATTGTTTTCATCAATCACAATGAACAGATTTTCGGGGATGCTGAAGACTACATCCAGCGAATCCAGCGAGTTCAGGGTCGCTATCGGTTGGCCTGCCGGGATCACTTGATAGTTACGGGCAGTGAGCGTGGCAATCACACCGGTAAAGGGGGCACGGATTTGCATATCGCTCACTTCTTCCCTGGCCAACTTCAAGGCGGCCTGTGCCGAGTCACGCGCTGCGCGATGAACATCCAGTTCGGCACGGGGAATAACATTGCGGGCACTCAGGGTGGCGAAACGATTGAACTGAGCCTGCGCCAGATCGAATGTGGCCTGCCGATCACGTAGCCGCAGGCGTGCGTCATTACTGTTTAGCTCGGCAATCACTTGCCCCTGGTTGACTCGTTCCCCTTCTCGTACCAGCAATTGCTGCAGTTGCCCTGGGCGCTTAAAGGCCAGGTCGGTACGGTCACCCGCGATAATCCTGGCAGGGAAGATGCGTACTCCTTGCTGGGCACTGTTGCTAACTTCAAAAATGTTCACCGGACGGACGCTTGTGGGTTCTTCAGGCGTCTCTCTGTCACAGGCAGTAAGAAAAAGTGTGCAAAGCACAACGGCAACCAGTTTTATATTCACGATGCAATCTCTTAGGATCGGATTTTAGGGGGAGCGATGAGTTAACTCGTTGACCATATGCATCACGTCTTACCGCTCGTCTAGGCCAGCTCCGGCCTTTGTTCTCGCTGCTGCGGGAACTTAATCTTGCTACTGTGACCGTAGGACACAACCGCCTCGGATTTCACGCACTCCCGGCGCTATTCCCCTTACCCACTAGCGGGCGTGCGCAACCCATATTGTTTCCTTCAGTTTCAACCACTCGTAGACTCTTCAAGCTTAGTATGCCGTTTGCCAATGTGAGTAAATTATCTTCAGTTGATGCCGTCGGCCCGGTTTTTGGCTATGGCTAATCAATCAACGCTAATGATTTCCCGGCTAAGGTGATCGGTAACAGATAATCAGCACCCGCGGTGGGATGATGCCGATGATGGTACGGATTGAGATGATTCCTGGTTATGATCTGAATCATTTTCCGCATTATGGTGTTGGCTATTTTTTGCAGATCGACATCTTATTTAGGTTTTGTTTAGGAATCTTCTTTTTTCAATGTTTTGTAAATATTCCTATTGGGTGATAAATATCCCGTGATGACGGTTTTGGAATTACATTTACGATTAATTGTCATTTACACCTGTTGTGAAATTGTAATCCCTAGCTGTTTTGTGGTTATGATTTGGCGCAAAAAACCAACAAATTGTGTGATGATTAGAGGTGTGTCTGTCTCTTATACACATCTCCGAGCCCACCTGTCATTCACAGTCTCTTATACACATCTC